>CAVJHI010000010.1:0-55257 GCA_963649415.1 bacterium
CCGAGGCTGTCCCTAAAGACATTTCGGGGAGTACGAGCTATCTCCCAGTTTGATTGGCCTTTCACTCCTACCCACAGCTCATCCAAGCCCTTTTCAACGGAAACTGGTTCGGGCCTCCAGTGCCTGTTACGGCACCTTCACCCTGGCCATGGGTAGATCACTAGGTTTCGCGTCTGCTCATGCTGACTCAACGCCCTTTTCAGACTCGCTCTCGCTCCGGCTCACGCACCTGAAGTGCTTAACCTTGCCAACATGAAGCAACTCGTAGGCTCATTATGCAAAAGGCACGCCGTCGCCCTCTCGGGCTCCGACCGCTTGTAAACGAACGGTTTCAGGTTCTTTTTCACTCCCCTGTTCGGGGTGCTTCCCACCTTTCCCTCACGGTACTGGTCCACTATCGGTCTTCCGGTAATATTTAGCCTTGCGGCATGGTCGCCGCAGATTCAGACAGGGTTCCACGTGCCCCGCCCTACTCAGGTGGCGCTCTCGACTCTCTGACTTTACCTGTACGGGCCTTTCACCCTCTTCGGACTGACTTTCCAGACAGTTCCAGTTGATCAAAAAGTCTTTATGAACGCTCCTACAACCCCGACAACGCCGTAACGCCGCCGGTTTGGGCTCTTTCCCTTTCGCTCGCCACTACTCAGGAAATCGATATTTTCTTTCTCTTCCTGCAGGTACTAAGATGTTTCAGTTCCCTGCGTTCGCCGCGCTCGCGCGCTATGCAGCCTTCAACTGCATGGGTTCCCCCATTCGGAAATCTCCGGATCAATTCCTGTTTGCAAATCCCCGGAGCTTATCGCAGCTTACCACGTCCTTCTTCGCTTCCGGAAGCCTAGGCATCCCCCGTTCGCTCTTCTTCTCTTTCTCGTTTGTGAATCTTCGCGCGCTCTCATCACTGAGACGCGCTTATACTCTTGCCTATTCTTCTTTGAAATTGTAGTCCCTACTTTTTAACAGGATCCGAAAAAACTTCGAATCATTAAATTTACAGACTATAATCTTTTCTTTACCTCGTTTTCTCTCTCAGTATTGTCAATGAACTTTGTTTGTCCCCCGAAAGGGATTGCAAAGGTAGCCTTTATTTTTGAAACCGCAAATTTTTTTTGAATTTTTTTACAAACTCTTTTCGGAAGCGCGGTGGATGTCGGGCAGATGGCCAAAAAGACAAGCAATCGTGAGATTTTATTATTAAGGAATTGCTATATTTGAAAGAATAAATCATTTTGCTATGGAAGAGATAAAAGATAGATTTCTCCGCTATGTGGCTGTGGATACGCAGTCCTGCGAGGAGAGCGAGAGCCAGCCGTCAGCAAAGAAGGAGCTGAACCTGCTCAGCATGCTCAGCGACGAGCTCAAGGCGCTGGGAGTCAAGGCTGAACTTGACGAGTGGGGCTATGTGATGGCCACCATCCCGTCGAATATCGGACACAAGGTGCCCGCGATAGGATTCATCGCGCATGTGGACACCTCACCTGACGCGCCGGGCGCGGACATCAGGCCGCAAATCATCGAGGACTACGACGGCAGCGACATCCCTCTCAAGGGCGTGCCGGGCATGAGCCTCAAGACAAAGGACTTTCCTGAGCTGCTCGCGCACAAGGGCGAGACCCTCATCACCACCGACGGCACGACCCTGCTCGGAGCCGACGACAAGGCGGGAGTGGCCGAGATAATGGACGCGGTGCAATATATAATGGAGCACCCGGAGTTCAAGCACGGCGAAATCAAAATCGGATTTACCCCTGACGAGGAAATCGGGCGCGGCGTGGTGAAGTTCGACGTGGAGAAGTTCGGCGCCGACTACGCCTACACGATGGACGGCGGCGAGGTCGGAGAGCTGGAGTTCGAGAACTTCAACGCAGCATCCGCTTCAGTCCATATCCAGGGGCGCAATGTACACCCGGGCTACGCCAAGGGTAAGATGCTCAATTCCATACTGATAGCCGGCGAATTCAACGCCCTGCTGCCAGTTGACCAGAGGCCGGAATACACCCAGGACTACGAGGGCTTCTTCCACATCATCGCCTGCAAGGGCAGCGTGGAGGAGACCAGCCTCACATATATTATAAGGGATCACGACCGCGCGAAGTTCGAGCGCAAGAAGGAAGTGCTCTCCGAGTGCGCAGACTTCATCAACCGCCGCTACGGCGAGGGCACGGTGGAGCTCAAGGTCAAGGACCAGTACTACAATATGCGCGAGCAGGTGGAGCCGCACTACCACGTGGTGGAGAAGGCGGTCAAGGCGATGGAGATGGCGGGCATCAAGCCGCGCATCCAGCCTATCCGCGGCGGCACCGACGGCGCGAACCTCTCGTTCAGAGGCCTCCCGTGCCCGAACATCTTCGCCGGCGGCCTCAACTTCCACGGGCGCTATGAGTGGGTGAGCCTCGAGAGCATGAAGAAAGCCTCACAGGTCATCCTCAACATCATCGGGCTCTACGCTGCATAAAAGCGACAATCCCTCCCGGGGCCGTCAAAGCCGAGGGAGGGATTATTGTATCTAATTGACGGAGAATCACTTCTTGTCATCGTGCAGGGTCGATAGTATCATATAGAGGCAAATCGCCACGAGCGGCACGATGGCAATCATTTCCGCGCCGGAAGCGCCGCCCGCGAGCGGGGTATTCCAATCGTAGAGATACCAGTCAACCTTGGCGAACTTAAGCACGGCTGAGACAACTCCCATCAGCGCGCCGCCAGCGATGAAGCCGCTGGCGATGAGTGTACCCTTCTCCTGACGGGCAGCATTGACAGCCTTGTCTTTGCTGCGTGAGCTGACGAACCAGGAGATGGCACCGCCGAGCAGCAGAGGCAGGTTAAGGTCGATAGGGATAAACATACCGAGGCAGAATGCCAGGGCAGGTACCTTGAATACTGTGAGCAGGATGGCAATCAGCGCACCGATGCCGTAGAGCAGCCACGGAGCGTTGCCACCGTTCATCATCGGCTGAATCACGGCAGCCATCGCATTGGCCTGAGGAGCGACAAGCGCGCCCTCCCCCGTGAATCCGTAAGTCTTATTGAGAATGAGCATAACGCCGCCCACAGTAGCCGCAGCCACCAGCACGCCGACGAACTTCCAGGTCTCCTGCTTACGCGGGGTCGTGCCGATCCAGTAGCCAATCTTGAAGTCGGTGATGAGGCCGCCGGCGGTGGAGAGAGCAGTGCAGACCACGCCGCCGATAATCAGAGCAGCAACCATACCCGCGTTACCCTTGAGCCCCACGAGAACGAGCACCAATGCCGTGATAATCAAGGTCATAATAGTCATGCCGCTGACAGGGTTGGAGCCCACGATGGCGATGGCGTTGGCAGCAACGGTGGTAAAGAGGAATGAAATCACGGCCACAATCACAAGGCCGATAAGCGCCTGCCAGACATTATCTACAACGCCGCCGAGGGCGAAAAATGCAAACACTGCAATCAAGGCGATGGCAATGCCCCAGACGACGGACTTCATCGGGATATCCTCCTGCGTGCGCTCCGGAGCCGGGACGGCGGTGCCATCTTTGCGGCGGAACTCGCCGGCAGCAAGGCCGATGGCGCTCTTGATCACTCCGGCACTCTTGATAATGCCAATCACGCCGGCGGTAGCGATGCCTCCGATGCCGATGTGGCGGGCATATTCCTTGAAAATCTGGTCCGGAGACATCTCGGATACGGTCATATTGATGCCTGTGCCCATCAAGTCGATGATATCACCGCCCCAAATGAGATTCATCAGAGGAATGATTACCAGCCACACGAGGAACGAACCACAGCAGATGATGAATGCATATTTGAGTCCGACGATGTAGCCGAGTCCGAGCACGGCGGCGCCGGTGTTGAGCTTGAGTACGAGCTTCGCCTTGTCGGCAACGACCTGCCCCCAGTGCATCACGGTGGTGCTGAGGGTCTCGGCCCAGCTGCCGAAAGTGGAGACTGCAAAGTCGTAGAGACCGCCCACGAGGCCCGCTGCGAGCAGGGTCTTGGCGCTCTTGCCGCCACTCTCGCCGCTGACGAGCACCTGTGCGGTGGCAGTAGCCTCAGGGAAAGGATATTTGCCGTGCATCTCCTTGACGAAGTACTTGCGGAACGGTATCAGGAAGAGGATGCCGAGGAAACCTCCGAGTGCGGAGCTGAGGAACATCTGGAAGAAATTGACGTCAAGTCCGAGGATGTAGATGGCCGGGAGGGTAAACACCGCACCTGCCACGACCACACCGGAGCAGGCTCCGATGCTCTGGATGATGACATTTTGGCCAAGGCCGCCCTTCTTGCCAAGTGCGCCGGTCATACCCACCGCAATGATGGCGATAGGGATGGCAGCCTCAAAAACCTGTCCGACCTTGAGGCCGAGGAACGCTGCGGCTGCCGAGAAGAGTACGGTCATCAGCAGGCCGAGGGTAACGGAATACGGAGTTACCTCAAGCGGTTTCTCGTTCGGACTCAGCAGGGGCCGATACACTTCCCCCGGCTTCAACTCCCGATGTGCGTTCTCGGGCAGACTCAGATTGCTGTTTTCTTTCATCTCTTTCTTTCTGTTTCTGGTAATATTCTATGTACTTCTGCAGTAATGCGTTGTCCTTGGCTTCCTGTTTGGCGGCGCGGGCCGCGCGGCGCTCTTCCTTGCGGCGGCGGCGCTCCTCCCTCTTCTGCTCCTTTGCAGCGGCACGGGCCGCATCGCGCGCGTCCAGTTCGGCCCAGCGGGCATCGCGGCGAGCGCGGCGCATAGCTCTGCGGAGCTCGGCCTTGCTCATATACTGCTCCTCAGTGGCGGCAACGCCTACTGAATCCTTGACGGCGAGACTGTCCCCCGCCACGGCGAGCGAATCCTTGAGGGCTATGCCGAGGGAATCGCGGGCGGCAAGGCTGTCGGCGGTGACCGCAAGACTATCGGAAGCCGTTGCGAGGCTGTCCTTAGGAGCGGAGAGACTGTCGGCAGGCTCGGATGCGCGGGTCTCGCGGCGGATTTTAGCCTCTGCGAGTATCCTGTGCACCTCCTCCATATAGCCCGGGAAGTAGATGTCGGTATATTTGAACTGAGCCTGCGGGCGGCTCTCGAGCTCAGCCCGCTCGGAAGGGCGCAACTCAAGCTCAGTGATGTCCGTCCTGCCCGCAGGCCGTAGCTCCGGCTTCCACTGCAGACCCTTGAGAGTCCTGTCGCGCTCAGGCAGCTGGACTATAGGGTAGGCGTCGTTCTTTGGACTTTCGAAATAATAGACCCGCTCCACATCACCGTCCTTGAGAGTGGCGGAGAGCATCTTGGACTCGACCTTGTTGACGGTCGCGAAGGCATCGTCCTCCTGCAGGTAGAATATGGCCGTGACCCCTCCCAGGGCATCGAAGCGGCGCAGCTGGGTCTCGGAGTCGAAGTAAGCCATCACCTCCGAACCCTTGATCTGGTCGAAGAGGGTGCTGTCCTCCTGCACGGCGATGAAGGCGTTGGACATCAGGCTGGCCCGGTCCGGGCCCTCGCTCTTGACGAGCACGAAGAGGCTGTCGGCACTGTATTGCCGCCTGCCCTCGTTCCAGACAAGAGGCTCTTTATAGAAACGGGCAATCGAATCCAACTCGCTGAACCACATCGAATCGCAGCGCACCTGGATATCTTTGCGGAATATCTTGACATTGCCTATGCCCCTCATAAAACCGACCCTGGAGGTGTCTGGCGGCGGGAGCATCGCGAGACTGTCGGCCACTGCAGCGAGGCTGTCAGTCGGCGAAACGAGGCTGTCCGCCTGTACCGCAAGGCTGTCGGAGCCCACGGAGAGACTGTCGAGCGCCGGAGCTATGGCGGTGCTGTCCAGAGGCGCGGCGGCAAGAGAGCTGTCTGCCGGGGATTTTACGGTCTCGGGCACCTTGGCTTTTTCGGGAGCCTTGGGCTTTTCATTAGAAGGAGCAGCCGGCCTGGAGGAAGATTTGCCGTTATTGTTGGATGCCGCCTTAGGCATCGGGCGATTGCCGTTTTTCTTCTGCGCCGAGGCTTCCTTGTCCTTGGCGGCCTGCTCCGCGGCACGGCGCCGGAACTCGCTCACCGGGTCGCCGTTGATGGCCTTGAGCCGCTCTTCGGCTGCGGTGATTTCGGCCTTGGGGATGTCGCAGCGGCGCTGAGTATGGTAAATCAGGGTATCAGCCCCGAAATAGGTCGTGTCTATCTTCTCCTCGCTCTTCTGCCACATAGCCACCGCCGCGTTGTCGCGCAGAGTCACCTGCCGGATAGTGTCGCGGTAGAAGAGGTAGTCGGATAGCGCCGCAGAGCTGCGGGTGGTGTCCTGCACCTGCACGCGGCCCCGCATCAGCACATCGTTGCTGGCGCGGTAGAAGTAAAGCGTGTCGCTCCAGCTCTCCTGATCCTTGGTAAGAGCGCGCACATTGTCTCGGAAAAAAAAGAGGTTGTCGGCCCGCCTATACCAGCCCGCTCCGGCGGAAAGCAGGTTGTCGTCCTTGCGGAAATCTATCGGCGAGAGGAATATGGCCTTGTTATTATCGGATTGATAGTCAAGCGAATCGGTACGTACAAACACGGAATCCGTGTACATGTTGACATTGCCGATGAACTTGAAGAGACTAAGGTCGTTGTAGTAGCGACCCTCGTCGCTCTCGATAATCTGCCCGTCCGAGCTGCGCATCGACGCGCCGCCCCGGAAGACCGCCAGGCTGTCCTTTGTATTGTAGTCCAGGATTTTGGTGCGGAGGGTATTCTCCTCTTTGTCGTGCAGCTGGACCACGGACCCGCGGAACTGCGCCAGGTCCTCATCTATCAGGTAGTCAAGCACTTCGCTCGTCAGCTCCGTGTCGCCTTGAATCATCCGCACGTGTCCCATGCAGTTGATGATGTTGGTATTCTGGCTCCAGAGGGCGCTATCGCAGATAAGGTAGGTGCCGTTGTGCAGAAAGGTGGCGTCGATGGTGCGGCGCACATAGTCGTCCCCGACCTCCAGCTGCTCGATGTAGCTGGCGCTCATCAGTCGCAATAGAGAATCTCTCTGCCCGCCCTGTTCCTGGGCGCACAGAGAGAATTTGGCGGAGAGCAGCAGGCAGAGGGCTGCTATCAGTCTTCCTTTCTGACTTTTTGAGCCCATCCTTTGCGGCTGAAGTCACAGTCCCCGAACATCGGGTCGATGACTATGTAGGTAACATTTATCTTGTCTTCGACAAACTTGTCCACTGCTTCCAGCTGCCGTTTGTTCTTGACGGCGGCGAGGAGCTCGGTGTAGTCGTTCTCAAAGTTGGCGGTATGAGCCGGCACTATCTTGTCGAGGCGGACAATTTTGTAAACGAGGTTGCCGCTGCGGCCCTCGTTGTCGAGGGATGCGATAGGCTCCGACACCTCGCCCGGCTTGAGGTCCTTGACGGCCGCATAGTCCTGAGGCTTGAGCTGGTCAACTTCGAAGTAGGCCGAGCCCGTGTTAGGGTCTGCCATCTGGCCGCCGTTGGTGCGGGTGGCAGGGTCCTCGGAGTAGAAGCGGGCCGCGAGTTCGAAGGTGATTGCGCTGTCCTTGACGATGGCGGTGCGGAGGCTGTCGAGGCGCTTGAACGCCTTCTCCTGGTCTTCGGAGGTGTACTGAGGCTTGATGAGGATATGCCTTGCATTGAACATATCTCCCTTCTTTTCAAGCACTTCGATGATATGGTATCCGTCGGGGGTTTCTACGATCTGGGAAATCACGCCCGGCTTGAGGGACATGGCAGCATCGGAGAATGCCGGCCAGAATATTGACTTAGACATGAGTCCGAGCTCGCCTCCCTTGCGGGCGCTGCCCGGGTCTTCGGAATAGAGGCGCGCGAGGGTAGAGAATTTCTCGCCGTTGATGATGCGCTCGCGGATGGAGAGCAGCCTCTCCTTGACCGCCATCGCGGCGGCTTCGCGGTCCGGATATATGCATATCTGGCTCATCTGGTATTTGTCCGGAATCTGCGGCAGCAAGGACACATCGGCAGTGTCGAGGTACTGCTTGACATCGTACGGAGTGAGCTCCGGGATATTGCCTGCTATCTGCTGCTGCTCCTGCTGGGTAAGGCTCTGCTCCTCAATCTGCTGCATCCATTCCTGGCGCAGACGGTAGAGCGGCTTGTTGAAATATTTCTCCACTTCCTCGTCGCCCCCGAGAGCGGTACGCACCTGATCCATGCGCTGGCTGAGCTCGGCTGAGACCATCTCGTTGTTGATGCTCAGGGAGTCGATACGGGCCTGCATCAGGAAGAGCTTGGACTCCATCATGCTCTCGAGCAATTCGCAGCGGATGTTCTTATCGGAGGCATAGCCCTGGGCGCGGAGCATCTGCACCTGAGACTCCAGGTCGGAGAGGGTTATGAGCTCGTTGCCCACCACTGCCACTGACTTGTCCACCACACCGTTGTATTTCTGCGCGGACGCAGCGCCGCAGACAGAAAGGAGAAGCACGACGGCTATTGTTTTCAAACTCTGTTTCATCTGTCAATAAATTACGAATTGTTTGTTTCCGAGCGCTGTCTCAAGCAAGTCCCGTTCCAAACCTTTCACGAGCTCGTGTTTCCTTGCACTCAAAATGATGTCTCGGATTTGCTCGGCGCAGAATTCGACCGGCGCGACCCCGCTGCGCTGAATGTCGCAGACATAGGCGACAAGCAGGTCGCCGCGGCCCTCCGGCTCAATCTTTATCATATTGTCCTTCAGCGCGTCAAGCATCACGGGATAGTCCACCCCGAACTCGAGCGCAAGGTCCCTGGAGTCCATCCAGACATCGGAATTGTCGAAGTAGCGCAGCGCCGTGGACACCGTAAGGGAGTCGGCGCGGCTGAACTCGTCGTGGTCCTCGGAAGCGAGGTAGCGCAGGATGTCGGCCTTGTTGGGCGAGTCCTTCATCAGGTCCACGAAGCGTACCTTGAGTATCGGCCTCTGCAGGACGAAATCGGCCTTGTGGGCCTCGTAGTACGCGGCGACCTGCACATCAGTGACGAGGGTGTCGAGACGGTCGCTGATGTAGCGCTGCTCGTAGCGGTACTTGACCAGCGAGAGCCTGTAGGCCTCAAGCTCGGCGGAGACGTCAATCTCGGATTTGGAGAGCTGGTCCTCTGCCACCTTGAGGTAGAGGCGGTCCGTCGCCCAGGAGTTGATGTAGCGCGAAGCGAGCTTGGCGCTGTCCTCAGGGCTGGACGACTGCGGAATGAAGCGGAGCAGCTCGGACTTGTATAGCTTGTCCTTGCCAACTCTCGCCACCACCTCGTCGTCGTGTATAATCGAGGAGATGGCAGTGCAGGAGCACAGCATCGACAGGAGCAAAAGTGGTAAAAAGTTCCGCATATCCACAAATGTAAGAATAATCTGTCAATTCTCAGCCGCCAGCGCCTCGATTATGCGGTCAACAGGCGGAGTTATCACCCAGGACGAACCTACGGAGTTGTTGGTAAGCAGCGAGAACACTACCGTGTGGGCAGGGTCTCCGTCGGCGGAGAGGATGTAGCCGCTGTAACAGAGTATGCCGTTCATCGAGCCGCTCTTCATCCTGATGCGTGAGCGCAGCTGCTCGTCGGCAGCGGGGAATTTGAATTCTAGCGTCCCTTTGCCTCCCGGGTGCGGAAGCGAGGCGATATAAGCCTCGGCGACAGGACTGGAGAGCATCTTTTTGAGAAAATTAACGAAGAATGAAGCCGAGACGAAGTTCTTGCGCGAGAGCCCGCTGCCGTCAAAGATGCGGCATCCGGAGGCGGGGTTGAGTCCCAGCGCGGTGAGGGCGTCCTCGGCCGCGGCAACGCACGAGTCGTACTGCGAAGAGCGTCCCTTGCTAACGGCGAGCGTCTTGAGCAGGGTCTCGGCGAAGAAGTTGTCGCTCTCGCAGTTGGTGTCCCTGGCAATCAGGGCAAGCCTCGGGGAGAAGGTGCTTCCGATGACGGTAAGCTCTTCTGCCTTACGGGCCTTCTCTCCCTCATCGAGAACTCCGGGCTTTGTGCGTACATAGCCGGACGGACTTATGTCGGCGTAGCCGCCCTTTACCTCTATCCCCCTGTCTTTAAGGAAGTTATAGAAATAGTAAGCGCAGGTGTACGGGGCGAAGCGGTTGGAGCACTCGAGCGTGTAGCCTTTGCGGTCGGAGGGGAAACTGCCGCCGAACTCTCCTGCCGGGGCGAGGTGGGTGTTGATGTAATAGACCGTATTCCGGGTCCTGGCCTTGCCGGTGAAAGCGTGGTTGGACCAGCTCATCCACGGGGTGTCGGGATAGCGGGGGCTGATGTTGGGAGCGGAGCCCTCGGTACCCGGAGTAATGAGGAAGTTCTGTGCATTCTCGAAAAAATTGAGCCCTACCGGACCGGCGCCGTAGTTGGTGCCGAGGTCGTCGTAGGTCCAGCCCATCCCCTCCGGGGTCACGGTGTCGAAGTAGCGCGGGTCAGCTATGATGCGGCCGTCGATGGCGGTGATGCCGGCCTTGGCGAGCAGTTTTTGCCAGCTCGCGAAGGTCGCGGCCACCGGTTCGGCGCAGTCGGACTTGGAGCCCGTCGTGGGGTCGCCGCCGCCGATGATGTAGAGGTCGCCGTGCAGGACCCCGTCACGGATTTCTCCGCTGTAGCCGAGCTTGGTCTCGAAGCGGAAGTCGGCGCCCAAGTTATTGAGAGCCAGCCCCGTGGTAATGAGTTTCATATTGGAGGCCGGGACAAGCCGCACGCGAGAGTTCCAGTTCGCGAGGGTGTCGCCGTCCATCCTGACGGCGAAGACTCCCACCACTGATGAGGCGAGTGGCGGACGGGAGCATACCTCCTCGACCGTCTGCTGCGCTTTGGTGGGCGGGATAGCAGCAGTCGCGCTCCAGCCGAAAAGCAGGAGCGCGACTGATATTAGGGCTATTGTGCGGAACCTCATTTTGCAACGGTTTCCTTTACCGCTGCGCTGAGCTTTTCGTAAAGAGCGTCCGTTTTGGTGAGGATTTCCTTGCGGAGAGCGTTGTAGTAGGCCTTGCTTGTGCCCTCGAACTTTGCGTTGACCTTGTCACGGAGTTCGTTGTACAGATCCACAGCCTCTTCAATCAGGGACTGGGCGTTACTGCAGGCCTTATCGTTGACAGCTGCGACTACTGAGCAATCCTCGATGAAAGCTCCAAGCACATATTCAATGTCCTTCTTGATACCTCTTAAGTTCATAATTACTGATGTTTACAATTAGTGCACAAAGATAGCAAATTTTATTTATGATACCATACCGGCGCGAGTCCCTCAGTATGGCCGAGTATGCGGCGGACGGCAATCGGGGTCCTGCCGTAGCTGTCGGGAAGCCCATCGCGCAGGGAGTTGATGCGCACAAGCTGGGAGGAGTGGATGATCCGCCCGTCGCCTATGTACATCGCCACGTGGGTGACGGAGACAGGCTTCCCACTGCCGTCAAGCCGTCCGAAGAAGACCAGGTCGCCGGGGCGCATCCTGCTAAAGTCAAACGGGATTTCCACCCCGCAGCGGATCTGCTCCCTTGCGTTGCGCGGGAGGACGATGCCGTTCATCATATAGACGAACTTGGTGAAGCCGCTGCAGTCGAAGTGCTTTATGCTAATGCCACCCCACATATATGGAGTGCCGAGCAGGGTACGAGCGAAGCTGACGAGATTCTCCTCGGTGGCGCTGCGGGAGGCCTGCCACTCGTCCAGAGGCATCACATCCGCCGACGGCACCCAGGCCTTGCGCCCGTCGGCCATCAGCACTTCGGTCCAGCCCTGCCTGCTGCCGCTTGAGGCTCTAACTATGTCGCCCATCAGGAAATCGGCGATCCGCTCCGCGCCCGGTGCGGCATAGAGGTGGCTGTATTCAGCCGTGCAAATCATTTTCGGCGCTGCGATGTAGGCGTCTTTCTGCGCCTCGTCCATACGCACGAGGGTCAGTGCATTGGTCCAGCAGTCCTTGTAGTCTGGAGCCTCGACCTTACGCCAATAGCGTTCGGAGCCCGACACTTTCAGCACCGTGCCCATCAGACACTGCGATTCGAGCCCGGACTCATAGTCGGGTTTAAGACGCAGGAAGCAGGATGAAGTGTTGACTACCGCCCACTCCCCTTCCTGTGCGCAGGCAGGGGCCAGGGCGCAGCACAGCAGTGCCGCGAGCATTATTATTCTCTTCATAACAGGGCAAATATACGCAAATTCCTACTGTCCGAGCCGCTGGCGGGCGAAAGCCATCACGAATGCCGGCGGCTGATTGTTGAGAAGGCGTTCCTTCATATAGTCCATATACGGGCTGACGTGCTCGAAATACATTCGGAGCCCGTCGCAGAGGGAGTTGCGCCGGCTGCCGTCCTCCGCCGTCTCGAAGCGGTGCTTCGGACATTCGCCGTGGCAGGCGAAGAAATACTTACACTTGAGGCACCCGGCAGGCAGGGCGTTGCGCTTGGCAAGGCCGAAGCGGATGCGCTTCTGCGTGGTATACAACTCCTTGAGCGGAGACTCGCGGATATTGCCGAGCAGGTATTGCGGATAGACGAAGTGGTCGCAGGAATACACATCGCCGTTGTGCTCCACAACCAGCGCATCGCCGCAGGTCTCACCCATTGTGCACACTCCCGGAGGCAATCCGCACCACTGGGAGAGCGTGGCGTCGAACATCTGCACATAGTATTCGCCCACGTCGCGTCGCACCCATTGGTCGAAAATGTCACAGAGGAAGCGCCCGTAGCCCTCCGCGGAGACGCTCCACGGCGCAAGCTGCGCACCCGGAGTCTCGGGGGAAACTATCAGCGGACGGTGGAAGTTCTCCTTCACGACAGTATGCTCGACCGCCGGGAGGAACTGCATATAGTGGCTCCCCACGGTGTCGCGGAAGAAGCGGTAGATCTCCTCCCCTCGGCCCTCGCAGAGCCTGTTGACCACGCTCAGAGTGTTGAACTGTACGCCGCTGCGACGGAAGAGACGGATGGTCTCCATCACGCGGTCGAAGGTGGGCTTGAGGCGCCGCGTGTGCCTGAACGCATCGTGGATATCCTTGGGACCATCAAGCGAGATGCCTACCAGGAAGTTGTTGTCAGCGAAGAAGTTGCACCACTGCTCATTGATGAGCGTACCGTTAGTCTGCATCGTGTTCTCGATCTCCTTGCCATCGGCATATTTGCGCTGAAACTCGATTGCCTTGCGATAGTAGTCCAGTCCCACCAGGGTCGGCTCGCCTCCGTGCCAGCAGAAGGTCACCTTGTCGACATCGTTGGCCTCGATGTACTGGCGCACATATTCTTCGAGCAGGTCTATGCTCATCAGGGATTCCCTGCCGCCGTATTGCACGGCCTTGTCGAGGTAATAGCAGTAGCTGCAGTCGAGGTTGCAGGCGGAGCCGGCAGGTTTGAGCATCGTCATGAATGCAGAGGGCCCTGTGAGTTTCTGCGCATCATGGATGGTGAATATCTGCTTGTCGTGCATTGCCTTGCTGTGGTTTATTTATAAAAAAAGCCGGAGCGTAACTCCAGCACTTTGATTTTTTTGATGCGTTGTAGCGGGAGTGGGGCATGATCCCACGACCTCCGGATTATGAATCCGACGCTCTAACCAGCTGAGCTACCCCGCCATCATAACCCCTGACGGGGCAAGATTAGTTGAGATAGAAGGATTCGAACCCTCACTGACAGAGCCAGAATCTGTAGTGCTACCATTACACCATATCTCAATAAGCAATCCCTAACCACCAAGGGCGGTTTTGGGACTGCAAATGTACAACAGTTTTGCGGAATTACAAAATATTTTCGCTTAAATCAAATGGAAAGCGACGGTTAGGCCGGCCATGACGATGCTGACCATGCTCATCAGCTTGATAAGGATGTTGAGGGACGGGCCGGAGGTGTCCTTGAACGGGTCGCCTACAGTGTCTCCGACCACGGTGGCGTGATGAGAGTCAGAATTCTTGCCGCCGTAATTACCCTCCTCGACGAACTTCTTGGCATTGTCCCAGGCTCCGCCGGAATTGGCCATGAAGATTGCGAGCACGAAACCGGAGCCAAGTCCGCCGATGAGCAGGCCCATCACTCCGGCCACGCCGAGCAGCATACCGGTCAGCACCGGCACGACAATCGCCACGAGCGACGGCACCAGCATCTCCTTCTGCGCGGCGCGGGTGGAAATCTCCACGCAGCGGTCGTATTCAGGAGTCGCCTCGCCGGTGAGGATACCCTTGATCTCGCGGAACTGGCGGCGTACCTCGCTCACCATCTTGCCGGCGGCGCGGCCAACTGCATTCATCGTCAGGCCGCAGAAGAGGAAGGCCATCATCGCCCCGATGAATACGCCAGCCAGCACGGCAGGGTTCATAATATCGACCTTGTAGTAGGCCAGAATGTCGAGTATGCTCGCATCGGAAGCGTTTTCGATAAGGCGGCCGCCGACTCCGACGACAGCCTCCCCCACGCGGACGAGAGCAATCTTAATCTCCTCAATGTAGGAGGCGAGCAGCGCGAGGCCGGTGAGGGCCGCCGAGCCGATAGCAAAGCCCTTGCCGGTGGCGGCGGTGGTGTTGCCGAGGGCGTCAAGCACATCGGTGCGCTCCCTTACCTCAGGCTCCAGCTCGCTCATCTGGGCGTTGCCTCCGGCATTATCGGCGATAGGGCCGTAGGCGTCGGTGGCGAGGGTAATGCCGAGAGTGGAGAGCATCCCGACCGCTGCGATGGCGACTCCGTAGAGGCCCAGCGAGAGGTTGGAAGCGCTGACCATATTCTGCACATCGAAACCGATGGCGCAGAGGTAGGCAAGGATGATGGCGACGGCGATGGTCACCACAGGGATGGCCGTGGAGAGCATTCCGAGACCCACGCCGCTGATGATGACGGTGGCAGGGCCGGTCTGGGCAGCCTCAGCCAGCTTCTGTGTCGGCTTGTAGGAGTGGGAGGTATAGTATTCGGTGGATTTGCCGATGACCACTCCGGCCAGCAGTCCGCTCACCACTGAGAGCGAGAGGCCAAGCCAGTTGTCCAGACCCACGAGATACATTATTCCGAAGGTGGCGATGCCGCTTAAGATAGCGGCGAGGTTGGTTCCGAAGCTCATGGATTTGAGCAGCTCTTTCATCCCGGCGCCCTCGCGGGTACGGACGGTAAATATGGCTATCACGGAGAGCGCCACTCCGACGGCAGCGATGAGCATCGGAGCAAGGATGGCCTTCATCTGGACCTCAGGGCCGGCGGAGAAAAATGCCGATGCGCCGAGAGCCATGGTGGAGAGAATCGAGCCGCAGTAGGACTCGTAGAGGTCTGCGCCCATACCGGCCACATCTCCCACATTGTCACCGACATTGTCGGCAATGGTGGCAGGGTTGCGCGGGTCGTCCTCGGGGAGTTCGGTCTCAACCTTGCCCACTAGGTCGGCACCCACATCGGCGGCCTTGGTGTAGATGCCGCCGCCGACCCTGGCGAAAAGGGCCTGGGTGGAAGCACCCATACCGAAGGTAAGCATCGTGGTGGTAATGACGATAAGTTTCTGAGACATAGTAGCTTCCTGCACGCAGGCGTTGAGGATCACAAACCAAAGGGCGATGTCTAGAAGCCCGAGGCCTACAACGGTAAGACCCATCACGGCGCCGGAACGGAACGCGAGCTTGAGTCCGGCGTTAAGTGAGCGCCTGGCAGCGTTGGCGGTGCGCCCGGAGGCGTAAGTGGCGGTCTTCATACCGATAAATCCGGCAAGTCCGGAGAAGAAGCCTCCGGTCAAGAAAGCGAATGGCACCCAGGAGTTCTGGACGCCGAAACCGTAGGCAAGCACGGCGAAAAATGCAGCAAGGATGACAAATACAATAGTTACGACCTTGTACTGCTGCTTGAGGTAGGCCATGGCACCTTCGCGCACATACTGAGCAATCTGCTTCATAGTCGGAGTTCCCTCGTCTTCACGCCTCATCTGGCGGAAGAAATAATAGGCGAATGCGAGTGCGAGCACTGCTGCGGCAGGCACTGCGTAGAATAGAGTATTCATTTTGGCAGAAAGTTTTGGTTAAAGGTATAAAAAATAAAAAAGGGGGAAGCCCGAACTTCCCCCTTAACGTTTTACTCAGCCTTTGGCTGCTCGTCCTGCTGGACCTCCTGAGGAGGTGCCTCCACAGGTGCTTCGGCCTTCTTGGCGCGGCTTCTGCGGGTGGTCTTCTTCTCTGCCTTGGCAGTAGAAGCGAGAGCGGCCTCGTTGAAGTCAACGAGCTCAATGAGAGCCATTTCAGCAGCATCTCCCTGACGGAAACCTATGTGAAGCACACGGGTATATCCGCCCGGACGCTCAGCAATCTTCGGAGCGACATTGCGGAAGAGCTCCGTGACGGCTTCCTTGGACTTGAGGTAGCTGAAGACGACACGACGGTTGTGGGTCGTATCCTCCTTGGACTTGGTGATAAGCGGCTCCACATAGCTCCTGAGGGCCTTGGCCTTCGCAACTGTGGTGGTAATCCTCTTCTCGAGAATGAGAGAGGCGGCCATGTTGGAGAGAAGTGCCTTGCGGTGTCCGCTCTTGCGTCCAAGATGATTTATAGCTTTATTGTGTCTCATCTTTCGATATTCTTTTTCTTTGGTTCGATATTATACTTTGTGACATCCATTCCGAATGAAAGCTTCATCTTCTCGACAAGGAGATCAATCTCGTTGAGCGACTTGCGCCCGAAATTGCGGAACTTCATCAGCTCGGCGCGGGAGTAGGACACGAGGTCGGCGAAGGTGTCGATGTCAGCCGCCTTGAGGCAGTTGAACGCACGGACGGACAGTCCCACGTCGGAAAGCTTGGTAAGCAGGAGGTGCCTCATGCGGAGAGACTCCTCGTCCAGCTCCTTGGTATCAGGCTCCACGGTGTTCTCCATCGACATCTTCTTCTCGTCGGTGAAGAGCTTGAAGTGATAGATAAGGATGTTGGCCGCTTCATGAAGTGCGGAATTAGGGGAGATGGAACCGTCGGTCACGATCTCGAGATTGAGCTTCTCGTAGTCGGTCTTCTGCTCCACGCGATAGTTCTCGACGCTCCAGTTGACCTTGCGGATAGGAGTGTAGATTGCATCGATAGGGATGGTACCGATTGGGGTATTCTCATCCCTGAGCTCCTCTGCAGGCACGAAGCCGCGTCCCTTGGTGATGGTGATCGCGATTTCGAGCTTTACTGAAGGCTCAAGTGAGCAGATGTGAAGTTCCGGATTCAACACCATAAAGGAAGACAATCCCTTTGAGATATCTTCTGCCGTAAACTCCTTCTTGCCGCTGATGACGATGTTTGCCGTCTCAGTATCGACCGTCTCGACCATGCGGCGGAAGCGTACCTGCTTGAGGTTGAGGATGATGTCCTGCATACCCTCGATGACGCCCGGGATGGTCGCGAACTCCTGCTCTACGCCGGAGATCTTGATCTGACTGATAGCAAAACCTTCCAAAGAGGCAAGCAGGATGCGACGAAGAGCGTTGCCGATTGTCTGACCGTATCCCGGCTCAAGAGGGCGGAATTCGAAACGGCCGACGGTCTCGGTGCTTTCGAGCAAGATGACCCTGTCAGGTTTCTGAAATGCTAAGATTGCCATATTTGTCTGGTGTTAAATGTTACTTGGAGTAGAGGTCGACGATGAGCTGCTCGTTGATGTTCTCAGGGATTTCAGCCCTGGTAGGAACATTGAGGTACTTGCCCGTGAGAGTCTTGGCGTCGAAGTCCAGCCATGAGTACTTCGTAAGGGAAGCAACGCTGTTCTGGATGACCTCAAGGCTCTTCGATCTCTCCCTGACCGCAACGACGTCACCCGGCTTCACCTGAGTTGAAGGGATGCTGGCGACAACGCCGTTGAGGGTGATGTGATGATGGGACACGAGCTGGCGTGCAGCCGCACGTGTAGGAGCGATGCCGAGGCGGTAAACGATATTGTCGAGACGGCTCTCGAGGAGGAAGAGGAGGTTCTCACCCTTCTGTCCGGAGAGACGGCAGGCCTTGTTGTAGGTGTTGTGGAACTGACGCTCCAGCACTCCGTACATATACTTGACCTTCTGCTTCTCCTTGAGCTGCATGGAGTAGTCCTTTGACTTCTTGCGCTTTGCGGCAAGTCCGTGCTGTCCCGGAGGGTAGTTTCTCTTCTCGAAATATTTGTCTGAACCGAAAATAGGCTCGCCGAACTTACGGGCGATTTTGGTGCTAGGACCTGTATATCTTGCCATATCAGTCTTACTTTTTTAAAATTAAACTTTACGACGGCCTTTCGGTCTGCATCCATTGTGCGGCATCGGGGTAACGTCGACGATCTCGGTAACTACGATACCTGCGTTGTTGATGGTACGGATGGCGGATTCACGACCTGCACCCGGGCCCTTGACATAGCACTTAACCCTGCGGAGACCTGCGTCGAACGCGGTCTTGGCAGCATCCTCTGCAGCCATCTGGGCTGCATAAGGGGTGTTCTTCTTTGAGCCTCTGAAACCGCACTTGCCCGCTGAGCCCCAGCTGATCACCTGGCCCTGAGCATTGGTGAGAGACACGATAACATTGTTGAAGGTTGATGAAATATGAGCCTCGCCATAAGCTTCAACCTTGACAACTCTCTTGGATGTTGTAGTTTTCTTTGCCATAATTCATCAATGATTACTTGGTCGCCTTCTTCTTGTTGGCAACGGTCTTCTTACGACCCTTGCGGGTACGGGCGTTGTTCTTGGTGCTCTGGCCGCGAACAGGGAGTCCGAGACGATGACGGATTCCACGATAGCAACCGATATCCATGAGACGCTTGATGTCCATCTGGACGGAAGAACGGAGCTCACCCTCGATCTTGTACTCAGCATTGATCTCAGCGCGGATCTTGGCAATCTGCTCGTCGTTCCAGTCACCGACTTTAATCGTAGGATCGACACCGCACTTCTCGAGAATCCTCTTTGCTGAAGGGCGGCCGATACCGAAGATATAGGTCAGACCTATCTCTCCGTGTTTGTTGTTTGGTAAATCAACACCGGCTATTCTTGCCATAATTATACTTTACTTAATTTGTTACTGATTATTATCCCTGGCGCATCTTGAACTTCGGGTTCTTCTTGCAGATGACGTAGAGGCGACCCTTGCGCCTTACGATCTTGCAGTCTTCGCTGCGCTTCTTGATGGATGTCTTGACTTTCATATCTGTGAGTTTTTATTTGTATCTGAAAGATATTCTGCCTTTGGTCAAATCGTACGGTGATATTTCTACCCTAACCTTGTCGCCAAGAAGTATATGGATAAAGTTCATGCGCATCTTGCCCGAAATGTTGCAGAGCAGGACGTGACCGTTCTCAAGCTCGACCTTGAACATCGCGTTGGGAAGGGTCTCTATAACCTTTCCATCTTGTTCTATTGCTACCTGTTTTGACATAAAAATAACACTTTAAAATTTAATCCCGCCATCTTTCTCGATAAAATCGAAGGTTGAGAGCTGCTCGGCACGACCTTTTCGGACAACAACCGTAAGCTCGTAATGTGCCGCATTCTTGTGGTCGGAGGTCTTGACTGACCAGTTGTTGCGGGCGAGATACACTCCCCTGCCTCCGGCGTTGATCATCGGCTCGATGCAGATGACCATACCGTCCACGAGGTGGGTTCCGTGCCCGCGCCTGCCATAGTTCGGCACACCCGGGTCTTCGTGCATACTCTTCCCGATACCGTGGCCCTCAAGCTCACGTACCACTGAGAATCCGTACGATTCAGCATACGATTGTACCGCGTATCCGATATCTCCGGTCCGCGCACCTGCCACAGCCGCTTCAATGCCTTTGTAGAGCGAGGCCTTCGTCACGTCGAGGAGCTTGCGGGTCTCGGCGTCCACCTCCCCTACCGGGAAGGTGTATGCCGAATCGCCGTTATAGCCCTTGTAGAGCGTGCCAATGTCCGCCGTCACGATGTCGCCCTCCTTGAGGACATAGTCTGACGGAAATCCGTGGACTACAACATCGTTGACTGAGGCACAGATGGCTGCAGGGAAGCCTTCGAAACCGAGGAAGCTCGGGATTGCGCCGTTGTCGCGAATGAAAGTCTCGGCCACCCTATTCAACTCTGCAGTTGTCACACCTGGGGCTACCGCTTTACCGACTTCCGCCAGCGTCTTGGAGACGATGATGGCGTTCTCGCGTAAAAGCTCAATCTCTTCTTCTGTCTTAGGCTTAATCACAACCTTTCACTTTTTATTCAAAGAACTACATACCTGAGCGCCCGCTGAGACGACCGGTCTTCATGAGGCCGTCGTAGTGGCGCATCAGCAAATAACTTTCCACCTGCTGCAGAGTATCGAGCACAACACCGACGAGAATCAGAAGCGAAGTACCGCCGTAGAAGCTCGCGAATGAGTTGTTGATGCCGAAGATGATTGCAATGGCTGGAAGAATGGAGATGATGCCGAGGAAGAAGGAGCCCGGAAGGGTGACCCTTGACATGATGGTGTCGAGGTACTCTACGGTCTTCTTGCCCGGTTTCACTCCCGGGATGAATCCTCCGTCCCTCTTCATGCTCTCCGCCATCATGGTCGGGTTGACTGTGACGGCCGTATAGAAGAACGTGAAGACAACGATGAGGATGAAGAATATGAAGTTGTACCAGAACCCGGTGTAGTCACCGAGAGTGGCAGCAAGTCCACGGGTTGAATCCCAGCGGGAGAAGATGAGCGGGAAGAGCATCAGCGCCTGGGCGAAGATGATAGGCATAACGCCGGCGGCATTGATCTTGAGCGGAATGTACTGACGCACGCCGCCGTACTGACGGTTGCCAATCACCCTCTTGGCATACTGGACAGGCACCCTGCGGACAGCCTGCACGAGTGCAATCGCCGCAACGATGACGAAGAACCAGACGATGAGCTCGACGATGAGAAGCAGAAGTCCACCGTTGTTGACGGAGAGCTTGGCGCTGAACTCGGCGAGGAGCGCATAAGGCAGACGGGCCACGATACCGATCATAATGATGAGGGAGATACCGTTGCCGATGCCGCGGTCAGTAATACGCTCGCCGAGCCACATCACGAACATCGAACCGGCCATCAGGATGATGGTGGATACGAGGTTGAACATGAAGTTGCTCCAGCCGAGCTGGTTGACGGCCACGAACGCAGCAGAAGGAATCTGGCTGTGAACGGCGGCCATGTAAGCCGGACCCTGGATGCAGATAATCACGATGGTCAGCCAGCGTGTCATCTGATTCATCTTCTTGCGGCCGCTTTCGCCCTCCATCTGCAGTTTGCGGAAGTAAGGGACGAAAACGCCGAGAAGCTGGATCACGATGGATGCCGAAATGTACGGCATCACACCGAGCGCAAAAATGGAGGCGTTACCGAAGGCGCCGCCAGAGAACATATTCAGGAGTCCTACCAGACCGTCCTGAGTCTTGCTCTGGAGGCCGGCAAGCATAGACGCATCGATACCCGGAAGCACCACGAAGCATCCCAATCTGTAGATCAGAATCAGGATGAACGTGTACGCGAGTCTCTTGCGAAGCTCCTCGATCTTGAATATGTTCTTTATGGTCTCGACGAACTTCATAAAGCTATTCGTTTACGACAGCCTTTCCGCCGGCCGCTTCGATTTTTGCGATTGCAGACTTTGAGAAAGCGTCAGCCTTGACCGTGAATGCGGTCTTGACTTCGCCGTTGCCGAGGACCTTGACGAGGCTGTTCTTGCCTGCGAGGCCTGCAGCCTTGATTTCCTCTACTCCGAACTCCTTGAGGCCGGACTGGGCTGCGAGAGCCTCGAGAGCGTCGAGGTTGACGGCCTTGTACTCAACCCTCGTAGGGTTCTTGAAGCCGAACTTAGGCAGACGCCTCTGGATAGGCATCTGACCGCCTTCGAATCCGATCTTGTGCTCGTAGCCTGCGCGTGCCTGAGCACCCTTGGTACCACGGGTGGAAGTACCGCCCTTGCCGGAACCCTGGCCACGGCCCAATCTTTTGCTTGTGTGGGTAGAACCAACAGCAGGTGTCAAATTGTTAAGTTTCATTTTGCGTCCTCCTTAGTCTATCACTTCAACTTTGCAGAGATGTGCAATCTTGGCCACCTGACCTTCGGTCACCGGGGTCTTCTCCACCTCTACGGTCTGATGCATGCGGCGGATGCCGAGGCAGCGAAGGTTGTCCTTCTGGCGCCTGGTCTCTCCGTTGCTGCTTATAGTCTTGGTAATCTTATACTTTGCCATAATCGTGTCTCCTACATTAACCGTTGAAAACCTTAGTCATAGGCACGCCGCGAAGACCGGCTACCGTGTAGGCGTCCCTCATCTGGGTGAGAGCCGCAACAGTGGCTTTCACGAGGTTGTGAGGGTTGGAAGATCCCTTGGATTTTGCGAGGACGTTCTGGATACCCGCAGACTCGAAGACTGCACGCATCGCACCGCCGGCCTTTACACCGGTACCCGGAGCCGCAGGCTTCATGAATACGCGGGAACCGCCGAACTTGGCTTCCTGCTCGTGAGGAATGGTGGTGTTGATGACCGGAATCTTTACGAGATTCTTCTTTGCGTCCTCAACGCCCTTAGCGATGGCGGCTGTCACCTCGTTTGCCTTGCCGAGACCATAACCTACCACACCGTTCTCGTCACCCACTACCACAATTGCGGCGAAGCGGAAGTGACGACCGCCCTTGGTTACCTTGGTAACCCTGCGGATGGCGACCAGTCTGTCCTTGAGCTCAAGGTCAGAAGTCTTTACTCTTTTAACATTCGTATTTGCCATAGTCTCTTCTATTAGAATACGAGGCCGCCTTC
The DNA here is from genome assembly GCA_963649415.1 of bacterium. Classification (GTDB taxonomy): domain Bacteria; phylum Bacteroidota; class Bacteroidia; order Bacteroidales; family UBA932; genus Cryptobacteroides. The sequence goes on from CAVJHI010000010.1 coordinate 22,620, forward strand.
ACGGGCAGCGTCCGCCAAACTCTTAACTCTTCCGTGGAAAAGGTAACCGCCACGATCAAAGCAGATAGCGGTGATACCCTTTGCGAGAGCGCGCTCGGCGATTGCCTTGCCGACAACCGCAGCGGCTTCGATGCCGGACTTGCCTTTGCACTGTGCGGCAAGGTCCTTGTCGTTGGATGCAGCAGCGCAGAGAGTCTTGCCCTGCTCGTCATCAATAACCTGCACGTAAATCTGCTTGTTGCTGCGGAATACGACCATACGTGGACGCTCTGCAGTACCGTTGACATGCTTACGTATGCGGTAATGAATCCTTCTTCTTCTTTCAATTTTATTGAGTGCCATAATTCAATCCTCCTTTTATTTTGCGGCTGCTGTCTTGCCCGCCTTGCGACGAAGCTGCTCACCGACGAACTTGATACCTTTACCCTTGTAAGGCTCCGGCTTGCGGAATGAACGGATCTTGGCTGCAACCTGGCCGACAAGCTGCTTGTCGCAGCTCTTGAGTACGAGCACAGGATTCTCACCCTTGCGGACATCAGGGACCTCAGCGATGACCTCTGAAGGGAGCATCAGCTGAATCTCGTGAGAGTAGCCGAGGGAGAAGGAGAGGATCTGTCCGTTGAGAGAGACACGATAACCTACACCGACCAACTCCTGCTTGATAGTGAACTGCTCGCTGACGCCGACTACCATATTGTGCGCAAGAGCACGGTAGAGACCGTGCATCGAACGGTGACGCGGCTGGTCTGTCGGACGGGCGAACTTGATCTGATTGTCCTCAATGGTGACGGTGATGTCAGGATCTACCTTCTGAGTCATCTCACCGTGAGGTCCTTTAACCTTCAGCACGTTGCCGGAGAGGAGCTCGGCGCTCACCCCGGTCGGAAGGCTTACAGGCAATTTACCAATTCGTGACATTATCTGAATGTGTTGTTAAAATTAATATACGTAGCAAATAACTTCACCGCCTACGCCAAGCTCCTTGGCTTCCTTGTCGGTGATTACTCCCTTGGAGGTGGAGAGCACTGCGATACCGAGTCCGTTGAGGACGCGAGGCATATTCTCCACATCAGCATACTGACGCAGACCCGGGGTGGAAACGCGCTCAATCTTGCGGATGGCGGCTGCCTTGGTCTGAGGGTGATACTTGAGAGCGATCTTTATGGTGTTGTATGGGGTTCCCTCCACTACCTTGTAGCTGAGGATATAGCCCTTCTCACAGAGAATCTGGGTGATGGCGACCTTCATCTTGGATGACGGAATCTCCACTACCTTCTTGCCTGCACTATATGCATTGCGAATTCTGGTGAGATAATCTGCAATTGGATCAGTCATATCTTTTCTGTTCTTTAATTACTACTACCAACTTGCCTTCTTTACTCCCGGGATGAGACCGTTGCTGGCCATCTCGCGGAACTGGATGCGGCTGATGCCGAATGCCCTCATGTATCCCTTAGGACGACCGGTGAGGGAGCAGCGGTTGTGAAGACGGACTGGAGAAGCGTTCTTAGGAAGCTTGTCAAGGGCAGCCCAGTCTCCGGCCTCCTTGAGTGCCTTCCTCTTCTCTGCGTACTTGGCGACAAGTTTAGCGCGCTTAACCTCGCGGGCTTTCATTGATTCCTTTGCCATAGTATATTATTTGTTATGTTTCTTGAATGGCAGCCCGAATGCGGCGAGAAGCGCGTGGCACTCCTCATCAGTCCTGGCCGTGGTGACGAAAGTGATTTCGAGTCCGTGGATGCGCGGATTCTTGTCGATGTCGATCTCAGGGAAGATAACCTGCTCCTTGAGTCCGAGGGTGTAGTTTCCGCGGCCGTCCATATTCTCGGCGATGCCGTTGAAGTCGCGGATACGAGGAAGAGCGACCCTGATGAGCTTCTCGAGGAACTCGTACATCTTCACGTTGCGGAGAGTAACCTTGGTTCCGATAGGCATGCCCTTACGGAGCTTGAAGTTGGATACGTCCTTGCGGGAAGTGGTGATGAGTGCCTTCTGACCGGTGATGAGAGAGAGCTCTTCAGCTGCCTCCTCAACGATCTTCTTGTCCTGGGTACCGGCGCCGACACCTTCATTGATGGTGATCTTCACCAGACGCGGAACCTGCATTACGGTAGTGTAGGAGAACTGCTTGGTGAGCTTGTCGATGATCTCCTCCCTGTAGGCCTTCTTAAGGGCAGGTACATAGTCTGCAGGCAGTGCCTGAACCTGTACCGGTGCGTTTTTCTTTGCCATAATTATTTGATCTCCTCCCCAGATTTTTTAGCGTAACGGATTTTCTTGTCTCCATCCATCCTGTAGCCCACGCGGGTAGGAGTGTTGCTCTTAGGATCGATGAGGTTGAGGTTGGAAATATGGATGCCTGCCTCCGCCTTTACGATGCCGCCCTGAGGCTGCTTGCTGTTCGGCTTGGTGTGCTTGCTGACCATATTGATACCTTCAACGATGGCGCGGTCCTTTGAAGGATCCACGGAGAGGACCTTGCCGGTCTTCCCCTTGTCGTTACCGGCATTCACATACACGGTGTCGCCTTTCTTGATATGTAACTTCTTCATAATGCTTGTTGATTAAAGGACCTCCGGAGCCAGTGAAACGATTTTCATGAAGTTGGCACGAAGCTCTCTGGCAACAGGGCCGAAGATACGGGTGCCGCGGAGTTCGCCCGCGTTGTTGAGAAGGACACAGGCATTGTCGTCGAAACGGATGTATGAACCGTCCGGACGGCGAATCTCCTTCTTGGTGCGCACGACTACAGCTCTTGAAACCGTACCCTTTTTGGCGTCGCCGCCGGGAATGGCACTCTTGATTGCAACGACGATCGTATCACCGACAGTCGCATAACGATGGTGGGTACCGCCAAGCACGCGGATGCAGAGGACTTCCTTTGCACCGCTGTTGTCGGCCACCTGTAAACGTGTTTCCTGCTGTATCATATACTATTTTGCTTTTTCTACGATTTCTACTAATCTCCAGTTCTTAGTCTTGCTGAGAGGGCGGGTCTCCATGATGCGGACGGTATCGCCGATACCGCACTCATTCTTCTCGTCCTGGGCAACGAACTTCGTGGTCTTCTTGACGAACTTGCCGTAGAGAGGATGCTTCTCCTTGGTCTTGACGGCAACGATAATGGTCTTGTCCATCTTGTCGCTGACCACTACTCCTATTCTTTCCTTACGAAGATTTCTTTCCATAAGATTGTTCTTTTAGTTCTTTTTTTCTTTTTCAGCAAGGATAGTGATCATAAGAGCTATATCCCTCCTGGTCTTACCGATTTTGGAAGTGTCCTCCAATGGAGAAATCGCGTGATTAATCTTCATTGTGGCGAGATTGCTCTTCTCAACCTCAATACGGTCGCGCAGGTCTGCTACAGACATTTCGCGTGCTTCTGATGCTTTCATTTCTCTTTCTCCGATAAATTATTCAACATAATCCCTGCGCACGACGAACTTGGTGGCGATAGGGAGCTTGTTGGCGCCGAGACGCATAGCTTCCTTGGCAACGGCGAGGGACACGCCCTCAGCCTCAAAAATGATACGGCCCGGAGTAATAGGGGCTACGAACGCATACGGGTCACCCTTACCTTTACCCATACGGGTATCGAGAGGCTTCTTGGTGATCGGCTTGACAGGGAATACCCTGATCCAGATCTGACCCTCACGGTTCATACAACGCGAAATAGCCTGACGGGCAGCCTCAATCTGCTGCGCCGTGAGCCAACAATTTTCAAGGGTCTTGATACCGAAAGAGCCGAAAGCGAGCTGGTTGCCCCTCTGGGCGTTGCCCTTCATGCGGTTCTTCTGTTCCCTTCTAAATTTTGTTCTCTTAGGTTGTAACATCTCAGTATTACTTTAAAAATATATTATTCAACCAATAAACCCCTAAAAATCAACTCCTTACGCGGAAAGGAGGCAATTTTTGGGACTGCAAATTTAGTAAAAATTCCTGAAACTCCATAACTTTTTGCAATTATTTTGAATAATTTTTGACGCGCAATCCTAATGGTCAAGTCCCGCAAATTCAGCATTTTGCAGAAGTGGAGAAAAAGTTTTTCGAAGCATTTTCGACACGGGCTCGCGGGGCGTAAATGACGGTGCGGCGCGGCAAGAAATTTGTGTATCTTTGCAGCCGCAATGAAGACACGCGTTCTGCTAATATCGGCTTTGCTTCTGCTCGCGACCGGCACCCTCTGCCGCTCGCAGGCTGTGCGCCGCATCACCGGCACTCCGATGTACTATACAGTAGAGGAGAACGGCGACACGGTCTTCCACGACACACTCGACCCGGTATGGATATTCCCGCGCGGCAAGAAGATGAAATCCGCCGACTGGCGGCGCTACTACCGCCTGGTGCAGAACTTCAACAAGGTCTATCCCTACGCGCTCGTGGGGCGTAAGATGATGGCGCAGGTGGACAGTACGCTAGCAGCCGACGTGAGCCGCCGCTCGGAGCGCAACCGCTACATCAGCGATGTGGAGAGGGAGCTTTTCGACATCTTCGAGAAGGACCTGCGCAGCATGACCATCAACCAGGGCCTGCTGATGATGAAGCTCGTGGACAGGGAGTGCGGGATGAACGCATACAACATCATCCGCACCTACGAGAACAGCTTCGCAGCCAACTTCTGGCAGCTCGTGGCGAAAATCTTCTCGCAGGACCTTAAGTCGCGATACGACCCCACGGGGGCAGACAAGCGCACCGAGGAGCTGTGCAAAATCTGGGATTCAGGCCAGTGGGACAGCTTCTACTATTCAATATTTATGGAGTATCCTCCGCGCTCTACCATCAAGACCGACACGCTTAGCAGCTCGGTAAAGAAGAAGCGCAAATAGCTCAGCGCGGGCGCGTTTCGAGACTATTGCCGTCGAAGCGGGCGTAAGGCTGCCCGCCGTCCATCCAATCCTTGAGAACGATCAGCCGGGCCCCCGTCGGGAGGGTCAGGTCCACGGAGTCGTGGAAATGCCCGAATACGAAGTAGTCCACCGGGGTCTTGCGGGACTCTTCCAGCGCAAACTTGTAGAGGGGCTCGTCCTCGCCGCGGAAATGGTAAGGCAGGTGCGTGCGGCGGTTGGAGTTGGACCAGCCGAGCCCGATGCGGAACGCAATCCACGGGTGCAGGGTACTGAATAGACGCTGCAGCGTGCGGTTGTGGAAGACCTTGAGCATAAACGAATAACTCCGCCGTGCCCCGCCGAGCGCATCGCCGTGCCCGATACAGAAGCGCTTGCCCTCCAGAGTGAGGAAATACGGTTGGTCGAAGCGGTGCATCCCGAGGCTTTCGAAGTAGGAGTAGCACCAGATGTCGTGGTTGCCCGGGCAGAAATGTACCTCCACCCCATCGTCCATCAAATCAATCAGCGCCGCCACCACCCTTGCGCCGTAGCGCGGGACCACATCGCGGTACTCATACCAGAAATCCCAGATGTCGCCGAGCAGATAGAGGGCGCGGGTCGTCTCGCGGGGAAGTCCCTTGAGGAAGCCCACGAAGCGCCGCTCCCGCTCTGCGGGGTCCTTGAGCTCAAGGCCCAGGTGCACATCAGAAACGAAGTATATGTCCTTACGCTCAGGCATTTACGCGAATATGAATATCAGAGCGGCTGCAAGCACGCAGTAGAGCGCGAACCAGGAGAGCTTGGCACGGCTGACGAGGGCAACCATCACCTTGCAGGCGAAAAGTCCGGAGACGAAAGCCGCGATGAAGCCGACCAGAAGCGGCATCACGCCCACTCCCGGAGCAGCGGCAGCCTCTCCCCCGAGCATATCGAGAATCGTGAGCAGCTGCTCGCCCACGATAGGGATCAGCACCATAAGGAATGAGAACTGCGCCATATTCTCCCTCTTCACGCCGCAGATGAGCCCCGTGGCGATGGTGGTGCCGGAGCGGGAGAGTCCCGGAGCCACGGCGCAGGCCTGGCCGAGACCGACCGCGAGCGCCTGCCACCAGGAGATGCCGTTGCGGTAGCTGTTCTTGATTTTAACCTTTTTGGTAAATACATCCGAGAAGCAGAGCAGCGCCGCCGTGACGAGCAGGAACGCTCCCACCGTCCGCAGGCCGTCGCCGAAGAGCGCCTCAACCTTGTCTTTGAAGCAGAAGCCCACCACCGCGACCGGTATCATGGAAACGCAGATCTTGAGGAAATAGTCGGTCTCGTCGTTGTATTTAAACTTGAATACTCCCTTGAGTATCTTCCAGATGGCGGTCCAGAACACCACTATCGTACTGAGCACCGTCGCGAAATGCACGGTCACCGTGAAGTCGAGAAATCCTTCCGCGTCCACCCCGAGCAGGGCCTTGGAAATCATCAGATGCCCGCTGCTGCTCACCGGCAGAAACTCGGTAAGTCCCTGTACTATGCCCATCAAGAGCGCTTCCCACCATTCCATAGTCTATTTCCTCCTCTCTTTGAATTCACCGACAATCGCAATCGCAATCACCGCTATCCCGGAAAGTATCACGAGCGGAGCGGCCACCAGCCGGCGGAAATCGAACATATCGCTATTGAACACCTGCGGGTCCTTCATCCCGCCGCCCATCATCAGGATGTAGCCGGCGGCCATCACTATAACCCCTGCGATGAGGAGTTTGAGACCCCTGGGGGTAATTGCCATCTTATCTTTGTCTTCCATACTAATAATATAAATCATCCTTGCTCGCGCCGACAAGGGAGCCGACGACGAAATATGTGCTCACTAGGCAGAGCAGTATACCGCAGGCGAACACGATGCCCACAGATATGAGCAGGGTGCCGCTGCTGAAAATGGAGAAGAACTCCGGGAAGGAGCGCCGCATCGCATAGAGAATCCCGCACATCACGCCGGACGCGAGCGCCGAGGAGATAAGCCCCTGCACGAGCGCGGCCCGCAGGAACGGAGCGCGTATGAAGCTGCGCGTCGCCCCGACGAGCTTCATCGTGTGTATGGTGAACCGCCGCGCGAAGACGCTCAGGCGCACCATATTGTTGATGAGGACGAAGGAGATGAAGAGCAGCAGCGCAATCAGCACGCCGAAGACCAGCGAAATGCGGGCGAGGTTGGAGTCCAGAGTCTCGACCAGGCTGTCCCGGCAGTCCACCTCGTCCACAAGCGGCGAAGCCCCGAGGGCTTTGGTAACCATCGCCAGGCTGTCCGGCACCACATACTCGGCCTTGAGAGTGACATCCGCTGAAATCGGCACCGGAGAGGTCTCGAACACACTGAGGAAGTCCTCCCCCAGCATCTTCTTGAGCTCCTCGGCCCCCTCCTCCTTGGAGACGACCCGTACCTCGCGGACATACGGGAGCGGTGTGACGGAGGCGGCATAGGATTCGGCCTGCTTTTGGCTGACGTCGGAGTTGAAGAGGACGGAGACCTTCATATTCTCCTTGAGATAGCGCGACACGCTCCCGGCATTGACCGTGAGCAGGGATGCAATCCCTATCAGCAGCAGCACTAGGCTGATGCTGATCACGCTCGACAGGTAGGCATTCGCCAGACGCCGCCGCATCATCTTCTGTTCTTTCGCCGACTTCATTTCAACCCCCAAAGATAATAATTATCAATTTATCGGAAAAAATTTATTATCTTTGTATCTATGAGTGCTTTCAAGCAGAAAATACTTTTCGTCAATTCCGAGATGTACCCGTATCTCCCGGAATCTGACATCGCAAACATCGGCAGATATCTCCCACAGGGAGTTCAGGAGCGCAAAAGGGAAATCCGTTCGTTTATGCCGCGCTTCGGCTGCATCAACGAAAGGAAGAACCAGCTCCACGAGGTCATCCGCCTCTCCGGGATGAACATAATCATCGGAGACGTGGACAGGCCGCTCATCATCAAGGTAGCCTCCATCTCGTCCGCGAGGATTCAGGTCTATTTCATTGACAATGAGGACTATTTCCGTCGCAAGCAGACATTTTGCGACGCCGACGGGAAGTTCTTCGCAGACAACGACGAGCGTGCGATATTCTTCGCGCGCGGCGTGCTGGAGACCGTCAAGAAGCTCCGCTGGGCTCCGGATGTTATCCACTGCCAGGGCTGGATTTCCCAGCTTGTGCCGGTCTATCTCAAGAAAGCCTACAGGGACGATCCCATCTTTTCTTCGAGCAAGGTCGTCCTCTCGCTCTACGATGACACGCCGGAGTGCGATTTTGACCCGGCATTCGCCCAGAAAGCCTGCTTCGGAGGGGTGGGTCTCGAAGACCTGCCGCTGCTCAAGGAGGCTAATGGCATAAATCTTGCTCGAACCGCCGCACAGTACTCCGACGGCATCATCCTCGGCGCAAAGGATGTCAAGCAGGACATCCGCGCCTGGTGCAGCGAGCTGGGCCTGCCTGTGCTCCAGTACGACGAAGCCTCGCTCAAGGACGGAAGCTATGTGGACGAGTACTGCAAGTTTTATGATGAGCTTTAAGATGAAGACAGCACATATCTTCGCGGGTATGGCGGCAGCCCTCTGCTGCCTCTCCTGCATAGAGAGCAGCAACGGCATCGGGGGCAATCTCGTCCCGACCAGCCAGACATTCAAGTTCTACACGGTTGACATACCTGTCCCGGAGGTCTATGTGCGCATGGCGGACAGTCTCTCGGGCTACAGCAGCTCCCGCATCACCATCGGTGCGGTCAGGGACAAGGACTACGGCCTGACCACCAGGGGCAGCGCCGTGACCTTGATTCCGCTCGTGGACGGCACGATGGACTTCGGCAAGGATCCCAAGTTCCAGAGCTTCCACTTCGCCGCAGCCAAGGACACCGTCTCAGTGGCAGACGAGGGACAGATGAGCATCCTGCAGGCCGTCAAGGTCTATGAGCTCAGCCGCGCCATCGATGTGGAGCAGGACTACAACTGCAACAAACCGTTCCCGCACGGCAGCAAGACCGTCACCAGCGGCACGCCGGTATTCAACGGTACTGACTCCCTCAGCTTCAACTTCACCGAGGAGTTCGGAAGCAGGTATCTGTCGATGACCGACGAGGACCTCGCCGACATCGACACCTACCTCGCCAAGTTCCCGGGCATCTATATCGAGACGGCAGCCCCTGAGGGCGAAGGCGGCAGAATCGACATGTTCGAGCTTCAGCTCAGCTACGATACCGACTACGGCTATATCGACGGCAACTACGCCCAGCTCAACTTCTCCGCTGAATACGACGGGGAGCGCAAGGACACCTGCCTGCTCTTCTACTATGGAGCAGACAAGTTCTACGACCTCGACTCCCTCTTCACCAACGCCACTTCCGGCAGCTATCCGCAGTACGCGCTCAACCTCACCTCACAGGAGACCTCCGACCGCGTGGGCTACGCCGGGGACGAAATCAGCATCGAGGGCGGCGGCGGACTCAAGCCGGTAATCTCGGCGACCATGCTCAAGAAGCTGGCCGAGGATGCTATAGCCTCCAAGGGCGGCGACCCTAAGATGACGGTAGTCAACAAGGCTTCCCTGATACTCCCATTTGAGGCTCCGGCGCAGATCGAGGACCTCGACGACTGGCCTGACGTGCTCTCGCCGACCTGCCGCATCAAGTCGGACAACCTTACCAACTTCATGGGTCTGACGGACTCAGGCTCATCGTATGAGGACCAGGGCGACATCAACCGCAGCATCCTGGAGTACTCGCCGGATATCACCTTCCACCTGCAGGAGCTCCTCAAGATAGACGCCGACGACACCTCCGACAGCAAAGCGCAGAACCTCAAGGATGGCGACTACGACATCTGGCTGCTCATAATGGCCAACGAGATAGTGGCCACCACAACCTCAGGATCGTCCGACCTCAGCGAGATGTACCAGTACCTCGCCTACCAGAGCTACTACAACAGCATGTACGGCGGCTACGGCAGCTACGGCGGGTATTCCAACTACTACTCCAACTACTACAACTACGCGATGATGGCGGCCTACGCAAGCCAGTCCTCCACGAGCTATAGCGAGTCCACGCAGCTGGACAAGGACCGCTTCTACAAGGCGGCTCTCAACGGGCCCACCGCCCCGAGCGGCAGAGTTCCGCACCTCGAAATCACATTCGCGATACCTAACGAGTAGAGAGACAGGACATATACTACGAAATAAGGGATGGCCGTTATAGCCATCCCTTTTAATTTAGCCAATAAGAAATCTCTTATTTCGCGAGCTTCTCAGCGACTTTGTCACATGCATCCTTGACGGTTGCGATTGTGCTGGTTTCCTCATCAGGAATCTTGATGCCGAACACCTTTTCGAATTCCATAAGGAGCTCGACCGTGTCAAGGGAGTCTGCCCCAAGATCGTTTGTAAAATTAGCGGTCTCAGTGACCTCTGAAGGCTCTACGCCAAGCTTGTCAACGATTATCGCCTTGACTTTCTCTACAATTTCAGGATAATCCATAATGATAGATATTAAGTTTTATTAGTACATTTCCCACGTCAAAGGGTCTGCAAATTAAAGGATAATTTTTGAAATATCCAAATTCGGCCCATAAAGCATAGGCGGGGGCTCTGAAGCCTCCGCCTATTATTAAGGTATGGAAAAGCGGTATGCTCTCCAATGTAGATAAAGCACTACTCGGTGGTATAGCCAGGGTTCTGGTATGCCTTCTTGGCTGCGTCGTCCATCTTCATGGAGTTGATCTGACCCTGAGGGATCGGACGGAGGTAATGGTAGTCTTCAATGGTACGGGTGGTTACGACCGGAGTATGGTCGGCCTTGCCAGCACCTGCAATGGTGTACTTGCCCGCACGCTCTTTCCAGGTCTGGGTGCGCACGAGGTCGTACCAGCGGTATCCTTCGCCGAAGTTCTCCCTCATCCTCTCGTCGAGGATGTAGTCAATGGTAATGGCTGACGGGGTCTCGGCGGTGAGCTCGGCACTGAAGTCAGCTACATAGGCGACACCCTCATTGTTCTTGTATTCCCACTTGCCGGCGCGGGCGCGGAGCACATTGATGAGCTCGCGTGCGGTCTTGCTTCCGGTAGCGCCCTGCACTGCAGCCTCGGCTGCAATGAAGTAGAGTTCGGAGAACTTGAGAATCACGAACGGACGGGTAGAGGCGGCATTTGGCTGGCCTGTGCCGCTGGTGTTGGTACGGTATGGACCAAGTTTCCAGATGCCCGGATAGGCCATACGGCTGACGCCGCTCGGGTTGATGACATAGGAGTCATGTCCTGCTGATTTGCCCACTACTACCTGACCTGCGTCAACGCTGTAGTCCACAGTAGCATCATCCTCGAAGAGGAAGGTCAGGAATGGCTCGCCCATACCGATATGGTTGCCATTAGGCCCCTCAACCCACTCGCTGGTCTTGCCGCCCTGGGTCCAGTTGGTGCGGTAGATGTAGGTGAAAGTACCGTCGAAGCGGGAATCCTTGTCCTTGTGGGTAAAAGTTGCAAGTGCCTCCTGTGTAGGAGCCATACGGGTCCACGGACGGCCGAGGAACTGGTTGTCGGTACGGAGCACAGGATTGATTTTCGCGCCGTTATTGTCTTTGGCGGTCATATTCGGATAGTTCCACTGAAGCATCCAGCTCGCGAAGTTGTCCATATTTCCGCCGGAGCCATAGCTGAGGCTGGCGCCGTTGTACTGCTCGGAATTCTCGGTGTGGTCGGCATAGAGCACCTGCTCCTTGTTGCGGTCGTTGGAGCCGAGGAATACCTTGTAATAATAGTCCTCAAGCCCGAAAGGTCCCGGATTGGCAATGGCCTCGAGAGCGATGTCGTAGGCCTGCTGGTAGTACCAGGCAGCGTCGTGTCCGTCAGGGTCGGTGCGGCTGCACTCAGGATAGGTTGGGATGTTCTTAGGGTTCTTGAGCCACCAGGCGTAGGTGAGGTATGCCTTGGAGAGGACTATGCGCGCGGCGGTTTTGGTGAGGGCGCCGGTGAGGCGAGGGTTGTCCGGAAGGCTTGCGACGGCTTCCTTGAGGTCCGGGAAGATGCACCGGGTGTAAACCTCAGGTACTGTGTTGCGCACGGAGGTGCGGACAGGAGAGGTGTTGAATGCAAGTTCGCCGGAGCCCAGGTCGAGCGGCACACCGCCGAAGATTCTGACCATATTGAAGTACTCGAACGCCCTGAAGAAGCGGGCCTCCGCAATCAGCGAAGCGTCCAGACCTACAGCCTCGGCGTTGGTGATGATGCCGTTGGCGGTGTTGATGTAGGTGAATGTCCAGTAGCCGCTGGAGTTGCTATTGTCCGGGGTGAGGATTCCCGCGCCGGACAGGTCTGCCACCTTGAAGTTGCCGTCGGCGGATTGGGCGTAGGTGGCCTCATCGGTGCCGGTGGTCATGATGTTGAAGGTGTAGGCGTTGCCGTTCTGGTAACGGAGACGGGCATAGAGCGCGGTCAGACCGCCCTCGACTCCGGCCTGCGTGGTGAAGTAGTCAGGAGTGTAGATTGTCTTGGGATTCTCCTCGAGTATTGACTGGCAGGAAGTTGCGAATGTCGCGAAGCCGGCAAGGCAAAGTATGATGTTTTTGATATTTTTCATAACGCTGGAATTTCTTAGAATGACAGATTGACACCAAGAAGGAAGTTGCGCGTATTAGGGGTGTTGTAGCCCACATAAGAGATACGGGAAGGTCCCGGGATGCCGGTAGCGGTAGAACTATAGTTGTTGGCGTTCGGCTCCGGATCGAGGCCGGTCTCGTTGAAGAAGTCGGAGAAGAGCACGAGTCCAGGGTTCTGGAGGGTCAGGTAAACTCTGAGGTTGGATATGCCGCTTCTGCGGAGGGCGCCGATCTTGTGGATATTGTATCCGAGGGTGATGGTGCGGACCTTGAGGAAGCTGCCGTTGTAGTGTGCGAGCACTGAAGAGTACTTAGGATTGTCGCCGCTGAGCAGGGAACCCGGCCTCGGATAATGGGCGGAAGTGTTCTCCGGAGTCCAGTAGTCGACATCAATCTGGCCGCGGCGGCCGGTTATCATATTGAGATATGAGTTGCCGCTGTGCAGGGATGAAAGGAGGATACCGCCGCACTGGAACGCACCGATGACGGAGAGGTCGAGATTCTTCCACCTGAGGGTGGTGTTGAATCCGCCTGCGAACTTAGGGTCGGTGGAGATAGGCACGCGGTCGTCGGAAGAGAGGGCGCGGACTGGAGAGCCGTCCTCGTTGTACTCGCCGTGATACTTAACTCTGATGGATCCGACTGCGTCCTTGTAACCGGTGGTGGCGCTGACGTTGCTCGGCTCGAGGATGTCCATATAAGGGTCGCCCTCATTCCAGAGACCATCGTACTCGTAGTCATAGAGACAGTTGATAGGATAGCCTACGAACCAGCAGTTGCCGGTATCCTTGGTCTGTCCGTCGGCGAGGCTGACGAGCTGATTCTTGTTGGTGTAGAGGTTGATGCCTGCGGTAAGAGACCAGTCGTTGCTGTCTATGATGGTGCCGTTGGCGGTGAACTCGAATCCCTTGTTGGAGGTGGCGCCGATATTTGCGGTGTATGAGCCCACACCCGCGGTTGAAGGAAGTCCGAGGGAGAGGAGGATGTCATTGGTATAGACGGAATAGTACTCCATCGTACCGTGGAGGCGGCCGTTGAAGAGAGAGTAGTCGAGACCGTAGTTCCAGGTCTTTGAGTACTCCCATCCGAGCTCGTCGTTAGGCAGGGTAGAGACATAGTATCCGGTAGCGTACCTCTCGTCGCCGAAGTTGTAGGACAGGGTGGTCAGAGAGCCGAGGGTGGCGTAAGGAGAGATGGCCTGGTTGGAGGTCTCACCGTAGCCGACACGGAGCTTGAGTTCGTCGAGCCAGCCACGGGTCGGCTCCATGAAGCTCTCCTTGTGGATGTTCCAACCTGCGGAAACTGCAGGATAGGTGTGGGTCTTGTGGCCTACGGCAAGCCTTGAGGATGCGTCGGAGCGGACGGCTGCCGAGAGCATATAGCGGTCATCGTAGGAATACATCGCACGGGCCATATAGGAGACGAGACCGTACTGCTGGTATGAACCTTTGTTGACGGTGATATCGCTGGCGAGGCAGGCTCCGATGTTGTAGTACTGGAAGAGCTCGTTAGGAATGTTCTTTCCTGAGAGGGACTGTCCCTGATAGGTGGTCTGCTCTGCCGAGAAGAGACCCACGACATTGATGTGGTGCTTTTCCGCGAAGGTGCGGTCGTAAGTGAGGAGGTTCTCTACCGTCCAGTTGAGAGTCTCGTAGCTTGACCAGGATGCTCCGTTGGTGGAAGTCGCCGATCCGTTGACGCCCACGCCGGTGAATGAACCGCCACGGGTGTTGCGGTAGTTGAGACCGCCACTGAGCTTGTAGGAGAGGCCCTCAATCCACGGGCAGCTTACCTCAATGTAGCCGGTGTTATAGCTGGCGAAAGAGCGGGACTCGCTGACATATGTACCCTCGTCGTGCAGTCTCTCAACCACTTCGCGGGTGAGGATATAGTTGTCGTTGTCAGACGGCATATTGACTCTGGTCTTGAGGCTACCGTCGGCGTTGTAAGGGTTGATGAGCGGTGACTTGGAGAGTACGGCGTACATATCCACCTGGTTACCGTCGTTACGGTTGTAGTTGGTGTTGGTGGAAACGCCGAACTTGAACCACTTGCCTATCTTCTGGTCAACGCTGCCGGTGATGGAGATACGGTCGTACTGCTGGGTAGGGATGACGGCCTGGTCCTTATAGTAAGAGGTACCGAAGCGGTAACTTCCTGTCCTGGTGCCTCCGGTGACGCTGAGGTCGTAGTTCTGGGTGAGACCGGTGCGGTAGAAGAGGTCCTGCCAGTCGGTGTCCATCGAGTCGTCCTCGTCGAGAGAGTTGGTGTAGATGCCCGCCGCCTTACGCATCTGAACGTACTTGGCGCCCGGCATCATCGGATACTTGACTGCCTTTTTGATGGATGTGTAGGCATTGAAAGATACCCTCGCGTCTTGCCCTTCCACTCCCTTGTAGGTGGTGATGAGGATGACGCCGTTGCCGCCTCGGGAGCCGTAGATGGCCGTGGAAGCTGCATCCTTGAGGATGTCCATGCTCTTGATGTCGCTGGTGGCGATATCGGTGAGGCTGCCCATAAACGGAATACCGTCAAGCACGATGAGAGGGTCGTTGGATGCGGAGAGGGACCTCTGACCGCGGATGCGAATCTGCATTGAAGAGCCAGGCTTGGAGTTGGTCTGTATCATCTCCACACCGGCCACACGGCCCTGGAGCGCTGCGGACACATCGGTTGCAGGCACGGCGCGGAGGGTTTCACCTCCCACTGATGCCACCGAACCGGTGATGTTGGACTTGCGGGCGGTACCGTAGCCGATGACCACCGTCTCCTCGAGGAGCTGAGCGTCTTCTGTGAGTACGATTTCGATGTTGGTCTTACTGCCAATCGTCACTTTCTGAGATACATAGCCAATACAGGAAATCTCAATCTGAGCACCTGCAGGAACGTTGAGAGAGAATTTACCGTCATTGTCGGTAAGGGTGCCTGTGGAGGACTGACCCACAACCACAACGGCGGCACCGATAACTGAAAGTCCCTCCGTGTCAACCACAGTACCGCTCACTGTGCGGTTCTGGGCAACGGCAACGGCCGGGAAAAGTGCGGATGCAAGCAGCACCAGAGCGGCGCTGACAGCACTAATCAAAACTTTTTTGCTCATAAGTTGTTGGTTATTATTATTGATTACAACAGTGTCTTTAAGTGGTGAAACAAAGATACGGGCTTTATTTTCTTTTTGTAAAGCACCATGTAACATTATGTTTTATTTATGATACATATTGCGCCGCGTGCCCGGCGGCGTGAGCGGGCGTTTTACGGAAAATTATTACCTTTATGCAGCACTAATAACCCTGGAATATGAGACTACACAAATTCATCCTTACCGCCGTTGCCGCGGCACTAATCTGCACGGCCGCAGGCGCAAATTCCGCCGACTACGCAGTGTTCGAGCCGGGCCCGGACCGGACTCTGATCGCGGACGGAGATTTCGTCGCGAGCATCGTAACCGACTCTAAAAACGAGTGGACGGGAGTCAAATGGGCCGCCGAAAACCTCGCTGAGGATTTCCTGAGGGTCACCGGACACCGCGCACCCATCTCCGAGCGGGTCAGCGGAGCTTCAATCATCATAGGCACTGTAGGGCGAGGAGGCTTCATCGAGCAGTACCTCAGCGCGGAAGAGCTTGCAGGCCTAAGCGGAGCGAGGGAGAAATACATCCTAAAGACCTCCGACGGCTCGGTAGTCATCGCAGGCAGCGACAAGCGCGGCACCACCTACGGCATCTATGCCCTCTCCGCCTCAATCGGAGTGTCGCCGTGGTACTGGTGGGCCGATGTGCCGGCGGAGAGACATAGCCGCATCTGGGTCAGGAACGGCTCCTACACCGAGGGCGAGCCGGGAGTTTACTACCGCGGCATCTTCCTCAACGACGAGGCTCCGGCGCTGACCGGTTGGGTCAAGGAAAACACCCACGGATACACGAGCGCTTTCTACAAGCGCGTCTTCGAGCTGCTGCTCCGCCTCAAGGGCAACTTCATGTGGCCGGCGATGTGGGACGCGGCGTTCTACGACGACGACCCGCTCAATATGTACTACGCCGACACTATGGGCATCATAATGGGGACCTCCCACCACGAGCCTTGCGCGAGGGCGCAGAAGGAGTGGCACCGCTACGGCAATCGTATCTGGGACTTCAACAAGAACCGCAAGGTTCTCGAAGACTTCTGGCTCAAGGGCCTGCAGAGGATGAAGGACACGGAGGATGTCGTGACAATCGGAATGAGAGGCGACGGTGATATGGCGATGGAGGAAGGTACCAACATAGCCCTGTTGGAAAAGATAGTCGCAGCGCAGCGCAAACTCATCAGCAAGGCCACGGGCAAGCCGGCATCGGAGACCCCGCAGGTCTGGGCGCTGTACAAGGAGGTGCAGGACTACTACGACAAGGGGATGAGAGTCCCGGACGATGTGACCCTGCTGCTCTGCGACGACAACTGGGGCAATGTGCGCAAGCTGCCGTCCCCAGACGCGAAACCGCGCAGCGGAGGCTACGGAATGTACTACCACTTCGACTATGTGGGCGGGCCGAGAAACTACAAGTGGCTCAACTGCAACCAAGTAGAGAGAGTCTGGGAGCAGATGAACCTCTGCTGGGAGTACGGAGTGCGCAAACTCTGGGTAGTCAATGTCGGCGACCTCAAGCCGATGGAGTACCCTATCCAGTTCTTCCTCGACATGGCCTGGAATCCTGAAGCCTACAATCCGGACAACATATTCGACCACACCCGCAAATTCGCCGCCGACCAATTCGGCGAGGCGCAGGCCGAGGAGATAGCGCAGATCATCAAGCTCTACTCCAAATATGCCCGCAGGGTGACCCCGGAGTTGCTCAACGCGCGCACCTACAGCTTCGAATACGGCGAATGGGACAGCGTGCTCCGCGAGTGGAACGAGCTGGAAGTGAGGGCGCTGCGCGTGATGCAGAGGCTATGTCCGAGCCGGCTCGACGCCTACGAGGAGCTGGTGCTCTTCCCGGTGCAGGCAATGCAGAATGTATATGAAATGTACTATAGCGCAGCCCGCAACGCCGCCGCTACCACCCCGCAGGAGACCAATTTCTGGGCATCCAGGACGGAGGAACTCTTCAAACGCGACTCCCTGCTCAACGCGCACTACAACCACGAAATCGCCGGGGGCAAGTGGAACCATATGATGGACCAGACCCATATCGGCTATACCTACTGGCAGCAGCCTAGAGAGCAGGTGATGCCTAAGGTCAGCAAGTCCGACGAAGCTCCGTACCTCTGCCACAGGGAGAAGGACGGCTACATCTCCATCGAAGCCGGCAACTACAGCACCTCGCAGGGCGTGAGCATCATCCCGGACCTCGGCAAGACCCTGTGCGGGGCGACCACCCTGCCGGCAGCGCAGACTCCGGACAACGCATGTCTCGAGTTCGAGCTGCTCACCGCTTCTGCGGGAGAGGCGAAACTCCAGATTCTGCTAGCGCCGACGCTCAACTTCAACGCGGGCAAGGGCCTGAGCTACGCAGTGAGCGTGGACGGCGGCGAGGAAGTCATCGTCAACTACAACGGACAATACCGGGGAGAACTCGGGCCTTGGCAGGCTGCCAGCATCATCCGCAGCGATGCAGAACTGAACTTCGGCGCGCCGGGCAGGCACACCCTGCGCTTCCGCTTCGTCGATGCGGGAGTGGTGCTCGAGAAAATTCTCGTGGATTTCGGCGGTCTCAAGCCAAGCTATCTCGGGGCCCCTTCATCGGAACTAATCAAATAACATATTCAATATGAAGATTTTACAAAGATTCACTTTCGCTGCCGCGATTGCCTTGACTGCAGCGGCGTGCAGCTCCCCCAAGCCTACGGCCCAGGACGGCACCGAGCTTTGGCTCGCCAACGGGCGCAGCTACGAGCAGGTGCTCGCCTCGGTGCAGACCGGAGTCAACGGCGACCTCGCCAGTGAGGAGTACCACATCTATGACAAGGACGGCAAGCGCTTCGTGGAGGGCGGCTCCGATGCCGCTATCCGCTACGGCGTGAACGCTCTGCGCCGCGCCGAAGTGCTCGGACAGGCAGGAGCGGGGATAGACCTCAGGGAGAAGCCGTACTACGACCTCCGCATCCTCAACCACTGGGACAACCTCGACGACACCGTGGAGAGAGGCTACGCCGGACTCTCTATGTGGGAGTGGACAGCTCCGGAAATCCCGCTTGAAAGGATTCGCCACTACGCCGAGCTCAGCTCTTCCGTAGGGCTCAACGGCGCGGTGCTCAACAATGTCAACTCCAACCCGCTCATCCTCGACGCGGAGCATATCGCGCGCGTGGCGAAGATTGCAGACATCCTCCGCGAGTATGGCATAAAGACCTATCTCTCAATCAAGTGGACAAGCCCTATCAGCCTTAACGGCCTGAAGTCAGGCGACCCGCTCGACCCTAAGGTGCGCAAGTGGTGGAAAGAAAAGGCTGCTGAAATCTATGCCGCCATCCCCGACTTCGGCGGCTTCCTCGTGAAGGCCAATTCCGAGGGACAGGCCGGCCCGCAAGACTACGGCCGCACCCACGCCGACGGAGCCAATATGCTCGCAGAGGCGCTCAAGCCATACGGCGGCATCGTGATGTGGAGGGCGTTCGTGTATAGCCCTACCAGCGAAGACAGGGCCAACCAGGCTCTGGAAGAATTTGCAGACCTCGACGGCAAGTTCGCGGACAATGTAATCGTGCAGATTAAGAACGGTCCTATCGACTTCCAGGCCCGCGAGCCGTTCAGCCCGCTCTTCGGAAGACTCAAGGAGACTCCGATGATGATGGAGTTCCAGATTACCCAGGAGTACCTCGGCTTCTCCAACCATCTCGTATATCACGGGACTACCTGGGAGGAGTGCCTCGACAGCGACACCTACCGCGACGGCAAGGGCTCTACCGTGGCCAAAATGGTCAAGGCCATCGCCGGAGTTGCCAACACCGGTCAGGATGCCAACTTCTGCGGCTACATCTTCGCGCAGTCCAACTGGTATGCTTTCGGCCGCCTCGCCTGGAATCCGGAGCTGAGCGCCGAGCAGATTGCAGACGAGTGGGTGCGCCAGACATTCAACTGCCCTGAGGGGATGAGCGCAAAGGCGTTCGAGAAGAAGTTCCTCGACCCTGTCAAGGACATTATGATGACTTCCCGCGAGACAGTGGTGGATTATACCATGCCTCTCGGCCTGCATCACATTTTCGCCGGCTCGCACTATGGTCCAGGCCCTTGGGAGAGGAATTTCCGCCGCGACTGGTCGCCGGTATTCTACCACAAGGCAGACGAGGACGGTATCGGCTTTGACCGCACGAGAGAGGGTACTGACAATGTGGACCAGTACAATGAGCCGCTGGCTTCCATGTTCAATTCGCTGGAGACCTGCCCTGAGAACCTGCTTCTCTGGTTCCACCATGTGCCTTGGGACTATCAGATGAAGAGCGGGAAGAGCCTCTGGGATGAGCTTTGCCTGTATTATGACCGCGGCATCAGCGAGGTGGAGGCATATCAGAAAACCTGGGTAAGCCTGAAGCCGTATGTTAGCGAGGCCATTTTCAACGAAGTTACGAAGAAGCTCGATATCCAGAAGAACGACGCCGAGTGGTGGAGGGATGCCTGCATCGGATATTTCCAGACATTCTCCGGGAAGCCGCTGCCGGGCGAGGTCCGTCCGCTCAATATGCCTATTGATTCGCTTATTACCAAGAGTATGCTTTCAGACCGCTACGGTATGCCGACGCACGACGAGAACAACAAGCCGGTGCTCGTGGCACCACGCAGGCCATCCGGTCCGCGTCCTGCCAAACCTGCCAATAGTAAATAGTTGTTAAACGATAGAAGATAAAAAAAGCCGGCCCCTCGCGGGGTCGGCTTTATCTGTAGTATGTAAGCTATCTATTAATAGCCAGGGTTCTGAACGAGGTTCGGGTTGAGCTGCATCTCGGCGAACGGGAACGGGAAGAGCTCGTGCTTGCCGGTCTTGAAGCCGACAGTATAGAGATCCTTGCACCAAGTGGCGTTGGCTTCCTCGACATATCCTCTGTGCTTAGCCTCACTCTTGGTGAACATAGCGTCGCAGTATGAAGGATAGTAGGTACCGTTGTCACCGAGCTCCTTCTCACCGTCGCCCCAGCGGCGGAGGTCCTGGAGGCGGGTGCACTCAAGCCAGCACTCGAGATACTTCTCGGTCTTGACCTCGCTCATCTCGCACTTGGTGCTGATGTGAGCGGACTGTGCACGCTTCTGGATTCTGTTGAGGGCCTTGAGACCACTTCCGTCAGCGTCACCCTGCATTGCGCAAGCCTCTGCATACATAAGGAGCACCTCAGGGAGTCTCATGATAGGGAAGTTGTACATCCTCTGGTTGCTTGGGCTCATATCCTGAGGACGGATGTTCCTCTTCCACATGAACCAGCCGCAGTGACCGTAGAGACCGTCACCGGCCCAGATACCACGGGTCTTGTCAGCCTCCTTGAGCGCACGGGTCGGGCAGTCGGCATCGTTGGTATAAGGCATCTCATAGAGAACTTCCTCGTAGCTCTTGATCCAAGCCTTGCGGCGTGCTGAGTTGACACCGTCGTTGGCAATCAGGGTCTCGACGAACTTCTTGGTAGGGTTAACCTCACCCCATCCGTTGTTGTAAACCTGGGTGCCGGTTCCGGTAGGAGCATACATCTTGTCCATACGCCAGTTCCAAAGGGTGGTAAGGTTACGGCCGGACCTGTTGTACTGGTCAGGGACATCTGAGCCATAGACATAGTTGAGTTCGAAGATGGACTCGCTGTTGCCGTCGCCCTCGAGGTGGAAGAGGTCCACCATGTGGTCTGAAGCCACGAGCTCATACTTGTCGGTAGCCTCTACGATAGGCTTGAGAGCGGCCTGTGCGCCTGCCCAATCCTTAAGGGAGAGGAGAGCCTTGCCCTTGACAGCCTGAGCGAAAGCCTTGGTAACCTTTGCGGTAGCATCCTTGTCGTTGACGCTCTTGCGCTCTGCGAGGACATTGTCTGCAAGAGCGAGGTCACACTCGTTTACAACCCACTTCAGCACCTGCTCCTGGCTCTCGGCGTTGGCCGGTTTCTCGTCGCCGCCGATCACGTGGTCGATGATAGGAGCGGTACCCCAACCGAGGGCAAGCATAAGGTGGTCGTAGGCACGGAGAATCCTTGCCTCGGCTACGCATCTCTGCTTGGTCTGGGTGTCACCCTTGTCGCCGGCGAAGTTGTCGATGACGAGGTTGCAGGCATAGATAGATACATAGTATGACTGGTAGGAAGCCGTTATATTGGCGTTGTTGTTGTCGAAACGGTAGGAGTTCATCTCCTGCTGAGCAGTGTTGTCGGAAGCGTTGTTGCCGGCAGCATAGATATCATCAGAAGCGTAGGTCCAGATCGCAAGATGCGGGGCGTCGTTCCAGCCGATGGTATTGTTGTAGTTGTAGTAGCAGTAGGTGCGGGAATACGCAGCGGTGAGAGCCGACTCGGCGTCCTTGTCCGTCTTATAGAAGTTCTCTATGGAAACTACACCTTTCTGAGGGATGTCGAGGCGTGATTCGCAGGAAGCGACAGCAAATGCGATAGCGGCAATCCCGGCAATATATGTAAGGGTCTTTTTCATATCCAAAAATTTTTAGAATGCGAGATTAACACCGAAAATCAACTGCTTCGAGGTCGGGTAAACACCCATATCGATACCGCTTGAGCTTCCGCCGTAGGTGGCAATCTCAGGATCGAGTCCGATATACTTGGTGAAAGTGAAGAAGTTGTCGAGAGAGACGAATACACGGCAGTCGCTTACATTGACCTTGCGGAGGAGAGTCTTAGGCAGAGTGTAGCCGAGCTGAATCTGCTTGATCTTGAAGTAAGAGCCGTCGAATACGGTAAGAGTGGAGCTGAACGCCTCCTGAGTCCACTTGCTGGCTGCAGGGAACTTGGCGCCAGAGTTGTCCTGACCTTCCTTCCAGGAGTTCTTCCAGTAGTAGCTGTAGGTGTTGCAGCTAGGACGGTCGGTACGGAAAGAGGTAGGGAGAATCTCGTTGCCTGCCGCTCCGGTGCCGAAGATGGTGAGGTCGAAGTTCTTGTAAGCGAGGTTGACGGTAATACCGTAGGTAACGTCAGGAATACCGCAGCCGATGTTGACGCGGTCGTTGGCGTCGATTACTCCGTCCTCGTTGGTGTCCTGATAGGTAGCGTTACCCTCTGAGTCGATGCCGGTGGCCTTGTAGCCGAGCATGTACCAGATAGGATAGCCCTCTTCGAAGATGGTGGACATCTTGGTACCCTGAGGAGAGGTGCCTGTGATGCGGTCGAGAGAAGGATCGAGGTAGGTCACCTTGTTCTTGAGGGTGGACATATTGCCGGAGATTGAGTATGAGAAGTCACCGATCTGGTCCTTCCATGAGAGCTCAAGCTCGAGACCGCTGTTGCGGATTGAGCCGGCGTTGGTGGTGGTGGAAGAAGATACGCCGACCTCATATACAGGGCTTACGCCGACGAGGAGGTCACGGGTGTCCTTCTTATAGTAGTCGATGCCGACGGAGAGCCTGTCGTTGAACATGCGGGCGTCGAGACCGAGGTCAATCTGCTCTGAGGTCTCCCAACGGAGGTTGTTGTTAGGAATACCGCTAGGCATTGAGCCGTAGGTGAGGGTAGCGCTGTCGACTCCGTACTGATACCACTGTCCGTTGACGGCGATGGTGGATGAGTATGGATATCCGCTCAGCACGTTGATGTTACCATTGATACCCCAGGAAGCGCGGAACTTGAGGAATGAGAGGGTCTCGCGGCTGATGTTGTCCTTGATGAAGCTCTCGTTGCTCATGGTCCAGCCCGCTGAAACTGAAGGGAAGTAACCCCAGCGTGAGTTGGCAGGGAGCTTGGATGAGTCGAATGCGTCTGCACGGAAGTTGGCCTGAACGCTATAGCGGTTGTCGTAGCTGTAGCCCAGACGAGCGAAGTAAGAGAGCTGGGCTGAGCGTCCCGGAGCGTTGGTCATCGTCTTGGTAATGCCGTCGCCTGACTTTACATAGTCGATGTAGCGGAAGTTCTCGGCGTATCCCTTGAGGATATCGGTACCGGAAGCGGCTGCATAGACATTGTCATAGTTGTTCTCAGTGTATGACATACCGGCCATCGCGGAAATGCCGTGCTTGCCGAACGTACGGTTGTAGTTGGCGAAGTTCTCCCACTGATAGTAGTAGCTCGTGTTGGCGGTAGCTGAGATAGAGTAGGTATCGTTCTTCACGAATGCATTGGCGTAGTAAGGCTCAATGTAGTAGTGAGAAGTGCTCTGAGCAATACGGTAGCCGAAGCGTGAGGTGAAGGTGAAGCCCTTGAACGGGGTCACATTTGCATAGGCGACGCCGCGGATGCTGAAGCCGCCGCTTGTGGAGTCGCTGGCATCCCTCTGGATGAACGGGTTGGCTGACTGGGTCTCGCCGATAAGAGGAAGCGCCCAGTATTTGCCAGGATATTCAGGAGCCTCGAGGACCTTGGTTCCGTCGGCGATGGCCTGCTTCATTGCAGGAGTGAGTCCATCGTAGTCACAGGCAACCGGGAAGAGAGGAGATGAAGTGAGGACTGCGAGCATAGCGGAGCCGTTGTCGCTGCGCTGTGAGATGCTCTTGGTTGACCACTTCTCAATGGAGTTGTTGGTACCTACGGTGAGCCACTTCTTGATCCTGTAGTCAGCATTGACCTGGAAAGTGAGACGGTTGTAAGTGTCCTTGTCGCCGCGGAAGATACCGTCGTTGTCAACATAGTTGAGGGAAGCGAAGTAGTTGCCCCTCTCGTTGCCGCCCTGGAATCCTACGGTGTGGCGCTGGCTCCAGGTCGGAGTGAATACCTCCTTGCCCCAGTCAACGTCGGTCTTGCCGTCATAATAGGTATCAAGCATCGTCTGGGTAAGATAGCCGTTGGCCTTACCGAAAGCGATGTACTCCTCGGCATTCATAATGTCAACCTTGCGGGAAAGGGAAGCGAGAGAGAACTGGTTGTTGTAGAACACCTTGCCGTCTCCCTTGCTGCCTGCGCCGGTCTTGGTGGTGACGAGAACGACACCGTTACCTGCCTGAGCGCCGTAGATGGCTGCTGAAGCCGCGTCCTTGAGGACCTCGATAGACTCGATCATTTCAGGGTCAAGGTACTGGATGTTGTCCACCTTGAGTCCGTCCACGATGAGGAGCGGTCCGAGACTGCCGGAGTTGGATGAGAAACCGCGCACGCGAATCTCTGCGCCGGCGCCAGGGGCACCTGATGCGTTGAGAATCTGCACACCTGCTGCCTTGCCCTGAAGAGCTGCGGCTGCATCTGAGGTAGAGCGGTTCTGGAGGTCTTCAGAGCGCACGGATGCGACTGAACCGGTAAGGTCGCTCTTCTTCTGAACGCCGTAACCGATGACCACCGTCTCTTCGAGGAGCTGTGAGTCCTCTGCGAGAACAATTTCGAAATTGGTCCTGTTGCCGACAGCTACGGTCTGGGAGACGTAACCGATGCAGGAAACCTCGATTGAGGCCTTTGCAGGTACGCTGAGAACGAATTTACCATCGACATCGGTAAGAGTTCCCGTTGAGGTCTGGCCCACAACGACAACTGCAGCGCCGATTACAGGGAGTCCTTGATTGTCGGCAACCTTACCGGTAATGGTACGGTTCTGAGCAAAAGCGCTGGCCGAGAATAGGACGGAGACAAACAGCACCATGGCAGCGCTGAAGGCTCGAATCAAAACTTTTTTTCTCATAATTGGTTATTAAAAAGGTTGTAAAAATGTTCATGTGGTTGATTTGCAAAGGTAAAAATATAACACGGCGCCGGGACTGTGTCGTGTTACATTATTCTTTAGATGTGAAACAAAATGTATCCTCGTTAATATGTTTCAAAACCTAAATATGATTCTGAGGGCGGCTCAGGCCAATCCAGATGCGGAGTCCATTGAGAGAATTGAGGAAATAGAAACTGTACTTGATTAGATATACGAGGGCATACGAATCGGAACCACTCTGAGCCAGGGTGCTGGCCCACATCACCACGGAAGCCACATTTACCCCAATCCAGAATATCCACTGCTCCATATAGGCCATCGACATAAGCAGCTGCCCAAGGACATTGCACATCATCGAGAGCGCATCCATAAATATAGTAAGCTTTACCGCCTGCGCAGCCTCATGCTGGCCTATCGAGGAGAGAACGGCGTATGCTACGGCCAGCCCGACGAGGAAAATGCCGCCATAGAGCAGCCACTGGCGGGGCCTGAGCCGGCGGGCCTGCACCTGCGAGCCGGAAGCCGCACCCCTGCGCCTCCATTGGAAGAAACCCACGAACTGCATAGGCAGGAAGTAGAGCAGGTGGAGGGCGGCGTTGCCGTATTTACCGCCAAGCAGGCACATCACCCCATAGATGGAGACATCGAAGAGGCCGAAAAGGAAAGTGAGAATCCGGGCGTTGGCGGAGCACACCGTGCTGAGTATCCCCATCAGCGAGCCGAAAGCCGCAACGATAAGCATAGCCTGCCCGGTCTGGGCAACTCGGAGTTTAAGAACGGTGGCGATGACCATCGCGGCAGTCATCCCCACAAGGATGAAGATGCTGAAGTACCTGTTGAATTTATTGCTGTCCATTGTCGAAGTGTTGTTTGATGCGGGCGGCGAGTGAGGGGCCTACAAGCTCTGAAAGAGCCTCTTCGGAGGCGGCGGCAATCCGCGCAACGCTGCCGAAATGCATCAGCAGGCGCTGCTCGGTCTGCTCCCCCACCCCTTTAATCTCGCGCAGGGCCGAAGTGAGGGCCGCCTTGCTTCGCAGGGAGCGGTGGAAGGTGATACCGAAGCGGTGGGCCTCGTCGCGAACCCTCTGCAGGAGCTTGAGCGCCTGCGAGTTACGGTCGAGGAAGAGAGGATACGGATCACCTACCCTGATGACTTCCTCAAGGCGCTTCGCGAGGCCTATCACGGTGAGTTTGCGCTCCAGGCCGAGCTCGCAGATGGCCTGATAGGCGAAGTCCAGCTGGCCCTTGCCGCCGTCTATCACGACGAGCTGCGGCAGGTCGTCAGGCGCTTCCTCGCACAAGCGTGAGTATCGGCGGTTGACCACCTCCTTCATTGAGGCATAGTCGTTGGCCCCGACCACGGTCTTTATCTTGAATTTGCGGTAATCCTTCTTCGAAGGCTCGCCTCCCCTAAATACCACGCAGGAGGCTACAGGGTTGGTACCCTGGATGTTGGAGTTGTCGAAGCACTCGATGTGCTCGGGCAGTTCCTTCATCCCTATCGCCTTGCGCAGCTCTTCCAGCACCGCCGTCCGGTACTCGTCGGGGTTGGTGTGCTCGCGCTGGCGCAGGGAATTGAAACGGAACTCGCGGGAGTTCTTGTCGCTGAGCTCCAGCAGGGCGAGCTTGTCACCGCGCACCGGGATTTTAAATTCCACGCCCTCAATGCTCACATCCGGGAGGAAGGGCACGATGACCTCGGAGCTGAGAGCGCCGAACTTAGACTCTATCTCGGCGATGAAGCTGCTGAGCACCGATTCCCTTGCCTCCTCTATATTCATCCGGAATCCCAGATTGAGCGACTGGATGATGGCTCCGCCCTTGATTCTGAGGAAGTTGCCGAAAGCCTCGGAGTCGTCGAATACGAGTGAGAACACATCCACGTCGCGGTCGCCGGCGGCGGTGATTATAGACTTGGAATAATGGCTCTGCAGGGCGTCGATGCGCTGCTTGTAGAGCGCCGCCATCTCGAAATCGAGGTCCTCGGACGCCTTGAGCATACGTGCCTTATAATCCTTGATTATCCCGGTCGCGCCGCCGCTGAGCAGGCGGACGATTTCATTTATGTAACTCCCGTATTCCTCACGGGAGATGCCGCCTACGCAGCAACCCTGGCAGCGATGGATGTGCAGGTCGAGGCAGGGGCGGAATTTGTGCCGGAGCACGGCATCGGAAGTGATAGCCAGGCGGCAGGAGCGGAGCGGATAACTGGCCTCGAAGAACTCCAGCAGCGCCCGCGCGTGCTGCACGGAGCTGTAGGGACCGAAGTAGCGCGAGCCGTTGCGCACCAGCCGGCGGGTGAGGAAAACCCGCGGAAACTCCTCGTCGGTGACGCATATCCAGGGATAGGTCTTTGAGTCCTTGAGGAGAATATTGTAGCGGGGCTTGTACTGCTTGATGAGGTTGTTTTCCAGCAGCAGGGCATCGGCTTCGCTGTCCACGACCGAATACTGCACATCGGCGATTTTGGAGACCAGCACCCTGGTCTTGAGGGTGAGCCGGTCCGGGCTCACGAAGTACTGCGCAACCCGCTTGGCAAGGTCCTTGGCCTTACCTACATAAATCACAGTTCCCTCGGAGTTATAGTATCTGTAAACTCCGGGGGAATGTGGTAATAAGCTTATTTTTTCCTTAACGTCCAAGAGCCTCGGCTACGGCCTTTTCAATGTTCTCGCCGCGGAGGTCGCGCTTGATGATGACTCCGTCAGGGCCGATGAGCATAATGTGAGGGATGCCCTCGATGCCGTAGAGCTCGGTAGGAATCTTCTGGGCGTTGACAATCTCGTTCCATACGACTCCGTGCTCGGCAGCTGCTTTGGCAGTGGCCTGAGGTTCGTCCCAGACGGCTACGCTGAGCACATCAAAATCGTCGCCCTTGTACTTCTCATAGACGGCTGCGATGTTTGGAATCTCCCTCTTACAAGGGCCACACCAGCTTGCCCAGAAGTCAACGAGGACATATTTGCCCTTGCCAACATAGTCTGAGAATTTGACAGTGGTGCTCTCCGGGTCGTCAGGATCCTGCACAATGGTGAAATCGGTGAACATCTGCCCCGGCGCGGTGGCAATTTTGGTATCAAGCATAGCCCTGTATTCGAGGACTATGGAGTCCTGAGCGGCCTCGCCCTTGAGGTAGCCGAGCACTTTCTCCTGCTGCTCGGTCTCGAGGTTGCTCCACACATCCTTGAGAGCGGCAATGGCGAGCTGCCCGGAAGGGTTTTTCTTGATGATGGAAATCCTGTCGTTGACGAATTTGTCGACGGTCTTTTCAAAGTTCTTCTCGAGGGCTTTCATTCTCGCCTCATCGCTGAGGGTAGAATCTGCCTGAATCTTCTCGGCGGCAGCATTGTAGTCGGCCATAAACTTCTCTGTGTCAGCAGTGTAGTCTGCTACTTTCTGCTCCTCGCTTTTCGGTTTGCAGCCCGCTGCGAGTACTAGCAGGGCGGCTGCGATGATGGTAAATCTTTTCATTTTATTCCGTTTTAATTAAAGAAGCTATTTTAAAAATAAGGCCGATCCGCTCGATTGCGAACCGGCCTCAAATATAGCAAATAATTAATTAACTTAATTACTTCTGGTTGTTGTCCCTGCGAGGACGACGGTCACGGTCTCCGCGTCCGCCACGGCGGTCACGGTCGTCGCGACGTCCACCGCGGTTCTGGCCTGCAGCCTGAGCGTTGGCAGCTGAGAGAGCCGCAGGAGTGAGATCCTGCTTGCCGTAGCGCTCACCGTTGCAGATCCAAACCTTGATGCCGAGAGTTCCGACCTTGGTGTTGGCTACCGCGAGAGCGTAGTCGATGTCCGCACGGAAAGTGTGGAGAGGGGTACGACCCTCCTTGAACATCTCGTTGCGGGCCATTTCAGCTCCACCTACACGGCCGCTGATGAGCACCTTGATGCCTTCCGCACCCACCCTCATGGTGTTTGCGACAGCCATCTTGATGGCACGACGGTAGGAGACACGTCCCTCGATCTGACGGGCGATGCTGTCAGCCACGATGTTGGCGTCAACTTCCGGACGCTTAACCTCGAAGATGTTGATCTGAACGTCCTTGCTGGTGACCTTCTTGAGCTCTTCCTTGAGCTTGTCGACCTCTGCGCCACCCTTGCCGATGATAAAGCCAGGACGGGCAGCATAGATGGTGACGGTGATGAGCTTGAGGGTTCTCTCGATGATGATCCTGCTGAGGCTGGCCTTCGCGAGGCGCTTGCTAAGATACTTGCGGATCTCGTAGTCCTCTGCGATCTTCTCCGCGTAGTTACCACCACACCAGTTAGAGTCCCAACCACGGGTGATACCGATTCTGTTGCTGATAGGATTTGTTTTCTGTCCCATATTACTTATTCTCCACCGGTTGTTTTACATCAAGGATGACGGTAACGTGATTGGAGCGCTTGCGGATGCGGCCGGCCCTACCCTGCGGGCAAGGACGGATACGCTTCAGCGTACGGCCTCCATCGACCATGATGGTCTTCACATATACGTTGCCGTTGTCGAGCTCTTTGCTCTTGTCCGGGTTCTTGGCTTCCCAGTTGGCGATAGCGCTGCGGAGAAGCTTTTCGAGACGGATAGAAGCATCTCTCTTGGAGTACTTAAGAAGATCGAGGGCACGGTTGACCTCCACTCCGCGCACTGTGTCTGCGACGAGACGCATCTTGCGAGGGGATGTAGGCACGTCATTCAGCTTGGCGACGGCTGTTACTTTCTTCGCCTCCTTGAGGCGCTCAGCCATAAGTCTTTTACGCTTTCCCATAATGATTACTTCTTATTGTTACCTGAATGACCTCTGAATGTACGGGTAGGGGCAAACTCTCCGAGCTTGTGTCCCACCATCTGCTCCGTAACGTAAACAGGAATAAACTTGTTTCCGTTATGGACCGCGATAGTATGGCCGATGAAGTCAGGGGAGATCATGCTGGCACGGGACCAGGTCTTGACCACTTCCTTCTTCTTGCTGCCATCATTCATCGCGAGAACTCTCTTCTCGAGAGCTTCCTGAATATATGGACCTTTTCTTAATGAACGACTCATAATCTCTAAAGTTTAAATCCTGTTATTTCTTCCTTCTTTCAATGATGAACTTGTTTGAAGATGCCTTAGGATTACGTGTCTTGTAGCCCTTAGCTGGCAGACCCTTGCGTGAACGCGGATGTCCACCGGATGCACGGCCTTCACCACCACCCATCGGGTGATCTACCGGGTTCATCACGACACCTCTGTTGTGAGGGCGAACGCCGAGCCAGCGCTTGCGGCCGGCCTTTCCGTGGCTCTCGAGGTTGTGATCAGCGTTGGATACCTCGCCGACGGTTGCGCGGC
Source organism: bacterium (assembly GCA_963649415.1). Classification (GTDB taxonomy): domain Bacteria; phylum Bacteroidota; class Bacteroidia; order Bacteroidales; family UBA932; genus Cryptobacteroides. Next base: position 53,113 of record CAVJHI010000010.1, read on the forward strand.
AGGACACGAGTACCATACGGGTCTCGCCTGAAGGCAGGCGGAGAACTGCGTGGTTGCCCTCGCGAGCTGCGAGCTGAGCGAATGTGCCGGCTGAACGTGCCATTGCGGCGCCCTGGCCAGGACGAAGCTCGATGTTGTGGACGAGAGTACCTACAGGAATTTCAGAGAGCGGGAGGCAGTTGCCGAGCTCAGGAGCGACACCGCTGCCTGATGCGATAACCTGTCCCACCTTGAGTCCCTTAGGAGCGATGATGTATCTCTTCTCGCCATCCTCGTACTGTACAAGGGCGATACGGGCGCTGCGGTTAGGGTCGTACTCGATGGTAAGAACCGTTGCAGTGCAGTTGTCCTTGTCACGACGGAAGTCGATGATACGGTACATCTTCTTGTGGCCGCCGCCGATGTAGCGAACGGTCATCTGGCCGGTATTGTTGCGGCCACCTGTGCTCTTGAGAGGTTCAATCAATGATTTCTGAGGCTTCTTGGCGGTGATCTCCTCGAAAGTGCTGATCACCTTGTTCCTCTGGCCGGGGGTAACCGGCTTGAATTTTCTTACTGCCATTGTCTGTCCCTCCCTTAAATGTTAGCGTAAAAATCAATCTTGTCATCACCTGCAAGAGTGACATAAGCCTTCTTGAAGTGATTCATGCGGCCGCGGAGGATGCCTGCCTTGGTGTAGCGGCTCTTCCTCTTGCCGTGATAGTTGATGGTGTTCACGTCAGCGACGGATACTCCATACTCTTTCTCCACCGCATCCTTGATCTGAAGCTTGTTGGCGTCACGATCCACGATGAAGCCGTAACGGTTCAACTTTTCGCCCTGAACCGTCATCTTCTCTGTTACTATTGGCTTAATTAAAATTCCCATCTCCGTGTTCGTTTAGCGCATGTTCCTCTCTGCGATGATGTCCTGTACACCGTCCACGAAAACGAGCTTGTTGGCGTTCATGATGGTGTAGGTGCTGATCTCGTCGACCGTGGTGACATCTACATAAGGAAGGTTGCGGGATGAAAGCAAGATATTGTTGGAGTTCTCAGGAAGCACGTAGAGGACCTTGCGGTCGCCTGCGCCGATGGCCTTGGTGATGTTGATCATCTCCTTGGTCTTAGGAGCTTCGAGAGCGAACGGCTCGAGGACGATGATTGAGCCCTCTGCCGCCTTGTATGAGAGCGCTGACCTGCGGGCCAGAGCCTTGAGCTTCTTGTTGAGCTTGTTGTGATAGAAGCGCGGAACAGGTCCGAATACGCGGCCGCCGCCTACGAAGATGTTGGCCTTGAGGCTACCGTGACGTGCGCCGCCGCCGCCCTTCTGGCGACCGAGCTTCTTGGTGCTGTGTGCGTTCTCGCTGCGGTCCTTGGTCTTGGCGTTGCCGTGACGCTGGTTGGCGAGATACTGAATGACATCGAGATAGATGGCATTGTCGTTAGGCTGGATGCCGAATACGCTGTCGTTAAGAGTGACTTTCTTTCCGGAATCGGTTCCGTCAATCTTCAATACTGATAATTCCATACTCTTAAGCCTCCAAAATTACATAAGAACCCTTGGCTCCCGGAACGGAACCCTTGACAACGATGAGATTGTTCTCAGGGAGTACCTTTACAATCTGAAGGTTCTCGACCTTCACTCTTGCATTGCCCATATGGCCTGCCATGCGCATACCAGGAAGTACGCGGGACGGCCATGAGCACGCTCCCATTGAACCAGGGTGGCGAAGACGGTTGTGCTGGCCGTGAGTCTGGCCGCCTACACCGGCGAATCCATGACGGTGAACTACGCCCTGGAAGCCCTTACCCTTAGAGATACCGATGACATCGACGAATGCGACACCCTCGGTGAAGACGTCCGCTACGGTGAACTTGTCACCGAGCTTCGGCTCCCCTGCGAAGTCCGCCTTGAACTCGGCGAGCTTGCGCATCGGAGCGGTTCCTGCCTTTTTGAAATGCCCCATGAGAGGCGCGCTGGTGTGCTTTTCTGTCGTTTCGTCATAGGCAAGCTGTACAGCGGCATAACCATCTTTCTCTACTGTACGGAGCTGCGTAACAACGCACGGACCAGCCTCGATAACGGTGCACGGTATGTTCTTACCGTCGGCACCGAAAACGGAAGTCATTCCGATTTTCTTTCCAATTAATCCAGGCATTGGTT
>CAVJHI010000011.1:0-54751 GCA_963649415.1 bacterium
CCTCAACCCGGTCGCTGATTCTGTCGAAGCGCCCCAGACCCCGCAGGAGCAAGCCCGCCCGGGGCCCTCGGATTTGGAATTATTCAAAATTAACGCTACCTTCGCTGGGTATGAAGACAAAAACCAGGACGACTCCGGACATCGAAGCGTTCCGCAAGATTCTCAAGGACAAGGGTTTAAAGGCAACGCCGCAGAGGCTGGCGGTACACGGGGCGATGATGGAGCTGGGACACGCCAGCGCCGATATGGTCGTAGAATATATGTCGGAGCACTCCGGCACGGCATTCTCCGTCGCCTCGGTGTACAACACCCTCACGATGCTCGCGGAGCGCAAAATCTACCGCCGCCGCACGAGCTCCAACAACAAGATGTACTTCGATGTCAACACCTTCCCCCACCTCCACCTCTACGACTGCGTCAACAACGAGTACCGCGACGTAATCGACGACGAGCTCCTCGAGCTGGTGGAAGCACACTTCAAGGGGCGCCGGTTCAGGGGCTACAAGCTCGACTCGATAGACATCCAGCTGGTTTGCCGTCCGTCCCGCACAGCACGAAAATAATTTGTTTTTGTCTGCGCTTTCACTATCTTTGCAAACAGAAGGGTTCTGCCTGCGGGCAGGATTCTTTTTTATTGATTTATAAACGTCCATAGCCGCGAACAAAGCGGCCTGGCAAGAAGAACAAAACTATGGCAGAAGTGCATTTAATGAGCCAGGAAGGGCTCGACAGGATTAAAAAAGAGCTGGCGGAAGCGCTGGCCCAGAGGCCTGTCATCTCCGCAGCGATAGCTGAGGCCCGCGAGAAGGGTGATCTCTCCGAGAACGCGGAATACGAATCCGCGAGGGAGGCTCAGGGGCTTCTCGAAATGAAGATAGCCAACCTCCAGAATATGATTATCAACGCCAAGGTGCTGGACAGCTCGCAGCTCAGCACCGACAAGGTTCAGATGCTCAACCGGGTCAAGGTCAAGAACCTCAACTCCGGCCGCGAGATGGAGTTCACCATTGTCGGGGAGAGCGAGGCTGACTTCTCCAAGGGCAAGCTCGCCTCCACTACCCCTATCGCCAAGGCCCTGTTGGGACACGGCAAGGGCGAGACCGTCGAGGCCAAGGCCCCGTCAGGCATCATCAAGTTTGAAATTCTCGACATTTCCCTCTGATGGCAACCCTTTTCACCAAGATTGCGAAGGGTGAGATTCCCTCATACAAGGTAGCGGAGAGCGAGGACTACTATGCCTTCCTCGACATCAGCCCGCTCGCGCTCGGCCACACCCTCGTCATCCCCAAGAATGTCGAGGACGACTACATTTTCCACCTCGACGAAGCGACCTACAGCGGCCTCTGGGCGTTTGCCCGCAAGGTAGCCGCAGCGCTCAAAGCCGCAGTCCCTTGCAAGAGGGTCGGAGTGGCCGTGCTCGGAATGGAAGTTCCTCACACCCACATCCATCTCGTCCCGCTCCAGAGCGAAGGGGATATGGATTTCCGCAAGAAGAAGCCTGCCTTCACCGAGGAGCAGATGGCTCAGACGGCGGCAGCAATACTCGCAGAATATGAGAAATTATAGAATAATTGCCGCTGCGGCGGCCATCCTCTCGCTTGCGGCCTGCTCGCAAAGCGCCAAGCTGAGCGGAACCGTCGAAGGGGCTGCGGACAGCCAGATTATCGTCAAGCAGCTCGACATCAATATGTATAATGTGCTCGACACCATCAAGACCCGCCCGGACGGCTCGTTCAGCTACTCCATCCCGGTCAGCAAGGGTCAGCCGGAGTTCGTCTATCTCTTCTACAAGGACACCCGCATCGCGGCGCTGCTCCTCGAGAAGGGCGAGAACGCCCGCGTGAGCGCCGACACCCTGGGCAACTACAGCATCGAGGGATCCGAGGGCTCTGCCCAGCTCGCCGAGGTGGACAAGGCTTATGCCGGCTTCATCAAGTCGCTGATGGCATCGTCCGAGAGCGGTCCGGAGATGGCCAAGGCCTACCTCCAGCACTACCGCGAGAGCGTGAAATATGTGATGGGGCATCCGTACTCCCTCACCGTCATCCCCGTGCTCTATGAGAACCTAGGCGCGGGCACCCCGGTATTCAACCAGCCTACCGACGCGCTGCTCTTCAGGAACGCCGCCGATTCGCTCAAGACCGTCTATCCGGAGTCGCGCTATGTCAAGGCGCTCGACAAGGAAGCCGCACGCAGGATGAAGCTGCTCGAACTCGACAGCAGGATCCGCACCGCAGAGGAGCGCGACTACCCAGACATCACCCTGCCGGACATCAAGGGCGAGAAGAAAGCACTCAGCTCCGTGGACGCGAAAGTCGTGCTCCTGCACTTCTGGGACGCCACCGATGCGGCGCAGAAGATGCTCAACATCGAGACTCTGCTCCCTGTATGGAACGAGTACCACAAGCTCGGATTCGAGATTTACGCGGTCTGCGTGTCCCCGGACAAGGCCGAATGGGGCTCCATCGTGCAGTCACAGAAGCTGCCGTGGATCAACCTCAACGACGGCCAGGGCGCCAATTCAGTGGCGGCCGCCACCTACGGTGTCACTTCCCTGCCGAACTCCATCCTCATCGTGGACGGCCAGATCAACACCGAAGCGATCAAGGGCGAAGCCGGCCTGCGCAAGGCGCTCGACAAGGCACTCCGCCGCAAATAATTTGAACATACCCAATATGAGGCGCTCCCGGACAACGGGGGCGCTTTTTATGTCGTATATCCTGCGGAAACTTGCAAAAACGACAAGTTTCCGCTGATTATATGGCATTTTTTTATACCTTTGTCATTGAACAAAAAGGATAGAATCATGATGATAGGGCGCATTGAAGAAAAGCAGAAACTATTGAAAGCCAACGCTTCAGAGTATTCGCAGTTCGTTACCGTCTATGGCAGACGCCGTGTCGGCAAGACATTCTTCGTCAGGGAGGCATTCGATTATACATTTACCTTCCAACATTCCGGCCTCGCCAGAACCCAGCTAAAAGGCCAGCTCAAGGCTTGGCAGTCCTCACTAAAATACTCCGGCTTCACGGCGAAATGTCCGAGGACCTGGCTCGAAGCATTCGACCAGCTGAAGGACCTTATCATCTCGTCAACTGACAGGCGGAAAGTTATATTCATTGACGAGATGCCATGGATGGACACGCCACGGTCCGGCTTCATCCAGGCTCTGGAGCATTTCTGGAACGGTTGGGCCTCAGCCAGGAAAGACATTACTCTGATTGTCTGCGGCTCCGCGACATCCTGGATTATCAATAAACTGATACGCAACAAGGCGGGACTTCGCGGCCGCGTGACCACCAAAATCCGCATTCAGCCGTTTACCCTTGCCGAGTGCGAGGCATACGCCAAGTACGCAAAACTGGGGATGACACGCAACCAGGTGGCCGAATGTGCCATGGTTATGGGAGGAATCCCCTACTACTGGTCATTCCTTGACAGAGAATGCAGCCTGTCTCAAAATATAGACAAGTTATTCTTCTCGGCTGACGGAAATCTTGTCAACGAATATGACGAGCTCTACACTTCCCTGTTCAAATCTCCCGAGCCCTATATGAAAATCGTGACGTTGCTCGGCAAAAAGAAAACGGGATTAAGCCGGGAAGAAATCATTTCAGAGGGATTTGAAGATAACGGCAAACTGTCAACGATGCTCGACGACCTCGAGCAGTGCGGGTTCATCAGAAAATACTCCGCATTTGGATACAAGTCGAATCATACTGTATATCAATTGATTGACTCCTACACTCTGTTCTATTTCAAGTTTATAAAAGAGAACAGGAGCGGAGATGAGAGGTTTTGGTCCCACAATCAGGGCGCGCCTCTGTATTACAGCTGGTGCGGGTTGGCTTTCGAGCGCCTGTGTTTTCTGCACATAAACCAGATTAAACAGGCTCTCGGGATAACTGGAGTAGTGAGCAATGTCTGCGCCTGGCGCTCCATTCCGGACGGCAATCTTCCCGGATGCCAGATTGACATGCTGATTGACCGTAACGACAATGTCATCGACATCTGCGAGATGAAATTCACGAAGGAACCGCTTCGCCTCTCATCCGAATCATATGAGGAAATACGCCGTCGCCAAACGCGCTTCATCGAAATTACCGGGACGACAAAAGCTGTGCACCTTGTCCTTATAAGCGCCAATGGCGCGGACAAGAATGGCTATTCTTCAGAGTTTCAGAAAATTTTAGATTTGAATGCCTTGTTTCTACCATACATGCAGATATAGATTTTTATAGGATAACATCATTATGAAAAAAATAGTAATCTTGAGCGGGGCGGGGATCAGCGCCGAGAGCGGAATCTCCACATTCAGAGATAGCAACGGGCTGTGGGAGAACCACGATGTGATGGAGGTGGCGTCCATCCAGGGATGGCGGCGCAATCCGGGCGTCGTACTGGACTTTTACAACGAGAGGCGTGCCCAGCTAAAGGAAGCGGAGCCTAACGCCGCACACCTTGCCATCGCAGGTCTGGAGAAGGACTACAAGGTAACGGTAATCACCCAAAATGTTGATAATCTGCACGAAAGGGCCGGCAGCAGCAAAGTGGTCCACCTCCACGGCGAGCTGACGAAAGTGCGTCCGGAGGATTCCTGCACCGAAAAGGACAGATACGACGAATCCCGGATCCGGGATATAGGCTATGGGGCTGTCAGCCTCGGCGATGTCGATGAGCGCGGCGTGCAATACCGCCCGCACATCGTGTTCTTCGGCGAATCTGTGCCGAAGATGAGCGAGGCCATCTCGGAGCTTACAGAGGCTGATTTCATGATGATAGTCGGCACTTCGCTGGTAGTGCAGCCCGCCGCCAGCCTGTGGCAGTTCACCCCTGTCGGCTGCCCCGTAATCGTAATAGACCCTAAGGAGACGCCGATAGACGGCAGTGAAGATGTGATCAGCATCAGGGACAAAGCGACCACCGGAGTCGCAAGGGCAATAGAAATCATAAAGTCAAAGGGATGAAAAAGTTAGCATTTATCCTCATTTCCGTTCTCTCCCCTCTTGCCCTGCTGGCTGGGAGCGGAGAACCGGTCAGAATTTCCATTCTCGGCGACAGCTATTCGACTTATGAAGGATGGCTGACACCCGACACCAATGCCATCTGGTATGCCGATGAGGGCAGCAAGTGGCACCAGAAAGCCAATGATGTGGAGAAAGTCCAGCAGACCTGGTGGTATGCCGTCATAGAGCAGTCCGGGGCAAAGCTGGAGCTCAACAATTCCTTCTCCGGCTCCACAATCTGCAATACGGGCTACGACAAGGCCGACTACAGCGACCGTTCCTTTATCACCCGCAGCCCCTTCCTGGGCGAGCCGGATCTGATATTCGTCTTCGGCGCCACCAACGACTCCTGGGCCGGAGCGCCTGTGGGCGAGTTTACCTACGGCGGCTGGACGGCTGAGTCCCTCTACACTTTCCGCCCGGCAATGGCGAAGCTGCTCGCCGACCTGAGGACCAATTATCCGGCGGCAGGCATAATATTCATACTGAATACGGAGCTGAGGGAGGAAATATCTTCTTCCGTGCTTACGATTTGCCGGCACTACAATGTCCCCTGTCTAGTCCTAAAGGACATAGACAAGCAGTGGGGGCACCCTTCACAGGCGGGAATGAAGCAGATTGCCGCCCAGGTGCTCGAATTCTGCGCGGAGCAGGGCACGGGCGCAACAATGCCGAAAAATAACTAACTTTGCCCCGCAAAAATTTTAAACATCATCGCACTATGATAAGGTCAATGACAGGCTACGGCAAATCCGAAGTCGAGCTCCAGTCCGGAAAGCTCACGCTTGAGATACGAACCCTCAACGGCAAGTCCGCAGATATCGGGCTCAAGAGCCAGCTGCTCCCGAAAGACAAGGAGCTGGAAGTGAGGGCCCGAATCGCCTCCAGACTGACCCGCGGCACGATTGACGTCTTCCTTAGCTACGAGCCGAACGCCTCCGAAGGCACAAGGCAGCTGGACCTCGACGCAGCCCGCACCTACATCTCCCAGGCCTCAATCCTTGCAAAGGAAATGGGCGTGCAGTACAGCCCGTCCAACTCCGCAATCCTGCTCAACGCAGTGCTCGGCCTGCCGAATCTCGTGGACAGCCGAAAGGCCGATGTCATCACCGATGAGAACTGGCCGGAAGTCAGCGCGGCGATAGACCGCTGCCTCGATATGGTCGATGACTACCGCAGCCGCGAGGGCGAAGCCCTGTACAAGGATGTAAGCTCCAGGGTCAGCAAAATCCTCGAGCTCTACAACGGAGTCGAGTCCCACGAGAAGGAAAGGCTCGACGCAGTGCGCGCCCGCGTCCAGAAAGCGGCGGACGAGATGTCCATCAAACTCGACAAGGAGCGTTTCGAGCAGGAAATGATATTCTACCTCGAGAAGCTCGATATCAACGAGGAAAAGGTCCGCCTACGCCAGCACTGCAAATATTTCATGGACACCATCGACTCCGAGCCGTATCCGGGCAAGAAACTGGGATTCATCATCCAGGAAATGGGCCGCGAAATCAACACCACCGGCTCAAAGGCCAACCACGCGGAAATACAAAAGCTCGTCGTTCAGATGAAAGACGAGCTTGAGAAAATCCGTGAACAGTCGATGAATATCCTCTAGTCTTCCTTTTTGCCGGAAGCAGGAGCGGCCTTGGCGGCCGGAGCGGGAGCGCTCTTTGGGGCGGTCTTCACGATGGAAGCGGCAAGGTTCTCGAACTCCTGCTCGCTGATCATCTTGCAGGTGCCGTTGATCTGGGCGCCCATCTCCACTTGAATCTTGTTGACATGGATGTCACCTGTGATGGATGCGGAACTCTTGACTGAGAGCGTATCCTTCACATAGATGGCCCCGTCCATTTTGCCCCAGAAATCCAGATTGTTGCATAGCAGGTTGCCGGAGAGCGAAGCTGTCTCTCCCACTACAATCTTGCCTTTGGAGTAAACCGTTCCGTCGATTCCACCGTCCACCCTGATATCGGACTGGGACACGATGTCGCCCTTGATGGAGGTGCCTTTGGAGATGCGGGTCACGTCATTGACATTGACCGGCTGCTCTGTAAATTTCTGTATCATATTCTTGACTTTTAGTTGCGTTTATACCAATCCCTTGCCGTGGCAGTTCTTATACTTCTTGCCGCTTCCGCAAGGGCACGGATCGTTGCGGCCCACCTGCTTGTCCACCTTGACCGGTGTGTTGGCTTTCTGCTCTCCGTTGGTGGAGAGTTCGTTGCGTCCGGCCTGCATCCTGCTCATATCGGTGCGCGGACGGATGGCTCGCTTAGGCTGCTCCGTAGCCTCGCGCAAAGGCACGAAGGCCTTGAAGAGGAAGGAGAGCACATCCTTGTTGAGCGTCTCCAGCATGGAAGCGAAGAGGTTGTAGCTCTCGAGCTTATATACGACTACCGGATCCTTCTGCTCGTAGGAAGCGTTCTGCACGCTCTGCTTAAGGTCGTCCATCTCGCGGAGGTGCTCCTTCCAGTGCTCGTCTATCTGGTAGAGTATGATGTTCTTGCTGAGGGTCTTGGCAATCTCCCGGCCGTCGGAGTTGTAGGCCTTTTCAAGGTTGACTGAGAGGCCGATCTGCTTGATACCATCGGAGACAGGGATGGCTATGTTTTGGTACATCTTGCCCTGCTTCTCATAGACTTCCTTGACTATAGGGTAGAGCTTCTCCACCAGGGCGTCCATCCTGCGGCGGTAAACCTCCATCATATGCTCGCAGATGCGGTCTTCCAGCTCCTCGCGCTTCGCCTTCTCGTAGAATGCGGCGTCGAAGCCCGTGTCGATGGAGAACATCGCCATCAGCGCCACCTCGAAGTCCTCGAACGGCAGATTGCGGTTCTTCTCCACGAAGAGGGTCGCTGCGTCCAACATCATATTGCGGAGGTCGATTTCAATCTTGTCGCCGCTGATTGCGTTGCGGCGGCGGGAGTAGATGGCCTCCCTCTGGTAGTTCATCACGTCGTCGTACTCCAGGAGGCGCTTGCGGATGCCGAAGTTGTTTTCCTCGACCTTCTTCTGCGCGTTCTCCACGGCCTTGGAGAGCATATTGTTCTCGAGGGCCTCGTCGTCGGCCATGCCGAGCTTGTCCACCATTCCGGCAATCCTCTCGGAGCCGAAGAGACGCATCAGCTTGTCTTCGAGGGAGAGGTAGAATGTGGATGAACCCGGGTCGCCCTGACGGCCTGCACGGCCTCGCAGCTGACGGTCAACTCGGCGGGAATCGTGCCTCTCGGTGCCGATGATGGCAAGTCCGCCTGCCGCCTTGACCTCGTCGGAGAGCTTGATATCGGTACCGCGGCCCGCCATATTGGTGGCGATGGTGACGGTTGAGCTCTGTCCGGCCTGCGCCACGATTTCAGCCTCGCGGGCGTGCTCCTTGGCGTTCAATACGTTATGCTTGATGCCGCGCATGCGGAGCATACGGCTCAGGAGCTCGGAAGTCTCCACATCGGTCGTACCCACGAGCACAGGGCGTCCCGCCTTGGCGAGCTCTACTATACGCTCGATGACGGCGTTGTATTTAGCCTTTTTGGTCTTGTATATCAGGTCGTTCTGGTCGTCGCGGATGACAGGGCGGTTGGTCGGGATGACCATCACGTCCAGCTTGTAGATGCTCCAGAACTCGCCCGCCTCGGTCTCGGCCGTACCGGTCATACCGGCGAGCTTGTGGTACATGCGGAAATAGTTCTGCAGGGTGATGGTCGCGAAAGTCTGAGTCGCGCCCTCCACCTTGACATTCTCCTTGGCCTCGACCGCCTGGTGCAGGCCGTCGCTCCAGCGGCGTCCCTCCATGATACGGCCCGTGGACTCGTCAACGATCTTGATCTGACCGTCCATTATCACATAATCGACATCCTTCTCAAACATCGTGTAGGCCTTGAGGAGCTGGATTACGGTGTGCACGCGCTCGCTCTTGAGCGAGAACTCGGACATCAGCGCATCCTTCTTCTGCTGCTTCTCCAGCGGGGTAATCTCCTCGTGCTCGATTTCGGCGGTCCTGGTGCCCACGTCAGGCAGGACGAAGAAGTTGTCGTCGCCCACGGCGTTGGCGAGCACCTCGTGCCCCTTATCGGTCATATCCACGGAGTGAAGCTGCTCATTGATAACGAAATACAGCGGATCGGTCACTACCGGCATCTCGCGCTCGTTGTCCTGCATATAGTAGTTCTCCGCCTTCTGGAGGAGCACTTTAATACCCGGCTCGGAGAGGAACTTGATGAGCGGAGAATATTTAGGGAGTCCCTTGTGCGCGCGGAGCAGGAGCTTGCCGCCCTCGTTCTCGTCGCCCTCGGCTATCTTCTTGCGGGCCTCGTTGAGCACCTGGTTCACCAGGGTGCGCTGTGACTGGTAGAGCTTCTCCACGAACGGCTTGAACTCCATGAACTGGGCCTCGTCGGCCTCGTTGCGCTGGATAGGTCCGGATATAATAAGCGGGGTACGGGCGTCGTCGATGAGCACGGAGTCCACCTCGTCCACGATGGCGTAGTGGTGCTTGCGCTGCACGAGATCCTCCTGCACTACTGCCATATTGTCACGCAGATAGTCGAAACCGAACTCGTTGTTGGTACCGAAGGTGATGTCGCAGTCGTAGGCTCTGCGGCGGGCGTCGGAGTTAGGCTGGTGCTTGTCGATGCAGTCCACGGAGAGGCCGTGGAACATATACAGAGGGCCCATCCACTCGGAGTCACGCTTGGAGAGGTAGTCGTTGACGGTAACCATGTGCACTCCCTTGCCGGCGAGCGCGTTGAGGAATACCGGGAGAGTCGCCACGAGGGTCTTGCCCTCGCCCGTGGCCATCTCGGCAATCTTGCCCTGGTGCAGAGCGATACCGCCGACGAGCTGCACATCGTAATGCACCATGTCCCAGGTGATTTCGTTGCCGCCGGCGAGCCAGTGGTTGCTATAGATTGCCTTGTCGCCCTCGATGCGGACGAAATCGTGGTTGACCGAAAGGTCCTGGTCGAACTTGTTGGCGGTCACCGTCACCTCGGCGTTTTCCTTGAAGCGGCGCGCCGTGGATTTCATTATCGCGAAAGCCTCCGGAAGCATCTCGTTCAGACACTTCTCGATGGCCTCATCCTCGTCCTTGACGAGCTTGTCGGACTCGTCTGCAAGCTTCTCCTTCTCGGAGATTGGAATCTCCTTGTTGAGCTCTTCCTTGATGTCCGCGATGCGGCTCTCAAACGGGGCCTCGACCTCGCGGAGTTTCACTTTGAGGGCCTCTGACCTCGCGCGGAGTTCGTCGGCGGAGAGGGCGTCTATCTCCGGATAGACGGCTAGTATCTTCTGAAGCGTCGGCTTGACTGCCTTATAGTCGCGGTCGGCCTTGGAGCCGAACATTTTTCCTATTACAGATGCGAATGACATTCCTTAAAATTTATTAAATCTCACAAATATAATTATATTTGTCCTTTCAGCAAAAATTATGCTTATGAAACATAGCCTGATTACCATCTTCGCGGCAGCGCTGGCACTCGCCGGCTGCTGCGGCACCTCCTCCCCGAGACTCTCGGAGGACTTCAACTTCGGCTGGCGCTTCCAGCTCGGAGACGACCCGCAGTGGGCCACAGAAGCCTATGACGATTCATCCTGGCGCGAGCTGCACCTCCCTCACGACTGGAGCGTGGAGGGGCAGTTCTCCGCAGACAACCCTTCCACCCCGGGCGGCGGCGCGCTGCCGGGCGGCATCGGCTGGTACCGCAAGACATTTACCCTGTCCGCTGACGACCTGCACCACAGCATCGAGTTCGACGGGGTATTCATGAACAGCACCGTCTATATCAACGGGCACGCCCTCGGCACCCGTCCATACGGCTACAGTTCATTTACTTACGATCTTACGCCGTACCTCCGCGAGGGCGAGAACACAATCGCCGTGCGCTGCGACAACGCCGACCAGCCGAACTCCCGCTGGTACGCTGGCTGCGGCATCTACCGCAATGTCCGGCTCGTGAGCACCTCCGATGTGCGCGTGGCCTACAACGGCACTTACATAACCACCCCTGAAGTCGGGGAGAACAGCAGCGTCAGGGTCGAGACCACCGTCGAGAGCGATGCGGCGGGCGAAGTCCGCATCGAGTCCGCAGTGCTCGACGCCAAGGGCCGCAAGCTGGCGTCAACCGATGAGAATGTCAGTCTCAAAGAGGGCGAAAATCTTGTCTGCCAGTCGCTTGCCATCTCCGGCACGAAACTCTGGAGCATCGAGAATCCTTACCTTTATACCTTAAGGACCCGCATCTGGGCCGGCAAGACCCTTAAGGATGAATACAGCACCCGCTTCGGCGTGCGCAGCATCAGCTGGGACAAGGACAAGGGATTCTTCCTCAACGGAGAGAATGTCAAGATGCTGGGAGTCTGCATGCACCACGATATGGGCTGCATCGGCACGGCAGTGCACCCGCGCGCCCTCCAACGCCAGCTCGAGAAGCTCAGAAGCATGGGTGTCAACGCCATACGCACATCCCACAACCCTCCGACCCCGGAGCTTCTGGAACTCTGCGACGAGATGGGATTCGTGGTGATGGACGAAGCGATGGACATGTGGCGCAAGCGCAAGACCAGATACGACTACTCCCGCTTCTTCGACGAGTGGCACCAGCGTGACGTGCAGGACTTCGTCCGCCGCGACCGCAACCACCCGTGCATAGTCCTCTGGAGCATAGGCAACGAAATCCTCGAGCAGAGCGACTCCCGCGACGACCTTATTGAGAATCTGAGCGCCGAGGAGGCCAACACCCTGCTCAACTTCATCCAGTCCCTCGGGCAGAGCGACGGCAGCGAGAACAACCCTAACGTCCTGCTCACCAGGCATCTGGCCCAGCTCGTGCGCGACCTCGACACCACCCGCGCCATCACGGCCGGCTGTAACGGCGTATGGCCGGGCAACAACCTGCTCCGCAGCGGCGCGATTGACGTGTATGGATTCAACTACCACCCGCAGCTCTACGATTCCTGCCGCGTATGGTTCCCGAACAATCCCATCATCGGATCGGAGACCGCATCCGCGCTCAACAGCCGCGGGGTCTATTACCAGCCGTCCACCCGCACCCAGAAGCTCCCGGGCGAAAACTGGGCCGAGGGGCAGCAGGACGACCACCAGTGCACGGCATACGATGTCAGTTGCGCCCCATGGGCAAATACCCACACCGATGCGTGGATAGCGGTGCGCGACCGCGACTTCGTGGCCGGAACCTTCCTCTGGACGGGATTTGACTACCTCGGCGAGCCTACTCCTTACGGCTGGCCGTCAAGAAGCTCATACTTCGGAGTATTCGACCTCGCCGGCTTCCCTAAGGACGCCTACTGGCTCTACAAGTCCGAATGGACCTCCGAGACTACCCTCCACCTCTTCCCTCACTGGAACTGGACCGAGGGCCAGAACATCGACATCTGGGCCTACTACAACAATGCCGACGAGGTGGAACTTCTCGTCAACGGCAAGTCTCAGGGCCGCCGCGCCAAGACCTCCGATGTGCTTCACGCGGAGTGGCTTGCGGTGCCTTACGAGCCGGGCAAGATAGAGGCCATATCATATAAGGACGGCAAGGAAGTCGCCCGCGATGCCCGCTACACGACCGGCGAGCCTGTCACCCTCAGGCTCACCGCCGACAGGAGCACCATAAGCGCCGACGGCTATGACCTGTCTTTCATTACGGTTGACGCAATCGACGCCAACGGACGCGAGGTGCCTGTGGCCAGCGATATGCTCAGCTTCAAGGTCGAGGGCGCGGGCGAGCTCTACGGAGTGGACAACGGCAACGCCGCCGACACCCTCTCCCTCAAGGGCGACCGCAAGGCTCTCTTCTCCGGCAAGGCACTCGCCGTAGTGCGCTCGCTGCGCGGTGAGAAGGGTACTGCAACCCTCACTGTCAGCGCACCATACGCGACGGTTAAAATCAACATCAACGCCAAATAGCCGTCCCTGATGAGCAATCTCAAGCAGTGGCTCGACAACGCGCGGCATCAGTCTCTGGTCCAGAGTCTGATGCCTGCCGTGTTGGCGGCCGTCGTGGCTGTCGGGGGCGGAAATTTCAGCATCTTCTGCGCCTTTCTGGCTCTGGTCGGAGTCGCCTGCGCGCACCTCTCGATGAACCTCGCGGATGACTTTTTCGACTACCGGGCCGATATGACGGGGAGCCGCGACCGCGTGATACGCAAGGGCTTCCGTGCGATGACGGTCAAATATCCCTACCTTAGCGACGGCAGTGAGACTCCCGCGACCCTCAAGGAGGCCATAGTGACCTTCGGAGCCGTGGCCTGCGTCTGCGGTGCCGTGATTTTCGGGCTCCGGACCGTGGATTTGGGCTTTTTCGGCCCGAGGGGCAGCTGGTGGATTGCGGCCATTGTAGCCATTACGGCATTTCTCGGCATATTCTACTCCGCCCCGCCGCTCAAGCTGGCGTACCGAGGGCTCGGGGAGCTCATCATCGGGGTCATCTTCGGCCCGCTGCTGATGATGGGGGTCTATTATGCCTGCACGGGCAGGATGTCGTCGGAGATCGTATGGATTTCGATTCCAGTAGGGCTATTGGTTCTCAATATCTTATACACCCACAGCCTCATCGACAAGGCCGGTGACAGGGAGTGCGGCAAGATGACTTTCGCCCTGCTTCTCGGCTCCGACCGCGCCGGGCTCACGGCCGCGTACATATTCAACCTCCTCCCCTTCGTGATGATAACTGCAGCCGTCTGCATAGGCGTGCTTCATCCGCTCTACCTGCTCGTACTGCTCGTCACCCCGCGCTCGATATGGCTCTGCCGTTCGCTGAGGGACTTCTTCGCCGGAAGGCAGGACGTGCCGGAGAGGCCGCCGCGCTGGCTGGGCAGGATGATCCCCTGGGAACCGGTGCGCAGCGCCGGAGTAGATTGGTTCGTGATGCGCTGGCTCACGGCCCGCAATACGCTGAGCGGCTTCTGCGCAGCCGTGATGATCGCTAAAATTATTTTATTGTTTATATGAATCCTGTAGGACAGTTCTTCTATCTCGGCTGGTGGTGGGCGCGTGCCGTACTCGGCCGCCGCAAACCGCTCCAGAGCGTGGTTTTCATCTCTGACCGATGCAATCTCAGCTGCAAGCACTGCAGCGTCTATAACCATACCGACCCGCTCAGCAAGAGCTACGAGCAGCTCCGTACAGAGCTGGAATACTGCTACTCCCAGGGCTCGCGCTTCGTGGATTTCGAGGGCGGGGAACCCTTCCTCTGGAGGGACGGGGAGAGGACAGTCAACGACCTCTGCCGCCTTGCCCGCTCCATCGGATTCTTCTCCTGCACCATCACGACCAACGCGCAGCTGCCTTTCAACGGCAGCGTGGCCGATAGCATCTGGGTGTCGATGGACGGAGTCGGGGAATACCACGAACGCGTGCGCGGCAAGGGCAGTTTCGAACGGCTGGAGAGCAATATCGCGACCTGCGGCTGCAAGCATCTGAGCGCCAATATGGCCATCAATACCCTCAACTGCGACTCGGTGGCCGCGGCAATCGAATATGTGGCCGCGAGCCCGTATTTCAAGAGCATTTCACTCAATTTCCACACCCCTTTCCCGGGGACTGAGAGCCTCGAGCTGCCGCACGAGAAGCGGGTCGAAATCATCGACATGATTCTGGGCTACAAGAAGCGGGGCTACCCGATAATGAATTCCCGCAGCGGCCTCAAGAAGATGAGGGACAACAAGTTCCACAAGCGCTGTTGGATGACGAACTTCATCTTTACCGACGGCACGCGCAAGAGCCAGTGCATAGGCGAAGAGATGGGCGTCTGCCCTAAGTGCGGCTTCTGTATGGCCGGCGAAGAGTCCGCCGTCATCGAACTCCGCCCCGACACCATTCTGGCCGGGCTGAAGCTCAGAGTATAAGGAAAGGCTCCGGGACTGCCCCTCGACAGGCCCGGGGGAACGCAGACAGAAGAAGCCGCCCGAAAAGGCGGCTTCTTCCGTGAGCAGGATAAGGGAGTCGAACCCTCCTCCTTGGCTTGGGAAGCCAATGCACTACCGATGTGCTAATCCTGCATTGTCGCGCTCAGGCGCGTGTTTTGCAAAGTTATAAATATTTCTTAACTTTGAGAAATTATTTCGCATTTTTACGAAAACACTAATAACACAACTATGTATTCTTTAGGAATAGATGTAGGCTCTTCTTCAGTGAAAGTCGCGCTGCTCGACATCGAGAGCGGCAAATGTGTATGTTCATCCACCAACCCTAAAGTCGAAGCCCCCATCATTGCCGAGCGCAAAGGCTGGGCCGAGCAGGACCCGGCATCCTGGTGGGGCTATCTATGCGACGGAGTCAGGGAGATGGCCGCTTCAGGGCACGACATGTCTCAGGTAGCCTCCATCGGCATCTCCTACCAGATGCACGGTCTGGTAGCCCTCGACAAGGACGGCAAACCGGTGCGCAACTCCATCATCTGGTGCGACTCGCGTGCCGTCAGCATCGGCGCCGAAGCCCTCAAGGGCATAGGCTACGACAAGTGCATGTTCCGCCTGCTCAATTCTCCGGGCAACTTCACCGCCTCCAAGTTGGCCTGGGTCAAGAGGAACGAGCCTGAAACCTACGCCAAGATAAGCAAGTTCATGCTTCCCGGCGACTATATAGCATATCTGCTCACCGGCGAGATAACCACCACGGCCACAGGACTTTCCGAAGGCATCCTCTGGGACTTCAACGAGAACCGCAGGGCCGACTTCGTGGCCGACTACTACGGCATCGAGCGCGACAAGTTCGCCGACATCGTGCCGGCACTCGGAGTGCAGGCCCATACCACGGCGCAGATTCAGTCCCTGCTCGGCATCCCTGAGGGGACCCCGGTATCCTACCGTGCAGGCGACCAACCCAACAACGCCTTCTCCCTCGATGTGCTCGAACCGGGCGAAATCGCCGCTACCGGCGGCACCAGCGGAGTGGTCTATGGCGTCACCGACGTGCCTAAGGCCGACCCTCAGTCCAGAGTCAACACCTTCCTCCACGTCACCGACTCCAAGGAGCCGAGGATGGGCGTGCTGCTCTGCATCAACGGCACAGGCATAATGAACTCCTGGACACACCGCAACATCGCCCCGGACCTCAGCTATCCTCAGATGAACGAGGAGGCCGCCTCCGCCCCTGCCGGCTGCGACGGACTGCTCGTGCTGCCTTTCGGCAACGGAGCCGAGAGAGTGCTCGCCAACCGCAGCGTCGGAGCCGAATTCTGCGGCATCGACCTCGTAAGGCACTCCAGAGCTCATATACTCCGCGCGGTTCAGGAAGGCATCGCATTCTCCTTCCGCTACGGCATCGACATAATGAAGAACCTCGGGCTCGAGCCTAACGTAATCCGCGCAGGCAAGGCCAATATGTTCCTCAGCCCGCTCTTCCGCTCTACCCTCTCCACCCTCTGCGACGCCCGCATCGAGCTCTTCGACACCGACGGATCCCTCGGAGCGGCAAGAGGCGCAGCCCTCGGAGCCGGCATCTACAAGTCATCCAAGGAAGCCTTCGCCAAGCTCGCCAGACTCGATGTCATCGAGCCTGCACGCGACTGGAAGGAGCCTCTGGAGGAAGCCTACGGCAAGTGGAAGTCAGAACTTGAATCAAAATTAAGATAAAATGACCGCATCAAACACTAAAGGTTCTAAAGCCTATCTTTTCAGTATCGTCCTCGTGGCGGTGCTCGGCGGCCTGCTCTTCGGATACGACACGGCCGTGATTTCCGGCGCCGAGAGAGGTCTCCAGGCCTTCTTCATGGGAGCGCCGGACTTCGTTTACACTGACTTCCTTCACGGATTCACCGCTTCCAGCGCCCTGATTGGCTGCATCATAGGAAGCGCCATCTCCGGACTTATGGCCGGGCGTTTCGGACGCAAGAAGAGCCTCTTCATCGCAGGCATCTGCTTCTTCCTGAGCGCCGCGGGCTCGTATTATCCGGAATTCCTTTTCTTCCCTAAGGGACAGCCTTCGCTCGCCCTGCTTATCGCGTTCAACTTCTACCGCGTGCTCGGCGGCGTCGGAGTAGGTATGGCTTCGGCCATCTGCCCTATGTACATCGCTGAGGTCGCCCCTGCCGACAAGCGCGGCTCGCTAGTATCCTGGAACCAGTTCGCCATCATATTCGGCCAGCTGCTCGTCTATTTCGTCAACCTCGTGATTCTCGGCGACCACATCGCGCCGAAGATGGAGGCTCTCGCGGAGGGCATCAACCGCATCATCAACGCCGATGCCCTGCTCGCCGACGGCAACTGGAGCGTCACTACGGGCTGGAGGCTGATGTTCGGCTCTGAATGTATCCCTGCCGGACTCTTCACCATCCTCATCCTGCTCGTGCCTGAGACCCCTCGCTACCTCGCGATGACCGGCCAGGACGACAAGGCCCTCCATGTACTCTCCCGAGTCAACGGCAGCGAGAAGGCCCGCGAAATCCTCAACGAAATCAAGAACACCGTCACCGTCAAGAGCGAGAAGCTCTTATCCTACGGCTGGGTCGTTATCTTCGTCGGCATCATGCTCAGCGTATTCCAGCAGTTCGTCGGCATCAACGCCGTGCTCTACTACGCTCCGCGTATTTTCGAATCCATGGGAATGGGCAATCCTATGACCCAGACCGTGCTGATGGGTATCGTCAACATAAGCTTCACCCTCATCGCCATCTTCACCGTCGAGAAGCTCGGGCGCAAGCCGCTGCTCATTATCGGTTCGCTCGGAATGGCCATCGGCGCGCTTGGCGTGACCCTTTCCGCAGTGATGCCGGGTCTCTCCGGTATCGTGGGCGTAATCAGCATCATGGTTTACTCAGCTTCATTCATGTTCAGCTGGGGTCCTATCTGCTGGGTGCTCATCTCCGAGATTTTCCCGAACACGATCCGCGGCGCGGCAGTGGCCATCGCCGTGGCGTTCCAGTGGATTTCCAACTTCATCGTAAGCTCCACCTTCGTGCCGCTCTACAACTGGAGTCCTGCCTTCACCTACGGAATGTACTGCGCAATCTGCGTGATTGCCGCCATCTTCGTCTGGAAGCTTGTACCTGAGACCAAGGGCAAGACCCTCGAGGATATGACCGCCCTCTGGAGGAATCGCAACCACAAGGCCGAGTAAGCATCATAGAGCCGAAACAGAAAGGGCGACCCGTTCGGGCCGCCCTTTGTTTTATCAGGAGCTGTATCCTAGTATCCGAAGACTTCCTCGAGGCTGACGGTCTTGACCGGGCCGAGGCTTGAGAGATACCTGGTGTCGAGGTCGCTCTTTCGGCCGAGGATGGCGTAGGTGTAATTGCGGTCCTTGACCCACTTCTGCTGAGCGGCCATCACATCGTCGAGAGTCATCGTCTGCACCTGCTCGAAGATGCTTCTGTCGAGAGGCTCGGAAAGACCGAGTCTGCGGCAGTTAATGTATGACGAGAGCACGCTCATACCGGTGGTGCGCTGGGTGCGCATACGGCTGATGAGGGCATCCTTTGCCACTGCGAACGCAGCCTCGGACTGAGGCATGTCGTTGATGATCTCGTCGAAAGCTTCGATAGCCTGGCGCATCTTGTCGTTCTGAGTGGCGATGAAAGCCATATAGTAGTAGGCCTCGTCAGGGTATGACGGAGAGTAGAGACGGGCCCAGGCTGAATAGGCAAGACCGCGGGCCTCGCGCATCTCCTGGAATACTACAGTATTCATTCCGCCTCCGAAATACTCGTTGTAGAGACTCAGGGACGCTGCGGCTGACGGGTCGAGCTGCTCTCCCCTGTTGGAATACTGGAAGTAGTAGATTTGGGCAGCGTCATAAGGAGCGATGACCACCTGGTCGGATGCGGTCTGCTGTCTCTTGATGTGAGTCTCAGGAAGGGCGACGGCGCCTTCTGCCACCTTGTGGTGCTCGGCGAGGCAGCTCTTCAGCTCAGTCTCATTCATCGGGCCGTAGTAGAGCGCTTCGTGGCCGTAGCCGAACACCTCGCGTACCTTTGCGAGCAGCTGCTCGGAAGTGAGGGAGGCAAGCGCGTCGTTGCTGAGGGTGGTACGCTTGATAAAGTCCCCGCCGAACTGCACATACCTCGTGAGGGCGTTGTAGCAGGAGCGCTGGGCCTTCTTGTTGTTGATGCGTGACCTGAGCATATCGGACTTGACATTCGAGAGGATATTCTCTTCGCCCTGTGCGTTGAGGATGAGGTCCTCTACGATTTCGAGGGCCTCTCCCATATTCTCGCTAAGGCCGGAGATGCTTACAACGCTCTGGTGAGCGCCGCAGTAAGCGCTGTAGCTGCAGGCGAGGGCGTACATCTGGGATGCAATCTCCTCGGCGCTTCTGGTCGGGGTGCCGAGATAGCTCAGGTAGTCGAAGGCCGTAGCGAGCTCAGGGCAGTCCTCGGATCCGTAGTTGAATGTGAACTGCAGGTTGAAGATGTCGTTCTGCTCATTGAGCTTGTAGAGCACCTCGACTCCATCGGTAAGGGAGAACTTGGACATGTCCTTGGAGAAATCCACGAACACAGGCTCGATAGGCTTGACCTCGGTAGCCTGGATTTCCTGGAGGAATGCGCTCTGCTTGTCGCGGTTGGTCACGATAGGGGTAATCTTCGGAGCGGCAATCTTCTGCACATTCTTGTCCTCGCCCTGGCGCTTGTAGATGATGGCGCAGGAGCTGTCGGCAAGGTATTCGTTAGCGAAAGCGACCACATCCTCCTTGGTCACGGCCTCGTAGCGGTCTAGCTCGTGGGCGGCGTCCTTCCAGTCGATGCCGTTGATGAAGGCGTCCACATAGCACTGCGCGCGGGAAGAATTCTGCTCGAGCTGGCTCATCTTGCTGAGCTTGATGTTGTTGATGGTAGCTGCAATCAGAGCTTCGTCGAAGTCGCCGGCACGGAGCTTGGCCATCTCTTCGAGAGAGAGGTCCTTGAGCTGCTCGAGGCTCTGCCCGTCCTTAGGGCGGCCCATAATGATGAACTGGCCGTAGTCAGGACGAGGGTTGGTACCGGCGGCGAGGTAGAGGGCCTTCTGCTGCTGGTTGACATCCATATCGATGAGGCCGGCCTGGCCGTTGGAGAGGATTGCGCTTGCAATCTCCGCCACTGCCGAGGTCTTGAGGTCGGATGCGCCCGGAAGCCTCCAACCCATAGCGAGCATCTCGGCCTCCTGGCCATATACATCCATTACTATAGGTGACTCCACCGGAGCTTCGTCATCGTACTGGAGCTGAGGCACAGACTCGGTCGGCTTCCAGTCGCCGAAGTACTTCTCGATGACGGCCACCATCTCGTCCGGATTGAAGTCGCCGGAGAGGCAGATGGCGATATTGTTAGGGACATAATATACATCGTGGTACTTCTTCACATTGGTGATGGAAGGATTCTTGAGGTGCTCCTGGCTGCCGAGGGTGGTCTGCTTGCCGTAAGGATGG
Organism: bacterium; assembly: GCA_963649415.1. GTDB lineage: Bacteria > Bacteroidota > Bacteroidia > Bacteroidales > UBA932 > Cryptobacteroides. The sequence goes on from CAVJHI010000011.1 coordinate 20,347, forward strand.
TGAGGGTAGAGGGCCTTGTCGAGAGACTCCCAGACCTTGCGGTTGTCCTGAGTGAGGGACATGTTCTTCTCCTCGTAGATGGTCTCAAGCTCAGTGTGGAAGCCCCTGATCACCACATGGCGGAAGCGGTCGGCCTGGATGCGCGCCCAGTTGTCAATCTGGTTGGAAGGGATGTCCTCGGTATAGACGGTCTCGTCGGAAGAGGTCCAGGCGTTGGTGCCATCGGCGCCGATGATGGACATAAGCTTGTCGTACTCGTTAGGAATCGCGAGCTTGGAAGCCTCGTAGCTGACGGAGTCAATCTTGTGGTAGATGGCTGCGCGCTCGGCCTCGTCGGTCGTGCCGCGATAGACCTCGAAGAGGGACTCGATCTCGTCGAGCATTGGCTTCTCGGCCGCATAGTCGGTGGTGCCGTACTGCTCGGTGCCCTTGAACATAAGGTGCTCGAAGTAGTGGGCGAGGCCGGTGGTCTCAGAAGGATCGTTCTTGCTTCCGACTTTCACGGCGATGTAGGTCTGGATGCGAGGCTGCTCCTTGTTGACGGACATGAAGACCTTGAGGCCGTTGTCCAGGGTGTAGATTTTAGTCTCCAGCGGGTCGCCTGCGACAGTTTCGTACTTCTGTCCGCAGGAGGCGAGGGAGAGCAGGGCCGCAGCTGCGGCCGCACAGAATAAGATTTTCCTCATACTATTGTTTGAATATGTAAATTTCACCACTAATCGATAAACCGTTCCGGGCAGCGGGCGAAGCGTCAGCGCACGCCGCATTTGTCAGTCATCACCAAAAAATTTTGATAAAAGTAGGAAAATTTTTACGAAAATTTGCACAGTTTAGGAAAAATATCTATTTTAGCGGTGAAGTTTTTCATAGTTTAAGTTTAGGTTAAGTAACGCCTTCCTCGCAGTGATGCAAGGGAGGCGTGAATTTTTTTGTATCTTTGCGCCTGTTTTTAGTTGGTGATATGAATAAGAAAAATCTGCTTTACGCATTCATTGCGATTCTCAACCTGGGGATTTGTTCCGTTTCCTGCAGCCGCGAGGAACCGCAGGTCGGACCGGAGGAAAAAGCCAGACGGGAAATCAGTGAGACTCTCCTCGGATCCGGAGCTCTGGATTTCAGCGAAATCATTACAGGTCAAGAAGTTATTGGCATATGGATTATGGCGGGCGACAGTGCCTGCACATACTATAGGATATCCGGTCTCGAGGAGGGAACGACTTCTGAAGACTGGGTTATAGATTCTCTGTCGGGGACCTGGAGAGCTTTTGCCGAGATGAACGCCTGGAACGAGACGGAAGAGACGCTCACAGGATTCCGCGTCAGATTCGACCTGAACGATGACATCGATCACATTAGCCCGGAGGTGACATACTACATCGTGACTACCGAGGACGGCATACCGCTCACTATTTCACAGGGAGCCGTGGAATATCTCCTGATGGAGATGGACGAGCCGGAAGAGGCCGCAGCCGCGAGAGTCCGGGAGTTCACCCGGATAGCCACCCGTTCCTGGTGGGATTCTGTCACGGATTTCTTCTCCGATATGTGGGACACCATCACAGACGCATCGGATGCCATTGGCAACTGGTTTGTCAATTTCTTCGGGGCGGACAATTCAAACTACAATCTGGGCTGGACAGCCAGCGATGATTTCGCCGACTACGCCAACGGCACCATACTCCCGGATATGCGAAAAGGTGAAACGACTGACTACGCCGCCTGGATGGGACAGATTTACAAGGGCCGGGAGGACACGCGCATCTGCGAGATGAACATCCCCGGAACGCACGACACATACACCTATTACATGACGGGAATAGGCCTGAGCGATGCCACGATAGGCCGCTACGCCCGCACTCAGGCAAGGGACATAGCCGGGCAGTGGAATGCCGGCGTACGCTTTTTCGACGCCCGCCTGAAAAGTCTGAGCAACGCCTGGCTGGACCCGACCAAACTCTTCCGGAAAGATTGGTGGGAAAGCAGCGATCAGGAAAGGCTGCTGGGGATGTTCCACGGAGTCTTCTTCTGCGCGATAACAGCCGACCAGGCCATTCTTGAAATCGTCAATCTGCTCAAGGAGCACCCGACCGAGACGGCCATAGTCACCTGCTCTTTCGAAGGGGACGCAACCGCCGCCGACTACATCCTCGCCAGAGAGCTGATGGACAAGTATGCCGATTATGTCGTGGAGAATCCGACTCCCGACATCACCTTGAAAGAATGTGCCGGCAAGATGATAGTCCTTCAGTTCTGGGACAGAAACGACACCGACCACGACCACCGCGTCGGGCCTTATGTCGGGACTGGATATGACGAGTACAACGCCAACGGCTACATCCAGTTCTGGGAACTCGCCGGCGCGCCTAAGACCAGACTCCTGTATCAGAACAGATACCAGTGCAGCACGACCGAGAGATGCACCCCGTTCTGGGACGAGAAGAGGAAACTGATGACCGACTGTTTCGAGGATGCCGCCGCGTCAAAAGGCACAGCGGACAATGTATGGTCTATCAATCAAGCCAGTGCCTATGTGGGAGGAATCTCCATCCATATGTCGTACGCCAAGAACGCCAACGCAATGAACCCGTGGACACTCCGCTATGTCTATGAGCACAAGTCCGACAAGCTTGGCATCATACAGATGGACTATGCAGGCTCCAACGATTTCTTCGATGACTATCGCACCAACGGTGCAGAACTTCCGAAAGTCATAGTCGAGTCCAACAGGTGGCAGTAGCGCATCGCCTATATCGAACGAAGCCGCAGACCGTTGCAATGACGGTTTGTGGCTTCTGTTTTTTTCGCTATGTAACGACGAAAATCGCTATATTTGCGCTATGTTAGAATCGTCAGTGATACTTAATATTATCTATAAATATGGTTAAAGTCAATATCGAGGGTTGCAGCTCCTTTGTCAAGTCTGCAGATTACCAGAATTATGTAAAGAAAGCTCTTGCCGCCTACGATACTCTCCAGGCCGGAGACGGTGCAGGCAACGACTTCCTCGGCTGGAAGACCCTTCCGCTGGACATCCCTGAGTCGCTGATTGCAGACTGCGAGTCCATCCGTGACTCCTGGAAAGCGAAGGGCGTCAACCTCATCGTCGTCATCGGTATCGGAGGCTCGTACCTCGGAGCGCGCTGCGCGATTGAGGCCCTCTCCCATAGCTTCATCCGCAAGGAAGGCGCACCTCAGGTAGTATTCGCGGGCAACAACCTTTCCGAGGAATATCTCGCCGAGCTGATGGACCTCGTGCGCGAGCGCAACGCCGCCTGCGTGGTCATCTCCAAGTCCGGCACCACCACCGAGCCTGCGGTAGCTTTCCGCATCGTCAAGGCTCACATCGAGAAGACCTACGGCCGCACCGAGGCCGCAAGCCGCATCGTCGCCATCACCGACGCAGTCAAGGGCGCGCTCAAGACTCTCTCCACCCAGGAGGGCTACAAGACCTTCGTCGTGCCTGACAATGTGGGCGGACGCTACTCAGTGCTGACTCCGGTGGGCATCCTGCCTATCGTCCTCGCCGGCTACGACATCCGCGCGATGCTCAAGGGCGCTGCCGACGAGAGGGAGGCGCTCCTCAAGAAGTCCGAGGACAACCCTGCAGTACAGTACGCAGCAATGCGCAATCTTCTCTACAGCGAGCTCGGCAAGAAGGTGGAGATCCTCGTGACCTTCAACCCTAAGCTCCAGTATCTCGGAGAATGGTGGAAGCAGCTCTACGGCGAGTCCGAGGGCAAGGAGCTCAAGGGCATCTTCCCTGCGTCCATCGTCTGCACCACCGACCTCCACTCAATGGGCCAGTTCATCCAGGAGGGTGACAGAGTAATGTTCGAGACCACCGTCAATGTGGAGAACTCCAACCGCGAAATCGTAATCGGCAGCGACGAGCAGAACCTCGACCAGCTCAACTACCTCGCAGGCCAGAGGGTGGAGCACTGCAACGCCATGGCGCAGCTCGGCACCAAGCTCGCCCACATCGACGGAGGCGTGCCTCAGATGGAGGTCAGCATCGAGCGCATCAACGAGGAGAACCTCGGCGCCATCTTCTACTTCTTCGAGTTCGCCTGCGGAATCAGCGCTTATGTCCTCGGCATCAACCCGTTCAACCAGCCGGGTGTGGAAGCCTACAAGAAGAACATGTTCGCGCTGCTCCGCAAGCCTGGATATGAAGCCCAGACCGAGGCGATTCTGAAGAGGATATAAGCCTATTTGAGCTGATATTCAGTAACATTTTTGAGGCCTGGTATTCCATAATAGGATGATACCAGGTCTCCTTTTATGCATAGCTGCCTGCGGTGCAGGGACGGGTTGCCCGGGAGGTTGAGCGCCGCGCGCACCGTCTTGTTCTTAAGCTCCACGCTGAGGCAGTACCCGCTATCGGAGGTACCTGAGCGCAGGCCCAGCAGGATGTTGGTTTCCTTGGAGAACGGAGCCTCGAACTCGTAGCTGGAGCTGCCCTTGGCGCTGCCGACTATGTAGCCGCGCACCCAGACTCCGCAGTCGCCAATGTGCTCTCTCGCTTCCAGCACATCCAAGGCTTCCTCGGCGCTGCTGCTTCCCCCGCCGCCGTAGGTGTAGCTGTCCGAGGTCCACTGCCGGCTCGTGTCGATCTGTATCGAGAGCCCGCCGGAGTCGCCGGATACCGTCGCGGAAATCTTGACCGAGAGCATCTGGGCCGCCTTCAGCGTCCTGGTGAAGAGGGCGTTCTGCATCCCGTCCTGACTCAGCGACACGCTGACTTTGCCCGGGCTGAAGTAGGCCGTGCGGCTCTCGCCGTATTCATAGACCAGGCAGCCGTCGTCCCCGCTGACATAGAGGATTCCGCCCGGAAAGGCGTCCTCGAAACTCTCGTCCGGGATGAGCCGGATGCCGCTGTTGGTTTGGGCGCAGATGAGCTCCGCGCAGACATTTTCCCCCGACTTCACGACAACCTCTTTGCTGTCGCCGTACTGCGGGCTTTCGAACGCTGCCTCGTCGAACTCTTCGGAGACGGCGCTGACCGTGTAGCTGCCTTTGGCGACCGGAATTTTCTCCGGCGCATCGCCGAAACGCCCGCTGTAGATGACCGCCCCGTCCGAGCCGGTGATGCTGAGCAGGAAGTCGTCGGTGTCGGGAATGCCCTTGTCACCTGAGGCTCTGCTTGTTAAGAATTTAACACTGATGCTGCCGTCCTGTCCCGATTCGAGACTCTGGCAAGAAATGAGTCCGGCGCAAAGCAGCGCTGCCGCCGCCGGAAAAGTAAAAATTGAAGTTCTCATAATACTTTGAGTTTTCGCAAATATAGCGAAAAGTTCCAGATATCACAACATCGAAGCAAGCCATCTGCCTATCAGGCTGATGCGCCGCGAGAGGAGGGGCAGGTCGAGGCGGGAAACGGTATCCGTGGACTTGTTGGTATTCATCGTGATGCCGGAAGTGAACATCACACTTGGGATGCCGGCCTCGAGGAACCATTTCTGGTCGCTTATCTTTCGGTAGAACAGGTCCGTAAACGCCTGGCTACCATAGTAGTCATAGCTCAGGTCCAGCTTGGATTCGCGGTTGGCGCGGTCCAGCGAGAACTGGTGCGACACCCCTCCGAGGACGATGAGGTAGTCGGGACGGCCCTTGCTCACCGGCACGAGCGAGGAGCCGATGATGTCGAGATTGACCATCTGGCAGATCGGGTACTCGAAACGGTATTTGGCAAGGAAGGCACGCGAGCCGGACATACTGGCGTTGTGTCCGTCGAAAGCCACGAATATCAGCCCGGTATCCCCGGTGCATAGCTCCGGAAGGCTCCTCGAGAGGGAGAGCAGCGCCGCCACGCCGGAAGCATTGGAGTCGGCACCCGGATAGAGCTCGCCGTTGAGGGTCCCGAGTCCGTCGAAATACGCTCCTACCACGATGTAACGCTTGAACCATCCGGGAGTTACGGCCACCACATTATGCCCGGTCCTTCCGCCTTCGCTGAAAGCCTGCACAGTCGTGCGGAGCCCCTCGTTGCGCATCTGACGGAGCAGGTAGAACGCGACATTCTGAGCGCCTGCCGTCCCCATCCCGCGGCCCGCCGAGAGCGAATCGGTCAGGAGCTCCAGCTCCTCGCGCAGCTGCGGCCCGCCAGCCCTCGAGGGAAGAGCGCAGACGCACAAAAGGGATAAAAGGAGAACAAATTTAAACCTCGGCTTCAATTCGGGAGCGATTATTGTTTATCTTTGCAAAGTTAATGAAAAAGTTCATCCTGCCGACTATTTTGATGCTCTTCTGCGCAACTTCCGCACTCGCCCAGTACGACAAAGACGTATTCATGTGGAGGGGACGGCAATCGTTGTCGGACGGCAAGTACGCTCAGGCCATCGAGAACTTCAACATCCTCACCCGGCTCGACACCGCCAGCTACTGGGGCTTTTTCTTCAGAGGCATAGCCAAATACAACCTCGGCGACCTCCGCGGGGCCGACACCGACTTCAATACCTCCGTGCGCCTCAACCCCGTATTTACCAACGGCTACCACTACCGCGGCATCACCCGCAGCCGCTTTGGCGAATACGACGCCGCCTACCGCGACTTCGAGACCGCGCTCAGGCTGCGTCCGGGGCAGAGCGGCATCTATTTCTCGAGGGGAGTGACCTCATTCCTCGCGCAGAAGTTCGAGGATGCCGTCAAGGACTTCGACACATACATCAGGAAAGAGCCGCGCGACCCTTCGGCCTACCTCAACAGGGGCGCGTCCTACCTCTTCCTAGCAGACACGCTCAAGGCCCTCTCCGACTACAACAGGGCAATAAAGCTGGACCGCTTCGACCCGGAGGGATACATCCGCCGCGCGAGGGTCTATGCCCAGCAGGGCCGCTACGGCGAAGCCCTCTCGGACCTTGACAAATCAATAGAGCTGGACTCCACCAGCACCTTCGCCTACTTCAACCGGGCCCTCATCCGCTACGAGCAGAAAGACTACAACGGAGCGATGTCCGACCTCAATACCGTGCTCCGCCACGAGCCGGGCAACGCCCTCACCCTCTACAACCGCAGCCTGATCTATGCCCAGGTGGGCGCCTACGACGAGGCCCTCGAAGACATGGACAGGGTCATCAACATCAACCCGGGCAATGTGCTCGCCCACTTCAACAGGGCGTCGATATTCATAGAGCTGGGCCGCTGGCTGGACGCCCTGGAAGACTACAACAAGTCCATCGAGCTCTACCCGGACTTCGCCAAGGCCTACCTCAACCGCTCCTATGTGGAGAATATGCTCGGCCGCACCCGCGAATCCAAAGCCGACTACAAGACGGCGCAGGAGAAGGTAAGGGAATACCGGGCCAAGAGCTCCGGCACGGAGTTCGCCGACACCACCCGCAAATACAATTCGCTCATAGCGCTCGATGCCGACTTCGCCAAAAAGGACTTCGACAACGAGCTCCTGCAGCACCGCGACATAGACATACATCTACGGCCGCTCTACCGCTTCACCCTCACCGCCGAGAAAGAGGACAGGGGCTCCACCCTCGTAGCCAAGAACTACGAGAACGCCCTGATAGACAGGTTCATAGACGCGTCGCCTCTGCCTATGGCGGTGGACAACGCCACGACTTCCGGACCGAGCACCTATGTCTTCAGCTCCAGCGCGGAGGAGTGCTTCGTCAAAGGCCTTCAGGAGCTGCAGAACCGGCAGTTCAACGCCGCCCTCGCCTGGTTCGACAAGGCTGTAGCCACGGCTGAAGACAGCGCCGAGAAGGACAAGTACGCCCGCTACTACAAGGCCTTCTACCTGATGAACAGGGGCGTGCTCAAGGCTGAGATGACCGATTTCATCGCCTCGCTCGAAGGCAATGTGCAGACCCTCTCGATGGATACAGAAGGCGCGGCCCGCGCCAGGGTCAGCACCAAGGTCGAGCGCAGCTACGACTACTCGGAGGCCATCGCCGACATACGCGAGGCCCTCACGATACTTCCGGACATACCGTATCTGTACTTCAACCTCGGCAACCTGCAGTGCCTGTCATCGCAGTTTGTCAGCGCGATTGAGAACTACGACATGGCCGTCAAGCTCTACCCTTATATGGGCGACGCCTACTTCAACCGGGGGCTCGTGCTCATATATCTCAAAGACAAGGAGAAAGGCTGCATCGACCTGTCCAGGGCAGGCGAGCTGGGAGTCGCGGACTCCTACAGCGTAATCTCCAAATACTGCAAGGATGAAGACGATTAAGTTCAAATCACTATCTTCCGGCAGCTGCGGCAACTGCTACTTCATAGGAATATTCGAAGACTCCCGCTGCGAATGCGGAGTGCTCATCGATGCCGGAGTCAGCCCGAGGCGCCTCGGCAAGGAGTTCTCCAAGGACTCCCTCAGCTACGACAATATAGACGCGATACTCATAACCCACGACCATATGGACCACATACGCTCGCTGGGCTCGTTCTGCAAGCACGTCGGAAAGCCAGTCTGGGCGACCCCCGTGCTGCTGCCCGCCCTCCAGCGGAGGGTCATCACGGGAGAGCACCTAGCCCCGCTCAAGCGGGAGCTCGGCGAAGGCTGGAACGAGATAGTGCCAGGACGCATCCGGGCACGCTGGTTCGAGGTCCCGCACGATGCCACGCAGACCGTGGGCTACGCCCTGATGCTCGATGAGTTCAAGTTCGTGATAATGACCGACATAGGCAGGATGACCAAGACCGCCCTCGACCTCGCGAAGCAGGCCAATTGCGTGGTGATCGAGTCCAACTACGACCCGGAGATGCTGCTCTGCGGCCCCTACCCCGAGGAGCTTCAGGACAGGGTGCGCGGCGGCCGCGGGCACCTCTCCAACGGAGAGTGCGCCGACGCCATACGGGAATTCGCCCACGAGGGGCTGCGCAATGTGTTTCTCTGCCACCGCAGCGAACACAACAATACCGCCCGGCTCGCCTTCGACTGCTCCCGCCGGGTACTCGACCCCGCGGTGCGGCTGGTGGTGCTGCCCAGGATGACCGCATCGCCGTTGTTCGATATAGGATAATTTGTTACCTTTGCTTTTCTATGAAGGAATTCTGGCAAATACTCAAGCGCTACGTCGCTCCATATAAAAAATATGTCGCCGGCTCGGTGCTGATGAACATCCTCTCGGCGGTGTTCAACGTATTCTCGTTCTCCCTGCTCATCCCGATTCTGCAGATACTCTTCAATGTCGGGGGGCACAGCTACGAGTTCATTCCCTGGCACCGCGGGATGCCGTTCAACGAAATCACCAACAACGCCTACTACTACATCGCCCAGTTCATCGAAATTTACGGCGCGAGCCGCATCCTGCTGATGCTCTGCCTGATATTCTGCGGCATCGTGCTCATCAAGACTTCCTGCTATTTCGGCGCCGCAGCGGTGATGGTGCCAATACGCACCGGAGTGGTCAAGGACATGAGGATGCAGATTTACGACAAAATCCTCTCCCTGCCGCTCGGATTTTTCAGCCAGGAGCGCAAGGGCGACATCATAGCCCGCATCAGCGGCGATGTGCAGGAGGTGGAGAACTCCATCACCAGCACGATTGAAATGCTGATCAAGAACCCTATCCTGATTGCAATCTACCTCTTCGTGCTCTTCAGGATGTCCTGGGAGCTCACCCTCTTCACGATAGTATTCGCCCCGATTATGATCGGGATAATGAGCGCGATAGCCCGCAAGCTCAAGGCACAGTCCATCGAGGCGCAGCAGTACTGGAGCGACACGATGAGCCAGGTCGAGGAGACCCTGGGAGGCCTGAGAATCATCAAGGCCTTCCTCGCCGAGAAGAAGATGTCGGAGCGCTTCAACGCAGTCACGGAAGCGATGCGCAGCAAAAACAGCCGCGTCGCGATACGACAGTCCAGCGCCCACCCGGTGAGCGAGCTGCTCGGCTCGGTAATGATTGCTATCGTCCTCTGGTTCGGTGGCACCCTCATCCTGGGCGAACATTCAGTAATCGACGCCCCGAGCTTCATGGCATACATGGCCATACTCTACAGCGTCATCCAGCCTATCAAGGATCTCTCCAGAGCGGCCTACGGCATCCCCAAGGGCCTCGCATCAATGGAGAGAATCGATGTAATCCTCAACGCGGAGAACAATATCGCAGAGCCTGCGCAGCCGAAGAGCCTCAAGAGCTTCGGGGAAAGCATCGAGCTGCGCAATGTAAGCTTCAGCTACGAGAGCGGACGCGAAGTGCTTCACGACGTGAGCCTTAGCATCCCCAAGGGCAAGAATATAGCCATAGTCGGAGCGAGCGGAGCGGGCAAATCCACCCTTGTGGACCTCATCCCGCGCTTCTACGACCCGACGGGCGGCAGCATCCTCATCGACGGAGTCGATATCAGGGATGTCAGCACCCGCGAGCTGCGCGCCCTTATAGGTAATGTCAACCAGGACCCTATCCTCTTCAACGACACGATATTCAACAACATAGCCTTCGGAGTCGAGGGCGCGACGATGGAGCAGGTCGTGGCGGCGGCGAAGATTGCCAACGCCCACGAGTTCATCATCGAGAAGCCCGAGGGCTACAACACCTGCATCGGCGACCGCGGAGTACTGCTCTCCGGCGGCCAGAGGCAGCGCCTCAGCATAGCCAGGGCCATCCTCAAAAACCCTCCGATACTCATCCTCGACGAGGCCACGGCATCGCTCGACACCGAGTCAGAGAGGATGGTGCAGGACGCGCTCGACTACCTGATGAGCCAGCGTACCACCATCTCCATCGCCCACAGGCTCAGCACTGTACGCAAGGCGGACGAAATCATCGTCATGAACGACGGACGCATAGTCGAGAGAGGCAGACACGACGAACTCATCGAGCTCGGCGGCTATTACAGAAAACTCTATGAAATGCAGACTCTATAATTTCTTCCGGATTCTGCTGGTCGTCTATCTGGCGGGGGTCGCATACCTCTGCTTCGGGCACTTCGACGACCTTCCGAGCATCCAGAAGACCATTTTCGGCATCCCGATGGACAAGGTCGTGCATTTCTGCATGTTCTTCCCCGCCCCGCTGATCGGCTTCTTCGCTTTCCGCGACAAGCCCAAGCCGGCCGGAGAGGCGCTCGTCTCACTGATCTGCATCTGCTCCTTCGCCTGCATCTTCGCCGGGATTACCGAGATTATCCAGGGGACTCTCCCCTACCGCAACGAGGATATCAACGACTTCAAGGCTGATTGCCTCGCAATAGGCATCGCCACCGTGCTTACATTCTTCATCAACCTCATAATGTCAGGGAGGTCCCGCAAATGAAGCGCCGCATCGCTCTAATTGCTCTCAGCTGCCTGCTTAGCCTGCTCACAGCCTCGGCCGGCACTCCGCGCGCAAAGGATTTCGGGCCAGTCTGCGACACTCTGCGGCTGAGACTGCGCGCCCATACCGGAGTGGATCAGGAGCTCAAGATGACGCGCGTCAAGCTCAACGGCAAGAAGCTCGACCTCTATTTCTCAGCCGAACTCTCCTATTATCCCTGGCACAAGGAGGACCTGGACTGGTTCTACCGCGAGCTGCGCAGCGAGATGAAATCCGTCGCCGGGGGCTACTCCCTGGGCGAAGTCTATACCAACCGCTACCGCCTTTCCGAGCTCGCGCTGCCTGTGATGGGCTCCGACGGGCAGCCCGCCGGCTACTCGCTCAGTATCCCGGACCCGCGCAGTTCAGACCCGGGCTTTGTCCGGAGAGTCGGCGCGCGCAAATATCCCAAAGGTCTGGACGGCAGGCACATAGCCCTCTGGCAGAGCCACGGCCGCTACTACGACGAAGATCGGGGCTGCTGGTCCTGGCAGCGCGCTCCCCTGCACCGCACAGTGGAGGATATGTTTACGCAGAGCTTCGTGCTCCCCTTCCTGATGCCGATGCTGGAGAACTCAGGGGCCTATGTGATGACCCCCCGCGAGAGGGACATCCAGAGGTGGGAATTCATCATCGACAACGACCCGGCTTTCCCGGGCGAGAGGACGGGCGAGCTGCGCCGCAGCGGCAGCTATAGCGAAAAAGGGCACTGGGAAGAGGCCGGGGTAGGATTCGCCGACTTCAAGCAGGTCTATACCTTCTCCGACAATCCCTTCACCGCAGGCACCGCGCGCAAGGCGGCCTGCTCCGAAAAGACGGGCGCGAGCATACGCTGGACCGCCGATATCGAGGAGCGGGGCGAATACGCGGTCTATGTCTCATATCGGACTTTGGAAAACAGCAGTAGCTCAGCACATTACACCGTGCACCACCTCGGGGGCGAGACGGAATTTACCGTCAACCAGAAGCGGGGCGGCGGCACCTGGATATATCTCGGCACATTTGAATTCGCGCCTGAAGGCGAGAGTTATGTGATGCTCGACAACAGAGGCGCCGAGGGACGCTGCGTCACCGCAGATGCCGTCAAGATAGGCGGCGGCATGGGCAAGCTGGAGCGCGGAGGCACGACCTCGGGGATGGCCAGCTCCGCCGAAGGGGCGCACTACTGGATGCAGTGGGCGGGGGCCGACAGCACCGTCACCCGCAACTGGGACACCGACTATACCAACGACTACGCAGCCCGCGGGCGCTGGACGACTATGATGCACGAGCAGAAGGACATCCCCTTCGACCTAGCGCTGGCCTTCCACACCGATGCCGGGACTGCCCAGGCCGACAGCACGATAGGCACTCTTGCCATCTACACCCTGCGCAACGAAGGCGAGCGCGAGTTCTCCGACGGACGCGACCGGATCATCAGCCGCCTGCTCTGCGACTATGTGCAGACCCAGATAGTGGAGGACATCCGCTCCGACTTCGACCCTGAATGGACCCGCCGCGGGCTCTGGGACAAGAGCTACAGCGAGTGCCGCACCTCCGGAGTGCCGGCGATGATTCTCGAGCTCCTGAGCCACCAGAACTTCGCCGATATGCGCTACGGTCTCGACCCGGCGTTCAGATTTACGGTCTGCAGGGCCGTCTATAAAGGCATACTCAAGACCCTGAGCGAATACTACGGCTGTCCTTACGCTGTGCAGCCGCTGCCGGTGCAGGCATTCTCGGCGAGGATAATTTCCGGCGACAGGGTGCGTCTGGAATGGAGGCCGACCTCAGACCCCAAAGAGCCGACAGCCGCGAGCCGGGGCTACATAGTCTATACGCGCAGGGACGGCGGGGCCTTCGACGCCGGGACGGAAACGCTCTCAACAAAGCTCGAACTACCTCTGGAGCGCGGCCACATCTACAGCTTCAAGGTGGAGGCGTTCAACGACGGAGGGCGCAGCTTCCCTTCCGAAATCCTCTCGGCCGGCTTGCCGGGAAGCTCCGAAGGCAAGGATACGATGCTGATAGTCAATAATTTCTACCGCGTGTCAGCCCCGGCCGCAATCGACGGAGCGGACTACGCCGGCTTCGATGCCCGCAAGGACAGCGGAGTCCCTTACATCCGCGAAATCAATTACATAGGAGAGAACTACGAATACGACCGCAGCGCCGAGTTCATCGACAACGACTACCCGGGCTTCGGAGCGAGCCTCGACGAGAGGGCGGGCGATATTATAGCCGGCAACACCTTCGACTACCCTTATGTCCACGGCAGGGCCCTGATGGCTCTGGGATACCCGTTCTGCTCGGTTTCCAGGGACGCATTCTGCGAAGGAGGCGACTTCCCGCGCAGCGTGGACCTCATCTGCGGCAAGCAGGGCGGAGAGCGTTATCCGGTATTCCCTGAGAATCTGCGCGATGCACTCACCCTCTTCCTTGATGACGGCGGCAGGCTCTTCCTGTCCGGGGCCGATATAGCCTCCGACAGCACTGCAAGGGCATTCTCCCCTGCCGTCCTGGGCTACAGGCTCAGCACCCCTACGGGCAGCAGGAGCGGCCTCGTCGGCGGGATGGAGTACTCCTCCAGCCTCAACTCCGAAATCTATTGCGTGGAAAACCCCGACGGCATCTACCCTGTAGGCTCAGGCAGCGGCATCTGGCTGCGCTACCCACGCTCTACCTACGGCGCGGCGACATATTTCAGCGCACGCAGCGGCAAGGTAGCGGCGATGGCCGTACCTCTCGAAACTCTTGTTGAAGAAAACGACAGGATTTCAGTCCTGCGGGCCGTTCTAGAGTACTTTGACGGGAGCTCCAAACCAGTTTACCATCGCCAGGTAAATCAGGCCGGAAATTAAAACTACTGCCGGGATCGTGAGCAACCAGGCCCAGACTATGTTCTTGGCAGTCATCCACTTTACCCTCTTCACTCCCCTGGTGAGGCCGGTACCGATTATGGAGCCGGTGATGGTGTGCGTGGTGCTGACCGGGATGCCGAAGAGCGCAGTCAGAATCAGGGTCGCAGCTCCTGAACCTTCCGCGCAGAAGCCCTGCATCGGGGTAAGTTTGCTGAGCCCGTCGCCGAGCGTGCGGATCACCTTCCAACCTCCAGTGACGGTACCGAGGGCAATCAGACCGTAGCAAACCAGTTCCAGCCAGAGCGGCACGAAGAAACCGGTGTGTCCGGCGGCGACAGAAGCCTGCCACGCATCGCCATAGAGGAAGCGCAGAATACCGTTCTCAGGGTCGGCGGCAAAGGCCGAGGAGAGCAGCACCGCGATGATGCCCATAGTCTTCTGCCCGTCATTTGCCCCGAATCCCATGGAGAACTCGGCGCAGGAGATTACCTGCAGCACACGGAAGACCTTATCGACCCTGCGAGCCTTGAAACGGCGGCAGATGAAGAGGAAAAGGCAGTTGAGCGTGAATCCCATCACCATTCCGATAAGCGGGGCTATCACTATGAACGCCAAGGTCTTGATGATACCGTCGCTCACCAAGTATTCAGAACCGTAAACGAACCATACCGGCCCGATCAGCCCGCCGATCAGCGCGTGCGAGGCGGAAATCGGAAGACCTACCATACTGCAGGTGAATACCCAGAACACGGAGCCCAGCAGGGCCGCGAGAATCACGAAAACATCTATGCAGCTCTCGCTCACGATGCCGCTTCCCATAGTGGAAGCCACGGTGAGGTCGAAGAAAAAGAGGGCTGAGAGAATCCAGAACGCCGACCAGGCCACGGCCACCTTAGGTGAGAGGGCCTTGGTCGCCACGGCGGAAGCGATGCAGTTGGCCGCATCGTTCATTCCGTTGGTGAAGCTGAAGGCGAGCGCGAGGAGCGCGGTGAACAATACTATGACTATCATTCCCCTAGCCCATCTTGACGACTATATTCCTCACAGTGCTGGACAGGCGCTTGGCTTCGTCTGAAATATCCTCTATGGCCTGGATGATGTTCTTCTTCTTGACCAGTTCGATAGGGTCCTTCTCGAACTCGAAGAGATTGCTCATATAGGACTCGTAGATGTCGTCCACGATGTGCTCGATTTCCTTGATATTGTCGCAGAGCGCATCGAGCTCCTTGGCCTTGTCCCTCATCTGCTCGAAGAGGCCGGTAATCTGAAGCAGCAGCTCGGCATCCTTGAGCACATACTCGGCAATCTCGATTACCTTGTGGCTAGGGTCTTTCGGCTGATAGATGGCAATCTTCTTGGAGCAGTCCCTGATGCAGTCGAGGAAAGTGTCCATATCCTCGGCAAGCGTATGGATGTCGTCCCTGTCGAAAGGGGTCACCACCGCATCGAGCAGCTCGTCGATGATTTTATCGGTGATTCTGTCTCCGAGGGTCTCGCACTCCTTGATGCGGTGCGCATATACCCTGCGCTTGTCGGCATCATCTTCCTTGGCCTGCTCCAGGAGGAGTTCGGCAGCTTTCTTGATGTTCTCCGCCGACTGCTCGAAAAGCGGGAAGAACTTCTTCTCCTTAACTACGAAAATCTGAAGGATCTTGTCTAGATTCATCTTAATGGGTTTTTGTCTGATTTATACCACTCTATGAAGCGGGCAATACCCTCGTGGAGGGTGACTCCCGGCTTGTAGCCGAAGTCGCGCTCCAGCTTGCTTGTGTCTGCGTAGGTCTGATACACGTCGCCCGGCTGCATAGGCAGCATTATCTTCTCTGCGGGATGTCCGACGGCGCTCTCTATCTCGCTGATGAAGTCCATCAGCTTCACAGGGTTGCTGCAGCCGATATTATAGACTTCGTGCATCTCGGGGGCCTTGTCCAGCACCCTCGTCACGCCCTCGACTATGTCATCCACATAGGTGAAGTCGCGCATCATATCGCCGTTGTTGAAGACCTTGATCGGACGGCCCTCGCTGATGGCGGAGGCGAAGAGCATCGGAGACATGTCCGGGCGGCCCCACGGCCCGTAAACCGTGAAGAACCTCAGGCCAGTGGCCCTGATGCCGTAAAGCTTGCAATAGCAGGATGCCATCAGCTCGTTGGATTTCTTGGTGGCGGCGTAGAGGCTGACAGGATTGTCCACCTTGTCCTCCTCGCTGAACGGGGTCTTCTCGTTGCCGCCATAGACGCTGCTGGAGCTCGCATAGACGAGGTGCTTCACCGGATAGTGCCGGCAGCACTCGAGCACATTGACGAAGCCCACCAGGTTGCTTTCCACATAGGCCCAGGGATTCTCAATCGAATAGCGTACCCCCGCCTGCGCGGCGAGATTGACCACGGCATCGAACTTCTCCTTCGCGAAGAGTTCAGGCAGGGCTCGCCTGTCGGCGATGTCCATCTGCTCGAAGCGGAAGCGCGGGTTGTCGCCTATCTCGGCTAGCCTCGCCCGCTTCAGGGCAACGGGGTAATAGTCATTGAGATTGTCTATTCCCACGACGCTGTCTCCCCTGCCGAGGAGCCTCTGCGTCAGATGGAAACCTATGAATCCGGCGGCGCCGGTAACCAAAACTTTCATTTCTTGTCGTATTCCTGGAATCTTGAATTGTTGGAGATGTACTCCGGCACGGTCTTCTTCATCAGTTTGACCATATCCGGGATTATCACCTCACGACTGAGCCTCTCGAGCTCATCCACCACTTTGGAGGCATCCAGCCACTCATACTCCCGCACCTTGGCGATACGGATCTTGGTGTGGACGGTCGGCTCGGTATTCTCAACATTGGAGAGCACCTCCTCGTAGAGCTTCTCGCCCGGGCGAAGTCCGGTATAGACTACCTGTATATCCTTGTCCGGCACGAGTCCGGAGAGCTCAATCATACGCCTTGCGAGCGAATCTATCTTGACAGGCTGGCCCATATCGAAGACGCAGATGCGGTTCTCGGTCTGCAGAGTCGCAGCCTCCATCACCAGGCGGCAGGCCTCCGGGATGGTCATAAAGAAGCGGGTAATGTCCTTGTCGGTCACGGTCACAGGGCCTCCTGAAGCAATCTGCTCGCGGAAGCGCGGAATCACTGAACCGTTGGAACCCAGCACATTGCCGAAGCGGGTCGTGACGAACTTGGTCTTGCCCGGAGCCTTGCCGCGCTCGATGGCGAGTCCGAGGCTCTGGACATATATTTCGGCGAGACGCTTGGTGCATCCCATAATGTTGGTCGGGTTCACTGCCTTGTCGGTGGAGATCATCACCATCTTCTCAACCCCGTAATCCACGCACTTGTCGGCCACATTGCGGCTGCCGGCCACATTGACCAGCACGGCCTCGCAAGGGTTCTCCTCCATCAGCGGCACATGCTTGTAGGCGGCGGCGTGGAAGACAATCTGCGGTCTGTATGTCCTGAATGCGAAATCCAGCCTAGTCTTCTGCCTTACATCGCCGATTACCGGCACATAGTCCAGCTCAGGGAAAGTCCGGTCGAGTTCGAGACGGAGGTTGTGCATAGGGGTCTCGGCATTGTCATAGAGCACCAGTTTCCTGATTCCGAAGCCGGCGAGCTGGCGGCAGAGCTCCGAGCCTATCGAGCCGGCGGCGCCGGTCACCATCACCACCTTATCCTTGAACTGGGCCTTGATGGCGTCAAGGGAAATCTTTATCTCTTCCCTGCCGAGCAGGTCTTCAATCTTAACCTCGCGCACATTGAGTTTACCCCCGTTGTCTGCGGCGTCAAGATTGTCAATCGTAGGGACTATGAGCATCTTCAGGCCGAGCTTAGTGCAGAGACCCACGAGATGGCTCTGCTCGTGCTGCACATCGGCGTCGGTAGCAAACATCACTCCCCCGAGAGAGAGCTCCTCGGAAAGTTTCCCGAATGACTTCTCGTCACCGAGGACAAATACCGGCTTGTCGCAGAACTTGATATCTATCAAGCTGCTGTCCGAAGTCAGGAAGCCGACCACATCGTAGTGCGGCGAGCCGCGGAGCCTGGTCACGGTGGCGGCGGACTTGTCGCTCGTGCCGTAAACCAGCACCCTCAGGCGCTTCTGGGCATCGCGCAGGCGGGATTTGTAGCCGTCATAGACCACAATCATCAGCAGGCGCACCAGGCAGAGGATCACCAGAGAGAGCAGCGCGTCGCCAATCAGCATCAGCAGCACGACCGGAGCGAAACCTCCGGCAACGGCGATCGCGATGCCCATAATCACCACCTTGCCCAGCGCGGCCAGCCCGAAAAGAGCGGTGTCCTTGAAGGAGAAGTGGCGGATGATGATTGTGTAGGTCTTGAGCAGATAGGACATCAGCCCCGAAGCGAAAAACGAAGTAAGCCCCCAAACGATGTTGAATGTCCTCGATTCGACGGCATCCACCCTGCAGAAAAACGCCACAATGGCAATGATGATGGAAGCCACCAGAGACAGGCAGAGGTCCATCAAGAAGATCAGTCTTCTGTCAAGAAATCTAGATTTAAACTTTTCTAACATATTGATTTTTGAGGGGGGGGTAGTCATCGTAATAAATTGATAATCAGAACTTTAAGGCTAAATTTATACCGGCGGCTCCGGTGTATGGGTCGTACTCGGGGAGCACTGCGACATCCATCCGGAAGAGCCGTTTGGTCGGGTTGAGCAGCCATTCTCCCACATGGGCGCTGAGCATGCCGATGCCGGCACCGGCGATCACGTCGCTGGCCCAGTGCTTGTCGTTGTTCATCCTCAGCAGGCCGACCCCGGTGGAGAGAGCATAGGCACAGATGCCCCAGCCCCAGCCGTATTCCATACGGACCAGCTCGGCCCCGGTAAATGCCGTGGCAGTGTGTCCGGACGGGAAAGACTTGGCATCGGAGCCGTCAGGCCTCGGGGAATTGATTACCGTCTTCATCGTGCGCGTGACAGCGACCAGCGTCAGCGTGGAGATGCCGACTACTATCGCCCTGTCCACGAATCTGTGCTGTGCCTCCACGCCGAGGGCGCCGAGTCCCAGCCCGAAGGCGTATGGGAGATACTGTATGTAATTGTCAATAATTGCTTTGGGAGCTTCGCCCCTCCATGCCTGGGTTCTCTCCCGCATATAGTTGTCGAAGCTGTCGTGGGCGAAGCAGTGCACTGCGACCCCGCCGGTGATGAGCACTGCGGGCGCGATGATCTGCGTCACCCTGAACTCGGTATCCGGTCCGCGCCTAAGGGCCCTGTCGATTTTGGCATTGAGGGTGTCCGGACGCTCAAGGGCGAACTGTGCCGCCACGGTGAGGGCAGTGCAGTTCAGAATCAGGACAATCAGAATCAGTTTAGCGAAAATTCTCATCTCCCCCCGTACATCTGTTCGTAGTATTTCTCGTACTCGCCGCTCGTTACCCTGTCCATCCATTCCTGGTTGTCCAGATACCAGCGTACGGTGCGCTCTATGCCCTCTTCGAACTGCAGCGACGGCTCCCAGCCCAGCTCGTTCTTGAGTTTGGTGGAGTCGATGGCGTAGCGGAGGTCGTGTCCGGCACGGTCGGTCACATAAGTTATGAGGTCGTCGTCGGCTCCCTCGGAACGGCCCAGCACCCTGTCCGTCACCCTGATAAGGGTCTTGACGATGTCGATGTTCTTCCACTCGTTAAAGCCGCCGATGTTGTAGGTGTCGGCCACCTTGCCTTTATGGAAGATGAGGTCTATCGCCCTGGCGTGGTCCTCCACATAGAGCCAGTCGCGCACATTCTGCCCCCTGCCATAGACCGGGAGCGGACGGCGGTGACGGATATTGTTGATAAAGAGAGGGATAAGCTTCTCCGGGAACTGGTACGGCCCGTAATTGTTGGAGCAGTTGGTGACGATGGTAGGCATCCCGTAGGTGTCGTGGAACGCCCTCACGAAGTGGTCGCTCGATGCCTTGCTGGCGCTGTACGGGCTGTGCGGCTGGTATTTGCCGTCCTCGGTAAAGAATTTGTCGCCGAAAGGCCCGCCCCCGCATTCTCCGCTGCCAGGGCAGCCCTCGGGACGGTTCATCTCCAGCGCTCCGTAAACTTCGTCGGTGGAGATGTGGTAGAACCTCTTGCCCTCGTATTTCTCAGGCAGGGATTCCCAGTACAGCTTTGCGGCCTGCAGCAGGGACAGCGTGCCCAGCACATTCGTTTTGGCGAAAGTGAAAGGGTCCCTGATGCTTCGGTCCACATGGCTCTCCGCAGCGAGATGTATCACTCCGTCGATGTTCTCTTCGCGCATCAGCGAGAGAATTGCGTCGAAGTCACAGATGTCGGCACGCACGAAACGGTAGTTAGCCGCCCCTTCTATGTCCTTGAGATTCTCGAGGTTGCCGGCATAGGTCAGCTTGTCCACATTGACAATCCGGTATTCCGGGTATTTATTGACCAGCAGACGCACGACATGGCTTCCGATGAAGCCGGCGCCGCCCGTGACCATTATCGAACGCATCTTTCCCATTTTGATTCTTTATCGCGCAAAAATAATTAAATTTGCAGGAAATGCCAACAAAACCGCCCATATATCTCTACACCGACGGCGCCGCAAGCGGCAATCCGGGCCCGGGAGGCTACGGAGTCGTGCTCGAGTGCGGCTCACTCCGGAAAGAGCTCTCCGGCGGCTACGCGCTGACCACCAACAACCGGATGGAGCTGCTGGCCGTGATCCGCGGGCTGGAGGCGATACGCTGGGACGGGGCTGAAGTGTTGGTATTCAGCGATTCCACCTATGTGGTGAATACTATCGTCAAGGGTTGGAAGCGCAAGAAGAACCAGGACCTCTGGGCGCAGTACGACGCCCTCGCGACCCGATTCTCGCTGAAGTTCAACTGGATAAAGGGGCACGCGGGACATCCGGAGAACGAGCGCTGCGACCGCCTGGCGGTGGAGGCCTATTCGCTGCCGGGGCTGCCGGACGACGAAGGGTATCTCTCTTCCAAGGCGGAGGAGGGGCTATTTGAAGAACATTAAATTGAATACATATGCAGAACGACAAGATTATAGTAGGCATCACCCAGGGTGATTCCAATGGCATCGGATACGAAGTAATCATCAAGGCGCTGGCCGACCCGAGGATACTCGACCAGTTCACCCCGGTAATCTACGGCTCCTCCAAGCTCTTCGGCTTCTACCGCAAGTCCATCCCGGAGATCGAGCAGATGGACACCAACGCCATCACCTCCGCTACCGAGGCTCACCCTAAGCGCATCAATATAGTCAACTGTCTGCCGGACAGCACCTTTGCAGAGCCGGGACAGGCCACCGCCGAGTCCGCCAAAGGCGCGATTCTCTCGCTCGAGACCGCTGTCCGCGAGCTCAAGGAAGGCAAGATCGATGTGCTCGTGACCGGCCCTATCAACAAGAAGGCTATGTCCAACGAGGGCTTCGGCTTCCCGGGACATACCGAATATATCCAGAACGCGTTCGGAGTCAAGGATGTGGCGATGTTTATGGTCAGCCACCGCCTCAAGCTCGCCGTCGTGACCGGCCACATCCCTCTCAAGGATGTGCCGGCGCAGATAACGGAGGAGAAGATACTCAGCAAGTTGCGCCTGATCAACGAGTCCCTCAAGCAGGACTTCGTGATCGACCAGCCGCGCATCGGAGTGCTCAGCCTCAACCCGCACAGCGGTGACGGCGGACTGCTCGGCACCGAGGAGCAGGACATCATCATCCCGGCCATCCGCAAGGCCACGGAGGAGGGCATTCTCGCCTTCGGTCCGTTCTCCCCTGACGGCTATTTCGGTCTGAGCCACTACGAGAATTTCGACGCCACCCTCGCGATGTACCACGACCAGGGACTCTCCCCGTTCAAGGCGCTCTCCTTCGAGGACGGTGTCAACTTCACCGCCGGACTTCCGGTCATCCGCACCTCCCCTGACCACGGCACCGCCTACGAGATGGCAGGCCGCGATGAAGCCGACGCCCGCTCGATGAGGGCCGCCATCTTCACCGCCATCGACATCTACCGCAACCGCATCGCCTGGAAGGAGCTGCAGGAAGGCAAGATGCAGCCGCGCCGCCTCGACGACTCCGACCGCCGCGAGCGCCCTGGAAAGCCGCAGATAGCTTAGCGCTATATGCGGCTTTCGCACGCCGCTCGGCTTACAGGGACTGGCCGGGCGAAAGTAACGCAGAAGCCCGTAGAATAAGGATTGGCGCGGCCACCCCCGCCCCGCAAAGGGGGACTGGCCGGGCGAATCTCGTCCTGAGCGCCCTCTAGAGCAGATTGCCACGGCCCAGGAGCCTGCGGTTGCTGAGCTTTACAATTCCCGTTCAGCCTTAAATGCCCCACAGGGCCGTAGAATGCCCAATGGCCTGAACGTCGAAGGCTTAAAGGCGGCCGACATTCAGCCTTATCTCTTCTAGAGCGTAGTCTGCGGCCATATGCCCTGCATGCGAATTGTAGAAAATGGGCCGCAGATATTCGTAGGGTCGCTCATCATCAGATGCAGAGAAGCCATTACCTATTCCAGCGGGCGCCGGAGGGGTCGTGGTATTCAGGGTGCTCCTCTAGGTAGGGATCTTTATCTCCGCAGATGGCGTAGTCGCAGTAAGGCCCGCGGGCGAGCGTGGTGGTCCTGACCAGACGCGCGTGCAGGCACTCCATTCCTGCATAATCGGCATTGCACAGCGCCGGGAGAATGTCTAGCAGGTCGTGGTCGCGGGCAAACTCAGCAACGGGGCAGGAGTAGAATTTATACCTTATCGGCCCTTCGCCGCTATACGGTTCAACCCTCATATCGTAGTCCTTCCATTTCCGGCAGCGACGCTCCGCAAGAAGGAATGAACGGTGCATCAACTTCCTGAATATCTTCCTGTTGCAGTCGACGAAGCGCAGTCTCCCGAACGAGCCGAGGAAGAGCTCGCCGTACATCCGCTCGATTTCGGCAAACGAGCTGACATCCCGGCAGACTACATAGTAACTGAACACGGCGATGCAGTCGTAGGTGCCGCAGAGCCCGTTATGGAAATTCCTGCTGCCGCCTAGGTCGGTGCGGTAGTCCTTGAGGTAGTCCACGAACCGCCGCTGCACTGCCGAGAACACCTCCTCCCGGCGTTCCTCGGGGTAGTGTGCTGCTATGCAGTCCAAAATTTTCTGCCGACATTTCGCGCTATACAGGGCGTGGCAGCTCCTGTCGAATTTGAGTTCACTGTCTTTCATCGTACGGCAAAGGTAGTAATTTTTCGGCCGCCCTTCCGAGAGACAGTCGCGAGCCGGTTACGGATTCTAACTCCTCTTTCCGAAGATTGCCTCGAGCGCCTCCTTGTCCACCATCGTGACACGGCTCAGGACAGAGAGAGAATATGTGCGCCTGTCGCCCCAAAGTTTCTGTGCGACTGCCATACGCTGCTCCAAACTGGCCTTAGTCAGCGCAGTTAAGCCCCACATCTTGACACACAGGGCCTTGGCTTCATGCCTAAGTTCAGTCTCGGACAACTTTCTGAACGTTGCTACGGAAGAACATTCATAGTCGATGGCGGCCTCGATGTCCTTTTTCTGAGCCATGAATGCGATGAATACCCTCGGGTTTTTAAACAAGGCCTCCACCGCGCTCCAATCCATATAGCTATGCGGCAGCAACATACCCTCCCCGTTGCAACGCCATTCTTTCGGCAGATCGAAACCGGTATGAAACATCGACCGCCTCGCAAGAACAGGGAATTCATCAATTCTTTTCCCTTCATGAGCCATTCTGCCGTGGTCCACGAAATAAATGTCACCGGCTCCCCACTCATATCTCCACGGCACTATCTGGAAACCGGCGCTGATGGCATTGCGATAGACATAGATAAATTTGCTCTTCAACTCAGTCTCTGCAGATATGGGGTCACTGCAGACTTTCAACTGCCCTTTGACCGCAAAGCGCCTGCCTGTCTTGGTAAGATATGCCTGCATTTTTACGGCAATCTTACCGGCGAGCGCCGAACAGTCCTGAAGTTTGCCCCGGGCTATCAAATGGAAATGGGTCTCCATAAGCTGCATCGTGAGAATGGAGATACCGCAGCTGTACGCCGTTATCGCCATCGCATTCATCCCGTAGATAAAGTCTTCGCGAGACCTGAAAAGACTACTGACGTTTGTCCCGTCAGAATAAATGTGAGCGTAGCCGTTCACCGGCCTGTCGCTCCTCGCCGCCCGCATCTCCGACCCGGCCGGCGCATTGAAGTTTTCATAAGTGTCCATGCAGCAAACTTAGGGAATAGTTTCCAGCTTTGCAAGTATTGACTTGAAGATAAGCGATTAAGTTTATCCGTCGGCAAAAGTGCCCGCCAAGTCATCGACCCATTTTCTACAATTTGCGTTCAGGGCATGTGGCAGCTGAGGGCTGTCTAGACGGAACTAGGCTGAACGTCGAAGGCTTAAAGGCGGCCGACATTCAGCCTATCCTTTATCCTACGGCCCCACAGGGCACAGTCGGCTGAACGGGAATTGCAAGATTCGGCAGCGACCGCAGGCGCTTCGACTGAGCTCAGCGACCGCGACCCCCGAGCCTGTCGAGGGGCCGGGGCTACTTCAAATCCTTAAGCGTGAAGCTGAATCCGAGGCCGCCGCCGGGGACGCAGTAGGCGCGGATAGTGCCGTGGTGGAAGAGGACGGCGTTGCGGACTATGGACAGGCCCAGGCCGGAGCCGCCGACAGGCTTGGCGCGGTCGGCATCGAGGCGGAAGAAGCGCTCGAATATCCTGTCGAGGTCTTCGCTCTTCACCCCGACTCCATTGTCGTGATAGTCAAAGCGGTACTCCCCCTCCTCGACTGTGCAGGAAGCGGACGCCGCGCTCCCGTCGCCTGCATACTTCAGCGTATTTTCCACGAGGTTGCGGAAGATGGCATAGACGAGCTGATAATTGGCGCGCACGCAGACAGGCGGCAGCTGATTGTCAATCGTAATCCGGTGGCTCTCAAGCGACTGCGACATCTCGTCCGCCACCTCCAGCAGCGCCGTCCGGATATTCACCGGGCTGATTTTGAACTGCTCCGGCACCTCCTCCAGCTTGGTAATCAGAGAGATATCCGTAATCATATCGGAGAGGCGCAGCGACTGCAGATAGGAGCGCTCGATAAAGAGGCGTCGCTTCTCCCCGTCAAGTTCCGGATGGTTGACGATGGTCTCCAGATAGGCCTGAATGCTCGCCACAGGAGTCTTGAGTTCGTGGGAGATATTGCCCGTCATCTCGTGCTTGAGCCGCCGGGTCTCCCTGTCCGCCTGCTCCGCCTCCTGCCGCTCATATCTGTCGGAGAGGTATATCAGCGTCACCAACGCCAGCACCAAAAGGAAGAAGATGCTGAGTATCAACATCCAGTCTGTCCTGAAGAACTTGCTGAGATTGACCTCGAAAAGCTGCGCCACGCGGATAATCTGCCCGTCGTAGGCCTTAGCGAAATAGAAATACTTCTGCTCGGATGTCTCCGACTTGCGGATGGAAGAGCCGATGCCGTCCTTGAGGCAATCCTTGACCTCCGGGCGCTGCAGATGGTTATCCATCTCCGGTAGCGGCAGCGAAGAATCCAGCAGCACGGCGCCGTCCTCCCCGATTACCGTAACCCTAATGTCCCCAGGCAGATAGCGCAGCACATTCGGCAGCGAATCGGACTTCGCCACCATATCGGCATAACTCTCCAGACGGGACTTGATGATGGCGCGGCGGTAACCGTCCTCGCTCACCAGTCCCAGGTTGACGGTAATCAGCGCGAACACCACGAATACCGCCGAAATGGTGAATATCAGCTTATTCCGGTATGTCATAATGCGAATCTAGATAATATCCGAATCCGGTCTTGTTGCGGATGAGGTCGTGGTACTTGCCGAGCTTGCCGCGGATGCGGGCGATATGCACATCCACCGTTCTGTCAAGCACATACGGGGCGTCCTTCCAGAGGTCGGAGATCAGCGCGGCGCGGGAGAAATAGGTATCCGGGTGCTTTGCGAGCAGGGCGAGCAGGTCAAATTCTTTCCGGGAAAACTGGAGCGTCTCCCCGTCGAGCTCCACCGTCTCGGAGGCAAGGTCAATGTGCAGGCCGCCGAAATCCAGCGTCTCCGGCTTGGAGACCTCGGAGCCGCTGCGCCGCAGCACAGCCTTCACGCGGGCGAGCACCTCATTGATGGAGAACGGTTTGGGGATATAATCGTCAGCGCCTGCCGAGAATCCGGTCAGCACATCGTTCTCCGT
Source organism: bacterium (assembly GCA_963649415.1). Lineage (GTDB taxonomy): Bacteria > Bacteroidota > Bacteroidia > Bacteroidales > UBA932 > Cryptobacteroides. Next base: position 46,623 of record CAVJHI010000011.1, read on the forward strand.
GCCGCGGGCCGTGAGGAAAATTATGGGAATACGGCAGCTTCCGTCCTGACGCAGCTTGTGAGCCAGCTGGAAGCCGGACATCCCCGGAAGCATCACATCCAGCAGGATGAGGTCGGTCCCGGAGGAGAGGAGCTTCAGCCCCTGCTCCGCAGACTCCGCCGCCAGCACCCTGTACCCGGCGCTCTCCAGGTTGAATGTCAGGATTTCGCGGATATCCGCCTCGTCTTCGATTATAAGTATCTCGGCCATATTCTCCATATTTCGGTCTGTGCAAAGTTATCATTTCCCCCTCAATAAAATGACGGCCGATGTTAAATATTTGTTACATCTGATTTGGCATATATTTTATCCGACAGATTTTTCCGAATTTTGCCGCCAGAAACAAGTTAGTAATGATAATCGGTTTGTTAACCCTCATCGGAGCCCTCGGAATGTTCCTCTACGGAATGAACCTGATGAGTTCCGGACTTCAGAAGGCCGCAGGAGACGGTCTTCGCAGATTCATTTCCTCAATCACCTCCAATCCTCTCAAGGGAGTCGCCACCGGCCTCGGAGTCACTGCAGTCATCCAGTCCTCCAGCGCCACCACAGTGATGGTGGTCAGTTTCGTCAATGCCGGCATTCTCACGCTGACTCAAGCGATCGGAGTAATTATGGGTGCCAACATCGGCACCACTTTCACCGCCTGGATCATCTCGCTCTTCGGATTCAAGGCAGACATTTCCATCCTCGCCGTGCCTCTTATGGCAGTCGGCTTCATAATGAGCATCTCCAAGAAGGGCAAGTGGCGCGACATCGGAGAGATAGTGGTGGGCTTCAGCCTCCTCTTCCTCGGTCTCTCATTTATGAAAAACTCCGTACCTGACCTCGAGTCGTCGCCTCAAATTCTCTCTTTCATCAGTTCCTGGTCCGGCCACGGCATACTCTCAGTACTGCTTTTCGTGCTGGTCGGCACGGTCCTGACCCTCATTCTCCAGTCCTCCAGCGCCACTGTAGCGCTGACCCTCATCATCCTGAATATGGGCTGGATACAGTTTGACATGGCGGCGGCGATGGTGCTCGGTGAGAATATCGGCACCACCATCACGGCCAACATCGCGGCGGCGGTCGGCAATGTCAACGCCAAACGGGCGGCCCTGGCACACACGGTGTTCAATGTGTTCGGCGTCATCTGGGCGGTCGCGCTCTTCCCGTACTTCACCAAGTTGATTGAGCTGATAATCAACGCTCTGGGCATGGGCGGCAGCGATGAGACCCCGCTCTACAGCATCTCAATGCTGCACACGGTGTTCAACCTTATCAACACTTTAATCCTCATCTGGTTTATCCCGCTCATCGAGAAGCTCGTCCGCGCAATCATCAAGGACAAGCCTAGCGCCGATGCGATAGACAAGCTGGTCTATATCAACGCCGGCCTCATCGCCACGCCGGAGCTCGCCATCACCGAGGCGGAAAAGGAAGTCTGCCATTTCGGGAAAATCATGCGCAAGGGCCTCGGCTATGTCAAGGAGGCGGTAGCGGCTTCGGACTCAGAGTCGGCATATGAGCCGTGGAGGGAGAAACTGGTCAAGTATGAGGAAATCTCCGACCGCATCGAGTATGAGGTGGTCAGCTTCCTCGGCAAGATTAACCGCGAGAGCCTAAGCGAGAGTTCGGAGCTCAAAATCAAATCCACCTACAGGATAGTCGGGGAGCTCGAGTCGCTCGGCGACAGCGGCGAAGCCATCAGCCGCCAGCTCTCAAGGGCTATCTCCAGGGGGCAGAAACTCTCCGAGGACCACAAGAAGAAGGTTTACGAAATGATCGAGCTCGTCTCAAGGGCCTACGATGCAATGATTTACAACCTTGAGAACGGAGATACGATTACCAATATCGACAATGCCCTCAATGCCGAAATCGACATCAACAACAAGCGTGACGAGCTCCGCGACCAGGAGATGCATCAGATTGAGAGCAGCGGCAACGACTACTTCGAGAGCGTGGTCTATATCGACCTTCTCGAGAATCTCGAGAAGATGGGCGACTTCATCATCAATATCTCCCAGGCAGTGGAGAGCTGGCGCCTGCATCGCGCTACCACGGCTGCTGCCTGGGACGACTAGACCATCTTAGCCCGGGCGCTTCAGCGGGCCGGCAAACAATTTAGGGGGACTTGTAAATACACATCAACAAGCCCCCCTAAGTTATATTATCCAGCGCCTATATCCTCTCCAGAGCCTGCTGGAGGTCGGCGATGATGTCGCGGACATCCTCGATGCCCACTGAGAGGCGGATGAGGTCCGGAGCGATGCCGGCTTCGCGGAGCTGCTCATCGGAGAGCTGGCGGTGGGTGTGGCTCGCAGGATGAAGCACGCAGGTGCGCGCGTCGGCCACGTGGGTCGCGATAATTATCATCTTCAGCGAATCCATAAACTTGATTGCGGTCTCGCGGTCGCCCTTGAGGCCGAAGGCCATCACGCCGCAGGAGCCGTTCGGGAGGTATTTCTCCGCCAGAGCGTAGTAAGGGTCACCTTCCAGTCCGCTATAGTGTACCCAGGCCACGCGCGGGTCGGCCTTGAGGAATTCCGCCACCTTCTGCGCGTTGCTGCAGTGCCTCTCCATACGCAGCGCGAGGGTCTGCAGGCCCACATTGAGCAGGTATGCGTTCATCGGAGCCTGAATGGAGCCGAGGTCGCGCATCAGCTGCGCCACGAGCTTGGTCATATAACCCATCTTGCCGAAAGCCTCCACATAGACGAGGCCGTGGTAGCTCGCGTCAGGGGTGCAGAGCCCCGGGAATTTCTCTGCGTGCGCCATCCAGTCGAAGTTGCCGCTATCCACTACAACGCCGCCCACCTGGCTCGCCACTCCGTCCATATATTTGGTGGTGCTATGGGTCACTATATCGGCCCCCCACTCGAACGGACGGCAGTTGATAGGGGTCGCGAAGGTGTTGTCCACGATAAGAGGCACGCCGTTACGATGCGCTACACGGGCGAATTTTTCTATATCCAGCACCGCGCAGCCCGGGTTGCTGATGGTCTCCCCGAAGACGAGCTTGGTATTCGGGCGGAACGCCGCCTGGAGCTCATCCTCGCTGGAGGTAGGATTGACGAAGGTGCAGTCGATTCCCAGCTTCTTGAGGGTCACGCCGAAGAGGTTGTAGGTGCCGCCGTAGATCTCGTTGGATGCGATGATGTGGTCGCCGGCGCCGCAGATGTTGAACACTGCATAGAAATTGGCCGCCTGGCCGCTGCTGGTCAGCATTGCCCCGACGCCCCCTTCGAGCTGCGCGATTTTCTTCGCCACGGCGTCGTTGGTCGGATTCTGCAGGCGAGTGTAAAAATAGCCCTCCTTTTTGAGGTCGAAGAGCATCGCCATCTCCTCGGAATTGTCATATTTGAAAGTTGTGCTCTGGACGATCGGCACTTCTACCGGCTCGCCGTTCTTTGGCTCATAACCGCCTTTGACACAGATAGATGCAAGATGCAGATTTTTGTTCATATCAGAATATAAGATTTGACAGGAAAATTACCAGCACGGTGACGGGGGCGAGGTAGCGGATGGAGAAGTAGAGCAGCGGGAACCACTTTCCGTTGGCGGTGCCGCCGTTGGTGAGCTCGTCGCGCACATCCTCCTTTTTCATTTTCCAGCCCACGAAGAGCACTATCAGCAGCGCCCCGATGGTGAGCAGGAAGTTGGAGGAGAATGCGTCAATCGCCCCGAACGCATTGATGGAGAATACGCTGACGAGTCCCAGAATCCAGATGGCGGCAAACGCCACCGCGCAGGCCGGGCCCCGCTTGAGGCCGGTCTCCTCGGTAAGGAACGCCACCCCCACCTCTATCAGCGAGACCGTGGAAGTCATCGCCGCCACTATCATCACGAAGAAGAATATGGCCGCAACGATGGAGCTCAGTGCCACGGAAGTCGCTCCCATACTGATAAATACATTAGGCAGGGTCTGGAAAACGAGACCCGGGCCGCTGCTCGGCTCAATGCCGGAAGCGAATACCGCCGGCATTATTGCGAAGCCCGCCAGAATCGCGAACATCAGGTCGGCAATCGCAGTGCCTGCGCCCGCCTTGAGCAGGTTCTCGCTCCGCTTGACATAGGACGAATATGTCAGGACTATGCCCATCCCGAGGGAGAGGGAATAGAAGCTCTGCCCCAGCGCGAAGGTGAAAGTCTTGGCGCTGAGCTTGGAGAAATCCGGCTTGAGGAGGTATTCGACTCCCCTGCCCGAACCCGGCATATTCAAAGAATAAATCATAATCAATACAATCAGCACGAATAGCGCCGGAATGGAGAACTTGCTGAATTTCTCGATGCCGCCCTTGACCCCGAACGCCACGATGGCAGCCGAAATCCCGAGGAATATGGTATTGTATATCAATACATTCCAACCGGACGGGGCGAATTCGCCGAAGTGCAGCCCAAACGACTTGACGAAATATTCGCAAGCCCAGCCTCCCACGACGCTATAGTAGGAGACGATGATGGTCGGGGTGAGTACCGAAATCCATCCCAAGACCTTCCAGCCGGTGCCGGGGGCGAGGGTTTTCATCGCGCCGATGGCGTTGGAGCGGCTTCGGCGGCCTACCACGGATTCAGCGAGGAAGATAGGCAAGGACAACAGGAATGAGCATAGGATATACACCAGCACGAACGCAGCGCCGCCGTACTCTCCCACCATATACGGGAATCTCCAGATGTTTCCGAGGCCTATCGCCGAGCCGGCGAAAGCCATTATGACGGCAGCCCTGCTGCCGAAATTCTCTCTTGTCTCCATAATGCACTACTTGCTAACTGTCGGTAAATATAGAGATTTTCTCCATAAAACGGATGGTTTTATGGAGAAAATTGGCGGGAGGGCGCTTCTAGAACTTCTTAAAAGTGGCCCAGCTGGAGTTGGTCTCGGCAGTCTTCTCCACCGCATCCGGGAGATTCACGAAGAAATCGAAGCCCGTCCACTCCTCCACCTGGTCCACGCTGACCTCGAATTCATCGTACTCCTCGCTCTTCGCATAGTTCCTGTGCTCGAACCAGAACCCTATCGTGCTCGCCGAAGTCACTGTGCCGGAAGAATTGGTCTTCACTTTCAGCACCAGCTTGTAGAAATAGTTCGGCACCGGGACTTTCTGCGACTTATCACCGCTCGGGGTCGCATATTTTATGCTCAGGTTCTCGCCCGGCTTGTTGAAAGTCACGCCGGTCACCACATAAATCTCCCCATAACTGGAAGCGACATTGCGCACTGCAATCTCGAGGTCGTTCCAGATGCTTCCGTTGAACTGGTTCTGGAGCTGAGGCACCTGGTTGGTCACATAGAATGCCTGCTTCTGCATCGTGGAGTTGCCGGCGCGCGAACTGTTAGGGCACATATGTCCGCGGGAATATCCGTTGGAATAACTGCTTGAGGCGACATGGGCCTGCAGGGATTCGTCAATCTTAGGATTATAGGACCAGCTTGGCCTTGAAGAAGAGCCCATATAGCTGCTGCTGAGCGGGTAAGCCGTCCAAAGGGAAGTCAGCATCTCGGTGTCGTAGAAATGCGTGTAGTTGCGCACTCCTCCCACGACGAAGCTATTGACCACATATCGGCTGCCCTCCAGACCGGAAGCAAGCTCCAGCCAATCCTCATCGATGGCGGCTTTGCCTCCATCTACGCCGCCGGAGCCGCCGTGATCATCGCCATCGTCGCCCGAGTCGCCGTGGTCATCTCCGCCGTCGCCATCATCTCCATCGCCTTTATCGGAGTCGCCGCCATCGTCACCGGAGCCGTCGCCGCTGTCGCCCGAACCGGCATTGTGGGTAATGGTCATAGTGGCCATAGACCCCGTGCCGGAAATGCTCAGGACAATCTTTTCGGAGTTGCCGCTCCAGCTGAGCGCGCCGCTGCTGATGCTGAGATTGCCGCAGTCCGCCTTGACCTTGCCGCCGCCGAAAGTCTTCCCTCCGATGGTGGTGGAGAACCCGCTTATCTTGCTGCCTGACGGCACTGAAATGGTCATCGTATAACCGCTGTAGAGGCGTATTTCGCTGTTTTTGACATAGCCGTTGTTTTGGCAGCTGCCGTTGGAGACGGCAATCGTCACATTGTCCTTAGTACCTGACAGACTGACGCTTGCCGAGCCGGTGGAGCCGTTGTATGAAGTGCCGAAGAGCTCGTTCCAGTTGCTGATGACGGTGCTGCCGAATACTGGTTCTACCGGCTCGTCCGGTTTGCCGAGCTCGACTGTCATCGGATAGATTTTGCCAGCCTCGAAATTGGCGTCCTTGTCCAGCTTCCAGCTCTGCTCTTCCCCGTTGACGGAGAGTTTGAGAGTAGAGCCGGCGGCCGCGCTGTGCGGCTTGACTGCGATATAGAATTTGGCAGACTCTCCGCCCGCTATGGCTTCCGCTCCGCTCACGCTGAGGGTCGCTGTGTTGCTGACATCATCCGCGCCAGTGCTCGTAAATGCAGGTGCCGCGCCGGTGAAATCGATATAATATGTGCCGACGATATCTTCGGTGGAGGTAAAGGCTATCTGGCTGACAGTCAGTGGCTCTGCGCCCTTGTTCTTCACTTCCGCGCAGACTGCCGAGACGAGCTGCTTCATCTCGAAGTGCGGGGTCGCGTCCGCCTTTACCGCCTTGGCCACGCCGTAGAGAGGGCTGCCGGTGGCGCTGAGGTGGGCGGCGGAGTTGTTGCCCGTCTGGGTCTGAGCTCTGCCGCCGATTAGGGTGCTGCCGAAGACTTCCGCGCTCAGCCCTGCCGGGGACTTGTTGGCGCTGCTGTACGGGTAGAACGCATACCAGTCGTAGGTCCCGCCCGCCTCGGGTTCCGATTTCAACTCTCCCGAAAATCTGCCGTTGAGTGCCGCGTCAATCTTGAATTCGCCGTCGGAGAAGTATGCCGTGGCATCGGCTTCGGCGTGGAATATGTTGAGTGCGTCGTTCTCTGCCCAGTCTGCGCGGAATCCGTCATCGGCACCCTGCGCGATGAGGGCGGCGACTTCGAACGGTGTGCCTTGAGGGTCATTGGGCTGCGGGGATGACTGCTTGGTGCAGCCGGCGAGCATTAGCACGGCGGAGAGCGCCAGCGCAAAGGAAGAGCTTATCTTTTTCATAAAAAGATGTTGGATGTCTATACTTGATTTTAATAAGTCCGCGAATTTACTGCTCCTGCGGATAATATGCAAATTCCGCGGCCCCCGAGCTTGTCGAGGAGCCGCGGTTGCTGAGCCTGTCGAAGCCTCGAAGGGCCTGCGGTCATTGAGCCTGTCGAAGCGACAGGGGATTAGCTAGAATGCGTAGAACTCCGACCAGGAGGTGTTCTGCGCCTCGGCGGCGGCCTCAACGGAATCGGGTAGATTGACGAAGAAGTCGAAGCCCGTCCACTCCTCCACCTGGTCCACCGACACGGTATAGTTGGTGTACGAGTCGCTGTAGGTCTTGTGCTCAAACCAGAACGCCACCGTGCTGGCATCCGTCACAGTACTTCCTGAGGTCTTGACCCGCAGAACCAGCTTGTAGAAGTAGTTCGGTATCGGGACATTCTGCGATGTGGCATCCCTAGGCGTGACATAGCTGATCGTCTCCGAGCCGCCGGTCTTGCGGAACGCCACGCCCGTCACCACATAGATGGTCTCCGAGCTGGTGCTCTTCGCCAGTCCCTGCACCGCATTCTCCAGATTGTTCCAAATGCCGTCGTTGAAGCTGTTCTGAATCTGCGGCACCTGGTTGGTCACATAGAAAGCCTGGTTCTGCATCGTGGCATCGCTGTTTCGCGAAGCGTTCGGAATCATATGACCGCGGGAATATGTGCTGTTGGAATAGCTGTGCGAAGTCACATTGACCTGATACTTCTCGTCAATCGACGGACTGTAGGACCAGCTGTCGGGCCTGCTCAGGCTGCCCATATAGCTGCTGCTCAGCGGATAGGCAGTCCAGAGCGAGGTCATCATCCCGGTATCGTAGAGGTGAGTATAATTGCGCGTGCTGCCGCTCCAATATGTATTCACCAAGTACTGACTGCCGTCCCTGCCCGAAGGCAGCTCCAGCCAGTCTTCATCGACAGCCGGAGTGGCGGACGAACTGTCCGAGCCACTCCCGCTATCCTCACCTGCGGAGTCTCCTCCCCCGCCGTCCCCGGCGGAGTCGCTTCA
>CAVJHI010000012.1:0-53965 GCA_963649415.1 bacterium
ACGAGTTCACTGATGCTATGGCTGCTGAAATACAGGGAATCCATAGAACAATACAACGCCTTTCTGGAGTGGGGAGGATAATTCAGTTTTATGAATTGTCTGATCAGAGTTGACTTTCCTACTCCTTTAGGCCCCTGAATGGAAATCAGACGGGCATCCCAATCTATTTCATTGATGCATTCTCTGACAATTTCCGTTGATGTCTCAGAGTAATAACGGTCGTGCTTTGAAAAGAGAGAGTCCATAATTCATTGATTTTCTGCAAATATACAAAAAGTGTCGGTTAGAACCGACACTTTTTGGAGAAAAGTGCAGTTTCCAACCGACATCTTAGTATCCGGCGCCGCCTTACCTACCTTCACGGCGACAATTAGGCAATTATCATTAAGCTGTTCACTTCCCCGTGCAAAAATTGACAAATTCATTATACAGCTTATGATTACTCACGAAAAAATCCTTACCCTTTCGACATCATCGAGAAGGTGATCGGGACCGGCCTCGAAGGCGTGGCCGTGCCGGGATACGACGACTTCAGGAAGGCGAACGAAAGGGCGATGTATCTCCCGTCAAGATAATGCCCGATCGTCCACCCCGCCGCTCCGGTATAATAAGATGAACTTTGGGTTTTATGATTCGGTTTTTCCGGGTGAAGTCCCTAATGCGCACATTATTTGAAGTAGATGTTGATATCGTTCCCTTATACACACATTGAAAAATGGAAAAGATAAGCAATGAATATATTAAGGAATTATTCGACAGATACAATGTAGAATATTTCAAGGGTGAGCTGGTATGTAAGAAATTCGGCACATTCTTCACTCACATAGAGAGCGGAGATCACATATTGGGGAAATGCTTATGTGAGGGGATGAAGAGCAAAATATGGATAAGCAGCAATGCATTATGGGATGAAGACTCATTACGGGATGTGATGCTGCACGAGATGATACATTTATACAATGCAGAGATTTTGGGCAAGCCGGATCACTTCCCGTTTTTTCACGGAAGGAGATTCATACGGAAGGTTAAGGAGCTGGAGAAGGAATATGGCATAAGGGTGAAGATATTGTCAGAGGTGTATATAAAGAAAGAAAAAGTCCCGTCGACCTGCATAGGCAGGAAGATGAGGCATATAAAAATAGTGACAGGATTGTAATTGGTAAGCCCTGCCGCTCAATGAATCTCCATCGTGCACACGCGGCAGAGTTTCTCCATCTAGGCGTGGTTGGCGTCGTAGCAAAGCCGGTCCGCGCCTCCGTATAACGCAAAAGAGAGTCGCTGAAATCAGCGACTCTCTTGCGGTGCGGAAGGGACTCGAACCCTCGACCTCCGGCGTGACAGGCCGGCATTCTAACCAGCTGAACTACCGCACCAGACTGGTTGCCTTTCCGAAAGGCGGATGCAAATATAGGCATTATTTGTGAATCTGCAAGCGCGGAGATGAAATTTTCCTAAAATTTTTCCCCGTCCTGCGGCGCGTCCCCGAAACAGCGCGGCAAACTGAGCGGTGCTCCGGACAATCGGCGTCAATATCCGGCCCTGCCATTTGGATTGGAAGCAATTTATATCTATTTTTGTATAATTATGGCACAATGCCGCATAGGGCGCGTGCCGCACACATATATTGACAAGAACACTTTAAGGATAATGAAACGACTTTATTTTTTGCTCGCGGGACTGCTTCTGATGCTTTCCTGCCCGGTATTCGCCCAGATGACGGATGACCAGGTCGTGCAGTATGTGCAGAATGCGCTCGCCGAGGGCAAGAGCCAAAAAGTAATTACCAAGGAACTGCTTGCCCAGGGAGTGACCGTGGAGCAGGCAGAGAGGATTAAGGCAAAGTATCAGAACAAGACCGACGGCAAGACCGGCTCGGTCGCGGCTATGGCGGCGTCCGGCAGCCTTGTCGAGAGGGATTCCCGGGCCAGTGCGCAGACGGGTGACTCCAGCGAGGCCGAAAGCACGGCGGCCGATGCCTACGGCGAAGTCTTCGGCAATGTCGCCGACACCGTTTCCGCCAGCATCCCGATTTTCGGTCACGACATCTTCGGACACCGTACCAGTCTGTCATTCGAGCCTAACGAGAATGTCGCGACTCCGGATAGCTATGTGCTGGGTCCGGGCGATGAAGTCATCATAGAAATCTGGGGCGTCAGCGAGGCCACCATCACCGGCTTTATCTCCCCGGAGGGACGTATCAACATCAGTCAGGTGGGCCCCGTGCAGCTTAGCGGACTGACCGTCAAGGAAGCTGCCGCCAAACTCAAGGGCAAGCTCAAGGGCAAGTACGCGGGCGTGTCGGACTCCAATTTCAGTGTAACCCTCGGCCGCATCCGGACAATTCAGGTCAATGTCCTCGGACAGGTCAATCTTCCGGGCACATTCCGCCTCTCCCCGTTCACGACGGTATTCAATGCAATCTACCGTGCGCGCGGTGTCAACAGCAGCGGTAGTCTTAGAAATGTCAAAGTAGTGCGCGACGGCGCTGAATTGGCCGAGATAGACATATACGACTTCCTTTTCACAGGCCGCAAGGACTGCGATATCACTCTGAAGGAGGGGGATGTGGTGCTTGTGCAGCCGTATCAGGCGCTCGTCACGATAGAGGGCGATGTCAAGATGCCGATGAAGTATGAAATCAAGGAGGGGGAGACCCTCGACAAACTCATCGAATATGCCGGAGGATTCGCCAGCGCTGCCTACCGCGACGATGTCAAAATCGTCCGCAGCACTGGGCATGAGAAGCAGATTCTCACTGTCCGCAGCTCCGAATTCGGCTCCTGCGAGCTGCAGGACGGCGATGTCGTGACAGTCGGCTCCAACCTTGAACGCTACGCCAACAGGCTGGAAGTCAGGGGCTATGTCTTCCGTCCGGGAGAATTCCAGTTCGGGGGCGACATTGCGACGGTGCGTCAGCTGCTCAATGCCGCAGGCGGACTCACCGAGGACGCTTTCCGCGACAGGGCGGTGCTCCTCAGGGAGAAGGATGACCTCAGCCTTGAGACCGTTCCGGTCAATATCGGAGCCATTGCCGACGGCACAGCAGAGGACATTCTGCTCCGCAAGAACGATGTGCTGGTCGTATCCGGCATCTATGAACTCGAGGACAGGGGCACGCTCACCATCAACGGAATGGTGGCCGTCCCGGGAGAATATCCATATTCCGAAAATACCACGGTCGAAGACCTCATCCTGCAGGCCGGAGGTCTGCTGGACGGCGCATCCACTTCGAGGGTCGATGTGACCCGCAGGGTCTATGACGCGGCCGCGATGACCTGGTCCGACACCCTCGCGCTGGCCTACAGCTTCGCAATCAGGGACGGTCTCGCCATCGGTGGAGATGCCGGATTTGTCCTCCGACCGTACGATGTCGTGTCGGTACGCCGCAGCCCGGGCTACAGGCCGCAGGAGTTTATCGAAATCCGCGGCAATGTGGCTTTCCCGGGCAGGTATGCCATCCTCTATGAGGGCGAAACGCTCTCGCATCTGGTGGAGCGTGCCGGCGGATTCGTAGGCAATGCCAACCCTCGCGGAGCCGTGCTTATCCGCAAGAGGAACTCTTCTATGGACTCGAAACTCCTCGATGCATCGGTTGACAAGCTCTCCCGCTCGGTTGCGGATAGCCTTGCAGTCACGGTCGATCGGGAATACAGCATCGCCGTGGATCTCGATTATGCTATGAAACATAAGGGCGGTAATTCGGACATAATTCTTCAGAACGGCGACTCCGTCAATGTGCCGGAATTCGTCAACACCGTGCAGATTGTGGGCGAGGTGATGTCCCCGAACGCGGTAGTGTTCAAGTCCGGCAAGCCTGTGTCCTATTATGTCAACGCCGCAGGCGGATACACCGACAGGGGCAAGCGCAGCCGCGTCTATGTAATCTACCAGAACGGCAAGGCTTCCCGGAACATTCTCAATAATGCCAAGGTGGAGCCGGGATGCACCATAGTCGTGCCGGCGAAGCCGGAGCGCAAGGCCACCAACGCCACAGAATGGGCATCAATCCTGAGCTCGACCTCAAGTCTCGTATATATGTTGGCAGTGCTGACAAGGCTCTGGTAAGCAGTTGAATCATCGCAAATTATTCGCATTATGGCAGAAATTGAAGAACAGAACGGCGAGGTCGATGTGATGGAGCTGCTGCTCAAGCTGCTCAAGAACTGGAAATTCCTCCTCATCTGGTGCGGCATCGCGGCCGTGCTGGGAATCGTCATAGCATTCAGCACACCGAAGCAATATACGGTAAGCTCCAAACTGGCTCCGGAACTCGTGTCCAAGGCCAGCAGCGCCATGTCTTCGCTGGCTTCGATGCTCGGTGCCAATGTCAATATGACTACCAACGACGCCCTGTATCCGGAACTTTATCCGGATATCGTCTCGTCGAGCCCTTTCATTACGGATCTTTTCTCCGTGGAAGTGCAGTATAATGACAAAGAGACCGGCGAGTCTGTGACATCCGACTACTACACCTATCTCAAGGATCAGACGAAGTCTCCGTGGTGGAATGCAGTGCTGGCTGCGCCGTTCAAGGCTTTGGGCTGGTTTGTCGGACTTTTCAAGGAAAAGACCGAACCTGTTGAGGGCTATGCCGAGCTCGATCCTTATGCGCTGACCCCCGAGCAGGCGGCCATCGCCAAGGCCATCACGAGCAGTGTCAATATCGATGTGGACACCAAGACCTATGTGATGACTCTCACGGTCAACAGCCAGTCGCCTTCCGTATCCAAAAAGATAGCCGATACCGTCATCGAGATGCTTCAGAATTATGTCTCCGACTACCGTACACAGAAGGCGCGCAAAGACCTCGAGTACTACGAGCAGCTCTACGACGAGTCCAAGGCTTCATATTATGATGCCCAGAAGAAATATGCCCGCTATGTCGATGCCAACAAGGGCGTGGTGCTACAGAGCGTATTGATTGAGCAGGAGAGGCTCCAGAACGAGATGCGTCTTGCCTACCAGCTCTACAATTCCTGCGCCCAGCAGTTCCAGATGGGCAAGGCCAAGGTGCAGATGGAGACTCCGGTCTTCGTGGTGATGCAGCCTCCGGTGCTTCCGCTCAAGGCAAGCAAACCGCAGAAGATGATAACCATCGTGGCGTTCATATTCCTGGGCGGCTGCTGCGCGGCGGTCTGGGTGCTCTGGGGACGCGACTGGATTGCCCGCTTCAAAAAGGAAGAAGAGAAGGAAGAAGCATAAGTGGAAGAGAATATCATAATCAAGGGTGCCAGAGTCAACAATCTTAAGAATCTGACGCTCAGTATACCGAGAGGGAAGTTTGTCGTGGTGACCGGGGTTTCCGGCTCGGGCAAGTCTTCCCTTGTCTTTGATACCCTCTTTGCGGAGGGACAGAGGCGATTCTCGGAAAGCCTCTCGTCCTATGCCAGGCAGTTCCTCGGCAGGATGAGCAAACCGGACGTGGACCTCATCGAGGGCATTCCGCCAGCCATCTCTATAGAGCAGAAGGTTGCGGTGCGCAACCCCCGCTCGACCGTGGCCACCACCACGGAAATATATGATTATCTGCGGCTTGTATTCGCACGCGTGGGGCATACTTTCTCGCCGCTGTCCGGCCGGGAAGTGCGCCGTGACGGCGTAGGCGATGTGCTGGACCATATCGCTTCGCTCGAGGGGGGTAGCTGCTACATCCTCGCCGATATTGACTGGCCCGCCCGAGAGGACAAGGTGGAACTGATGCTCCAGCTAAAGGAGGACGGCTACAGCAGGCTCTATGCCGACGGCGCCCCGGTCAAGATAGATGATGTCCTCAAGCTCGACGGGGCCTATCCCGCCGAGGCTATGCTTCTTATAGACAGAGTCAGGCTCTCCGGCGTACCTGATGAGGAGCAGCGCACAAGGCTTCTCGCCTCCGTATCGGACGCCTTCAGCCGCGGCAACGGAAGGATGAGCGTGGTCACGGATAGCGGCGCGCGCAGGGATTTCTGCAACCGCTTCGAACTCGACGGCATAAGTTTCAGGGTGCCCGACGAATATCTTTTCAGTTTTAATTCCCCGCTCGGGGCCTGCCCGGTCTGCGGTGGTCTCGGAAAGATTATCGGGGTCAGCGAGGACCTGGTGGTGCCGGACAAGTCGCTCAGCGTCTACGACGGGGCGATTGCCTGCTGGAGAGGGGAGAAGATGGGCTGGTTCAAGGACCATCTCATCAAAGTGGCGGACCGCTACGGCATCCCGATTTTCGAGCCGTACTGCAACCTTTCCAAGAAGGTGCGCGACACGATATGGAACAGCCATTCCGTCGAGGGCGACCCTGACTCGATAGTGGGGATAAATGAATTTTTCGACTGGGTCGAGACCCAGAAATATAAGATTCAATACAAATATATGCTCAGCCGCTTCAGCGGGCGGGCGACCTGCCACTCCTGCGGGGGCAGCCGTCTGCGCAAAGAGGCGCTTTGGGTGAAAGTGGGCGGCAGGAACATAGCCGAGGTGCTCTCTATGAACGCCGACGAGGCTCTGGAATACTTTGAGAATCTGCCTCTTAGCGAGCAGGAGCGGACGATTGTCGCCGAACCGCTGGCTGAGATTGTTTCCAGACTCAAGTGCATACGCGATGTGGGGCTCTCGTACCTTACCCTCGACCGCGCCTGCAACACCCTCTCCGGCGGCGAGAGCCAGAGGGTAAGCCTCGTGTCGGCGCTTGGTTCCAGCCTGGTGGGCTCGATGTATATTCTAGACGAGCCGAGCATCGGACTGCATCCTCGTGATACAGAGAAGCTTATATCAGTCCTTAAGCAACTTCGCGACATAGGCAACACCGTCATCGTGGTGGAGCACGACGAGGAGATAATGCGCGCCGCTGACCTGCTGATAGATATGGGCCCGCTTGCAGGCAAGGACGGCGGGGAGATAGTCTATATGGGCTGTCCGTCAGTGCTGCCTGCAAAGTGCGATACCCTGACCCTGCAGTACCTCTACGGAAGCCGCGTACGCTACCGCAGGGAGAAGCGCCTATGGCAGTATTCCATCATGGTCAAAGGCGCTATGGAGCACAATCTCAAGGATATAGATGTCCGCTTTCCGCTCGGGGCGCTGACTGTCGTGACCGGCGTGTCCGGCTCGGGGAAGTCTTCGCTCGTAGGGGACATCCTCTACCCGGCACTCTGCCGTCGCTTCGACAGCGGCAGTGAGCGTCCGGGCGCGTTCCGGGGGCTGGAGGGCAACCTCGACCGCATCACCCGGGTGGAATATGTGGACCAGAACCCTATCGGGCGCAGCACCCGCTCCAATGCCGTGACCTATCTCAAGGCCTACGACGACATCCGCAAGCTGCTCGCCGACCAGCAGGCCGCCAAAATCAACGGCTTTGGTGCCAATTACTTCTCCTTCAATACCGAGGGCGGACGCTGCCCGGAATGCCAGGGGGAGGGGATTGTCCGGATCGAGATGCAGTTTATGGCGGATGTGGAAATGGTCTGCGAATCCTGCGGTGGCAAGCGCTTCAAGCCGGAGGTGCTGGAGGTGCGCTATCGCGGCAAGAATGTGGATGATATCCTCAATATGAGCGTCGATGAGGCCGTGGAGTTCTTCTCCGCCGGCCCTGAAGAAGCCGCCCGCTCCGCTGCTGCAAAGCTTAAACCGCTTCAAGATGTGGGACTTGGCTATATCAAACTGGGGCAGAGTAGCTCTACCCTTTCCGGAGGCGAAAGCCAGCGTATCAAGCTGGCATACTTCCTCTCCATCGGCAAGAGCGGCTCCCGTCAGGACAGGATAATGTTCATCTTCGATGAGCCTACGACCGGCCTGCATTTCTACGATGTCGAGAAGCTGCTCAAGGCGTTCGATGCGCTGCTCGCCGCCGGGCACTCGCTCGTGGTGGTTGAGCACAACCCGGATGTGATCCGCGCTGCGGACTGGGTCATCGACCTCGGCCCGGATGCCGGCAACAGGGGAGGTGAACTCGTATTTGCGGGTACCCCGGAAGATTTGAAGAAAGCCAATACATTTACAGCCAAATACATATGAAACGCATCGCCGCATTGACCATGGTGAGGAACGATGAGTTCTTCCTCCGCAAGTGGGTTGAGTACTACGGTGCCCAGCTCGGGAAGTCCAATCTCAATGTCTATCTGGATGGGCTGGACCAGAAAGTGCCCGACTTCTGCGAGGGGGTGAATGTCAAGGCGGTGGAGCATATAGAGGGCAATGTGCAGCGTGCCGATAGGGGACGGATCGATTTCCTCTCCGAGCGCGCTGCGGAGCTTTTCGCCCAGGGTTATGAGATGGTCATCGGCACAGATGTAGATGAATTCCTTGTAGTTGACCCTGCGCTCGGGCTGTCGCTGCCGGAGTTCCTCTCCTCGCGCCCCGCGACCCGCTGCCCGTCGATTTCCGGGCTGGGAGTGGATGTGGGACAGAAACTTGGCGAGGAGGCGGCCATCGACGGCTCGCGTCCGTTCCTTAGCCAGCGTCATTATGCGCGGCTCTCCACCCGTTACAGCAAGTCCACGGTGCTGCTGCGCCCGGTGCAGTGGGGCTCCGGCTTCCACCGCACGCGGAGGGGCAATTTCCATATATGCGAGGGGCTTTTCCTCTTCCATTTCGGCTGCGTGGATTTGGAGCGAATCAAGGGCAAAATGCAGGACAAGGGACTCGTGGATGCGGGCTGGGTCAGGCATCTACACAAGCGCGCCCGCACCATCTACCAGGTCAGCGAAAGGCCTGCCCGGGAGTGGGAGAGTACGGTGCGCTGCGCTCGCAGAGCTCAGAATGTGGTGCGCTCGCCCTTTGCCTGGAACAAGCCGGCGATGTTCGAGGCCGTGATAATCGTTCGGATACCGGAGCGCTTCGAGGCCGTAATCTGATTCTTATTCTTCCTGCTTTACTTCGTATGAAAATGAGCCCGGCCCGTCCACGCTGAGTTCGATTTCCGTCTTTGCGGCCCGGCCGAACGGAGGCAGGTCCACGGTGAAACTGTATCGTTTACCCTTGATGCCGCATTCCAGTTCCAGCGAGGTCCTGTCCTGCCCTATGGTGCTTTCCGGCGTCTGGTTCGGGTAGCAGTACAAGGTCGTGCCCGGCTCCTGCGGATAATATCCCACATCGTATGGCAGCGACGTCCAGGCTCCCTTGTCGATGGTTTCCTCCGGCAGATATTCTGAGTCGCCGAAGAATTTCGCGGCGGAGTTGATGCCTCTCAGCCGTATCCGCGGCTCTTCCAGCAGTTCATAGTCCTCCATCGTGTTGGTGATTGTGCTGAGGACGACCTCGCAGAGCATCGGCGTCAGCTCAATCTCTGCCTCCTGTTCCGAACTTTCAGCGCCGCCGCTCATTATCGGCAGCTCCGTGGAGTCCTCGCTGAAGAGGTAGCTTATCTGCGATACCGCCGAATAGCGCTCCATCGCCGTCTCCTTGAACTTCTTGGGGCTGTTGGCGATGGCGGCTATCAGCTTGTCGCCCTCACTTAGATATACCTCAAGAGACGACGGCAGGCTGTCGAGCACGAGATGTTTCTCGAGCTTTTGAACTCCCGCCGTCTCATATATGAATACATCCAGCCTTTCGACCGGCCGGTCAGTGCCCGTAAATGTGATGCGCGTTATAGCGGAGTCCCTGACTTCCTGCTCAGGCTCGTCCGGTCCGCCCGGCGTTGCGGCTGCCTTCTCACACGAAGATACCAGGAGAGCCGGCAAGAGTACAAGCAAGCTATAAACAATGACTGAAAGGTACCGGCGGCCTGGCAGACTGCCTTCGCTCTGAAACCGGTCGGATAAGATTTGCCGGCTCTTCTGGTGCTTGAAGTTTTCCATACAATTATGAGTTTGTTGCTGCAAATCTATCTAGCCTTTTCCGTATTCCGAGCGATTGTAAAAAAACATTTTGCAGATTTATCTGTTTCTTTATAAAGAATAATTTTTGTCACCCCTCCCCGGACGAAAGTGCACCTTTTCCGGGCCGGTTGCTTCGACTGCCTCCTCGATGCTTCGATAAGCTCGGCAACCGCAGGCTCGGGCTCGCAGTGAAAACAACAACCCCGGACCGAAGGGCCCGGGGCTGTGTCAAAACTATATCGAAGCAGAACTATGCGCCGAAGTTGTCGTAGAGGACATTTTCCGTTGGAACTCCGAGAGAGTCGAGCAGCTTGTTGACTGAAGCCACCATCATAGGAGGACCGCACATGAAGTACTTGATGTCCTCCGGAGTCTCGTGGTCCTTGAGGTAGGTCTCCCACATCACATTGTGCACGAAGCCAGGGGTATAGGCCACTCCGGCTGCATCTGCTGCAGGGTCCGGACGGTCGAGGGCCAGGTGGAACTTGAAGTTAGGGAACTCCTTCTCGAGCTCGGCGAAGTCCTCGAGGTAGAAGGCCTCCACGAGTGCGCGCGCACCGTAGAAGTAGCTTACCTTGCGGCCGGTCTTGAGAGTCTTGAAGAGCTGCATGATGTGGCTGCGGAGAGGTGCCATGCCGGCGCCGCCGCCCACGAAGATGTACTCGATGTTGTCCGGGTCATTCTCCGGGAGGAGGAACTCTCCGTAAGGGCCGCTGATCATCACCTTGTCGCCCGGCTTGCGGGTGAATACATAAGATGATGCTATGCCAGGGTTGACTGGAAGAAGCTTAGGACCCTGCTCCTTAGGCACGCTGCGGTCGAACGGCGGAGTGGCGATGCGGACATTCAGCTTGATGATGCCCTTCTCGCCAGGGTAAGAGGCCATTGAGTAGGCGCGCACGGTAGCGGTTGGGTTGACGGATTCGAGGTTGAAGAATCCGTATTTCTCCCAGTCCTTGCGGTACTCCGGCTCCACCTCTATATCCTTGAAATACAGATGATAGGCAGGGATGTCGATCTGGATGTACTCGCCGCTCTTGAAGTCGAGATGCTCGCCCTCAGGAAGCTTGACGGTGAATTCCTTGATGAAGGTGGCCACATTGTGGTTGGAGATGACCTCGCACTCGAGCTTCTTGACTGAGAGCGCGGACTCGGAAACCTGAATCTTCATGTCCTCCTTGACCTTGACCTGGCAGCCGAGCCTCCAGCCGTCCTTGATCTGCTTGCGGTTGAAGAAGCCTACCTCGGTAGGGAGAATTTCTCCGCCGCCCTCAAGCACCTGGACCTTGCACTGGCCGCAGTTCGCCTTGCCGCCGCAGGCTGACGGGAGAAGAATCTTCTCGCCGGCGAGGGTGCTCATCAGCGAATTGCCTGGAGTTACATTGAGCTCCTTCTTGCCGTTGTTGATGTCGATTTTGATGGTCCCCTTAGGAGTAATCCTGTCCTTGACTACAAGCAGGATGACTACAAGGAGAACCGTGATGATCGTGATGATCGCGATAGCTGCAATAATCGTTGTACTCATATCTCTGTCCTCCTAAAGGCTGAATCCCATAAAAATCATGAACGCGATACCCATAAGGCCCACGGTGATGAAGGTGATGCCGATACCCTTGAGAGGCTTAGGCACATTGCAGTACGCCATCTTCTCGCGGATGGCCGCAAGGCATACGATGGCGAGGTACCAACCGATACCAGAGCCGAGGGCATAGACGGCTGACTCTCCGACATTTGCGAAGTCCTTCTGCTCCATGAAGAGGGAGCCGCCGAGGATGGCGCAGTTGACCGCGATAAGCGGCAGGTAGATACCCAGCGAAGAGTACAGTGAAGGGAGATACTTCTCCACGATCATCTCGACGAGCTGCGTGAACGCCGCAATCACCGCGATGAAGATGATGAAGCTAAGGAAGCTCAGGTCCACGTCGGCGAACTTCGGGCTGATCCAGGAGAGAGCTCCCGGAAGCAGGAGGAACTTGTCGATGAGGTAGTTGAGCGGAAGAGTGCAGAAAAGCACGAAGATAACGGCGAGTCCGAGACCGTTGGCCGTCTTCACGTTCTTCGATACTGCCAGGTATGAACACATACCGAGGAAGTATGCGAAGATCATATTGTCAATAAAGATTGACCTGACGAACAAATTGATATATTCCATCTTGTCTCGCTGTTATTATTTCTCCTGAAGATCCTTGTCGCAGGCCCTCTGAATCCAGATGAGGCATCCCAGAAGGATGAGGGCGAACGGAGGCAGGATCACAAGGTTGTTAGCAATATAAGCCTCAGGAAGCACGCGCATCCCGAAGAGGGTGCCGCTTCCGAGGAGCTCGCGGAAGAATGCCACGATAATGAGAATCATGGCGTAGCCGAAGCCGTTGAAGAGTCCGTCGAGGAAGGAAGGAATCGGCTTGTTGCCGAGAGCGAACGCCTCGATGCGTCCCATCACGATACAGTTGGTGATGATAAGACCCACATAGACGGACAGCTGCTTCTCGATGGAGTAGGAGTACGCCTTGAGGAACTGGTCGACTACGATTACCATCAGGGACACTACCACGAGCTGCACGATGATGCGAACGCGGTTAGGAATGGTGTTTCTCATCAGTGAGACCACGAAGCTGGAGAGCGCCGTGACGATCATCACTGAAAGTCCCATCACGCAGGCTCCCTTGAGCTGTACGGTGACGGCCAGAGAGGAGCAGATACCGAGAATCAGGACGGTTACCGGATTCCCTTTGAGTATAGGATTGAGGATTGTTTCTTTAAGATTGCTCATAACTTATTCCTCCGTACTTGTTTCTGCAACTGTATTGTTGCGAAGATATTCAGCATAGGCTGCCACCCAGGTGTTGATGGACTCGCCGAGCTTCTGGCTGGTGATGGAGGCTCCGGTGATGGCGTCAACAGCGCTTTCATCTCCTTCAGGAGCGCCGCCCTTGACGATGCTGAAAGACTTGGCTGCGTCCAGGTCGAGCTTCTTGCCCACAAACTGAGCCCTGAATGAAGGGTCGTCCTTGATCTTGGCTCCCAGACCCGGGGTCTCGCTGGAGTGGTCGAAGTATGCGCCCGCGATGGTCCTGAGGTCAGGCTGCAGGGCGATGTAACCCCAGATAGGTCCCCAGAGGCCTGCGCCGTAGCAAGGGATGACGGTCACGCCGGACTTGAAGATATAGACAGGAAGCGCCGGCTCTCCGCCCTTGGTGATGGCCACATTCTGCGGCTTGAGCTTGTCGATGAGCTCGATGCCGGATTTCTCGGTGCCGAGATCGCGTACTTTCTCGCCCTTGAGGTTGATGACGAAGGCCTGCGCAATCTCTTCGGAGTACTTCTGAAGCACTGCGTCGTTGCTTTCGGCGGCAGTCTCGATGCCGGCCGCTGTCATCATCTGGGTGAGAGTTTCAGCCTTGACGTTGGCGTCCTGCTTAGGGGCAAGCGTCATTGCCGTGAAGGCGAGCGCCGCTGCAACTACAATGACAACTATTGCCGTGTAGATGACTGTATAGACATTTCCGTTAGTATTCATATCTATGCGACTTTAATGTTCTTTGCCTTGCGGGAAAGGTGGATATTGACGACAACATGGTCGATGAGCGGTGCAAAGGTGTTGCAGAGCAGGATGGCGAGCATCATACCCTCGACATAGCCAGGGTTGAAGAGCCTTACCAGCACGCAGAGTGCGCCGATGAGAATGCCGTAAATCCACTTGCCGCACTCGGTCTGGGCTGAGGTCACAGGGTCGGTGGCCATGAATATGGCGCCGAATGCGAATCCGCCGTAGAGCAGCTGCATATAGCAAGGAATGCTCGTGACGCCTGCCAGGTCACCGATGAGACCCACTGCGAGGGCGCCGGCAACGCAGCCTGCCATAATCTTCCAGCTTGCGACGCCGGTCCAGATGAGGATGATGGCGCCGATCAAGATGCAGAGCGTTGAAGTCTCTCCGACTGAGCCCGGAACCGTACCGATGAAGAGGTCCCAGAAACCGGTGCCGTACTGGGCTGAAGCGCCGTCAAGGGCGAGCGGAGTGGCTCCGGTGAAGCCGTCCACGAGCTTCTCGCCCGGCCTGTATGCAATCCAGCAGTCTGAGCCGGACATGTAGTTAGGGTAGGAGAAGAAGAGGAAGGCACGGGTGAGAAGTGCAGGGTTCCATATGTTCATGCCGGTGCCGCCGAAGACCTCCTTGCCGAAGATCACCGCGAACGCAACGGCCACTGCAAGCATCCAGAGAGGGATGTCCACAGGGACGATGAGCGGAATGAAGAATCCTGAGACGAGGTAGCCCTCGCTGACCTCCTCGCCGCGGATCTGGCAGGAGGCGAACTCGATGCCGAGACCTACGATGTAGGATACCAGATAGAGAGGGAGAACCTTGAGGAAGCCGTACCAGAAGTTGCCGAGGATGTTGACCCCGGTCTCTCCGATGGCGAGGCTGTGCTGATAGCCGACGTTCCACATGCCGAAGAGGGCTGCCGGAACTGCGGCCACGATGACGATGATGAGGATGCGCTTGAGGTCGATGGCGTCGCGCACATGTGAACCCTTGAGGGTCACAGTGCCCGGGACGTGGAGGAAGGTCTCAAAAGCATCAACTGTTGAGTGCAGCCAGTGAAGGGAGCCGCCTTTTTCGAAAATCTTGTTCATACCTTTAAGCCATTTCCTTGAGCATCAGGTCAATGCCCTTTGCTATGATGTCCTGAATATTGTTCTTGCTCGGGTCGATGAACTCGCAGACTGCGAGGTCTTCAGGGAGCACCTCATAGATGCCGAACTGCTCCATCTTGTCGATGTCTCCCGCAAGGCAGGCCTTGGTGAGATAGACAGGATAGATGTCCATAGGGAGCACCTTGGCGTAGTAGCCGTCGTTCATCAGGAACGCGCGCACTCCGCCGTGGAGGTTGGTGGTCATGTCGTACTTCTTCCACGGGGTGAGCCAGGAGAAGTAGCTGTGGTCACGGCTGTACTGCTTGCAGCGGAAAGGACGTGCCCATCCGAGAAGCTCCTGCTCCGTGCCCTCGTGGATGAGGGTGACCTGAGTGTCGAAGTATCCGAGATAGCCTTCGGCCCCAGCGTTGCGGCCGCTGAGAGGGTCTCCGCCGATGAAGCGGATGCCTGCAGGCTCGCCGCCGTAGTAAGGAGCGAGCTCCTTGAGAGGCATACCCGGGACGGTCTCGATGTAGGACGGCTCGATGGCCATAGGTCCGGTGACGGCTACCTTGCGGCGCACGTCATAACGGCCTGCGGTGAAGAGCCTGCCGATGGCGGCGAGGCCTTCGAGAGACACTGTCCACACGGTCTCGCCCTTGCGGATAGGGGAGATGTGGCTAATCTGCACTCCGACATTGCCTGCCGGGTGCTTGCCCTTGAAGCTATACAGCTTTACGCCCGTGAGCTTCGCGAACGCTGAAGAAGGGAGCGAGCCGTCGAGGCTGACAACAACGCCGCCGTCGGTGAGCTTGCCCAGAGCGTCGGCACCGGCCTGGATGGCCTTGAGCTGGTCTGCGAGGCAGAACTCGGTGTCTGCCGCGAGAGGAGCGGTGTTGAATGCCGATACAAAAATAGCTTTAGGCTTAATCTGAGGGTCGGCGATGATGCCGTATGGCCTCTGGACGAGCCAAGGCCACAGACCGCTCTGCAGGAGTGACTGGCGCACCTGGTCCGCATTCAGACCGGCAGCGTCCTTCGCTCCGAAATCTACGCTCTTCTGCTCTCCGTCGGCCTCGATGAGGACCGCGAGCAGCTTGCGCTTGTCGCCCCTGACAAGTTCCTTGACCGTACCGCTAACCGGAGAGGTCAGGAGGATGTCAGCGTTCTTCTTGTCTGCAATGACTGGAGAGCCACAGAGCACAGAGTCTCCCTCCTTGACCAGAAGTCGAGGCAGGAGACCCTTGAAGTCGGTCGGACAGACCGCCACAATGCCCGGAGCAATCGCCTTGGAGACGCGAAGTTCTGCTTCTCCCGTAATAGGGATGTTCAGACCTTTTTTCAAAACGATGTTTTGTGACATTTATGATGACATTAATATGATTTGCAAAATGCGCTGCGAATTTACTCATTTTTTCGTAATTTCGCGGCGTTATGACGGAGAAAATGAATGCCGTTCTTCAGGGACTGAACGAAGAGCAGAAAAAGGCGGTCGAATGTGTGGAGGGACCAGTGCTGATAGTGGCCGGAGCAGGTTCCGGCAAGACCAGAGTACTTACCAGCCGTATCGCATACATACTCGCAGGGGGCACAGAAGCCTCCCGCATACTTGCGCTTACCTTTACCAAGAAGGCGGCGGGCGAAATGAAGTCCCGCATCGCCGACATGGTCGGTGAAAGGTCGGCACGCAGACTGGTGATGGGCACCTTCCACGCGGTGTTCGTGCGTTTCCTCAGGGAATACGCCGCCTCGCTTGGCTACCCGGAGCGCTTCACCATCTACGACACCTCCGAATCCACCAGCGCCATCAAGGCCTGCATCAAGGAGATGGGTCTCGATGACAAGATTTACAAGCCGAAGGATGTCCTTTCCAGAATATCTATGGCGAAGAACAACCTCGTCACCCCGGGCGGCTACCGGAGCAATCCGGAGCTGATGACGGCCGACGCCCACAGCCGCCGTCCGCGGCTCTGCGAGCTCTACGCCCTCTACCAGCAGAAACTCAAGACGGCGGGAGTGATGGACTTCGACGACATCCTCCTGAATATGAATTACCTGCTGCGCGACAATAAGGACGCCCTGCTTGCAATCGCCGACCGCTTCTCATACATTATGGTGGACGAGTACCAGGACACCAACTATGCGCAGTACCTGATACTCAAGAAGCTGTCCCAGTTCCACCGCAATATCTGCGTGGTCGGGGACGACAGCCAGTCCATCTACGCCTTCCGCGGCGCAAAAATCGAGAATATACTCAATTTCAAGAAGGACTACCCGGAGTGCAAGCTCTTCCGTCTGGAGCGCAACTACCGCTCCACCGGCGTCATAGTCGATGCCGCCAACTCCCTCATCGAGCACAATGCGGGCCGCATCCCGAAGAAGTGCTACGCGGTGGGCGAGACCGGAGAGAAGATAAAACTCCTGAAGAACTTTACCGAGGGCGACGAGGCCGTGTCGATAGTATCTGAAATAATGTCCAGAATGCGCGAGACGCACTGCCGCTACAAGGACTTCGCGATACTCTACCGTACCAACGCGCAGTCGCGCGTGCTCGAGGAGCAGCTCAGGCGCAGGAATGTGCCGTATATGATATATTCCGGCAACTCCTTCTTCGACCGCGCCGAAATCAAGGACTTCATGGCCTATTTCAAGCTCGCTGTCAACCCTTCCGATGACGAGTCCTTCCGCAGGGTGGTCAACAAACCTGCCCGCGGCATAGGCGACACCACCTTCCGCCAGGTGGAGATGAAGGCCCTCGAGGGCCGCACATCGCTCTTCCAGGCGGCGCAGAGCGTGCCCAAGGTGCAGCCTTTCTGCGTGATGGTCAAGGCCCTGTCCGAGCTCGTCCCGACTACCGATGCGCACGAACTGGCTCAGATGATAGCAGACAAGAGCGGGCTCTATGTCTCATATAAGTCCGACACCAGCATCGAGGGCCAGGCCAGGATAGCCAATATCGATGAACTTCTCAACTCCGTGGCCTCCTTTATCGAGGACAGGCAGATGGAGGCCGAGGGCTCGGACGAACCGATGGGCACCGTAACTCTCGACGACTACCTCGAGAACGTGTCGCTGCTGAGCAACGTGGATGTCTCCACCGGGGACGAAGATAACAAGGTGGCACTTATGACCGTCCATTCCGCCAAGGGCCTGGAGTTCCCTTATGTCTTCGTGGCGGGCTTGGAGGAGAACCTCTTCCCGAGTCTCTCGATGCTCTCCAGCGCGCAGAATGTCGAGGAGGAGAGGCGCCTTTTCTATGTGGCCATCACCCGCGCGGGCAAGGCTGTGGAGCTATCGTTCGCCGGGACCAGGATGCGCAACGGCAAGCACGAGAGCAATGCTCCGTCCCGCTTCATCAAGGAAATAGACCCGCAGTATATCGAGAATCCGCTTGAAGATGAGGACTTTGACGACTCCGGCATCACACACGAGTGGGGAGGTTTCGGCTCCCGCTTCAGCGGCGGCAGGCTCGACCGCCTCGGCCAGAATTCTCCCGGCGGCTATGGGCAGTCGTCCCGCGTCAGCTACGAGAAGCGCAAGCCTTCAAGCGATCCGGTGCAGTTCTTCAAGCAGGTAGCCGAAAACCGGAAGAAGCCTCTACAGAGCATTGACCCCAACTTCAAGGCAGTGGATATGAGGGAGTTGAGCGTCGGCGAGAGAGTCGAACACGAGAAATTCGGGGCGGGCGTGATACTCAAACTCAGCGGCAGTGCTCCCGATATGAAGGCCGTCATCAACTTCGACGCTTTCGGGGAGAAACTGCTCCTGCTCAAATATGCCAAACTCCGCCCGGAGAAGAAAGCTTAGTCTTCAAAAATCAGCTTTTCGATGAATACCTGATGGTCGCCGCAGCGGCCCTCGACAATGTGCGCGCCGTCAGCTTCCGTGTGATATAGGCTTACGGTCTCGCCGGGGCGGACTTCCTTGTTGAAGTTGATGCTCACTTCGCGGAGGAAGTGCCCGAATACCAGTTCCTGCGGCAGATTGTCCAGCACCCAGACCGTGTATTTTACATTGTTGGCGTGGCCGTTGTAGTCCACATCCGACCAGTTGACCCGGTGCGTGCCAATCTCCTGTGGCTCGATTCCTCTCGGAAATGTAATCTTGGGGCAGGGAGTCTCTACGGCGGAGTCGGCGCTCTGCGCCTCCTGGGGAATCAGCGACATCACCTCGTCGTCGCGGCAGATGTGCCGGGTGTCGAGATTCATCACTATCCAGGAGCTTGTTGAATTGACAGCGACCTCGCCGCAGGAGTCAAGCAGCTGATAGTCACGGACAAAGTAGAGCCCATTGAGCCCCTTGTGCCAGGTCTCGAGCCGTATCTTCTCGTCGAAGCGGACCTTGCGCTCGAAGCGGGTCTGCATCCTGGCGAGTATCCACGCGCAGTTGAACTTCTTCATCGCGTCATCGCTGAAACTCTGCACCTGGGCGGCTTTGACTGCGAGCTGCTGCGCAAGGTCGAGGAAGGACTCGGGCCTGAGCAGGTGGTGGCAGTCGGACATATAACAGCTGACTATGCTGTCTTCTGTGTATTTGGGATTCATTATCTGTATCTTATAGGGTTTGTATCTATCTCTGTTATAGATACCTGGAGCTCCGGGAACGCGCTTCGCAGAGAGTCGCGCAGAAGCTCGGAGGTAAACTGCTCGCTCTGGTAGTGACCCAGTTCGGCGAGGAGTACGCCCCCGCTCTCGAAGTAGTCGTGGTAGTGGAACTCGCCGCAGACGAAGCAGTCCGCGCCTTCGCGTATAGCGTCCGGAAGCAGGAACGCCCCGGCTCCGCCGCAGAGCGCAACGCGCCTTACCGCCTTGCCGCAAGGCTCGGAACACCTAAGCGAGGCGACACGGAAACGGGCCTTTACGAAATCGAGAAAGTCGCTGTCCGTCATAGGCTTGCGCATTGTGCCAATGAGCCCTGAACCGGCATCCTGCCCCTCCTTGGGCGAGAGCCAGCGCAGGTCTTCCAGACCTATGAGCTCGGCAATCTTATAATTGACTCCTCCCGGAGAATTGTCGAGGCTGGTGTGCGCGGAATATATGGCGATGCCGGCCTTGAGCGCGCTCACTACGCAGCGCTGCTGGTAGCTGATGTCGCTGACCTGCTTGAGCGGGTGGAAGAGCAGGGGATGGTGCGAGAGTATGAGTTCGCAGCCCTTGCGCTTAGCCTCCTCCACAACATCTTCGGTAATGTCTAGGCAGACGAGCACCCTGCTTATTTCCTGCTCCGGGAAGCCGACCTGCAGTCCGGAATTGTCGAAGCCGTCCTGTGCCGCGAGCGGCGCAAGAGTCTCGATATGACTGATTATCTGCTTGAGTTTCATTGTGTTAGTTCATCCAGCGGCTGAGCCAGTCGTAGAAGGTTCTATGCCAGTAGAGGGAGTTCTGAGGTTGGAGCACCCAGTGGGTCTCCTCCGGGAAGATGACGAGCTTTGAAGGCACTCCCATCATCTGAGCGGTGTTGAAAGCCGCCATGCCCTGGGTGTAAGGGATGCGGAAATCCATCATTCCGTGGATGCAGAGTATAGGGGTGTGCCACTTCGTGGCCATGGATGAAGGGTCGTTGGCGTAGTGCTTGCGTGCCTTGGCGGTGCTTGCATACGGAGCACCTGCCTGCTGCATCCCTCCGAAGGTGATTCCGTCGCCTGCAGGGCCGGTCTGTCCCGGGGTGTAGGCGTATTCCTTGAGTCCGCCGTTGTCCCAGTTGGCGAACCACATCTCCTCGGTGGTGTACCAGAGGGCTTTCTCGTCGAAGATGCCGGCGTGGGCGATGAAGCAGTCATAGAGGTCACCGTGCAGACCTTCAAGCATATAGGCTGAATATCCGCCGTAGGATGCGCCGACGCAGGCGAGCTTGCCGACATAAGGCTTGCTCTTGATGTAGCGGCCCGCGCTGAGGTAGTCCTGCATGTTGAGGCCGCTGTAGTCGCCGGAAATCTGCTCCTTCCACTCCTGGCCGAAGGCGGTGGTGCCGCGGCGGTTAGGACGGATGACTATGTAGCCCTGCTGGGCCATCAGACGGTAGCACCAGCGGTAGCTCCAGTCCTGGGAATTTGTGCCCTGAGGGCCTCCGAGCACGATCTCGATGGCCGGATATACCTTGTTTTCGTCGAAATGAGGCGGATAGGTAATCCAGCACTGCATCTGCTTGTGGTCCACGGTCTCCACCATGACGCTCTCGGAAGTGATGTCGTCGAGTTGTGAGAGGATGTGGCCGTTCTCGTCGGTAATCTGGTTGTAGGATGTGCCGTCGGCTGTGATATCCACCGCCACGAGCTCGGTAGGGAACTTGAGGCTGGCGTAGGATGCGAGGAGCTTTACACCGTTCTCGCTGTCGATGACTGCGAACGGCGAGTCGAAGTCGAACCACCAGTCAGTGCCGGTGACGCGCTGCACTTCGCCGCTGAGGTCGATGCAGAAGATACCCTGGATGCCTTCAGAGACGAGGGAGTTGAAGAATATCTCCTCACCGTGCCATACCGGACTGGCCACATCGTGGTCGAAGGTGGAGCTGAGGTCGCGGACAGGGCCGACTTCGATGGAGTCTCCGAGATTGACATCGCAGACCATAAGCCTCTGCTGGTCAGCCTCGTAGCCGTCCCTTGCCATGGAAATCCAGGCCAGGTGCCTGCCGTCAGCGCTGAATGCCGGGTCGGTGTCGTAACCGCCCTTGTCGGTGACTGCCACGGTCTCTCCGGTCGGGATGTCATAGATGTAGATGCAGCTGTTGGTGCTGAATGCGTATTCCTTGCCGGTCTTTTTGCGGCAGGAGTAGGCTATGTGTCTGCTGTCCGGGGCCCAGGCGAGCTGCTCGATGCCGCCGAACGGCTCGGTCGGGAGTTCGTAGAGAGCCTCGGTGCCGAGGATGTCTACGGAGTTGTCCGGAGTGATGGCGCTGCCGTTAAGCGGAGCCACATAGGAGCGCGGAACTTCGGTTACCCAATGGTCCCAGTGGCGGTACATCAGGTCTTCTGTGGCATAGGCCTGAGCCTTGTCGAGGGCCGGGTCGGAGTCCGCCGGCTGCTCGACGGCGGTATTCTTTATACTGCTGATATAGATGATGTTGGCCTCGTCCGGGGCGATGCTGAAGCCGCTCACTCCGGCCGGCACGTCGGAGAGTTTGGTCATCTTGCCGAGCTTGCTTCCCTTGAGCGGAGCCTCGTAAATCTGGGATTTGTAGATGAAATATATCTTCGAGCCGTCCTTGGACCAGCGGGCGTTGCTGACGCTGGAGGCGTAGCGGGATATCTGGGTCTTGCCGGAGCCGTCCGGCTTGCAGATGAAGAGATTGCGGCAGCTGCGGTTGTCCGGGACGGAGGTGTAGGATACGCCGTAGAGTATCTTGCCGCCGTCCGGGGAAAGCTGCGGGTCGGAGAGCCTTCCGAACGCGAGCAGGGTCTCAGGGGTCATCACTCCGCTGTCAATCTTGATGTCAGATGGGCCGATATAGCCGCTTTCTGCAGGTTTAGTTGTACAAGCCATAACTAAAGTCGCCGCAAGGGCGCAGTACACAATTTTCTTCATAATGTTGCAAATATAGACATTTTCCGCCAAAGGCGGAGGCCCTAACTTATCCGGCTGTAATCCCGGATATCGTATTTGTCCTTTCTGAGCTCGCTGACCAGCCGGGTATTTTCAGGACGGGAGAGCGTCGGGTCGGCTTCCAGCACGCGCTCGGCATCGGCCCTGGCCTCGGAGAGCAGGCTACCGTCCTTGGCGAGCGAGGCGATGGAGAGGTTGATCGGGAGGCCGCTCTGCTGCGTGCCCTCGAGGTCGCCCGGACCCCTCATCTTCATATCCTGCTCCGCGATTTCGAAGCCGTCTTCCGTAGAGCACATCAGGTCCAGCCGCTGCTGCGCCTCCTTCGAGGTCTTGTTGTCCTTGACGAGGATGCAGTAGGACTTCTCCGCGCCGCGCCCGACCCTGCCGCGCAGCTGGTGGAGCTGGCTGAGCCCGAAGCGCTGAGCGCTCTCTATCACCATCACTGAAGCATTGGGCACATCGACCCCGACCTCGATTACCGTGGTGGAAACCAGGATGTCGGCCCGCCCTTGAGCGAAGGCTGCCATGTTGAAAGCCTTCTCCTCGGAGCTCTGCTGGCCGTGCACTATCGCCACCTTGTAGTCCGGCAGCGGGAAGGCGCGCACGATGTCCTCGTAGCCGTTCTGGAGGTTCTGCAGGTCCATTTTCTCGCTCTCGAATATCAGCGGATATACGACGAACGCCTGCCTGCCAGCGGCAATTTCCTCGCGGATAAATTTGTACATCGCCCCCTTGCGGCTCGCGCCTATGCAGATGGTCTGCACGGGTTTGCGCCCCGGCGGCAGCTCGTCGATCACCGAGACGTCCAGGTCGCCGTAGAAGGTCATCGCCAGCGTGCGCGGGATAGGGGTGGCCGTCATCACGAGGATGTGCGGGGCGGGGGAGTTCTTGGCCCAGAGTTTCGCCCTCTGGTCCACTCCGAATCGGTGCTGCTCGTCGATTACGGCGAGGCCGAGGTTGCGGAAGACCACATTGTCTTCAATCAGCGCGTGCGTGCCGACAATGATGCCTATGCTGCCGTCCTCCAACCCGGCGTGTATCTCCCGGCGCTCCTTCGCCGTGCTGCTGCCGGTAAGCACCGCGCTGCGCACGCCTGTCGGAGCGAGGTATTTGGCGATATTTGCCGCGTGCTGCCTGGCGAGCACCTCGGTAGGAGCCATAATGCAGGCCTGGTAGCCGTTGTCCACAGCCAGCAGGCAGCTCAGCACCGCCACCAGCGTCTTGCCGGAGCCCACATCCCCCTGCAGCAGGCGGTTCATCTGCCGCCCCCCGGTGAGGTCGTCCTGAATCTCGTGCATCACCTTGCGCTGTGCGCCCGTAAGGCGGTATGGGAGAGAATTGTAGCAGGCGTGGAAATTGTCTCCGACGCGCGGCATCTTGAGCCCCACCGCTCCGCGGGAACGGATATATTTCTGCTTGAGCAGGGACAGTTGCAGGAGGAACAGTTCCTCGTACTTCAGCCGGCGCGTGGCCCGTGCCAGGGCGTCGTTGTCCTTCGGGAAATGAATGTTCCACAGTGCCTGCCGGAGCGGGCAAAGTCCCTTTGCAGCAATTAGATAGTCGGGGAGCGTCTCCTCGATTTCGTGCAGGCAGAGATTCAGCGCTGCGGCCTGCAGCCTGCACATCACCTTGCCCGTAATGCCCCCGTTCTTGAGTTTCTCGGTGCTCGGATATACCCCCGTGAGCGCGGACTGGGTAGGGGAGCTCTCGGACGGGGCGTCCACCTCCGGATGGACGATGCTGATGCGCTGCCCGTATGCCTGGGGCTTCCCGAAGAATACGAACTCGCTGCCCGGGACAAGGCGGCTGAAGTTCCACTTGATGCCCTTGAAGAACACCATCTCCATCCTGCCGCTGCCGTCGTCCACCGTCACGGAGAAGCGCTTTACCGCGTTGAAACGGATTTCCCCCTCCTGGGGAATTAGGCTAGAGCCCTGGCCCCAGAGCGTCCTGGAGACGACTCGGGCGCGGATCTGCACATAGGCGAGGTCCGGCCGGACCTCGCAGATGCGGGTGATGCCGCTGCGGTCTATATACCTGAACGGGTATATGCGTATGAGGTCGGAGACTGTCTCAATGCCCAGCTCAGACTTGAGCAGAGCGGCCCTTTTGGGACCGACTCCGCTTAAATATTGTATGCTTGTATTGAGCTCCGACATTTTATTATCTTGATCCGCCGCCGCAGCCGCCTCCGCTGAATCCGCCGCCTCCGCCGAAGGAAGTGCCTCCGCCGAAGCCGCCGCTGCGGCCGCTGTTCTGCCCGATCTGAGTGCGGGTGATGGAGCGCGACAGGCTGTTGTTGAGGTTGATGACCGTGTAGATGGTAGGGTAGTCGTAGCCGAGTTCCTGCTCCAGCAGCTGAGGGTTGATGTCCTTGAGCTGCTTAGCCACCTTGTCGGCTATGCCGTAGAGAGCGCCATAGACCAGATATTCCTTCCAGAGATGAGCCTCGAGAGTCTCCTTCTCCTTCATCAGAGTGAAGTCGGAGAGGTATTTGCGCAGTCCGAGCAGGATCTGGGCCTGCTGCTGCTCCTTTTCGGTGTATTTGGAATTGTTGTAGTAGCCGTCCAGTATGAGGCCCTCCTTGCCGCTGCGGTCGCACTTCTTGACCCAGGCGTTGACCTCGATGATGTGCTTGTCGGCCCATTTTGAGAACTCCTTGTCCTGCAGAATCCTGTCCTCCCCGCTCGCCTCGTGCATCATAAAGTAGAGATCGTGCATAGGCTTGTCGGCCGCATCGGGAATCCTGCCCGTGAACGAAATCTCCACCTTGCCGCCCGAGCTATTCGAAATTTCCAGATAGCCCTGATATATCATCCTGAGTATCAGAGCGGAAGCGAGGCTGTTGCTCCGTTTCTCCTCTCCCAGTTTCTTGAGTATCCAGGCCGACTCCGCGAGGTTGCCGCCGAACGGAATCTCGCGGCTCCAGGAGATCTCCTCCATCTTGACTCCGAGGATCTTCTTCCTGGTCGCGGCGGTGCTTCTGACTCCGGCGAAGATCAGAGCGAAGAATGCAAGGGCGTACAGGATCAGGGTGAATCCGGCCCAGAAGTCGTCTTCGTCCTCCCCGCCGTAGCTTGAGCCTTCAAGCGCCCGGTCCAGAGCATCCTGGAATCCCCTGTCCTGCCTGCTCCCGGACTGGAAGATGCCCTTGTCAAAGCGCATCAGGACTATGACCGAGCTCTTGCTGCTGAAGCGCTCAGTGCTCTCATAGACGGCTGCCCCGTCCTGGAATGAGGCATTGCCCGCGAAGCCGAAGCCCCAGATGCGGGTGTTGGAAGTGTCTATCTGAGTGACCTCGGCGCTGATGCGAACCCTGACATGCTGCGGGGTGGAGCTGAGCTCCGGCGACACCAGTTGGAGGTGGAGCATATCGTAGTCATCGAGGGACTTGACCGCATTGGTCATAGTGTAGGACACATTGTATTTGTGGTTGCCCAGGCTGCCTACGCCCCAGCAGAGCTCCATCTCCCCCTTGGATTTGTGCACGATGCCGCACTTGCCGGCCTTCTCGGATATGCTGCGATTCACATCCCATTTGCCCTCGTTGACGAAGGAGGTTCCGCTCTCGTCGCTGACGGCGAGACCCAGTATGTCGATGTCTCCCAGGTTGCCACGCACAAGATACCATTCCGTGCCGGAGGCGGCGCAGACATCCCAGACCTCGCGCACGGAGGCGGAGCCGTCACGGTGCAGGGTGAGGCTGATGTCGATGTCGCGGATGGCGGGCTCATATGCGAGAGCCGCGCCCTGCGCGAGGAGCAGGACGGCGGCGAAAATGGCGAATTTGCGCATGGCTAAATGTTTATCTCCGGCATTTCTGCCTTCTCGCCCGGGTCTTTGAGGTAGTCCCTGACGCTGAAGTGCAGCATCCCGGCCACTACTGAATCCGGGAACTGGCGCACGGCCCTGTTAAACTTGGTCACGGCGTCGTTGTAAACCATGCGGCTGACGCGCACCTGATTCTCGTAGCTGTTGACGCTGTCCATGGTCTTGGCATAGCTCTCGTTGGCCTTGAGCTCCGGGTACTGCTCGGCGACGGCGCGGATCTTGGCGGCGGCCTGCACGAGGATGTCCTCCTGAGCGGATGCGTCTGCGGCCTTGCTGGTGCCGACTACCTCCCTGCGCTGCGCGATTATGTCGCGGAGGGTGTTGTACTCGTGCTCATTGTAGGATTTGGTGAGCTTCACAAGCGTCGTGATGGCGTCCCAGCGGCTCTGCTGCTGCACGCCGATCTGGCTCATTGAGTTCTGGCAGAGCTCGTCCTTGCTGACGAGACCCCTCTGGATCGAGATGCCCCAGATGACGAGGACAACTACGATGGCAACGATGATGATTAAAGTCATAAGTCAATAGTTTAACAATCCCAAATATAGTAATTTTCCCCGACATTGCGGCGGCCCGGAAAAATAAGAACCCCGGAAGTCCTTTCAGACATCCGGGGTTCCATATTAGGTGCAAGTATTTTCTAGAGCTTCGGGCCGGCCTCTACGAGAGCCTTGCCTGCCTCTGTGTTCTCATACTTGTGGAAGTTCTTGATGAAGCGTCCTGCGAGATCCTTAGCCTTCTCTTCCCAAATGCTGGCGTCAGCGTAGGTGTCGCGAGGGTCGAGGATGCCGGTGTCAACTCCCTTGAGCTCGGTAGGTACCTCGAAGTCGAAGTAAGGGATCTTCTTGGTAGGAGCCTTGTCGATGGAGCCGTCGAGGATGGCATCGATGATTCCGCGGGTGTCGCGGATGGAGATGCGCTTGCCTGTGCCGTTCCAGCCGGTGTTGACGAGGTAAGCCTTGGCGCCGCTCTTCTGCATCCTCTTGACGAGCTCCTCAGCGTACTTGGTAGGAGGGAGCTCAAGGAATGCCTGGCCGAAGCAGGCTGAGAAGGTCGGGGTAGGCTCGGTGATGCCGCGCTCAGTGCCCGCGAGCTTGGCGGTGAAGCCGGAGAGGAAGTAGTACTTCGTCTGCTCAGGGGTGAGGATGGATACCGGAGGAAGTACTCCGAATGCATCTGCTGAGAGGAAGATCACCTGCTTTGCCGCAGGGCCCTGGGATACAGGACGGACGATCTTGTTGATGTGATAGATAGGGTAAGAGACGCGGGTGTTCTCGGTTACGCTCTTGTCGTTGAAGTCAATCTTGCCCTCGGCGTCAACGGTGACGTTCTCGAGGAGGGCGTCGCGGCGGATGGCGTTGTAGATGTCCGGCTCAGACTCCTTGTCGAGCTTGATGACCTTGGCGTAGCAGCCGCCTTCGAAGTTGAAGACTCCCTCGTCGTCCCAGCCGTGCTCGTCGTCGCCGATGAGGAGGCGCTTAGGATCGGTGGAAAGGGTGGTCTTGCCGGTGCCTGAGAGGCCGAAGAAGATTGCGGTGTTCTCGCCGTTGAGGTCGGTGTTGGCTGAGCAGTGCATTGAAGCGATGCCCTTGAGAGGGAGGTAGTAGTTCATCATTGAGAACATACCCTTCTTCATCTCGCCGCCGTACCAGGTGTTGAGGATAACCTGCTCCTTGCTGGTCACATTGAATGCGACAGCGGTGTCGGAGCGGAGGCCGAGCTCCTCATAGTTCTCGACTCTTGCCTTGGAAGCGCAGTAAACTACGAAGTCAGGCTCCTGGTCGAACTCGGCCTGGTTCTGAGGACGGATGAACATATTGGTCACGAAGTGTGCCTGCCATGCAACCTCCATCACGAAGCGGACCTTCATGCGGGTGTCCTTGTGCGTGCCGCAGAAACCGTCCACAACATACAGTCTCTTGCCGGAGAGCTCCTTGACGGCGATGGCCTTGAGTTCCTTCCATACCTTCTCGGAGAGTTCGTGGTTGTCGTTAGGATACTCCGGGGTGTTCCACCAAACGGTGTCCTTGGAGTTCTTGTCCATTACAATGTACTTGTCCTTAGGGGAACGTCCGGTATAGACACCGGTCATTACATTGATAGCGCCGAGTTCAGTTACCTGACCCTTGTCGTAGCCTTCGAGGCCCGGCTTGGTCTCTTCGTTGTAGAGAACTTCGTAAGTTGGATTGTAAAGGATTTCTGTGGTTCCTTTAATACCGTACTTGCTTAAATCAATTTTTGGCATAATATGTTTTGGTATTTGGATTTTAACTAACTGTTTTTTCTAAAAGCCATAATATCGCTTCAATAAGTGTTCCAAAATCGCGCGCAAAGATAGCGATTTTTAATTATTTCTCCAATGTTATTCCCATCAATCCTATGACCACATCGTTGGAAAGAGTCCGCAGCGTAAGGCTCTCCATCTCCCTGCCGCGGCGGAGCGGCATTTTGAGGATGAGCGCGCCTCCGCAGGTGATGGCCCGGTCGGTGACGGGGTTGTAGTCGGCCTTGGCCTTCGCCGGCTGCCTGCTGTCCGGACGGTAGTCCGCCGACGCTCCGCCCTCGCCTAGAAGTTCCGCCGGCATCACCCTATGCACCTCTCCCGTGAGGAAGGATACACGGTAGGGGTTCCTGTCAGCGCTGCGGAAGGCGTAGGAGTCTGTGTAGCAGTCCTCTTCCACCGGCCTCCAGTTGATAGGATTGACGAGGCTCATCACGCTCTCGCTCCCGTCGGTATAGCGCACCCTGACCTCTCCGTTAGCGATGCGGCTCTGCATGTTCTGCGTGCTGCCGACCAGCAGCAGATAGGCGTATGAAGCCTTGCCGTCGAGGGCGACCGTCGCTGAGTCGGGATAATTGTCCCAGAGTGAGGTGTATATGGTGTTGAGGCCTTCCGCCGGGGAAAGGAACTTAAGCCCGAGCCCAGTGTCATATGCTCCGTCCCTGACCGTGGCGCGCAGGCCGTCGTCCTCTATCTCGTAGGTCTCGAACGGTATGCACCATTCTCCCACGCCCTGCTTCGGAAGCTGGAGGGAGGCGAACGGCGGACGCGGGGAGAGGTATTCGTTGCGGAAGATATCGTCGGCGTTGGCGTTGAAGTGCTCGCTGATGTCAATCATCCTGCCGCGGGAGGCTTTCCGGGCATTGATGTCGCCGAGTCCCATCGCCTCGAGGTAGCCTCTGCCGGATGGCTTGAGTTCTCTGGAGTCGCGGAATTTGACTTTAGGAAGGCGCTTGCGGTCAACGGCAATGGTCTGGACTGCGTCCGTGCCGCCTTCGACTTCTAGCCATTGCCCGCCGCCGGCATTTGCCTGTACGACCATCTTGAGCGGGCGGGTGAAATTCTGCCTGATCTCGTAGATGTCGCGGTCGCCCTCGCGCCTATAGGAGTAGGAGAGGTAAGGGGTCTTGATGGAGGCCTCCTTCCACTCCTCCGGGAAAGACTGGCGGATGATGCACTGCCCGTTCAGGGCATCCGGAAGTATGCCGAAGAGGCCGTTGACTATCGCCCGGGAGGTGATGCCCACATTGTCCGCGAAGTCGCGGTAAGCCTCGTTCTTGGCCTTGTCGTAGTGGCTGATCTGCCCCAGGTTGCCCGGACATTCCCCGAGGTACATTTCGTCCAGAAGGTCGGCCTTGAGGAGCTTGAAACCGGCATCGCTGCGGCCCGCCTCGAGGTAGGCGAGAGCCATATTCGCGACCTCGTCGTGGGCCACATTGTTGGTGCTCCAGTCATAAGGCAGCCAGTCGGAGGTGGAAATGGTGAAAAGATCTTTCTCCGGGCGCGGAAGCTTGAGCCCCAGGGACTTGAGCGCCCGGGAGTCGTAGGCGTACCTGACCGGGATGTGCGGGATTGCATTGTCCACATAGCGGGTCGCCCTGTAAGCCTGCTCCGGGGTGCAGGCCGCGCAGTCAATCGGGGCATAGACGGACCATATCGCAGCGCTTCCGTGGATCCGCTTCAGCCCCATATAGTCTTGATATTCGGCCCAGTGGCCCTCGTCCTCCATCCAGAGGCGGGAGTCCAGCGCCTCGCGTATGGCCTCCGCTTCCTCCCGGTACGGAGAGGGGTCTTCGCCGATGATTTCGGCTATCCTCGCCGTCATAAGGTTGGAGTAGTAATTGTATGCTGAAGAATGGGTTACGGCGCCGCCGCTATAGTAGAGGGCATCGCTTGCCCAGATGCAGCAGACCGCATCGTAGAGGTGGTCGCCGTCCGGGTCGAAGTTGCGCCTCTCCCACTCGTGGTGTAGCTGTATTTTCGGCCAGAGCTCCCTCATAAGGCTGGTGTCGGCATCGTAGCGGAAATGCCTCATCAGCTCGTCGATGTAGTTGATGTTCATGTCGTAATGGCTCATCACGTCAGTGCGGCCCGGCAGCTTGCTGATGTAGCCGTCGGAGTACATCGGGGTGCCCCATTTCTTGGTCGGGCGGGCAAGGTTCTGGGCGGTATCCTGCTGTGGCTGAGGGTATATCGGCGGGATGTCCGTGACCATGCTGGCGGCGTAGGCCCTGAAATGCGAGACGGCCCTGTCGTTCCAGCCCAGCACATCGCCGGCATAAGCGCCCCTCCAGCCTGCGAGCGGGGTGCGCCAGCCTATGGCTCCGTGCAGGAAGGTCTGCCCGTCCCAGGTACCATCGGCCGCCGCTACCAGATTGGCGCCTATAGTATTGAAAAACGGGTCGGGAGTGTTGATTTCCAGCTGGCTTACAAGCTCGCTGCGGGCGCTCTCCTCTCGCTTGAATGCCGGCCGTCCCTGCTCTGCGCCGGCGGACTCTATGCCTGCCTTGTGATGATAGAGGAAGTAGCTCTCTTCGCCGGCATTCCATTCCAGAGTCTGCAGCCCGGCTTCGCCCGGGGCGGGGTCGAAGAGCTCCCTCCCGTCCATCCCGAGGTCGCCGTCGCGCTTGAATTTCTTGCCTGCAGTCTCGCATACCTTTGCTTTCAGGACTGCCTCTCCCTCGAAACCCTTGAGTTCGAAGCGCCACAGTGCCCCTTCCTCGCTGAAAGATGCCAGAGCGGTAATTTTCATTTCGGCATCCCGGCCCCAGCTGCTGTCTCCGAGCCTGTAGCTGCGCATCCCGCCCTGATAGCGGGCCTCGCACCGGGAGACGGAGTCGAGCTGGAGTTCGCGTCCAGCATATTTGAGGTAGAAGCGGATGTTGCGGCTGTCCGCCTTGTCATAGACGGCGAAAATCGGCTTGTCGGAGGTCTCCAGACGGAAGCGGGTGTGCGTGCCGTAGAGCGCGCGGGTGTAGCGGCCGGCGCCGTTGAGGCAGACGATGTCCCTGCCGTCGGGGTAGTATCTCATCGTGCGGACTTCCTCCTGCGGCCCGGCGGTGCAGGCGCCGAGGAGAGCGAGCAGCGCAATAAGCGGAGAATGTGCAAGTTTCATATAAGGGCAAAGTTATCTATTCTCTCCCGTAACTCCAATCATTAAAAATGATTATTTTTGTATTCTATGACCGCACTTGAGACGCTTCAGAAATATTGGGGCTACGACAGCTTCCGTCCGATGCAGGAGGAGATCATCTCCGCCGCGCTGGACGGGCGCGATGTGCTCGCGATTCTGCCTACGGGCGGAGGAAAGTCCGTCTGCTTCCAGGTGCCGGCGCTAATGAAGGACGGCCTCGCGATAGTCGTGACGCCGCTTATCGCGCTGATGAAGGACCAGGTGCAGAATCTTGCCGCGCGCGGCATCAGGGCCGTGGCGGTGCACGCCGGGATGAGCCGGCGCGAGGTGGACCTGGCGCTCAACAACGCCGCCTACGGGGATTTCAAGTTCCTCTATGTCTCTCCGGAGCGCCTCGGCACGAGTCTCTTCCAATCCTATCTGGAAGTGATGAATGTCAGCTACATAGTGGTCGATGAGGCGCACTGCATCTCGCAGTGGGGCTACGATTTCCGCCCTGACTACCTCAAGATAGGCGAGATGCGCAAGGTCGTCAAGGCGCCGCTGATAGCCCTCACCGCCACGGCTACCCCTCAGGTCGCGGACGACATAAGGAAGAGGCTGGTGCGGCCCGCCGCGCCTAGCGAGCAGGAGCGCAACCTCAAGAATTTCGTCCTGCTGCGCAGCGGTTTCGAGCGGCCCAACCTTTCATACATAGTGCGCCGCTGCGAGGACAAGTCCGGACAGCTGCTCAATATCTGTGGCAATGTCCCCGGCTCGGGGATAGTCTATATGCGCAACCGCCGCAAATGCGAGGAGGTCGCCTCGATGCTCGCCAACGGCGGGGTCAGCGCCTCCTTCTACCACGCCGGTCTGGGCTCCGAAGCTCGAAGCGAGAGGCAGGAGGCCTGGAAGAGAGGAGAGATAAGGGTGATGGTCTGCACCAATGCCTTCGGTATGGGAATTGACAAGCCGGACGTACGCTTCGTGGTGCATCTCGGCCTTACCGACAGCCCCGAGGCCTACTTCCAGGAGGCGGGCCGCGCGGGCCGCGACGGCAAGCGCTCCTGGGCCGTTCAGCTATGGAACCAGACCGACATCCGCCGCCTGCACCAGCTGCTCGAGCTCTCCTTCCCGTCGCTGGAATATATCGAGGACATCTACCAGAAGATACACATTTTCAATCAGATACCTTATGAGGGCGGCGCGGGCGCGAGCCTGAAGTTCGAACTTGAGACCTTCGCGAAGCACTTCTCCCTCAACCGCGCCGAGCTGCACTATGCGATACGCTACCTCCAGATGAGCGACCATCTTACCTATACCGAGGACGCGGACATTTCCACCCAGGTCAAAATCCGCGTGGACCGCAAGGCGCTCTACGAAATCGACCTCCCCGACCCGCAGATGCCAGCCCTGCTGGACGCCCTGATGCGCTCCTACCCGGGAATATTCTCCTTCACCGTGCCGGTGGACGAGGAGAAGCTCTCGCGCAGCTGCGGCGTCACCGTGCCCCAGCTACGAGTGCTGCTCTACCGCCTCTCGCTGGAGCACATAATAAAATACATCCCCTGCGACCATTATTCCGTGCTCTACCTGCACCACGGACGCCTGATGCCGGGCAATCTCAACCTTCAGAAAGACAAATACGAGTTTCTCAAGCGCACTGCCCGGGAGAGGGTGGAGGCGATGGAGGGCTATGTCACCGAGGAAGACCTCTGTCGCTCCCGCTACCTGCTGCGCTATTTCGGGCAGGATGAGAGCGAGGACTGCGGCAGCTGCGACATCTGCCGGGCCAATGCCGGACGCAGACGCACCGAGAAGGCAGTCAAGGGCTATGTGCAGAACCATCCCGACAGCACCCTGCAGGACTTCAAGACCTGGTGCGCCGACCCGCGCAACGCCGTGTCCCCGGACGCGATGGAAGTTTACAGGAAGATGATAGATGAGGCAAAAATATTATCTTTGCACCCCGATGAAAGCTAAACTCACATTTCTTGGCTCCGGCACCTCGCAGGGAGTGCCGATGATAGGCTGCGACTGCCCTGTGTGCAGCTCCACAGACCCCCGTGACAAACATCTCCGCTCTTCCGTGCTTGTGGAATACGGCGGACTGACCATACTCGTCGATGCTGGCCCGGACTTCCGCTACCAGATGCTCCGCGCCAATGTGCGCCACATAGATGCCATCCTGCTGACCCACAACCACAAGGACCACACCGGCGGACTCGACGACATCCGTGCCTACAACCTCATCGAGCGCCATCCGGTCAATATCTACTGCGAGAAATATGTGGAGGATTCCCTTCGCGAGGACTATTCCTACGCCTTCGCCGAGCCGCGCTACCCGGGCGCGCCGGAATGGAGGGTGCATCTCATTGATTCACAGCATCCCATAACTATACATTCCAACGCTGATGAGGAGGTGCTGGAATGGGAGAAGG
The DNA here is from genome assembly GCA_963649415.1 of bacterium. GTDB lineage: Bacteria > Bacteroidota > Bacteroidia > Bacteroidales > UBA932 > Cryptobacteroides. The sequence continues at coordinate 33,627 of CAVJHI010000012.1, forward strand.
GCTTCGGCTACAAGCACCTGCCGCCCGAGAAGCCCGAGGTGATTCCCACTCCAGTGGAGGTGATTCCGATCCAGGGCTGGCACCTCAGCACGAGGGAAATCTCCGTGCTCGGCTACCGTTTCGGGAACATAGCCTATCTCACTGATATCAAGCTTATTGACGAGGGAGAATACGAGAAGCTCAAGGGAGTGGACTATGTGACCCTGGGCTGCGTCAAGAGGGACGAACACCGCTCGCATCCGTCAATTCAGCAGTGCCTGGACTTTTTCAAAATGGTAGGCGCCAAAGAGTCGTACATCACTCACCTTTCGCATCTTCTGCCCAAGTACGAGGATTTCTGCCGCGAACTTCCGCCGCATGTCCACCCGGCCTACGACGGCCTGGTGATAGGCGGCTAGATTATCACATCCACAAGTTTGCCCGTCAGGGCGGGGTCGTATTCCCGCTCTATGCGGATATAGTTGCCGGTGTAGCCTTCCATCCGGCCGCCCCGGTACGTGGACTCGAAGAGCACCCGCTCCCTGATGCCGCGGTTGCGCTCCCGGAAATCGGCGTGCAGGCGCGCGCACAGCTCCTCCAGGACATCTACCCTGCACTTCTTCTCGCTCTCCGCGACCTGCCCCGGCATATCGGCGGCGGGAGTGCCCGGCCTGCGGGAATAGGGGAATACATGGATGAATGCCGGATTCACCTTCTCTATGAAGCTGCGGCTCTGCTCGAAGAGCTCCTCCGTCTCGCCTGGAAGCCCCACCATCACATCGATGCCGAAGAATACCAGCGGTGCGCCGGGCCTTTCCATCCGCGAGCGGATGTATTCGATTTTCCTTGCAAAGAATTCGGTATCGTAGTGCCGGCCCATATTCTTGAGAATGATGTCCGTGCCCGCCTGCAGCGGAATGTGGAAATGCGGCTGGAATTTGGTGCCCGAGGCAATCCAGTCCACGATTTCTTCGCTCAGCAGGTTCGGCTCGATGCTGGAAATCCTGTAGCGTTCGATGCCCTCCACTTCGTTGAGCGCCTTGAGCAGGTCGAGGAAACTCTCCCCGGTGGTGCGTCCGAAATCTCCCGTATTGACGCCCGTCAGCACCACTTCCCTGACACCTTCGGCGGCGATTTTGCGGGCGTTGCAGACAGCCTCGGAAATCGGTATGTTGCGGCTCTCGCCCCTCGCGTAGGGGACAGTGCAGTATTTGCAGAAATTGTTGCAGCCGTCCTGCACCTTAAGAAAGGACCTGGTCCTCTCCCCGGTGCTGTAGGCTCCGAAAACTCCGGTCTTGCGGGCCTCGTCCCCGTTCGGGTCCGTAAGCCCGAGCATAGCCAGAGTCTCGCTTACGACTAGATGCTTCTCCGCCGCGCCGAAGACGCGGCTCACCCCCTCGATGGCCTCGATTTCGGAGCGTCTGAGCTCCGCGCTGCAGCCGGTAACGACCACCGCGGCCTGCGGGTTGACCCTGTGGACCTTGCGCACGAGGTTGCGCGACTTGCTGTCGGACATCGAGGTGACGGAGCAGGTGTTGACCAGATACACGTCGGCCTGCTCGCTCCAGGGCACGACTTCGAGCCCCGCGGCCTTGAATCCGCGCTCGTATGTGGAGGTCTCGGCGTAGTTGAGCTTGCAGCCGAGGGTAAGGAATGCGATTTTCATTATGCCAGAACTACGAAGACGCAGGGGCGCTTGCCGATCTCCGGGGTATTCTTCCTCCAGAGGGAGACGGACTGAGTCTTTATGAATTGGGTGGGAAGGGTGATGTCGGCGGCGATGCAGATGCGGGTCCCGGGGGCGAAGACTTTCAGCATATCTTCGAAGAGCGCATCGTTGCGGTAGGGGGTCTCGATGATGATTTTGCTCTGATTCTCGGCCTTGGATTGCTTTTCAAGGGCTTTCAGCGCTGTCTTGCGCTCGTCCGCCTTGGCCGGGACATAGCCGCAGAAAGCGAACGACTGCCCGTTGAGGCCGGATGCCATCAGGGCGAGCATCAGCGAGGACGGACCCACCAGCGGCACGACTTCTATCCCCTCGCGGTGGCAGAGCGCCACCAGCGCAGCGCCCGGGTCGGCCACGGCAGGCAGCCCCGCCTCGGAGATATAGCCCACATCGCCCCTGTCGAAGAGGGACAGCATAGCCTCGACCTCCTCCGGACGGGTATGTTCGTTGAGGGTGTGGAATTCCAGCGTGTCGATTCTCCCCTTGAGCCCGTATGCGGAAAGGAAGCGCCTTGCGGTGCGGACCTCCTCCACCACGAAGCATTCCAGGCGGCACGCGCTCGCCATCACTCCCGCCGGGAGGATTTCCTCCAGCGGGCTACTCCCCAGCGGCGCCGGTATCAGGTACAGTTTCCCTTTGCTCATCTGATGATTCTATCTTGATTGTAGTCTCCGCGTCCCCGGAGCTGTCGGCGGAGCGTCTGAAAAGGCTCCGCCAGAATTCCTTGAACGCGCCGTATTCTTTCTGGTAGCTGACACCGACCCCGTTGCGCTGCGAGAGGTCGAGGTAGCTGGTGTATTCGTCCGCGGAGTGCGAGAAGAGATTGAGTCGGAAGCGGCCCTCGTCGTCCAGCTTGATCTGGATGTCGAGGTCTCCGACCATATCCCCGCTGCTCGCGGTGTTGTTGTATTTTCTATTAGCCACGCTTCCGCCCACGATGACCCTATTGTTGAAGAGCTGGGTGGAGATGGCCACGTCAAACATGTTCGTACCCTGGTATGCGCCCTGGTAGCCGATGCCCACATCGACCGGGATTTCCAGCTTCTGGAGTATGGAGTTGAGCTGGTTGGACATAAGCTCCGTCACATTGGATACCAGGATTTCGGAGCCGTTGACGACTCCGGAGTTCTCGTCCGGGACAAACGAGCCCATAAGCAGCAGGGCCATAAACTGCTTCTGGACCTTGTCGTCGGTGCTGAGGGCTCCGTCCACCTGGGCCTTGGTGGTCGGGTCGAGGTCAGGGACATTGATGCTGAAGCTGATCTGAGGGTTGCGGAGCCTGTCGGATACGGCTATGCCGCACTCTACCTGGCGCTTAGTGCTGACGGATGAGCTGCTGGAGGCGATGAGGGAGTTGAGCGAGGCTCGCAGGGTATATAATACATTGATGTCCAGCTCGGTATCCGCGATTGCTCCGCCGAACTTGATGGAGCTTCCGTCCTCGATGCTGAAGTCCTTGCTTAGGATGCCAGGTATTACGAACTGGTAGTTTCCCTCGCGGATGTTGAAGTCTCCGTTGATGTCGAATACTGCCTTGGCCGGCCTGAGGTGGAGGTTGACATTGCCCTCTCCGCTGAACGAGGCCACATTGCCCGCCGACTTGTCAATTTCGGCGTAGGCCTTGACTCCAGGATGGGCGGTGAGGTTGAGCTGGATGTCGAGGTCGCTCGCGTTTTTGCGCCGGGCGCTGTAGCCGGCTACCATCTCCTCGTAAGGGTCGCTGCGTCTGGCCGGTTCCGTGAAGCTGAGCAGGTCGCTCTTGGTGGCGGCGGTGCTGCCGGAGAGCGGGAGGTGGATGTCCCCATCGCCGGAGGTGCTGGCTACCGCGTTGACGCTCAGAGCATTGAGCGGGCCCTTGACCGAAGCCTTGCCGCTGGCCTTGAGCTTGCCGTAAACTCCGTTCTCGCGTTCGCCGGAGTCCATAAGCTTGAGGGAGTTGAAGCTGATATCGGAGTCGAGTCTGTAGCTGTCGAGGCCGTTGATGAAGAGGACTCCGGAGATTTCTCCGCTGCCGTCCGCGTCGTCCCTGAGGTGCAGAAAGTCGAAGTAGAGGCCGTTGCCTTCCAGCCTCAGCGGCCCGCTCAGGGTGTAAGGAACTTCCGTGTATGCGAGGCGCAGGTAGGCGTCGTTGAGCCTGAGGTTGCTGCTGGTGGCGGAGAGGTTGTCGAGCTGGCCCTGAATGTGCAGGCCGCCGCTGATGCTGCCGTCCATTTCGCTGAATATCGTGCTGAGGAAAGGCCCCGCCGTGGCGAGCGGCAGGCGGTCGAGCTCGGCGCTGAGGTCCATACGGCCGTCGTCGAGGAAGTACATTCCCGCGGCGTAGAGGGCGTTGCGCCCGTCCAGTTCGTTGCGGACATAGATGTCGATGTCCTCGCTCTGGTCTTCGAGTATGGCTGCGAGTTGCAGGCTGCCGGCGTTGGCATCCCCGATGCGCAGGGAGTCGAGCTTGAGGTCGGCAAGCATTCCCTTCGCGCGCCCCTCCTGCGAGGTAAGCAGGGCGCTGCCGTTCGCCGTGCCCCGTATGCCGTAGCTCTGAGGCAGCAGCTCGTCAATCTGCGAGAGGTCTATCCCGTTGAGCTTGAGCGTGAGGGTGTCGCTGCGGTCCTGGGACACGCCTCCGTCAACGCTGAGGTACTGAGCTCCGTTGCTGATGCGGAAATTCCTGACATAGAGGTCGTTGCCCCGCAGGACTATATCCGATTCGCCTATGTCCCAGACCCCGCTTCCGGCGGAAATGTAGGAGCTGAGCGGATGCGCCTTGATTACCAGGGCGTTGGTGGAGTCGCGGTAGAATTCGCCTTCGGCATAGAGCTCTCCCGAGCCCCCGACATCCGAGAACGCGCTGAAGCGTGCCGCTAGGGCCACGGCATCGTCCTCAGCTGATATGTTGATGTCCGGCTGCCGGATGTCGAACTTGCCGCTCTTGAACTCCTCGCCCGTGACCGTGGCGTTGAGGCAGCCGTCGAGATTGTCCAGCTGCAGGTCAACCTCCTTGAGATAGGTCGTGCCGAAGGCTATGCGCCCCGAGGAGAGGCTGCCCACGAGTTCGCCGCCCGGGGAGATGGTCATCGAAGCCCTGGTGCTGTCGGCAATGTACAGGCCGGGCACTGCGAACGACAGCAGCTGCCTGGAGTCGTGGAAGAGCACTTCGAGGTCGTAGCGTCCGTTGCCGCTGTCCGGGAGCCGCTCTGCATAGAGCGAAGGCAGCGAGCGCCGCAAGGAGACTTTCTGGATGTCCTCGATGAACTGCGCGAAGCTGCCGGTCCCGGAGAGGAAGAGGTCGGCGAAAGGAGAGTCGAGATTGAAGCACTGCTCGCCGCGCAGAGTGTAGGCCTTGAGGATTATGTCGCCGATGCTTTTCTCCCCGTTGCCGTTCTCCAGACGGATGTCGCGTATTCCGAGCAGGCCGTCCAAGGCCGCGCCCTCCCTGTCAACCTTGCCGCGGAGATCGAACGAAGTCTTGGAAGTATTTGTGCGAGTGTCGATTGCAAGGGCGTTGAGGTCTATGAGTTCGGCCTTTCCGTCCAGGCTGTAGCTCGCGTTCTGCCTAGTCATCGGCAGGTCTGCCGCGGCTTCGAAATGCAGTTTGAAATTAGGGTCTGTGCTGACGAAATTGAGCTTTGCGGTGCTGTCGATAAGCGAGCCCCGCGCCGAAATGTCGCGGAAACTGTAGCCGAGGGCTTCCAGCCTGTCCACCCGGAGCGAGTCGAGCCGCAGCTCCGGAAGCCCTTTCCCCAGCGCTGCTCCAGCTTCGGCGTAGAGCGTGCATTTGCCCAGTGAACCCTTCCCGAGCAGTGCTCCGAGGTCGAGCTCGGAAGTGAGTATATGCCCGTTGATGCTGGTCTGCCTGTGCTTGTCGGCAATATTCCTTATGTCGACTCCCGCTCTGGTGCGGCCCGCTTCGGAGGCGAGGCTGAGATTGGCCTTGAGCCTGTTTACCGGTCCGCTTGCTTTCAGGTCGAGGGAGAAATGCTGCCCTCTGCCTATGTTCCCCGGGATGGAAACCTTGGCGGAAGCTAGGCCGCGGACGAATTTTTCTATGCCGTGAGGGGTGAAGCGTAACTTCTTGATGCTGACCGAGGTCATCATTTCGCTAGCCTTGGGGAGTCCGGTGAAGCTGCAGTCAAGCTCCGCCACCGACACCCTGCTGTCGGGGTCGGTGAACTTGAGGGCGTCTATGCCGAGGTCGTTGACATAGCCCTTGACATGTCCGCCGTCGATATCGAGCCGCATCGTGCTGTTTTTGAACGCTCCTACCGCAAAATAGGTCAGGGTGTGCAGGCCGAGGGAGGTACCTGAGTCGATTTCGCCCTCCATCAGCACCTGGGAATTGTATTTTCTGAACGACTTGCCGTTCTCGTAAGTCATTGAGTAGTACTTGACTTTCGTATCAGACCAAGGGTCTATGAGGTGGATGTCGCTTATAATCGCCTTCCCGGGGCCGACGGAGCATCTTGCCGATAGCTTCTGCATCCGGTAGCCGGACTTCTCGCTGAGCTGAAGCCTGTCGAGGGTCGCCGTTACCCTGCCGTCCGCCATCCTGACTCCGTGCCCCTCCAGGCTGAGCCGGATGTCGAGGTCGTCGTAGTTGATGGAGTATTCCGGGTAGTCCAACTTCTTGCGGGAGAAGTTGTTGAGGCGGAAGCGGAAGTTGCTGAGCCGCACCTTGCCGACGGTGAAGAGTTCCCCGCGCTGCTGCTTTTTGCCGCTGCCTTTCTTAAGCCCGAGCACCCTCTGGATATTGGTGATTTTGCGCTCCCCGGACGGCTCGGTCGTGAGGTGGAAGAGGCCGTCATCGATGCTGACCCTGCCTATATGTATGCTCCCCGGCTTGAAAATGCTTGGAAGCGAGAAGGTTGCGGTGAGCGTGCGAGCCCGGAAAACCGTGTCCACGGGAGCCCAGCCGCGGCAGTATTCGTCCTCGGTATAAGGCTTCCTGTCCACAATCAGCAGGTCCCTTATCAGCAGCGCCCCCGACGGCATCACCGTCATCTCGCCGTACTGTATCCGTCCGTCCATCGCGCCCTTGAGGGATTCGATGGCGCGGTTTGCGAGCCGGGACTGCACGGCGGGGGTCTGCACCGCCAGCGATGCCGCCATTATCAGCACCACCAGCAGTCCGGCGACACGCCCTGCAATATATGAGCCCGGTCTGTACATTATACCTAGAACTTACAAAGATAATTGATTTTTGCTAACTTTGCAGGCTCGAAATTTTCGAATATGTCAGATATAATTCTCGGAATAGAATCCTCCTGCGACGATACTTCCGCCGCAGTCATCAAGGACGGGTGGCTCCTGTCCAATGTCATTGCCAGCCAGGATGTGCACCGCGCCTACGGCGGAGTGGTGCCTGAACTCGCATCCAGGGCGCACGAGCTCAATATCGTGCCCGTGGTCAGCGAGGCCCTGACGCGTGCCGGACTCAAGCCTTCCGACCTCACCGCGATAGCGTTCACGCGCGGCCCGGGCCTGCTCGGTTCGCTACTGGTCGGCACTTCCTTCGCCAAGGCTATGGGAGTCGCTCTCGACATCCCTATCGTGATGGTCAACCATCTGCAGGGGCACATTCTCGCCAACTTCATCAAGGTCCCGGACAAGCCGGTCAGGCAGCCTTCGTTCCCATATCTCTGCCTTCTCGTCAGCGGAGGCAACTCCCAGATAGTCAGGGTGGATGACCCGCTGCACTTCGAGATACTCGGGCAGACCATCGACGACGCCGTGGGCGAGGCTTTCGACAAATGCTCCAAGATGATGGGACTCGGCTACCCGGGAGGCCCGGTCATCGACCGTCTCGCCAAGCAGGGCGACCCGGAGAGGTTCAAGTTCGCTAAGCCTCACATCCCGGGGCTCGACTACAGCTTCAGCGGCATCAAGACTTCGCTGCTCTATTTCGTCCGCGACGAGATGGCGCGCGACCCGGAATTTATGGAGAAGAACAAGGAGGACATCTGCGCCTCGTTCCAGAAAGCGCTGATAGACATACTGATGGACAAGCTCATCAAGGCAGCGAAACAGACCGGCATCCGCGAGGTGACCATCGGAGGCGGAGTTTCCGCCAACAGCGGCCTGCGCAGCCGCATCGAGGAGGAGGGCAGGCGCCGCGGCTGGAATACCTATCTCCCTGAGTTTAAATTCACTACCGACAACGCGGCGATGATAGCCGTGGCCGGGTACTACCACTACCTTGCCGGCGAGCGCACTCCGCTCGACATCGCACCGGTATCAAGAGCATCAGCGTTCTAGGACAATGAAAGAATTCGAAATCGTCTGCCCGCTCACCCGCGAGCCGCGCATCAAGGAAATCGAGGCCAAGGCCGGCGGTCTGCAGTGGGTGCTCAAGAAGCGCTCCGTCGATGCGCGCCGGGAACCGGTGTGGCGCTACCGCTATGAGGCCTATGCGCCTGAGGACAATTATCAGCCTTTCGCTCTCCCGGAATACCCCGATGTGCACGGTGCCGAGGAGGTAATTGTCGTGGGTTCGGGGCCTGCGGGAATGTTCGCTGCGCTGAAACTTATCTCTCTGGGACTCAGGCCTATAGTGCTGGAGCGTGGAAAGGATGTCCACGAGCGCAAGACGGATATGGCACGCCTTTCCCGCGAGGGGGTCGTGGATCCGGATTCCAACTACTGCTACGGCGAGGGCGGCGCCGGCGCCTTCTCCGACGGCAAGCTCTATACCCGCTCTTCCAAAAGGGGTGACATCCGGGAAGTGCTCCACCTGCTGGTTAAATTCGGCGCTAGCAAGGATATCCTGATTGATGCGCATCCGCATATCGGCTCCGACAAGCTTCCCGTGATAGTCGAGAATATCCGCAAATTCATCGTCGAGCGGGGCGGGGAATACCATTTCAGCTCCCGCGTGACTTCAGTCCGGAGGCTGGAAGACGGCACGCTTGAGACCCTTGTCGCGGGCGGCAGGACTTTCCGCACTCGCCGTGTGATACTTGCTACGGGCCATTCAGCCAGAGATATTTACGAGATGCTATACAACGCCGGAGGCACGCTTGAAGCCAAGGGCTTCGCCCTCGGGGTGAGGGTCGAACATCCGCAGGAAAAGATAAACTGGTGCCAGTACCACGGACAGTGGAAACCGGGCGTGCCGGCGGCCGAATATTCGTTCGTCGAGCAGGTGGACGGCAGGGGAGTGTTCTCATTCTGCATGTGTCCGGGAGGCATTCTGGTACCTTCTTCGACCGAGCCTGGCACGATAGTGCTCAACGGTATGTCCAATTCCGCTCGCGGCGGCAAATTCGCCAACGCCGGAGTGGTGGTACAGATTGAGCCTGAGGATGTTCCGGGCGACGGCCCGTTCAAGCTGATGGACTTCCAGCACGGGGTGGAGAAGGATATGTACGAGTACGCTTCCCGTCAGGGAGCCGACAATCCGATGGCCGCTCCGGCACAGAGGATGGAGGATTTCTGCCTCGGTAAAATTTCCAAGACCATGCCTCCGACCAGCTACCATCCGGGAGTCGTGAGCGCTCCGCTGCACTCTCTGCTGCCTTCCATCGTCTCCGACAGGCTGCGCAAAGCTTTCCCGAGGGTGAAGATGCGCAACTACTACACCAACGCCGCGCTGCTGCTCGGGGTGGAGTCCAGAACTTCTTCACCGGTGAGGATACCGCGCGACCCCGAGACCCTCGAATATGTCTCGATGCAGGGGCTCTACCCTTGCGGGGAAGGGGCAGGATATGCGGGCGGAATAGTTTCCAGCGCGTTGGACGGCATCAATACAGCCGTCGCCGTGGCGGCATCGCTTAAATAAGCCTTAAATAACTCCGCTGCCGAGCATTTCTCCGTCAGCGGCATACCAGACCGCGAACTGGCCCGGGGTAATGCTGCGCTGCGGCTTGTCGAAGAGGATGTAGAGTCCGTTCTCCCTCATCATCAGAGTCGCGTCCTGCAGGGGCTGGCGGTAGCGAATCCGCACCCTGTAGCGGCGGTTCTCCCCGACTGCCATCGTCTCGGACGGGCGTATCCAGTGGATTTCTTCCGGGGCGACCCTAAGGCAGCTGCGCATCAGGCCCTTATGTCTCTCGCCCTCACCCACATAGATTATGTTGCCGGGGATGTCGGTGGCAATCACGAAGAGCGGGTGCGTATGGCCGCCGATGGACAGCCCGCGGCGCTGCCCGATGGTGTAGAACTGCGCCCCCTCGTGTCTGCCGATGATTGCGCCGTAGGGATTCTCCCTGTATCTGGTTTTCTTGATATGATGCTTGCCGGAGCGGTAGGTCTCGGTCTCGAAACGGATGTCGCCGTAATCGATGGGGGCGGAGAGTTCGGCAAGCTCGTCATCGCTCAGCTCCAGGCCCTTGGCGAGAAGTTCGCAGTCGCGCTTATATTTCTCGGAGTCAGTGTAGTACGCATCGAATACCTCGACCACGTCCCCTTCCACCGAGGCGAGCTTTTGCTGGAGGAAGACCGGCAGGTCCACCTTGCCCACGAAGCATATTCCCTGCGAATCCTTCTTGTCCGCCGAAGGCAGGTCGGCCTCGTGCGCCAGGCGCCTCACTTCCGGCTTGCAGATGTCCCCGATCGGGAAAAGCGCCTTGGAAAGCTGCTCCTGATTGAGCTGGCAGAGGAAGTAGCTTTGGTCCTTGTTTGGGTCTGTGCCCTCGAGGATGCGGCAGCTGCCGTCGGGGAGGGTCTCCTTGCGGCAGTAGTGTCCCGTCGCCACCATATCGGCCCCGAGCTTTTCGGCCGCCTTGAGGAAGGCGTCGAACTTGATTTCGCGGTTGCAGAGCACATCCGGGTTGGGGGTGCGCCCGCGGGCGTATTCATCGAACATATAATCCACGACGCGCTTGCGGTACTCCTTGCTCAGGTCCACGAAATAGAAGGGAATCCCTATCTTGCGCGCGACCATTTCGGCCACGAACCTGTCCTCCTCCCACTCGCAGTCGCCGTGCAGCGTGCCCTCGGTGTCGTGCCAGTTTTGCATGAACATCGCGAACACGTCGTAGCCCTGCCGCTTCAGCAGCAGCGCGGCAACGCTGGAATCCACACCTCCCGAGAGTCCGACACAAATTTTCATCGCAGATACAAATTTCTGCAAAAATAACACAAACGGGGCAAATTCTTGCGCAAATTGCAGTAAAATGCTTATATTTGAGAGTTTTATAAACACTGGACTATGGTAACCAAGGAAATTAAGATAAATTACATAGAGTATTTCTCCCTTGAGGAGCTGCTTCCCGAAGACCGCGAGCTCGCCTCCGAGGCAATAGCGGCGATGGGCGGAGCCTATGCCCCCTATTCCCACTTCCATGTGGGTGCGGCGGTGCGTATGTCCAACGGACAGATAGTCCGGGGAGCCAATCAGGAGAACGCGGCCTTCCCTTCCGGGCTCTGTGCCGAGCGTACGGCGATGTTCGCCGCCAGCGCGCGCTATCCCGACAAGGATATGCTAAGCATCGCGATTGCCGGCGGAGTGCACGGCAAGCTCAGCGGCAACCCTGCCACCCCGTGCGGCGCCTGCCGTCAGGTGATGGCCCAATACCAGGCCAAGTCCGGCAAGCCGATGTCCGTGCTGATGGTTGCCGAAGGCAGAATCTTGAAGTTCGACCGCGTGGACGACATTCTCCCTTTAATTTTCAACAGTATTTAGATTTTTTCTTTATATTTGCATCGGGAAAGTCGTACACGACCAGCTCCCTCTGAATCCTCCAGGGCCGGAAGGCAGCAAAGGCAGGAGGTCGTAGCGGTGCGATGTGCTAAGCTTTCCCTTTTTTTATGTCCTTTCCCTTATGAAGAGAACTCTTTCCCCTTTCTTGGTTCTTGCCGCCGCGACACTGTGCTCCTGCTCCGGAGAGCAGCCCGGCAAATCGGGCTATCCTATTGAGCCTGTATCGTTTACGGAAGTTAAAGTCAATGATGGATTCTGGGGCCAGAGGCTCCGCGCGAGCCGCGAGGTGACCATTCCTCTCGCTTTCAGCAAGTGCGAGGAGACCGGGCGCTATGACAATTTCGTGCGTGCCGTGCACCCCGACTCCACCTACCGTATCGGCGGCTTCCCCTTCGACGATACCGATGTGTATAAGACCATCGAGGGGGCTAGCTACATACTCCAGACCTATCCTGACCCGAAACTTGAGGCATATATCGACAGCGTGCTGGTAATCGTGGCGGCGGCACAGGAGCCTGACGGCTACCTCAATACCGCAAGGCAGATGAATCCGTGGCATCCGCACGACTGGGCCGGCCCGGAGAGGTGGTCCGCCGTGGAGGTGCTCAGCCACGAGTTCTACAACCTCGGGCATATGGTGGAAGGCGCAGTGGCCCATTACCGTGCCACCGGCAAGCGCAACTTCCTCGACATCGCCATCCGCTATGCCGACTGCGTCTGCCGCGAAATCGGTGACGGCGAGGGCCAGGTGGTCCGCGTGCCGGGACACCAGATTGCAGAGATGGCGCTTGCAAAACTCTACCTCGTGACCGGGGACCGCAAATACCTCGACCAGGCCAAGTTCTTCCTCGACCGGCGCGGTCACACCTCCATCCACGATCTCTATAGCCAGTCCCACATACCTATCCTTGAGCAGGACGAGGCCGTCGGACATGCAGTCCGCGCGGAATATATGTATTCCGGAATCGCCGACGTGGCCGCCCTCACCGGGAACGAGGAGTATATCGAGACCATCGACAGAATCTGGGACAACATAGTCGGCAAGAAGCTCTACATCACCGGCGGAGTCGGCGCGAGGTATCAGGGCGAGGCGTTCGGGGACAATTACGAACTCCCCAACCTGACCTCCTACTGCGAGACCTGCGCCGCGATAGGCAATGTCTATACCGCCCACAGGATGTTCCTTCTGCACGGAGAATCAGAGTATTACGATGTCCTGGAGAGAAGTCTCTACAACGGGGTCATCTCCGGAGTGTCACTCGACGGCGGAGCTTTCTTCTACCCGAACCCGCTGGAGTCCGACGGCAGGCACCAAAGGGAGCCGTGGTTCGGCTGCGCCTGCTGCCCGTCCAACATCTGCCGCTTCATCCCTTCAGTGCCGGGCTATGTCTATGCCTCCGAAGGACGCAATCTCTATGTCAACCTCTACATGCCCAATACGATGAGCCACAAGATAGCCGGACGCAGCGTGGAACTCTCCCAGGAGACCGATTATCCTTGGTCCGGCGACGTGCGCGTCAATGTGCTTCGCAACGATGCGGGTAAGTTTACCCTCAGACTGCGAATCCCTGGCTGGGCCCGCGGGGAAGTGGTCCCAAGCGAGCTCTATTCTTTCGCCGACGGCAAGTCTTCCGCCTGGAGCGTCAGCGTCAACGGGGAGGAGCTTGCTTCCGAGCTCGAGGACGGCTATTTCTGCATCGAGCGCAAGTGGAAGAAGGGCGACAAGGTCGAGCTGCACCTGGAGATGGAGCCGCGCTTCGTCAAGGCCAACCCTGCAGTCGAGGCAGACAGAGGCCGTCTCGCAGTGGAGAGGGGACCGCTTGTGTATTGCGCGGAATGGCCTGACAATGAGTGCAATGTGCTGGAGGCTAGCGTAAGCGCAAGTGACGCCCTCACAGTGGAGAGCCGGCCTGACATGCTCTACGGCATCGAAGTAATCCGTGACGGCGCCCTGACCTTGATTCCTTACTATGCCTGGAACCACCGCGGAGCCGGCAATATGGAAGTTTGGATGAATGAAAAGTGATATCGTAGTAATAGGAGCGGGGGCGTCCGGGCTGATGGCGGCATACTTCGCCGCCAAGACCCTCGTTGAGGCGGGTTCTTCCGCGCAGGTCACCCTGCTGGAGAAGATGCCGCGTCCGGCCCGCAAGATAATGATTACCGGCAAGGGCCGCTGCAACCTCACCAATGTCAAGGCCTGGAACGAGTTTTCCGGGCACATCCGCTCGAAGCCGAACCTCGTGAAGTCCGCTTTCCATACCCTGCCGCCCGAGGAGCTGCTGGAGCTGCTGGAAAGTTTCGGGATGAAGTCGGTTGTGGAGAGGGGCGACAGGGCTTTCCCGGCCTCCTATAGAGCCTCAGATGTAGTTGATACTTTGGTTAATGCCTGCTACGGAGCGGGAGTCAAGATAGTCTGCGATGCCGAGGTCTCCGCCGTGAAGCCGGGTTTCGCAGTGGAGATGACGGACGGCAGCGTCTGGAACTGTAAGAGGCTGATTGTGGCCACTGGAGGCTTGAGCTATCCGCTCACCGGCTCCACAGGCGACGGCTACCGCTGGGCGGAGAGCCTCGGGCACAAGCTGGAGCCGACTTTCCCTTCCCTTACGGCTCTCGTGCCGAGGGATTATAAACTTCAGGAGACCAAAGACCTGCATATCGACCGATCAACTCCTCTGAGCCCTCTCGGGGAGATGCTCTGCGGCCTGCAGCTCAAGAATATTTCACTTTCGCTGATGGTTGGCGACACCGAGGCGGATTCCGAGTTCGGCGATATAGACTTCACCGACGGCGGACTTGAGGGCCCGCTCGGCTTCCAGCTCAGCCGCAAGGCCGTCAAGTCCATGCTCAACGGCTCGAAGGTCGCGCTGGTGCTCGACCTGAAGCCTGGAGTCAGCCTCACTGAACTTACTGTCCGCATCAAGGAGCTCTGGCAGGAGATCGAGCGCGACCCGCGTTCGCAGAGGCTGCGCTCCAAGGAGAGATGCCGCATCCTGCTCGGCAAGCTGATGCCTTGGGACCTGATTCCCGCGTTCACGAAGATGCATCCTGAGATTATGACTCTGGAGCGCCGCTCGCGCACCGAGACCAAGCTGTGGGTCAACCTCGTAAGCATCGCCAAAGCTCTGAAAGAGTGGCGCTTCGAGATTGCCGGCTATGTGGGATACGAGCGCGCCGTGGTCACTGCCGGCGGCGTGAGCGCCGATTCTGTGGTGGCCAAAACCATGGAGTCCAGGGCCCAGAGCGGCCTGTATTTCTGCGGCGAGGTGCTGGACATAGATTCCGATACCGGAGGATACAACCTCCAGACCGCTTTCTGCACCGGCGCACTGGCCGGTACCAATGCTGCCAAATCATTGATAATATGAAAAAAACATACACTGCAATCATCTCTCTCGCACTGGCGGGGGCTCTGAGCTTCCCGGCCTCGGCGCGGGAACTCAATGTAGAAGTTTCAAAGCCGGGCGCGGCGATTCAGCCGACGATGTACGGCATCTTCTTCGAGGACATCAACTTCGCCGCCGACGGCGGTCTTTATGCCGAGCTGGTCAAGAACCGTTCGTTCGAATTTCCGAACCCGCTCCAGGGCTGGAAGACTTTCGGCAAGGTGGAGGTGAGGGATGACGGACCTTTCGAGCGTAATCCCCACTATGTAAGGCTTTCCGACCCGGGGCACAAGGACAAGCGCACCGGCCTCGAGAATGAAGGCTTCTTCGGCATCGGGCTCAAGGAGGGAGCGCAGTACCGCTTCAGCGTCTGGGCAAGGGCGCCGTTCGGGGGCGAGGGCAGGATTCGCATCGAGTTCATAGACCCTGGCGCTGACTCCAAGAACCATTGGTTCAGCCGGGAGAGCATCGTCGTAAACTCCTCGGAATGGAAGAAATACGAGGTGGTGATGACTTCGCCGCTTACCGACCCCAAGGCATCGCTCCGCATCTTTGACGAGAACCCGGAGGTGTGCGTTGACCTAGAGCACATTTCTCTCTTCCCGACAGATACCTGGATGGGGCACAAGAACGGTATGCGCAAGGACCTGGCACAGGCGCTCGCAGACCTGCATCCTGGAGTGTTCCGCTTCCCGGGCGGCTGCATCGTGGAGGGCACCGATCTCGATACCCGCTACAACTGGAAAAATTCCGTCGGCCCCGTGGAGAACCGTCCTCTCAACGAGAACCGCTGGGAATACACCTTCCCGGACCGGTTCTACCCGGACTACTACCAGAGCTACGGGCTCGGATTCTATGAGTTTTTCCTGCTCAGCGAGGAGATCGGCAGCGAACCGCTCCCTATCGTGAGCTGCGGCCTTGCCTGCCAGTTCCAGAACGATGATCCGGGCGCGCATGTGCCTGTGGATGAACTTCAGCCCTACATCCAGGACGCACTCGACCTGATTGAGTTCGCAAACGGCAGCACCGATACCGAGTGGGGCGCTCTCCGTGCCTCGATGGGGCATCCTGAGCCGTTTAATCTCAAGTACATAGGCATCGGCAACGAGCAGTGGGGCGAGGAGTATCCAGCCCGTCTGGAGCCGTTCATCAAGGCGATACGCGCCGCTTATCCTAATATCAAAATCGTGGGTTCGTCCGGCCCGAATTCCGAGGGCGAGCAGTTCGACTACCTTTGGCCGGAGATGCGCCGCCTCAAGGCCGACCTCGTCGATGAGCATTTCTACCGCCCGTACGAGTGGTTTGAGAAGCAGGGAGCGCGCTACGACAGCTATGACCGCAAGGGCCCGAAGGTGTTTGCCGGGGAATATGCCTGCCACGCCAAGGGACACCAGTACAACCATTTCTACGCCTCGCTGCACGAAGCGGCGTTTATGACCGGGCTGGAGAGGAATGCCGACATCGTACATATGGCTACCTACGCTCCGCTTTTCGCGCATGTGGAGGGATGGCAGTGGAGGCCGGACCTCATCTGGTTTGACAATCTCCGCTCGTTCCGCACGGCAAGCTGGCATGTGCAGCAGTTGTATTCGCAGTACAGGGGGCAGAATGTGCTGAAGACCACCACCGACGGCGGAGCGGCGCTCTGCGGGGCCGAGGGTCAGGACGGCCTTTCCGCCAGCGCGGTGAAGGACGGTGACAAGATCTATGTCAAGGTCGTCAACATCAACTCCGAGCCCCAGACTCTGAACCTCAATTTCAAGGGTCTTAAGCGCAGGCAGAGGGTTGAGGCGGTCAATGCGGTACGCCTGCACAGCGACGACCCCTATGCCGAGAACAACCTCGACGCGCCCGACAGCGTCGCTCCCGAGACTGTTCCGTTCAGCTTCGACGGCACCCTCGACGCCCCGGCCTGCAGTTTCACTATCTATTGCTTCAGGCTTGTAAAATAGCCTGAGCTAATCTCCGGGGCGGATATACCTTTCGCGCCGTTGCAAAGCCTTTATAAGTGATGAATATACTAATTTTGAACGGAAGCCCCAAGGGCGAGAATTCCATTACTCTGCAGACCTGCCTCTATATCCGGAAGCACTATCCTCAGCATCAGTACAAGGTCTTGAATGTCGGGCAGAAGATCCGCCAGTTTGAGAAGGATTTCGCCCCGGCGGCTCAGGCCCTGGAATGGGCGGAACTGGTGCTGTTCTGCTACCCGGTTTATACTTTCCTCGTGCCGTCGCAGCTGCACCGTTTCATCGAGCTGATGAAGGAGCGCGGAGCGGCCCTGGAGGGCAAATGGGCCAGTCAGATTACCACTTCCAAACATTTCTACGATGTCACGGCGCACCGCTTCATCGAGGAGAATGCCAGGGACCTGGGGCTCAAGGTCCTGCCCGGCCTCAGCGCCGATATGGAGGATTTGCTGAGCTGGAAGGGCAGGGGAGAGGCTTTGCAATTCTTTGATTATCTGATGTTTCAGCTTGGGCCTTCGGAAGTCGGGGACATCTCCGGCAAGACTGTGGCCCTGGTGGCGGACCTCTCTTCGGATGACGGGCCGTTGAAGCAGATGGTGGATCGCTTCCGGGAGCAGATGCCCTGCAGGGTCAAGCTAATCAACATCCGCGAATACCCCTTCAAAGGAGGCTGCGTCAGCTGCTTCAACTGCAGCGGCGACGGCAAGTGCATCTACACCGACGGCTTCGACAGCTACCTTCGCGAAGAGATTCAGACCTGCGACGCCATCGTCTATGCTTTCACGGTCCGCGACCACTCGATGGGCAGCCGCTTCAAGATGTACGACGACAGGCAGTTCTGCAATGGACACCGCACCGTGACTATGGGCAGCCCGACCGGCTATCTGGTCAGCGGCAGCTATGCCGATGAGCCGAATCTGCAGATGGTGGTGGAGGCCCGCGCCAATGTGGGCGGCAACTACCTCTGCGGCGTGGCGGTGAATGACGGCGTGGAGGATCCGGAGCACCGCACCATGGGTGTGGAAGCTCTTGTGCGGCGTCTGAGTTATGCGCTCTCGCGCGGGTACCGCCAGCCTGCAAACTTCTTCGGCGTGGGCGGAATGCGCATTTTCCGTGACCTGATCTACCAGATGCGGGGGATGATGCGCGCCGACCACAAGTTCTTCAAGAGCCACGGGCAGTACGACTTCCCGCAGAAGCAGTGGCGCAAGTCCCTGATGATGTACCTCGTGGGCTGGATGATGCACAACAAGAAAATGAAATCCAGGATGGGCGACAAGATGAACGAGGGGATGATGAAACCTTACAAAGAAGCGTTGGAGAAATGAAACTTGCAGCAATAATACTGGCCACGGCGTTGTCGGCGGCCCAGGCACCTGCCGCCGGCAGTACTTTCGGCTACGCCAACCCTGTCATCAGAGGCTTCCATCCGGACCCGAGCATCTGCGCTGTGGGCGAGGATTACTATTTGGTAAACAGTACTTTCCAGTATTTCCCGGGCGTACCGATATTCCATAGCCGCGATCTCGTAAACTGGGAGCAGATAGGCAATGTGCTTACGCGTCGCACGCAGCTCGAACTGGACGGGGCGCTGGCCTGGGGCGGCATCTACGCGCCTACGATACGCTACCACGACGGCATCTTCTATATGATAACGACCAACTGCAGCGGGCGCGGCAACTTCATAGTGCACGCCACCGACCCGGCAGGGGAATGGTCCGACCCGGTCTGGGTGGACCAGGGCGGTATCGACCCGTCTCTGTTTTTCCACGAGGGAAAGTGCTGGTACAGCGGGACTTGCGACGGCTGGATAGTGCTCTTCGAGATAGACCCGATGACCGGCGAGAAACTAAGTGAAGTCAAACGGATCTGGCAGGGCACCGGCGGACGCTACCCGGAGGGGCCGCACATCTATTTCCGCGGCGGCTGGTACTACCTGCTCATCGCCGAGGGCGGCACCGAATATGCCCACGGCATCACGGTAGCGCGCAGCCGCAATATCGAGGGACCATACGAATCCAACCCCGACAATCCTATACTGACGCACTGCAATATGCTGCAGCAGAGCAATATAATCCAGGGCCTAGGCCACGGTGACATCGTCCGCGCTCACGACGGTTCGTGGTGGATGTGCTGCCTGGGCTTCAGGACCCAGGGCGGAAGCTACCATCTGCTTGGCCGCGAGACCTTTATGATGCCGGTGGAATGGCCTGAGGGAGGCTGGCCGTCCGTCGCGGGCGGAGCCGTGTATGAGGAGATGAATGTGCTTACGCTGCCACAGAGCGGAGCCTCAGAGCGCGCAGTCGAGCTGGATTTCAGCCGCGACAGTCTCGGACCGGATTGGGTGCATATCCGCAACCCGTTCAGCGAAAATTATATCCTCAGCGGAAAATCCCTGCGCCTCACGGCGGGCGAGAGCCTCGACGAGAGAAAAGTGTCCCCGACATTTGTAGGCCGCAGGCAGGAGGACATCCGCTTCGAGGCTACGACATCCGTGCAGCTCGCCGGCAAGACTTCCTCCGAGGCGGGACTTTCCGTCTATATGGACGCCGATGCCCACTACGACATCTTCCTCAAGCGTGACGGCGTGCTGGCATTCCGCGTACGGCTAGGGGAACTCTCGCATACTGAGGAGTTTAAGCTAAATAAGGGCCGCGTATGGCTCCGGGTCGAGGGGGAGGAATACCTCTACCGTTTCTCCTGGTCGTCGGACGGCGTCAATTTCCACACGGCCGGGCAGATGAACACCAAGTACATCAGCACAGAGGGCACCGGCGGCTTTACCGGCATAATACTTGGGCTTTTCTCCGCCGGCACCCCCGGAAGCGCTGCAGATTTCTACAGCTTCTCCTACAGGCCGCGGTGATGACACAGATATTTGCTTTACGGAAATAAATGTTTAGCTTTGCATCAAACAGAATCCTTATGGAGACTGGTGGAAATTCTCTGTCACAATGGATAATGCTTATCCTGATATTTTTGGTGTTCTTCGTAATCATCAAAGCTATCATGTCGCTCGCCAACGGCTCATCCGACAGAAACAGGCCAAGCTGGAAAGGCATTATCCTCAGTTCTTTGGTCGGAATGCTTCCGTTCTATCTGATATTGGTCTTCTTTGGCCACATGGGTGACCCGCCCGGCAAGCGGCTCTAGCATCGGTCCGGTTTTTATTGGGGTAAAACCCGAACCACGCGTCCTCAAGTCGCTCCGCGACTATTTGCTAACGCAAAAGTCCCGCGACCGCGTCACGGCATCTTGCCTAGCCTATTGTGTAGTTGAAGCACATAGGTCCTGTTCTTGTTCCCGCCTCGGGCTTCAAGGTAGCCAAACTCCGTGAGCTGGCGGAGGTAACGCTTGGCTGTGGTGGCGGTGAAGCCAAAGCGGGAGATAATCTCTTCTGTTTTGACCTCTTGATTGTCGGCCATAAAAATAAGAATATGTCTTTCGGGGCATCTGCAAATATCCGTGTTTGACCTGATGTGAATTATTTTGCGGGCATTATACACTTTCCCTCATGAACCGCTCTGGGGCGCGCAGGAAATCCATCAGATTAATTATATATACGCCCTCGTTGTTCATATAGGTAGGCTGTAGGCCGTTGACAATTACAATCCTGCGGAATCCATCGCGAAGTTTACGTAGCGAAG
>CAVJHI010000013.1:0-53871 GCA_963649415.1 bacterium
CGGCCGCTGTCGGACTTGGTGCCGTCGAGGTCGAGGGAGGCGCCAATCAGGCTCTCAATCAGGGCGATTTCGGCTTCCTTCTCCTTGATGAGGTCGTCGAGCTGGGTGCGGTAGGCTTCAAGCATTTCGCCGGCCTGCGTGATGAGTTTGCTATAGGAGAAAGCTCCCAGACCGAGGTTCAGGAGCCCCGCTCCGGCGCCGACCTGCGCAATCTTCAGGTCCGTCAGAGTGCCGGACTTGAAGCGCTTCACGACTTTGATTATCGCCCTGTCGCGCTCGATAAGTTTCAGAAAGTCAAGACTTTTTCCCTTGTCTGAGACGAGTTCGAAGCAGCGGTAGGTCTGCCCGTCGGAGCAGCTCACATATTTGGCCACGGTCCTGTAGCCGCCGGCGATGCCGATCCCGTCGGTCACTTCCGTGAGGGTATTGCCCAGCAGTTCTTCAATCTTGGCGCTTTGATCCGTCCTGTCGGTTCCGAGCATCGCGTCAAGCGTATTCTTGGCGGTTTTGCAGTCGGCGAAATATTCGTCTATGGCGTTGACTCCGCTGCTTTTGGGCTTCTCCCATTCTATCATCTTGCGCTCGAACCCCACCACCGGCAGCTCGTACGGTCCCGCAGGCGCAAGCATCCCGGCCTGGTTCCCGATGCCGGCAGCGCTCCCTGCCGCGACTGCCACAGGGCTGTCGCTCTTGCGAAGTTTCAGATTGTAGAAGAGATACTGCGCGGAGGTGTTGTCGCCGCATTTTATCCAGAACATCAGCTGCTCGCAGCGGCGGATCGGTACCGTAAATGTGGTCGGCTGCATATCGGCGGAGAGTTCTATCTCCTGCAGCACCTCGCCGTCGCCGCCGATCAGCAGGCTCTCCCGCTGCTTCGGGCCTGAGATGCCCTGAAGGTATCTGGCCACTGTGAATGTGAGTTCGTTATAAGCCCCGTAGGTATTGAATGCCGCGCAGGACGATTCCATCCCCGTGCCTCCGGCTGCGAGGGCTATCAGCGCCCCGAACGGAGATACCACGCTGATGGTGGCGCCGCCCACGGCCCCCACCATCACGGACGAGCCGATGGCACCTGCCACCGCTCCGGTCCCGCCGCCCGCCCCTCCGAGTGGCCCGGCCTCAAGGTCGAAGTGGACGGAAGTCTGGAGCAGGAAGCCCTCGTATATCCGCTCTCCGTCGAGTTCGAAATATTGCTTGCGGGTGCTTCCGTCGCGGAGCACTTCGTCCATATGCTCCCTCATCGGATGGATATAATGGATGTACGGCAGGCAGAGGTCGAGCAAATCCGTCTCTTCCGGAAGGTCCGGTGTCGGATGGGTGAATATGTCGTTCTCCACCGGCTGCCCGCGATATACGACAAGGTCTGCAATCGCGAACACCGAATGCGACAGCGAAGTCATACCGGCCTTCTCGAAGCCGAGCCGCTGGCATTTGTTCAGCGGGACGGTGTATTTCTGATTAGGGGCGGTGGCGATAAGCGGCACTTCCAGCACCACCTCGTCATCGGCATATACCCTCAGGACATCGTTCTTCAGAACCCCGCATTTGCTCAGCCAGCCGGCAGTGAAGCTCAGATAGTCGAATTCTCCTCCGAGGTTGAACCAGGCGTGGGCCCCCGTGTTGTCGTTAAGGATATTGGTGCTCGATGAGAGGATGACTCCCTCCTTGAACTTGACTCCGCCCATCGAGAAGGTGATGTAGTCGGACTTGCCGTCGAATACCGTTTGGCTCCTGTCGGCACCGCTTCCGCCCACCGCATACGGCGGGATGTTGGAAACGAGGGCGCAGACGTCAGGGAGTTTCTTGAGATCTTCATTTACGGCAAGCGTTTCTGTGGCGGATGATCTTGCGGCAGGTTCGGTGCCTGCAGGATAGACAGTGAGATCCGCAACCGCAATACTGCTGGACTTGTCCGCCTGCTCGCTCTCGATGCTGAGCTGGCGGCATCCGGAGATGTCGAGCGTTATCTCCTTCGCCAGCGAATTCTCGGTGATTTCGTATTCGTAGATGATTTTGCCGTCGGCCTTGACGGTAAGCCAGGCCGTGCCGACGGTGCCGCTGTCGCTGTCCACCGGTCCGGCAATGAAACGCAGGGTCTTGTATGCCCCGCCAAGATTGAAGACGGACCTGGCCTGACCCGCGCCGATGATGCGCATATCAGTATTCATCACGAGACCGGACTTGTAGCTCCTGCCGGAGATTTTGACCTCGCTGAGGTCCCCGTCCCGAGAGGATACGCACTTGTGGAAGTTGTCCACGTGGTATGGCCTCAGGCTGCCCACAAGCTGTGTCGGCTTGTCGGTAGCGAGGCTCAGTCGTCCGGTCTCGCGCGGGGTCTGTGCAGCTGTCCAGAGCGTAGGCTCGGCTATGCCCACCGTTACATCGTCCGTCACAAGCTCGAAACGGAGCCTGTCCACACCGCTGATATCCAGCGTTATACGCTCAGGTACAGCGTGCTGGGCCACGGCCTTGTCCAGGATGGTCCGCCCGTCGGCCTTGACTGCGAGGATGCCTTTCGGCAGTGCTGCCGCGCCTCCTGTGGCCCAGTAAGGAGAACCGCCGAGGATGAACATCAGTGTGGTGTACTTGCCCTTGAGACTCCACTCCACATATCCCGGCTCGGTAGGGCCATAGGTAGTCCACAGGGCGAAGCCTGTCTTGTAACCAACGCCACCGAGCACCAATACCCCGTGGGTTTTGTGCTCCGAGTTGTAGCCCATTTCGGTAGCCTTGGTATAGGCGTGACCCTCCACCGGCTTCAGGGAACTGAGATATACTGTGTTTTGCGCCCCGGCACCGGTGCCGAGAAGGAACAGTGCCGCGGCTGCGGCGAGGGTAATGAGGCTTAACTTGTTCATAGATTATCTTTTATGCCCAGGCATCATAGCGCCCGTCGTCTTCGTCATATTCAATTTCTTCATCGTCATCTTCCTCCTCCTCTTCGCCCGGCACCTCCACGACGGTGAGGTGCGCGCTTAGTTCGAAGCGGGTATAGTCCAGACCGCCGCTATCAATTTCTGCAAAGGAGTAGAATGTGCCGAGGTGGATTTTGCGGCCTTTGTATGTGAGGGTCAGTTCCCCGTCGGAAATGTCGGAAACGCAGATGCCGCCGAAGAGCCCGCTCGGGTCCTCATAGCTCAGCGGCCCCTCTGTGAGGGATTCACGGGCGTATTCAGTGTGTTTGTTGTACCATCTTTCCTGCCCGGGATCGTAGGGCTGAGAGGAGACGTCGATGCTAAGTGCGGTCCAGCGTTTCATGATGGCAGGTAAATTTCAGTAATCCCCCAAATATATGAATTTCCCCCGATTTCTTTTACTTATATGCCGATTATTTTGTACTTTTTGCCTACTTTTGCCCTGTAAAAAGTCTCTTGTTATGAAAATCGGAATCTGCAGCGACCACGCCGGAGTGGACTACAAGTCCAGGCTGATTGCCTATCTGCTCGGAAAGGGCTATGAGGTTGTGAATTTCGGGACCGACTCCACGGAGAGTTGCGACTACCCGGACTTCGCGCATCCTCTCGGATACGCAGTCGAGAACGGGGAAGTGGATGCCGGCATCGCAATCTGCGGCACCGGCAACGGAATGGCGATTACCCTCAACCACCACCGCGGCGTCCGTGCCGGACTTGCCTGGAATCAGGATGTGGCAAGGCTTGTCAAGGAGCACAACAACGCCAATGTGCTCGTGATGCCGGCACGCTTCGTCTCCTACCGGATGGCTGTGATGATGGTGCGTACCTGGCTCAATACTGAATTCGCCGGAGGACGGCATCAGAGAAGAATCGACAAGATTGTTTGCGGATAATATATCTGAATACCCTGAGGGGATAGTCCTGCCGATAGACAAACCCTATCGCTGGACTTCGGCGGACGTGGTGCGCAAGATCAAGTTCGCCGCCATCAGGCATTTCGGCAAGAAGAACCTCAAGGTGGGCCACGCCGGCACCCTCGATCCGCTGGCGACGGGCCTGCTGCTCGTCTGCATAGGCGAGGCCACGAAACGGGCCGAGTCCCTGCAGGCTTCAGCCAAGGAATACATAGCGGGGGTCACCTTCGGCGCAGTGACCGCCTCGTATGACCTGGAGAAAGATATAGACCGGATCTGCCCGCTGGACGGAGTGAGCGAGGAGAGCCTTCGCGCCCTGCTGCCGTCATTTATCGGGGAGCAGATGCAGGTGGCGCCGCTTTTCAGCGCCAAGTCGGTGGACGGGGTGAGGGCCTATGAGACTGCCCGCAAGCTCTACCGGCAGGGTCGGCTCGAAGAGGGCTCCGACCTTATAAGCGCCAACAAGATAGAGATTTACGATCTGGAGCTCCTGTCTTTCGGGGTTGAGCCTTTCGCTCCTCCTGCAGCGGCTGAAGGTCGGAACTGTCGCATCAATGTCGCGGATATCAGCGCGTACTCTCTCCCGACGGCCATGATACGCGTCAGCTGCAGCAAAGGGACATACATCCGCGCCCTCGCGCGTGACCTCGGCGAGGCTCTCGGCAGCGGCGCGTTCCTTAGCAGTCTGCGCCGCAGCCGCAACGGCGGCTTCACCCTCGACGACGCCCTTTCCCTCGACGACGCCCTTGCGCAGTTGCAGTAGGTTTGCCTAACGGCCCCCTTGACGATTCGGCCCCTCGACAAGCTCGGGGGCCGGCCGTAATCCCGGTAACATTTTCCGGGATGGCGGTATTGGTAAATACGATGAGCGTGAGTATTTTTGCATTATGAAGAAAGGTATTTCAATATTGATAATTTCGTTAGTTATGTCAGCAAATATTTCAGCTCAGAGCCTCTCCGAGCGCCAGATTCATCTTGCGACCTGCGCCGCGCTTGAAGCGCAGGGCGACCTCACGCGCCTGGAGGGTGCTGTGCGCAGCGCGTTGGATGGGGGAGTCAGCGTCAATGAACTCAAGGAAGCTTTTTCCCAGCTCTATGCCTACACCGGCTTTCCCCGTTCGCTCAATGCCTTGGGCGTGCTGAGCAAAGTGCTTGAGACTCCCCGCGAAGGCTGGCAGGAAGGCAAGAGCTGGACCCGCCCTGCCCTCTGGGACGATGCCGCCGCCGCGCTTAAAACGGGTACCGAGGTGCAGAGCAAACTGACCGGCCGCCCATTTGAATATACTTTCTGCCCGCAGGACGACTATTATCTCAAAGCCCACCTTTTCGGCGATATCTTCGCCGGTGACCAGCTCACTCCCGCCGACAGGGAGATAGTCACCGTGGCGGCGCTCTCCGCTCTCAAGGGCGTCTCTCCACAGCTTGCTTCCCACAAGGCGGGCGCGGTGCGTATGGGCAATACGCAGGAGCAGATTGACGAGCTGTGCAAATATTTGAGCGACAACGGTCTGAGCCAATGCGACTCGGCTGCCGATGCAGTCTGCGGCGACTGGGAGCAGGGGAGAGCGAATACCGGCTATGCCCAGTATTTCATCGGAAACAGTTATCTCAACCCGGTCACTCCGGTCAACCTCTCCGGCGCCGGCGAGAGCGCCCTGCCCCTGTCCAATGTGACCTTCGAGCCGGGCTGCCGCAACAATTGGCACATCCACCACGGAGCGCGCCAGATACTCATCTGCGTCAGCGGCCGCGGCTGGTATCAGGAATGGGGGAAAGCTGCCGTAGCCCTGAAGGCCGGCGACGTGGTTGATATCCCGGAGGGCGTAAAGCATTGGCACGGAGCGCAGAAGGACTCCTGGTTCCAGCATCTCGCCACCCATGTCGCGGTAGAGAACAGCTGCCCCGGCTCAGCCCCGAACGAGTGGCTGGAACCCGTCAGCGACGAGGAATACGGCAAGCTGTAGCTAAAAGGCCTCGCTTCCATCATCAGCTCCTGCATTCTCTCGATGCCCGAGCCCACCTGCTCCACGAGCTTCATCCGCATAATTAGACTGAAAATTTATGGGTTGCGGCTTGAGTTGTCCTGAATTGTTGTAACATATTTGTCGAATCAAATTTATGTTATAACTTTGCGGTATGGAAACCACTGCGAACATATTGAAAATCGGGAACAGTTGCGGCGTGATAATCCCGTCGCAGATTATGAAGTCGCTTTCGCTTGCGGTGAAAGATACGCTGAAGTTGAGTGAGGTCAACGGGAAGATTATCCTTCAGAAAGTGTCCGACACTGCTGCGCCTAGTCCTTTTGACGACCTGGACAGATGGTGTGAAGAGCGGGGCTACTGCGAAGATGACGCGCAGACCTATATTTCGAACATAAGGGCCGCGAGGAAAAATAAAGACATTCCGCAATGGTAGTCGAAGCTGCCAAATATCTGATAGATACCGATATCTTGATTGCTATGCTCCGAGATGTCGGTGACGGGACCGGGCTGCGTGGGAGAGCGCTTAAGGTCGGCCTGCAGAACTGCTATGTCAGTTCGGTTTCGCTAGCGGAACTATCCTCCGGAGCATACAGGATGGCCTCGGAGCGCGGATTCTTCGAAGTAGAATTCGTCAAAAAGATTTTCAGCATCCGCCCGTTCGGCCCGGAGGATGCGGAATGCTTCGGCCGCAACAAGGCACTGCTGTTCGGCGCCGGCATCCCGATTGACGATATGGATCTCCTTATCGGTTCTTCGGCGCTCGTCGGTGGATTCACGATGGTGACACACAACACCCGCCATTTCTCCCACATCCCCGGCCTGAAGGTCGAGGACTGGTCGGAATAGCCGATACTGCGGTCCCGCGGCATTTCGGCGCTTCGACAAGCTCGAGGCCGCAGGCTCAATGACCGCTGGCCCCGGGACTTATCCCAGCCTCTCCTTAATCCAGCGGAGGCGGCTGAGGGTCTCGTCCTTGCCGATGAAGTGCATTATGTCGTGGATGCCGAGGCCGCTGGCCGAGCCGGTGAGTGCGAGCCTGATGCAGTTCATCACCTTGCCCACAGGCATGCCCTCGGCGCGGATATAGCCCTCAAGGCTCTCGGCGTCGGAGTTCTCGACGGCGCGGAGAGCGTCGGCGTAGATGTCCTCCTTCCAGAACTTGTCCACATCCTTGGCGAGGAACGGAGCGGTAAGGCTGTCGTCATAGACCTTGGCGCGCGGATCCACAGGCCTGCCGTCCGCAGGCTTCTCCGTGGCGGCGCCGGCCTTGACCCCGTACTTCTCATATTCACTTGGCGCGATAAAGAGGCAGGCGGCTATATTCCAGAAATCCGAAACGAAGGTCGCCCTCTCCTTGATGAGGGAAACCACTTCGGCCACCTTGTCCATCCCCGCATCAATCCCCTTGGCCTTCAGTATAGGCATAAAGAGCTCCGCAAGCTCGGAGTCGGACTTCATCCTAAGGTATTCCTTATTGAACCACTTGGCCTTGTCGGGGTTGAACTTGGCTCCGGCCTTGCCCACCTTGTCGAGAGAGAACGCCTCGATGAGCTCAGACATTGAGAATATCTCCTGCTCCGTGCCCGGGTTCCAGCCGAGCATCGCCAGAAGGTTGACGAACGCCTCCGGGAAATAGCCGTCCTCGCGGTAGCCGTGGGAGGTCTCGCCCTCAGCGTTGGTCCAGGCCAGAGGGAATACCGGGAAGCCCATCTTGTCGCCGTCGCGCTTGCTCAGCTTACCGTTGCCCACAGGCTTGAGCAGCAGAGGCAGGTGCGCGAAACGCGGCATCGTATCCTCCCAGCCGAAGGCTCTGTAGAGCAGGTAGTGGAGCGGAAGCGAAGGCAGCCACTCCTCGCCGCGGATCACCTCGGTGATTTCCATCAGATGGTCATCGACTATATTGGCGAGGTGGTAGGTCGGAAGCTCGTCGGCCCTCTTCCAGAGCACCTTGTCGTCGAGGGTGGAAGTGTTGACCTTGATATGGCCGCGGATGAGGTCGTCCATTTCGACTTCGGTATCTTCCGGCATTTTGAACCTCACCGTCCAGTCCGTGCGGCTCTCCAGCAGCTGCGCCACCTCTTCGGCAGGCAGGGTGAGGGAGTTGCGCATCCGGGCGCGGGTGGTGTGGTTGTAGATGAATACCTGTCCGGCATTCTCGCAGCGGGCGCGCATCAGCTCCAGATCTTCAGGGGTATCGAAGGCATAGTAAGCCCAGCCGTTCTCCACCAGAGTCTCGGCGTATTTGCGGTAGATGCCGCGGCGCTGGCTCTGCCTGTAAGGGGCGTGCGGATGTTTCGCCGAAGGGGTCTCGACCACCTTGCCGTCAGTATCCACTCCCTCGTCCGGGACTATCCCGCACCAGTTCAGGGCCTCGATTATGTACTGCTCCGCCCCCGGGACGAACCTCTGGGAGTCGGTGTCTTCGATGCGGAGGATAAAATCGCCTCCGTTCTTCTTGGCGTACAGATAGTTATACAGTGCCGTCCTTACTCCGCCCATATGCAGCGGACCTGTCGGCGACGGCGCGAACCTTACTCTTGTCCTTCTCATTGCTCTGTTGTCCTCCTTATTGCCGGAATGCTCTCAAGCTCGGCGAGCCTGTCCCCCTTGGAGACTATCAGCACCGGCTTTCTGTCCGGGTCGTAGTTGAATTTGCGCGTATTGCTCTTGGTGTTGAAGCCGATTTGCTGCGAGCCGCTGTCCGCCGCGAGCGAGATGCCCTCGCCTCTGGCGGCGCTGCCCTTGTCGTATGTGAAATCCTTGTTGATGATTATATAGTTGCCCATATCGCGGTTAGGGCCAATCACATCGCAGAAGCGCAGTCCGGTCACGATGGAGGTGATGCGGATGGAGTCCCCGATCTCCGGGTCCTCGTCCCATATCAGGCCGCGCTTGAAGTTGTTGGCTCGCCCAGTGTATTCGTCGATCTTGGCGTTGATCTCGTTGAGGTCGTCCATCGTGAGGCCGTGCTCGTTGTTGCCGCAGGAGATGTTGATGAGCACCTTCTTGGCGGTCTTGAGGTCGAAGTCATTGAGCAGCGGCGACTCGAAGGCGGCCTTGACCGCCTGCTCGATGCGGTTGGGACCGGAGCCGATTCCGCAGCCCATCAGGGCCATTCCGCTGTCTTTCATCATCGTCTCCACATCCTTGAAGTCCACGTTGATGTAGCCGCGCTTCTTGATGATCTCGACGATGCCCCTGACGGCGGTGGCGAGCACCTCGTCCGCCTGAGGGAAAGCATCCTGTATCAGCTGGTTGCCGTAGTATTCGTGCAGCTTCTCGTTGTTGATAAGCAACAGGCTGTCCACGTTCTTCTCCAGCTCGTGCACGCCGTCGATGGCTCTCGAGAGCGCCTCGTTGCCCTCGTTGAGGAAGGGGAGTGTCACAACGGCCACAGTCAGGATGCCCTTGTCCTTGGCCATCTTGGCAATCACCGGAGCGGCTCCGGTGCCCGTGCCGCCGCCCATACCGGCGGTGATGAAGAGCATCTTGGTGCTGGCATTGAGGATTATCTTTTCGATCTGGTCCTGGCTCTCCAGGGCGGCGTTGCGGCCCACGATAGGGTTGGTGCCGGCGCCGAGTCCGCGCCCGAGCTGGATCTTGGTCGGCACAGGACTGCCATCAAGCGCCTGAGAATCAGTGTTGCACACTGCGAATGTGCAGCCCTTGATGCCCTTGCGGAACATATAGTTGACCGCGTTGCAGCCTCCTCCTCCGACGCCGAGGACCTTGATGATTTCATCCGATGTCACCCAGTCGTTGGGGGTGATTGCGTCAATCATTGATTCGTCCATATCTCTTATTGCTTTTTTATTCCATTGAGTCGAAGAGGCCGCCGACGGTGTTGTCGAACACTCCCTCTAGCTGATTGCTGATTTTTTTGCCCAGGATTCCGGTCCAGCGTATCTTGTGGCCCTTGTCCTTCTTGCCCCTCTCCTTTGTCGGGGTTATGACCTCGCCGTCCGCGGTGCCGTTCTCGGCGGAGAAGAGTTCTCCATTGCCCTCCTCATCGAGAGCCGGGGCGTCGCTCTGCGCTTCGGCAGCGCGCGGAGCCTCCTCGATGCAGTTGAGGTGGGCGTCCTTGCGGGCCTCGAGTACCATGCCGATGGAAGCCGTAGCGGAGGTCTCGCAGACTCCCGGGCAGCCGCCTGAGCTGAACTTCTGGGCGCGCGGATAGCCGAGCCTAACCACATAGCCGGACATCTCCCTGAAGAGATTGGCGAAGTTGACGAGCTCTGCGCAGCCGCCAGTCAGCACGACGCCGTTGCGGAGCTTGTCGGCAAAGCCGCTCTCCTGTATCTGGTAGAGTATAGCGTCGATAATCTCCTTTGAGCGGCAGTTGATGATCTCAGAGAGGTACTTGACCGGCAGCTGCTCGTAGGTGCCGTTCTCGTCGTCGTTGATCTGTATGGTCTTCTCGCTGAGCGACTGCAGCTTGTCGGGCAGGCACGCGCCGTAGGCGAGCTTGATGTTCTCGGCGAGCTTCTCGGTAAATCCGCACTCATACTTGATGTCGGCGGTGATGCTCTTGCCGCCGAACGGGATGGATGAATAGTGGCGCAGCAGGCCTCCCTTGTAGATGGTCAGCGAGCTGACTCCCGCTCCGATCTCCACCAGGGCCACTCCGTTCTCCTTCTCGCCCTCGGTCAGCACGGCCTGCGCAACGGCGGTAGGGATGAATATCTTGCGTGCCGGCGCGATGCCTATGTCGTTGAGCATCGTGTCGATGTTGCTGGAAGCCTTCTGGGTGCCGATGAAAATCTTGAAATTGCCCTCGATGTTCTCGGCGGTGACACCGATGACATCGTTCTCGCTTGCGCAGACGAGCTCGTCGTCAGCCGAGAATGACTGGGCCACCGCACCGTAGATGACTTCTTTCTGCTCGTTCTCGAGCGGGTAGCTGTCGATGGCGAGGCTCTTGAGCGAGGAAATCTCCTCCTTGGTGATGCAGGAAGAAGGTTCGCTGCGGCTCATGCTCGCGCTCGCGCTCTCCTGACGCACCTCGTAGCGCGGCAGGCCCAGCACGACCTGAAGTATCTTGATACCGAGTTCTCCTTCGGCATCCTTGACGGCTTCGCCCAACTTGGCTGCAGCCCTCTTGGGGTTGAACACTGAACCGTACCGGATTCCGTCGGACGGCACCTCCCTGTAGTAGATGACCTGGACATCCTCTCCTTCGACTTTCGCGACGGTCAGCGCAATCTTCGAGGAGCCGAGGTCCGCTGCCGCTATGTATCGTTCTGTCTGCATATTATTTGTTTCTTGTATTTTAGATTCACGGTCTTATAGTACCCCTCTTGCTTTGAGGGCACAATGTAATCATAATATTTCTCAATTCCGGCAAATTTCTCCCTGAGCGAGTGCGGCTCACCGAGGATGAAGAGCTCGTCTCCGCGGCTCATCTTCAGCACGATATCCCCGTCCGGGCGCACTGCGACGCTGTCCGTGATGGCTTTCCACTGCCGGGAGGACTCGATTATCGAGTTCATCTCCAGCATCGAGGCAAGCCAGGAACGCTCCTCCGGAGTGGAGGCGAAGCCCTTGTAGCCCTCCGGCACGCTGACCGGGATGCTGCCGTGGATCACCCTCACCGGGGCGGTGTAGCTGCGGTGCAGAGGGAAGATATAACCCTCATTGTCAATGTAGAAGCCCCGCTCCCCGTCCATGAACCTCATCACCGGAGCCCTCTGGCTGATGCTGATGTGGAGCGCCCCATCGGAAGTGGTCCAGGCCTCGCTGCGCAGCACTGCGCTGCGGCTCTCGATGAGCTGCTCAATCTCCGCGAGCCGGACGCTGTCGAGCCTCTGCCCGATGTAGCGGCCGTACCTGCTGTCCAGGAAGCCCCTTATGTCGGCCTCGCTCACGAATTTGAGCGAATCTGCAAAATGTACCTTCAGGGAGTTGCAGCTCAGCTTCGCGCGGTCTTCGCGGGTGAGGTGCACAAGCCAACCCATCCCCGTGCAGAACGCGACGGCGAGCACTGAAGTGATTATTATCCTGACGGTACGGTTCATTTCGATGAGCTATTTTTTGCCTAGCATTTCGGTAATCGGGCCCACGAAGCGGTCTATATCTCCGGCACCGAGGGTGACGAGTACGTCAATGTCTTCATTTTCAAGATACTGCATCAGTTCAGCCTTGCGCAGCAGGACCTTTTCCGGAGCGGTGACATCCTTGAGAATGAGTTCGGAAGTCACCCCCGGGATCGGTTCCTCGCGGGCCGGGTAGATGTCGAGCAGAATGAGACGGTCCAGCAGGCTCAGCGAGCGTGCGAATTCCTGGGCGAAGTCCCGCGTGCGGGTGTAGAGGTGCGGCTGGAATATGCCGGTAATCTTCCTTCCCGGGAAAATGCCGCGGATGGAAGTGATGGCGCTGGCCAGCTCCGCCGGATGGTGGGCGTAGTCGTCGATATAGGTCCTGCCGCCCGCGTTGAAGTGCAGCTCCAGACGGCGGCGCGCGCCCTCGAAGCTGCCGATGGCGTGCCTTACCTTCTGGGCGTCAAGCCCGTAGCACAGGCAGATGGCGGCCGCGGCGATGCTATTCTCAACATTCACCCGGCCTATCGCGCCAACCCTGATGTCGGTCAGCACCCCGCCCGGATAGACGAGGTCATAGATATAGTGCCCGTCGCTCTCTAGCCTAAGATTGCTGCCGTGGAAGTCGGCCCTCTCCTCGCTGGAGTGATAGGTGTAGATGCGGCAATGCACATCTTCGCCGCTAATCGGCAGGCCGTATTTGAGTATCAGGGTCTCGCTGATCTGGGAGGCGAACTGCCTGAACGCCTCCTGCACATGTGCGAGGTCACCGTATATGTCGAGATGGTCAGCGTCCATCGCGGTGATGGCTGCGATGGCAGGGTGCAGGCGCAGGAACGAGCGGTCATACTCATCGGCCTCCGCCACTACGGTCGGGGTGTCGCTGATGAGCATATTGGTGCCGTAGTTTCTGGAGATGCCTCCGAGGAACGCCGAGCAGCCGTTGCCCCCTTCGGTGAGGATGTGGGCCACGAGGGTCGATGTGGTGGTCTTGCCGTGCGTGCCAGCCACCGCGAGGCAGGTCTCCCCGGCGGTCAGCTCGCCGAGCATCTGCGAGCGCTTGAGCACGCGGTAGCCGTGTTCGCGGGCATAGACCAGCTCCGACATCTCGGCCGGCACGGCAGGGGTGTAGATGACCAGCGTGTCCTTGACCTCGGTCGGGATGAGGTCCGGCCTCTCTTCATAATGCACTGCGATGCCTTCCCGCACGAGCGCGTCCGTCAGTTCCGACTCGGTCCTGTCGTAGCCGCTCACGGAGCAGCCCTTGGCCTTGCAGAAGCGGGCGATGGCGCTCATGCCGATGCCGCCGATGCCTATAAAATAGATATTCCTGTAGTTCATACCAACTTATATACTTCGTCAACTATAGTCTGTGCCGCATCGAGCCTTGCGAGCGGCGCGACATTCTTCTCTATCTGCGCTATCTTGCCGCTATCGCGGACAAGTCCGAGAGCAGTATCCAGGAGCTTTTCCACCGCTTCCGCGTCGCGCACCATCAGGGCGGCGTCCCTGCTCACCAGAGCCATCGCGTTGTGGGTCTGATGGTCTTCGGCCACATTCGGCGAAGGCACGAACACTGCAGCCTTCTGCGCTGCGCAAATCTCCGAGATGGAGGATGCTCCCGAGCGGCTCACCACCACGTCTGCCATCGCGTAGGCGAGGTCCATACGGGCTATGAAGTCACTGTATATCACATTTTTGCAAGGATGCTCAGCCATGAAGGCATCGACCCCCGCCTTATAATATTTGCCGCACTGCCAGAGCACCTGGACTCCTTCTCCGCCCGGGCAGCCGGCTGCAATCCAGGCTTTCATCGCCTTGTTGAGCGTGCCGCTGCCGAGGCTTCCGCCCACCACGAGTATATGCCTGCAGGCCGAGCTAAGTCCGTAGAACTCAACGCCTTCGCGCTTTTCCGCCTCGCTGTAAGGGTGAATCACCGAGCGGATAGGGTTGCCGCTGAAGACTATCTTGTCGGCGGGGAAGAATTTCTCCATCCCGTCGTAGGCGACGCAGATGCATCCTGCCCTCTTGGAGAGTATTTTGTTGGTCAGCCCGGCAAAACTGTTCTGCTCCTGTATTAGGGACGGAATCCCCTTGCGGGTGGCCTGCCAGAGCAGGGGAGCGCTGGCATATCCGCCCACTCCCACAGCGACATCCGGCTTGAAGCCGTCGATAATCTTGCCGGCCTTGCGCAGGCTCGCGGCAAGCTTGAACGGCACGCAGAGGTCGTTCAGTATATTCTTGAGGTTCAGCTGCCTCTGAAGCCCCGCAACGGGCAGGCCTTCAATCCTGTAGCCCGCCGCCGGCACCTTCTCCATCTCCATCTTGCCCTCGGCTCCGACGAAGAGGATTTCGGTCTCGGGATTGACTTCCCTGAGCTTGTTTGCGATGGATACGGCCGGGAAGATGTGGCCTCCCGTGCCTCCGCCGCTGATTATTACCCTGAGCTTCTTATATTCCATAATCTTCATTTGACATAGTTCCGGATTCGAATGCATCGAGTTCGTTGAGCCCCGCCTCGACATTGTCGTGCATCTCCACCAGCGGCGCCGCCTCCCGCGTCTCCTTCTCGATTCTGCGCGCCGCTATGCGGCTGAACGACAGTATGATGCCGAACGCGATGCAGAAGCAGAGGAAGGCGCTCGTGCCGTGGCTCACCAGCGGCAGAGTCTGTCCGGTCATAGGCCCGATGTCCGCGTTGACGAACATGTGCAGGAAGGCCTGCCCGGAGATGAGGATGCAGAGCCCCGCCACGCTTAGCTTGGCGTAGAGGTCATTGCCGCAGCCGCGCACGATGATGGAGCCCCTCGCGAGCAGGGAGATGTAGATGAATATTACCAGGATGCCGCCCAGCAGGCCGTATTCCTCGATGATGAAGCTGTACATATAGTCCTCGGAGTAGTCCGGAACCATATATCTCTGGGTGCTCTGCCCCGGCCCTTTGCCGAGGAATCCGCCCTCGTGGACTGCTATCTTTGCGCCATACGGCTGGCGCATCGCATCGAGCGCGTCCTGGTATTCCACCGTGCCCCGCTTGGATTCGAGGAACTTCTTCTCCAGGTCCTCGTCCTCGAAGATTCGGGAGATGCCGGTGCCGATGCGCTTCATAGCCTTGCCGTCGGAGAGCTTGTAGATGCCCGTGCAGATGCCTATAATCACGATTCCGCTGAGCAGCAGGAGGGACATATCCCTGAAGTTGCCGCCGCCGAGCAGGATGACGATGAACATAATCCCGCCCACAATGATGGCGCTGGAGTTGCTGCCGACCAGAATCATCACGAATACGATAAGGAACGGGAGGTAGATGAATATTATCTTCTGCCAGATTTCACTCAGGCCCTTGCCCGGCAGGCGCTTGTGCTTGAACATGTCGATAGCCCAGGCGAGGTACATCACCATCGCCACCTTGACTATTTCGAAGACGTGTATCTGCACCTTGCCGGCGACGCTCAGCACGCGGTATGCGCCGTTGATTTCCTGGGCCTCCAGGATGTTCTTCGCGTCGATTCTGCAGTCGAGAAGCAGCAGCAGGACCAGCGAAACTCCGAAGCCCAGCGAGCTGCACACCCGGAAGAACTTCATGCTCTTGATGTTGTAGAGGAGAATTATCAGGCCGAGACCGGCGGCGACCACCACCAGCTGCTCCTTGACCACGTCGAGTCTGGTAGCGCCGCCCTTGAGCAGGCGCGAGGTGGAGGAGAACATGCAGACGATGGAGATGAGGAAGAGCAGGAGCACGATGATCCAGACCACCTTGTCTCCTTCAAAGCGGTCTGCAAATGTCCAGAATGAGCCCTTCTTCCTTGTCGCCATATTGCTACAGATGTCTTACTGCCTGCTTGAACTGCTCGCCCCTGTCTTCGTAGTTCTTGAAGAGGTCGAAGCTGGCGCAGCACGGGCTGAGGAGCACCACGTCGCCCTCCTCGGCATAGC
Organism: bacterium; assembly: GCA_963649415.1. Taxonomy (GTDB): domain Bacteria; phylum Bacteroidota; class Bacteroidia; order Bacteroidales; family UBA932; genus Cryptobacteroides. The sequence continues at coordinate 15,783 of CAVJHI010000013.1, forward strand.
CGGCGCAGGCCTTGACCGCCTGCTCGGCGGAGAGGGTGTCGCAGATTTTGTCGGAGCCCACGATGCCCTCGAAAGCCGCGTGTATCTTGGTGTTATCGACTCCGAGGCAGACTATGGCCTTGACCTTCTCGCGCACGAGCTCCGAGAGGACGCTGTAGTCGTTGCCCTTGTCGGTGCCTCCCACTATCCACACCACCGGCCTGCTCTGGCACTCCAGGGCATACCAGGCCGCGTCGATATTGGTGGCCTTGGAATCGTTGATATAGAGCACTCCGCCCACGCTGAGCACCGGTTCAAGCCTGTGCTCGATAGGGGAGAAAGTCCTGAGCGAGTTGCGGATTACCTCGTCGCTGATGCCGCTGGCCTTGGCCGCCAGGGCCGCAGCCATCGAGTTGTAGATGTTGTGCCTGCCGCCGAGCGCGAGGTCCTTGAGGTAGATTTCGGTCTCCTCGTCGTCGTAGCGCAGGACGATGCTGCCGTCGCGGACGAAGGCGCCCTGCTTCACTTCCTTCTCCTGGGAGAACGGGAGCATCTTGGCCTGCAGCACTATCTGGCTGAGGTGCCCGATGGTGATCGCGTCGTCGGAGTCGAAGATGAAGCAGTCTTCCGGACGGAGGTTGCGCGTGATGCGGAACTTCGCCTTGACATAGTTCTCCATCTTGTGGTCGTAGCGGTCGAGGTGGTCCGGGGTGATGTTGGTGATGATGGCGATGTCCGGCCTGAAGTCGTAGGCGTCGTCAAGCTGGAAGCTGCTGATTTCCAACACATAATAGTCGTGCTGCTCGGTAGCGACCTGCAGGGCGTAACTCTTGCCGATATTGCCGCCCAGCCCCACGTTGAGCCCGGCCTCCTGCAGCAGGTAGTAGATCAGCGAGGTCGTGGTGGTCTTGCCGTTGGACCCGGTGATGCAGATTTTCTTCGCGTTGTCGTACCTGGAGGCGAACTCAATCTCGGAGATTATGTGAGTGCCCTGCTCCCTGAGCGCCTTGACCATAGGGGCCGTCCCCGGGATGCCCGGGCTCTTGACCACCTCGTCGGCGTTCAGTATGAGGGAAGCGGTATGCCCGCCCTCCTCGTATGGGATGTCCCATTTGCGCAGGGTTTCCAGATATTCTTCCTTAATCTTGCCGTTGTCGGAAAGGAACACGTCGAATCCCTTGACTTTTGCGAGCACCGCGGCTCCCACGCCGCTCTCGGCTCCGCCCAAAACTACTATTCTTGCCATAATTACCTAATCTTCAACAATGCCAATGTGCCTACGGCCAGGAGGATACCCACGATCCAGAACCTCGATACTATGCGCGGCTCCGGGATACCCTGCTTCTGGTAATGGTGGTGCAGCGGCGCCATCAGGAAGACGCGCCTGCCCTCACCGTATTTGCGTTTCGTATATTTGAACCAGCCCCTCTGGATGATGACGGAGAGGCTCTCCACGAGGAAAATGCCGCAGAGCAGAGGCAGCAGCAGCTCCTTGCGAATCAGCACCGCGCTCACTCCGATGACGCCTCCGATGGTAAGGCTGCCCGTGTCGCCCATGAATACCTGGGCCGGGAAGGTGTTGTACCAGAGGAATCCCAGCAGCGCACCGACGAATGCCGACATAAATATCGCCACCTCGCCTGAGCCGGCTATGTACATGATGTTCAGATAATTGGAATTGAGGACGTCGCCTCCGAGCCACGCCATCACTCCGATTGCAATCCCGACGATGGCAGAGGTGCCCGCCGCGAGGCCGTCCATCCCGTCGGTGAGATTGGTGCCGTTGGAGCAGGCCAGAATCACCAGGATGATCATTATCATATAAATGCCCCAGGAGCAATATACCCCGAGCTGACCCTTGAACGGGGAGAGCCAGGAATAATCGAACTCGTGTGCCTTGACGAACGGAATCGTGGTCACCAGATTGTCCGTGTGGATGTCGGGGCTGATGCATACCGTCAGCGCGATGAGTAGACCTAGTCCGAACTGGAGCACTAGCTTGCCCCTCTCGCTCAGGCCCTCCTTGCGGTGCTTGAACACCTTGATGTAGTCGTCGGTAAATCCTATCGCGCCGCACCATAGAGTGGTGATTATCAGGAGGATGCTGTAGATGCTGTCCAGCTTGCAGACCAGCAGCGCCGAGCCGAGCAGGGCGATGATTATGATGACTCCGCCCATCGTAGGCGTGCCCTTCTTCTGCATCTGCCCCTCGAGGCCGAGGTCGCGTATGGTCTCGCCGATCTGGTGGCGCTGGAGCTCCTTGATGATTTTGCCTCCGGCGAAGAAGGCAATCAGCAGGCTTATCACGAACGCGAGCATTGCCCTGAAGGAGAGGTACCCCATCAGCCTTATTCCCGGGATGTCGTACCCGAGATTGCCGAGCCATTCTGAAAGGTGATACAGCATTACTTTATGGTTTTGAATACATCGTTAACTATTTCTCTCTCATCGAAGCGGGACTTCACCCCTCCGAGTATCTGGTAGGTCTCGTGACCCTTGCCGGCGAGCAGAATCGTCGCGCCCTGAGGGGCTAGCATTATCGCCGTGCGAATAGCCTCTTTGCGGTCAGGGATGCTGATGGTCTTGGCGAGTCCCGCGGCGTCGAGGCCGGTCCTGATCTCGTCGATGATATCCTCGGTGCGCTCGGAGCGGCTATTGTCGGAGGTCAGGAAAATCCTGTCGGCATATTTGCCGGCCACCGCGGCCATCTCAGGACGCTTGCTGCGGTCGCGGTCGCCGCCGCAGCCGAAAAGGCAGATGAGCTCCTTGCCCGGGGCCACATCGCGAAGGGTCTTGAGTACATTCTCCAGGGCGTCTGGGGTGTGGGCGTAGTCGATGACCACATTGAGGCCGCGCGGGCCGTTGATGACTTCCAGCCTGCCCTTGGCGGGGAGAAGCGTCGAGAGTGCCACCAGAGCCTCCTCGGGCTCGACTCCCAGCTCCACTGCAGCGGAGTAGATGGCGAGGGCGTTGTAGGCGTTGTGCCCTCCCACCAGGCGCGTCCATACTTCCTTGCCGTCGATGCGGAGCTGCATCCCCTCGAAGCTCTCCTCCATCACTTTGCAGCTATGGTCAGCGATGCTTCTGCAGGAATATGTTACCACTCTGGCGCGGGTGTTCTGCACCATTATCATACCGTTGCGGTCGTCGATGTTGGTGATGGCAACGGCGCTTTTGGAAAGCCCGTCGAAAAATCTCTGCTTGCAGCGCAGGTAATTGGCGAAGCTGCCGTGGTAGTCGAGGTGGTCGTGGGTAAGGTTGGAGAAGATTCCGACCTTGAATTCGAGCCCCGCTATGCGCTGCTGGTCCACTCCGATGGAGCTGACCTCCATGAAACAGTATTCGCAGCCTGCCTCGAGCATCTCGCTCAGCAGGGAGTTTATCGTGACCGGGTCGGAGGTCGTGTTGGCGGTAGCGACTTCGCGCGAACCCACATAATTTGCTATGGTTGAGAGCAGTCCGCACTCGTGGCCGAGGCTGCGGAAGAGGTTGTAGAGCAGGGTGACTGTGGTCGTCTTGCCGTTTGTCCCCGTGATGCCGACGAGCTTGAGGCGGCCGCTGGGGTGGGAGTAGAAGTTGTCGGCGGCGAGAGCCACAGCGAGCCTGCTGTCGGCGACGCAGACGCTGCTGCCCCCGAACTCCGGACACTCGCCCTCGCACATCACTGCGGCGGCTCCCGCGGCGATAGCATCCCCGATGTGGGCGCGCCCGTCGTTGCCGCAGCCGGTCACAGCCACGAAGAGGCTGCCCGGACGGACCTTGCGGGAATCGTTGGCGATGCCCGTGATCTCGATGTCGAGCGGGCCTCCGGTGGAGATGACTCCGCAGTTATTTATTATATCTCTGAGTTTCATTTGCTTCTGTGTATTTTCTCCTGGAAGTAAGGGTCGATGTTGTAGATCTGGTCAACCACGGTGCGGATTGCCTTGGCCGGTATGACGCCTCCCTGGAAGCGCTTGATGGTAGGCTTGGAATATACCATGCAGATGATGCTGTACTGCGGGTCTTCTGCCGGGAAGAAGCCCACCAGCGTACCCTGGTAGATTCTGCGCCCGCTGGCGTCCTCGTATTTTCCGTTCTCGAAGGTGCCGTAAGAGGTGCCGGTCTTGCCCGCAACCGTGCATTTCGCTCCCTTGAGCCTGTGAGCCGTGCCCTCCTCGGTCACGGCCTTGAGCGCGCGGGTGACCGTGTCGGCTATCGCGTGCGAGCAGACTGCCGAGTTGAGGATGCTCTCGCCGCGGCGGGTGACGACTCTTCCGTCCTCCTCGATATGCTCCACGAGGTACGGCTTCATCATTCTGCCCTTGTTGGCGATGGCGTTGTAGAAGGTAAGGATGTGGAGCGGGGTCTCCTGGGTGCTGTAGCCGTAGGCGATGGAGCCGAGGTCGGTGTCGGTCCAGTATCTCGTGCTCGGGTTCGGAATGGTCGGGGTCTGCAGGCCGTCAAGGTCGAAGTCGAATGCTTCGCCGAGCTTGTAGGTGTAGATGTTGGAGAGGAACTTCTCCGTCTTCTCCAGCCCCTTGCCCTTGCCTGCGGATTTGTCGCGGCCGTAATTTTTGATTGCGAGGGTCGCGAACACATAGTTGGAGGATATCTTGAATCCGTCGATGATGCTGATCCTGTTGGTGTGGTGCTGCACGGCGAACTCACGGATATGCCGGTCCTTGAGGGTCGTGCCCTCCACCAGGCCGTTGGTCGCCGGAAGGGTCTCCTCCAGGCTCTTGATATATCCGTCGTTGAGGACCGAGAGCAGGGTCACGGTCTTGAATACCGAGCCCGGCTCCTGCTTGCGGCCTATCGCCACATTCTGTATCTCGGCGAATTTGCCGCTCTTGCCGTCGCGCACGAGGTTGACCATCGAGCGGATGGCTCCGCTGCGGGTCTCCATCAGCACGAGGCAGGCCCCTTCGAGGTCGGCCTCGCTTTCAATCTGCTCGCGCAGGGCCTTGTCGGCAAGTTCCTGGTAGTCAATGTTAAGGGTAGTCACAATGTCCTGACCGTCGGTGGCCTTGACATAGCTGCTGTCGTTATTGACTATGCGTCCGTTGTCGCTTTTGCGGAGATATTCGCGGCCCTCCTTGCCGTGGAGGATGTAGTCGAATTTGCCCTCCAGTCCGATGTGGGTATTGCTCACCTCGGACTTGTTGTTGCGCACGAAGCCTATGGTGCGGCGGGCCAGCTCGCCGTAAGGGTATTGGCGGATGTTCTCCTGCTCCACTATCATTCCGCTGTAGTAGCGCCCCTCGTTGAAGAGCGGCAGGGCGATGATGCGGTTGTAGGCATTGCGGTCCACCTGATGGCCGATGCGGAGGTATTTCTTGCCGTCGCGGCGGCCCTTGACTATCATATTGTAGAACTGCTCGGCGCTCTTGTCCGGGAACTCTTTCGCCAGCCCCTCGGAGAGCAGTCTGGCCTTGTTGAGCCACTTCTGCTCCTTCTCCGGATCGTTGACATCCTTGCGCACCGTGCAGTCCATATAGAATTGATACATAGGGCAGGAGATGGCGAGCAGACGCCCTTGGGAGTCGTAGATGCGGCCGCGCTCCGGCTCGATGAGCCTGATGGAGCTGGACGGGGTGAGGGCGCTTGTGATTCGCGGGTCCGGCTTGAAGAAGAGCTGGATGCAGGCGATACGCACGACGAGAGCCACCGATGCCAGCAGCATCAGCACATAGAGAATATAGAGCACTACCCCTATACGGTCTCTGCCTTTCTTCTTTGTCTGCGCGTCCGGGTTCATCTCTCCATTATTGCGGCGGGCTTCTGCGCTTCGCCCACTTCCGATCCGAGTTCCTTGAGCCTGCTCTCCACGGTGGACCGTCCCGTGGCCTTGGCTATATCATAATATTTCTGCGAGTTGGCTATTTCCAACTCCTTGAGGGTCGCCTTGTTGCTCTCCACTTTGGACATCGTCGTCTCGATCGAGAGGCTGATCCAGATGACCATCGCGAAGAGGAAGAAGGTGTAGATGATATGTATGAAATACCTGCCCACATTGAGCCTGAGCAGGAACTCACCCTTCATCACCGCCGTGAAGACATTCTTCAGCAGCACCCTTATGTCCGACAGCTTCCAGGTCTTCATAGCTTCTCGGCGATTCTGAGCTTCGCGCTGCGGGCGCGCGTATTGCTCTCGATTTCACTCTCTTCCGGCAGTATCGGCTTGCGGTTCACCGCCTTGAGCGGGGAGAGGCTGCGCCCGAAACTGTCTTTCGTCTCCTCGCCGTCGATACGGCCGCTGCGGATGAAGTTCTTGACCATCCTGTCCTCGAGGGAGTGATAGGTGATCACGACCAGCCTGCCTCCCTTGACGAGGGACTCGGTCGCGCCCTGCAGGAACTTCTCCAGCGAGCGCATCTCGTCGTTGACTTCGATTCTGAAGGCCTGATAGACCTTGGCGAGGTATTTATGTTCGGCGAATGAGGGCAGGGCAGGGGAGATGGCGGCGTGGAGGTCGTCGGTTGTGAGAATCTGCGAGCTGCTCCGGGCCGCGACAATCAGCTGCGCGAGCCTGCGGGCATTGTCCACCTCTCCGTAGAGACGGAGTATGCGCTCAAGATCTTCCTGCGTATAAGAATTGACTACATCCGCGGCCGTCTTGCCGCCCTGCGCGTTCATCCGCATATCTAGCGGGGCACTGTAGCGGAAAGAGAATCCGCGTCCGGCAGTGTCGAACTGGTGCGAGCTGACCCCGAGGTCGGCGAGAACGCCGTCCAAAGAGCTGAAACCCTCCTGCGCCCCGTAAAGGAGAACATAGTTATGTATAAACCTGAAATTGTTGTGTATCAATGTGAAGCGCGGGTCGTCCGGGGCCCCAGCGAGAGCGTCTTCGTCGCGATCGAACGCGAAGAGACGACCCTCCGGGGAGAGTCTGCCGAGGATTTCCCTGCTATGGCCGCCGCCTCCGAAAGTGGCGTCGGCATAGCGTCCGTCCGCTCTCTGCACGAGGGCGTCAACGCTTTGGTATAAGAGTACCGGATTGTGATATTCGCTCATCGCTCCTCCCCCTACTTTGAGGAGAGGCTTTCTGCGATGGCAATGAATTCTTCGTTGGAGAGCGCCGAGGCCTCATAGTTTTCCTTAGCCCAGATCTCGATCTTGAAATCATTGCCGGAGAAAACCACTTCCTTGTTCACACCAATCGAACCCAGGAGCTTGCGGTCAATCGAGATGCGGCCGAACTTCGGATCCGGCTCCACCACATCGCGTCCGCGCATATATTCTCTCCAGAATGTCGCGTGCTTTCTATTGAAGGTGAGGTCAAGGCTTGACTTTACTTCTCCCGACTGCCGCTCCCACTCCTCCATCGTGTACATCTCCAGACAGGGCTCGAAGAGGTTCTTCTTGACTACGAACCTGAGGTCGCTTCCCGGCGGCAGCGCGGCCTTGAGCGGCGCGGGGAAGACCAATCTCCCCTTGTCGTCCAGCCTGGCTGTGTATTCTCCGATAAAAGTGACCATTTTCAATTCTTATACGCAGGGGTCAAAGTTAGCTAAAATTTTACATTTTCTTACATTTTATTACAAATTTTTACACTAACCGCCCCCGCCGGCACTCCGTTCCGTAAGGCTGGACATTTTTAGTGCCAAAACAGGGATGTGCATATTGAAAATAAAAAATGAGAGTGACTATCAGCCCCAAGGCTTTTTAGTCACCCTCATTTCTATTGGCCGGCTTTACCGCCCAATACGGTCTCGGAATCTGACGGAGCAGCTGCCGCTATTCTTCCCAGTCACTCCAACCGTCTGAACTGCCACCGTTGGTAACTTCCTCGGTACCGCCGGAAAATGCAATAACTCCCTCCGGCTCGAAGAGTGCGATTTCCGCCTCAGGGGCGGTATATATTTTCTTAATCATAATCATTTCCGTTTTAGAATCACTATTTCCAGTACAGGTTGCTCAGTCCCTCGACCGGCCAGATCTTGATCTTGCTATCTACTGTCCACGCCGAGTATGAATCCTCGGCGTCTGCAGGGCAATATACGAAGACCTGGTTGCTAAACCAGTCGCTGGTGCTGGCGGTGAAAGTCATCTCCGGTGCCTTGACAGCATCGATGATAAAGCCGGAATTATTGTCGGCCGGGCCTGTTGTGTCGTTCCAGGTACCGTCCTTGGACATCGCGCAGTCCCAGAATGCCTTGGCGCCGATATACCCGCAAGATGAACCTATGCGGACAAGCTTGAGGTTAGGCATATACTCGAAAGCGCTCGCGCCTATCATTTCGATCGATTTGAGGTACAGACTGTTAGGACTCGTAGTGGAGTTATCGGACTCCAACTTCCTGAACGCCTTTTCACCGATGGTCTTCACCTTAGGCATAATGAAATTGCTGCAGTCTTTGAAAAGGCTGTTGCATCTTTCAAATGCGCTGTTGCCGATGGAAGTGACATTCGGGAGAGTGATGGTGTATCCGTCAGCGGCGGTTCCGCTGACGATGCTTCCGCTGTTGGAAAGATCCAGGCTGTAGCAGGTATAGAATGCGCTTGCGCCTATCGTCTCCAGATTGTCCAGCCCGGTGATGCGGGAAAGGGAACTACAGCCGGAGAAAGCCTTGTCGCCTATAGTTTTCAGGTTATTGAAATCTGCATACTGCAGAGCTGTGCAGTCTTTGAAAGTCCCGGCTCCTAGAGTCGTGACCCCCTGCGCCGATACGCTCCGTAAGGCTTTGCAGCCGCTGAAACCCTCTATGGAAGTTACTGATCCTCCGATTGTAACAGATGTAAATGCATTGTTGCCTGCAGCAGGAAGATAATAGATGCCGTTATTGACATCTGCCTCTTCGGCGCTGTCCACAATCCTTGTCACGCCTCCATAGCCGAGAAGTTTACCCTTTTTAGTGGTATCGTCAAAGTAATCAAGGAAATCGCCCAATACACCAGTGTTTCCTGATGCCGAAGACTCTCCTGTGTACTCGATGATGGTAGTCGTGCCGAGAAGTTTGCCTACATTGAGTTCAGGAAGAGGGAGCATAGCGCTGCGCTCAATGGTGGTTGCGCCGATTTTCCTTGCGACAGAGTGGCCGTCAACGGTTTCAAAGCGAAGCTTGAATCCATTGGCGTACTCGGCGGCAGGAAGGGTAAAAATAAAGTCAGTGGCCTTGTCGCTCGAGATGGTGACGCCTTCGCCGCAGTCGAGAGTAAGATTGGCCTCGGATGAAGACGGGGCAAACTGATTCACTGCCTTATTGGAAAAAACATATTGGGGACTTGGAGGTGTAAGCATAGCATCTTCATACCAGAGAGGCTGTATGGAAGTCTCCCCTTCCGCTGCGAGGGAAGTCAGAGTCAGGCGCTTGATTTTTGCGCCATCCCCCTTGAGCGAAATTTTCAGATAACCCATTCCATTGGAAAAAGATACATTGCTCCTATCTTCGCTTCGGGCCCACATAACATTTGCCGCAGGGTCGAAAGAGTCTGCCTTATATGCCTGGGTGGACGGCAGTTTCGTAAACAGCATTGCGTAGCTCGGATCGGCAGGGGAGAGGACTATTTTGGCATTGTCCGCAGGATAAAGCGCATAGGTATAGTCCATTTTAGTCCCGGTGGCATCATCGGCCTCGGCGACGAATGCCGCCTTGCCGTCATCGAGAGTAGTGCTGTACTTAAAGTACTCAGGAACCGGTGTGTCGTTAGTCTTAACTCGGTAAACCACGATGCGGTCACCTTCCTCCCAGACCTGACGGGTACCATTGAAAGAAGCCTTGGTGGCATCAGCGCCTTCAGTGCTGACATAGATCACGCTCCTCTCCTTCTGTGAAGGCTCTTCGGGAGCAGTCGCCATATTCTCTTTCTGGCAAGCCGCAAGGCAGGCCGCAAGCGAACACAGCAGAAACAATTTTCTTTTCATCTACTAATAAATAAATTAACCGGGGACTTGTATCATCCCCGAAAAAACGGCCGCAAAGGTAAAAAACATATGTCTTAATTGCAAAAGAATCTCTTAACAAAGCAGAAGACATTTTTGTCGCTTTGGGAGAAAGCTGCAACATCTTGATGAAAATTTTCGCCGACAAAATTCCCGCCCGCTTTAAGGAAATAAGCCCGAATTGAGTTATATTTGTATTTCCGTGTCCCGACCGTTCGGGATGCTGATGCGTCATTATGTACAATGTCAATGATTTTTCGAGGCTGGAGCTGAGTCTCCCCGGCTGCAGAAGCAACTACCGCTACTTCCGCTCCCTGCTCCGACCGTCCACCCGCCTGCTCGTGCTCGTCAAGGCCAACGCCTACGGCCACGGGGCAGTCGAGTTCGCGTCGATGCTGCAGGCGGAGGGAGCTGATTATCTTGCAGTTGCGCTGCCGGTCGAGGGTATGGAGCTCCGCGCCAACGGTATATCCCTGCCGATACTTGTACTCACAGCCGGGACGGACTTCTTCCCGGAGATAATCGACAACCGCCTGGAGCCCGGCATTCCCAACCTCTACACTCTGGAAGCGCTCTGCGCCGTGCTGCGCGAGCGCGGAATCAAGGACTTCCCCGTACACATAAAGCTCGATACCGGCATGCACCGGCTTGGCTTCATGACTTCCGAAATCCCCGCCCTGCTCGACTTCCTCAAGGAGCACGGCGAGGTGAAGGTCAAGTCGATATATTCCCACCTCGCTGCGGCTGAAGACCCCGCCGAGGACGAGTTTACCCTCGGTCAGATCGAGATGTACAGGCGCAACGCGACACAGATTACGGAAGCGGTAGGATACAAGCCTATGTGGCACATCCTCAACTCCGCCGGCATCGAAAGATTCCCTCAGTATCAGTTCGATATGGTGCGTCTCGGCATCGGAATCTACGGCATCAGCGCGCTTCCGGGAGTGAAGCTCTCCCCGGTTGCCTCGCTTAAGGTCAAGGTGCTGCAGGTTAAGACATTGGCCCCTCAGGACGGCACCATCGGCTACGGCAGGCACGGGCACATCGCCCCCGGCGGTACCGTGATAGCCACGATTCCCGTGGGCTACGCCGACGGCATCGACAGGCATCTGGGCTGCGGCGCGGCTTCGTTCAGCGTAAACGGGCACCGGGCCCCGACGATAGGCAATATCTGTATGGATATGTGTATGATTGATGTCACCGGGATTGATGTCAAGGCCGGCGACACGGTGACTATTTTCGGCTCCGACCCGACCGTGTCCGAACTGGCGGACATCCTCGGCACCATCCCGTACGAGATACTGACCTCCGTGCCGAGAAGAATAGAAAGAATAATAACACGATAGCAATATGAAGAGAACCACCGTCATCATCGCCCTCGCGCTCGCAAGCGTCTGCGCGGCGGCACAGCAGAAAGGAAGCATCGACGCCGAGATGCTCACTCAGATCGAGAAAGGCTACGAAGGCACGGCCGCCGACAAGGCCATCCGCAACGCCCTCAACACGGCATCCGTGGCAGTGCTTGCCGCCAATGCCGACAACGCAGCGATGATTGACACCGAGTTCTCCGACCGCGTCAAGACGGTCGGCATCACCGACCAGAAGTCTTCCGGGCGCTGCTGGCTCTTCACCGGGCTCAATGTCCTGAGAGCCGCCGCCATAGAGAAATACGACCTCGGCAATTTCCAGTTCTCGCAGTCCTACTGCTTCTTCTGGGACCAGCTCGAGAAAGCCAACCTCTTCCTGCAGGCGGTCATCGACACCCGCGAGAAGCCTTTTGACGACCGCGAGGTGGACTGGCTCTTCTCCAACCCGCTCAGCGACGGCGGCACTTTCACCGGAGTGGCCAATCTCGTCACCAAGTACGGCCTCGTGCCGTCAAATGTGATGCCTGAGAGCTTCGCCGCCAACAACACCTCCGCCCTGACCGCTCAGCTCAAGACCCTCCTGCGCAAGGACGGCCTGCAGCTGCGCGAGACCCCGTCCGGAGTGAAGAAGAAGGATCTCCCGGCCTGGCTCGAATCGCAGAAGGTGGCGATGCTCCGCGATGTCTATCACGTGCTCGCGCTTGCCTACGGAGTGCCTCCGAAGAGCTTCGAGTGGAAGGGCAGGACCTACACCCCGGTGGAGTTCTACAGTGAGCTGCTGGGCTACGACCTCGAGGGCGGATATGTTATGCTAATGAACGACCCGTGCCGCGAATACGGCAAGGTCTATGAGATACAGTACGACCGCCACACCTACGACGGGCAGAACTGGCTCTATGTCAACCTCCCTATAGAGCGCATCAAGGAGATGGCGATAGCCTCCATCAAGGCCGGAAAGGCGATGTACTTCTCCTGCGATGTGGCGAAGTACCTCAACCGCAGCAACGGCGTGGCCGACCTGCGCAACTTCGACTACGAATCCCTGCTCGGGGTGGACCTCTCGATGGACAAGCGGCAGAGGGTGATGACCCACGCCAGCGGCTCCTCCCACGCGATGACCCTCATCGCAGTGGACCTCAAGGACGGGGTGCCGCAGAAGTGGATGGTGGAGAACAGCTGGGGCGCGTCCGCCGGCTACAAGGGCAACATAATAATGACCGACGAGTGGTTCAACGAGTATATGTTCCGTCTCGTGGTGGAGAGGCAGTTTGTGCCTGAAGATGTGCTCAAGATGCTGGAGCAGAAGCCTATACAGCTGCCGGCCTGGGATCCTATGTTTCTCGGGGAAGAATAGCTGCCGGGGCCATGAAACCTTTTCTTAAACAGGTAGCGGAGCATTACTATGCTCTGGGGGGAGTGGAGCGCACCTGCTTCATCTTCCCGAACCGGCGTGCCGATGCGTTTTTCCGGAAATATCTGGGAGAATGTGTGGCTGAGAGCCGTCAGCCCCTGATGGCGCCTCCCGTCTATACAATGAAGGACTTCTTCTACGCCGCTTCCGGCCTTAAGGAGGCCGACCAGATCACCCTGCTCCTCGAGCTCTTCGGACATTACAGCAAGCTCAATCCCGCGCACGAGTCCCTGGACGACTTCATATTCTGGGGCGGAGTGCTGCTCTCGGATTTCAACGACATAGACAAATACCTCGTCAAGGCGGAGTCGCTCTTCTCCAATATCGCCGACCTGCGCGAGATGCAGGACGACTATACCTATCTCGATGAGACTCAGCGCGAAGCGATTAAGCGCTTCGTCTCGCACTTCCAGACCGGCGGCCGCTACAAAGACGAATTCCGCCGCATCTGGGACATACTTCTGCCCCTCTACCGGGCGTTCAACGAGTCCCTGAGCGCCAGGGGCCTTTCCTACGAGGGCAAGGTCTATCGAGCCCTCTCCGAGAGGCTCTCAGACGAGAGCGTTGCGGATGTGCTTGCGGGAGCCTTCGGGAAGAGGGCGGACAAGTTCGTCTTCGTGGGGCTTAACGCACTCAACGAGTGCGAGAAGCGGCTGATGCGCAAGATGCGCGACGCGGGACTCGCGGAGTTCTGCTGGGACTATGTGAGCCCACAGATACGCGCCCCGCACAACAAGTCCTCCTTCTTCATGGCAGACAATGTGCTCGAATTTCCCCAGGCGTTCACGCCGGAGGGGGGAGACTGCAATCCGGAAATCAATGTGCTCAGCGTGCCTTCCGCCGTGGGAGAGTCCAAGCAGCTCCCGTCGATACTCGACAGGCTCGACGCCCGCGGCATCGAGACCGCGGTGGTCCTGCCGGACGAAGCCCAGCTCATCCCGGTGCTCAACTCTCTCCCGGAGCATATCTCCGACATCAATGTGACGATGGGCTACCCGATGCGCGGCAGCAGCCTCTGGACCTTGATGAACGATATCGCCGCCCTCCAGCTGCACCTCAGGCAGAAGAACGGAGAGTGGTTTTTCTACCACAAGCAGGTCTGGGCGATATTCTCCAATAGCATAGTCAAGAGCATCATCTCAGCGCAGGGGCAGCAAATCGTCGCGAAGGTCAAGCAGGACGCCAGATACTATGTACCCCAGTCGGAGCTCTCCGGCGACCGGCTGCTGGAACTGGTTTTCCGCCCCGTCGTGACTCAGGCCTCCGTGGCCGATGCGCAGATGACCAAGAGTATAGGCGAATATCAGCGCGAAGTCATCGCTTTCATCGCCCCGGCGCTCAAGAATGTACCCGATATGGCTATGGAGCTGGATTTCGCACGCGAATATTATCTCGGCATAGGACAGCTGATGCAGCATCCGCTGGAGGTGCTGCCCCTTACCTGGTTCCGCCTGGTGGAGAAGCTGGTCGGCGGCAGTGCGGTGCCGTTTAAGGGCGAGCCTCTAAACGGCCTGCAGATAATGGGCCCGCTGGAGACCAGGGCCCTGGATTTCGATAACCTCGTCATTCTCAATTGCAACGAGGGCATATTCCCGCGCCGCAATGTGTCCGCCTCGTTCATCCCGGCGGAGCTGCGCAGGGGCTTCGGCCTGCCTACCTACGAATACCAGGATGCCGTGTGGGCGTACTACTTCTACCGTATGATTCAGCGGCCGCGCAGAATCTGGCTGCTCTACGATTCCACTGCCCAGGGGCTCCGGGGCGGGGAGGAAAGCCGCTACATCAAGCAGCTTGAGCTGGACTTCGGCTTCCCGCTCCGGCGCTATGTGGCCAGGGCTCCGATAGAGAAGCATATAGTCGCGGACAGCATAGAGAAGACCGGGGAAGACATTAAGTTCCTTCGCGAGAAGAAAAGGCTCTCCGCTACGGCCCTCGAGGACTATCTCGACTGCCAGGTGAAGTTCTACTACGCGACCGTCAAAGGCCTCAGGGAAAAGGAGGAAGTGGCCGAATTTATGGACGGAGGCAAGATAGGCAACGCCTTCCACAGGACAATGGAAGCGTTCTACTCCGTGCCGTCCGGCTCCGTGAGCAGGGATTATCTCAAGGGTCTGCTCTCCGGCGATACTATCCGCGATGAGGTACACAGGCAGGTGCTCGAGCAGATCAACAGCTTCGAGGTCAGCGGCCGCGACCTCGTCTATGAAGATATGATATGCCGCTATGTCCGCAAGACTGTCGAGAAGGACATCGCTCTGATGGACAGCCGCGGCATAAGCTCCATACGCATACTCGGGCTTGAGAAACGCTGCTCCAGCGTCATCGGCGGCTTCTCTTTCACGGGATTCATCGACCGTCTGGACAGTCTCGCTCCCGGAGAAGTCCGCGTGGTGGACTACAAGACCGGCAGTGTCACGGACGACGACTACAATATCAGTGACGACAACGCCGCGGCGGTGGTGGACAAGCTCTTCGGGCCCAAGTCGGAAGGCAGGCCGAAGATCGCCTTCCAGGTCTATCTCTACGACCGCTTCGTCCGGGAAGACCCTAAATACAAGGAACTTTCGGTCTCCAATTCCATCTACCGGCCGTGCAACTTCTTCGTGAAGGATGTCGAGTGCTATCCTCTCTCCGAAGAGTTCTATTCTCTTATGAATGACGCGCTTGAGCGCCTTCTCTCCGAGATTGCCGACCTTTCGGTGCCGTTTTCCAGAACTACCGACACCGAGAAGGTCTGCAAGTACTGTGACTTCAAAACTCTCTGCGGACGATGAAAATTCTCAAGGCAAGCGCCGGCTCGGGCAAGACCTACCGGCTTTCCAAGACATACCTCGATCTGCTGCTCGCCCCCGGAGCGCACGAAGACGCGTACCGCCACATCCTTGCAGTAACTTTCACCAACAAGGCCACAGCCGAGATGAAGAGCCGCATCGTGAGGGACCTCGCGAAGCTGTCGGAGACCGATGCGAGGGCAAGGCGGCTGCTACAGAAGATGCTGCACGACTACGGCGCGTTCTCCGTCAGCACTATAGACAAGTTTTTCCAGCAGACCCTCAAGGCGTTCTCGAGGGAGATCGGCCAGTTTGCCGACTACCAGGTGGAGCTCGACAAGGATTCGCTGATCAAGGAGTCGATGGACCGCATCCTCGACTCTCTGACCCCGGACAGCAAAGAGCTGCTGGAATGGATAAAGGCCTATGTGTCAGAGAGTCTGGACGAGGGCGTAAAGCCCCAGGGCTTCGACCGCCAGCTCTATGAAATCGGCAAGAAGCTCAAGTCCGAGGGCCACCGCATCCTGGCGGAAAAATTCGACATCAACGACCTAGAGCACTTCGGCCGGGAGCGCATCTCCAAGGTGCGAGGCGAGTGCGCCCGTATCATCCGTGAATTCAGCGCCGAAGCCCGCAAGGCCGGGCTCAGCGTGGAGAACGGACAGAGGATAGAATTAAAAAAGACCTTCCTCAAGGAGCATCCCGACTTCGCGGAATACTGCGAAGAGGCATACCCGCGCTACCTCACTGCCTTCATCATCTACCGAAACAGTTTCAGCCTCGCTCTGGCGGGGGAGTTCTACCGTACCTTCGACACTCTGCTCAAGGAGAAGAATCTGATGTGTCTGGACGACTCCAACACCATCCTCCGCGACATCATCAACGGCTCGGACGCTCCCTTCGTCTATGAGAAGATGGGCGTGAGGTACGAGCATTTCCTGCTCGACGAGTTCCAGGACACCTCCAACATCCAGTGGCAGAACTTCCTGCCGCTGCTGCGCGAGAGCGAATCCAAGACCGTCCCGGGAGCCGCCGTCAGCAATCTGATAGTGGGCGATGTCAAGCAGAGCATCTACCGCTTCCGCGATTCGGACTGGAGCCTGCTTGGCCGCGGCGTGCAGGAGCAGTTCCCAAAAGCCGATGTGGAGCCTCTAGACTGCAACTGGCGCAGCTCGCGCGCGGTGGTCAATTTCAATAACGCCTTCTTTGCCGATGCCGCCGAAAAGCTTGGCCTTAAGGAAATATATTCGGATGTCCGCCAGGAGGTGCGCAGCGCAGAGACCCAGACCGGTTATGTCAAAGTAAGTTTCTGCAATGAGCAGATGGACGAGGTGCTCGCCTCCATCTCCCGCGCGAGAGAGCACGGCGCCCTTTGGGGGGACATAGCCGTCCTGGTCAGGACCAACAAGGTCGGCGCCAGGGTGGCCGACTACCTGATTGACAAGTCGATACCGGTGATTTCCGACGACTCGCTCAACCTTAAATCCTCCTCCGCGGTGCGCCGTCTGGTAGCCCTGCTGGAGGCTTATGAGAACCCTTCCGACAGCATCAGCGCCTATCTCGCGCAGTCGATGGCCATCACTCTCCCGGACAGCTACCACTCCCTGGTGGATTTCTGCGAGAGCCTGATCCGCTCCATCCGGGACTACGAGCCGGAAGCGTTCGCCGGCGAGACCCTCTTCGTCCAGACCTTTATGGACGAACTCCAGACCTGGACCAACGCCAACGGCAACAATCTCAAGTACTTCCTCCAGTACTGGGACGAGAACGACCACTTCATCAGCTCGCCTGAAGACTCCGATGCGGTAAGGATAATCACTGTCCACAAGTCCAAGGGGCTCGAGTTCCCTTATGTTATATTCCCTTTCGCAGAGGAAGTCACTCTCTACAAGGGGGGCTCCAAATGGTGCCGCCTCGACCTTAAGCGGGATGGCAAGCCGTCCGTCCTGGACGGCATCTATCCGGTCGAGCTCTACTCTTATACCCTTGATTCGCTCTTCGCTGATTCGTACAGGGAGGAGGCTCAGAGTCAGCTGGTTGACAATCTGAACATCTTTTATGTGGCACTGACCCGTGCCGAGAAGAGCCTGCACATCATCGCCAAGCCTCCGACTAAGGAGTTCAAGACCAGCCTGGGCCCCAAAAAGGTCCCGGTTTACAAGAAATTGACCGACCTGCTGTATGTGCATATCGGGCAGCGGGACAGCGCAAGCTTCGGGGAAGAATACGATTTCACGCGGATGGAGCGCGGGGAGGATAAGGCTCCGGCGCCATACGGTATCGAATATGCTTCCATCCCGCTTGCAGGCAGATTGACAGCATCGACTGATGCACTGGATTTCTTCGGCGACGACGGCCGGACCGGCACCGAGGCTTCCGCCCGCCTACGGGGAGTGGTTCTGCACAGGATACTCTCCTCCGTGGTCGGCCCGGAAGATCTGGACTCTGCAGTTGAGGCGGAAGTGCTCTCCGGCTCGCTTGCCTCCGAGGACGCGCAGGAGGCCCGCGAACTGCTCGGCAGGGGCATCGCCTCGCATCCGGAATGGTTCCCTGCCGCTTCCGGCGGCAGCGCGGAGGTGTACAACGAGCAGTCGATATTCTCCCCGAAAGGCAGGGAATTCCGCCCGGACAGGGTGGTGATTTGCCCGGAGGGGGTGCGTATCGTGGACTTCAAGTTCGGCCATCGCGAGGAGCGCTACCGCTCGCAGGTTTCCGGCTATGCTTCGCTCTACCGGAGTCTTGGCTATAATGTGCTCTCGGCTGCCATCTGGTATGTCGAGGAGGATGAAGTTGAATTGATATGAATATGAAAATCAAATACTTGGTATTGTTTTTTCTGGCATTGTCGGCTACATTCTGCCGGGCTCAGGAGGATGGCGCATCCCTGCATCAGCAGGCCCCGAAGGTGCCGGAGAAGCTGGTCTTCGCCGGGCAGACGATAAGTTTCGGGCGCAGCGACCTTTATGAGAGGATGGACAGGGAGCTGATCTCCTTTACCTATATGCACTCCAATTCCACCCTGCTGCTCAAGAAGTCACGGCGCATCTTCGCGCAGGTGGTGCCGATTCTGAGGCTGGAGGGGGTGCCGGAGGACCTCAAATATCTGATGGCGATAGAGAGCAATCTGGACCCGCGTTCGGTCTCCGGCGCCGGTGCAGCGGGGCTTTGGCAGTTTACCAAATCCACTGCCAAGGAATACGGACTGGAGGTAAATTCCGAAGTGGACGAGAGATACGATATCGAGAAGTCCACCAAGGCGGCGTGCGCCTATCTCAAGAAGGCCTATGCCAAATACGGCGACTGGATGACAGTGGCGGCGAGCTACAACGGCGGGCAGAACGGCATCACCAGGAAGCTCGCGGACCAGCGGCAGGAGAGCGCTCTCGACCTCTGGCTGGTGGAGGAGACTTCGCGCTATATGTTCAGGATACTTGCAGCCAAGCTGCTTTTCGAGCATCCGCGGGACTTCGGCTACAATGTGCCGGACAGCGAGAAATATCCGTATTATTCCCCTAAGGAGGTGGTTGAGGTCAGCGGCCCGATAGAGAGCCTCGTGGACTTCGCGGAGGAGCACGGCGTGACCTACGCCCAGCTCAAGGGCGCGAACCTCTGGCTCCGCGACTCCCGCCTCACCAACAAAGACGGCAAGACATACAGGATAGTCATTCCGCGGGTAGAAAGGTAGCGCGCGGCGCTTCGACTCTCTCAGCGACCGCCCCTGCGTCCCCCGAGCTTGTCGGGGGACGGCGGTGACTCAGTATTGTTTTGTTAAATATTATTTTATACTTTT
The DNA here is from genome assembly GCA_963649415.1 of bacterium. GTDB lineage: Bacteria > Bacteroidota > Bacteroidia > Bacteroidales > UBA932 > Cryptobacteroides. Next base: position 34,965 of record CAVJHI010000013.1, read on the forward strand.
GCGCATATTTATCAAATCAGATTTAAAAGTATGGCAATATCAAGGCAAATACTGAGGGAGGTCCTTCTTGACAACCAGAAGGATGTGGAGAGCTATGCCGTCCAACGGCGCAATTTCGATCTAGACAGTTTTAACCTTTTGATATTCATCGGGGTGCGGCGTTGCGGCAAGTCTTATCTGCTGTATCAGAAGATGCAGTCGATGCTTGCTCGCGGGTACACTTGGGCCGATATGCTTTATCTGGATTTTGAAGACATAAGGTTGGAAGGCTTTGATTCGGGTGACTTCAACCTGATATTGGAATGTCATCAGGAAATGTACGGCCGCCGTCCGATGCTTTTCCTTGACGAAGTCCAGAATATACCCGGATGGGAAAAATTTGCCCGAAACCTTGCTGACAAGAAATATAGTGTATTCATTACCGGAAGCAACGCCCGCATGCTCTCGCAGGACATTATGTCATCTCTCGGCGGGAGATATGTCCCAATAGAAGTTTTTCCCCTCAGTCTTTGCGAATATCTTTCGTTCAGAGGCATTCCCTCCGATGAAATGGCGTTGGCCGCAACAGAATCGAGAGCGGCGTTCTACAGAGCGTACGGCGAATATTTCAGATGGGGAGGTCTGCCTGAGGCAATAAATCTTGGCATCAAACGAAACTATTTGAGCAGTCTGTTTCAGAAGATATACCTAGGTGACATCGTTCAGCATAACGGGATATCCAATGCCAAAGCACTCCGGCTGATGATAAAAAAGATAAGCGAGAGCATTATGCATCCTTTGTCCTACAACCGGATAGCCAATGTGCTGACAGGGATTTCAGGCAAGATAAGCGTGCCGACGGTTTCCAGCTATGTCTCCAGTTCGGAAAACGCCTGGCTTTTGCTGCGCTTGAGAAATATATGCTCGGCCTTTTCGGAAAGAGAAAACATCTGTAAATATTACCTTATTGACAACGGTCTGATATCCCTTCAGCTGCTGGGTTGCGAGACAATTCTTTTCGAAAATATGGTCTCGCTTGAACTTTTCAGGCGCTATGGGCACGATGCCGACAATGAGAGAGTATGGTTCTATTCCGACAATGTAGAAGTGGACTTCTATGTGCCGGAGGACAAGCTGGCGGTGCAGGCTTCCTATAGTGTCCGGGAGGACGCAGCGAGGGATCGGGAAATCGAGGCGCTGAAGAAATTGCCGAAAGCGTATTCTTGCGACCGCAGGCTGATTGTGACATACGACGAAGAAGGAAGCTTCAGCGATGAATATGGCGTAATTGAGATTATTCCATTCTGGAAATGGGCGCTGAGATAAGGCGGCCGGATGGTTTCATCGGCTCATTCCTCGCCGGTAGCACCCCTGCGATTTTTTGCTTTTTTCTGAGTATTTCCGCATCTTTAATCGTATAATCTGTGTATGACCGGTGAAAAGTATCCGGACTACGCAACTTTTTTACGATATGAAGACTGGTGTTGGATACATTGCATTCTGCACATCGCTTTGCCTGCTCCTCCTTCCCGGGGCGGGAATAGCCTATGCTGCAGACAGATACTCCGCTGCGCAGGATGAGCGGATTGGGAAACTCAAGGAGAAAATCGAGCCTGTGATGCTCCGGGTGGACGCGCAGAGCGACTGGCTCTACTCGCGCCTGCAGATGTTCTGGGACAGCCACGCCACGGATGTCTTCATCCTCGGCGAGAGTTTCTCCCATCCTGGCGGGCAGAGAGCCCCCGAGCCTACGGTCAAATACAACGGCACTCGCAGCATCGAGTCCCAGTACAACCGCCCGGCGCTCGAGGATATCGTGCCTTATGACGACGATCCGCAGGGGAGGGTGACTTATGTGAGCAAGGCGAGCGGAGAGATGGAGAAGACGGTCCTCTCCAAGACCGGCTGCAATGTGGCGGGAGTGAACCGGCAGATTATGGGGATAGCCCGCGATGCCGCCCTGGTATATCAGGCCACGGGGGAGAAGCGCTACGGGAATATGGCTGCGAAGGTGTTCGACGTGTATATGAAGGGCATCTATTACCGCAATGTGCCCATTGACCTCAACCACGGCCACCAGCAGACTCTGGTCGGGATGACCACTTTCGAGGTCATCCACGAAGATATAATCAATGAATTGACCCAGATGTATCCGATCATCAGGCCGCTGCTCGGCAAGCGTAGCCGCTCGATGGCTGAGGAGGGGCTGCGGAAGTGGGCGGAGAACATCATAGCCAACGGAGTGCCCCACAATAACTGGGATATGTATCAGGCCGACTTCATCGTCCGGATTGCCCTTGTCCTGCAGGACGACAAGGCCTACTCCGACGGCCGCGGCAAGCAGTATTATCTCGATTATCTGATGAACCGCAGCAGCATCCGCCAGTGGAGCATCCCGAGCCTGATTGACTTCGGCTTCGATCCGGCAGCCAAGACCTGGTACGAGTCGCCGGGCTACAGTGTCGGGATGGTAGGCGGGCTGTGCGATTTCGCCGAGACGCTCGACTCCAGGGCCGGGATAGACCTCTTCAAGCGCTGCCCGATGCTGCTGGACGCTGCCCGGACGCTGCCGCAGTACCTCTTCCCCAACAGGATGTTCGCGGGCTGGGGCGATACTCACCCGAATTATCTCCCTTCTACGGCGTTTGACCGCATCCTCTCCTACGCCCGCCGCCACGGCGATGCCGCCCTGGAGGAGGAATTCACCGCTTTGAAGAGTGCGGTGCGTCCTGACGCCCCGGCAGAGCAGGTGCAGAAGTACATAAGCGGCATCTTCTATGCCCCGAATGTGTCGTGGGTGGCCCTCAGGACCGGCATGGATATGCGGCACGACCTGATGGCATCGCTCAACGCGAGTCTTGGCAACCATCAGCACGCCAACGGAATATCCCTCGAACTCTACGGCAAGGGCTATGTCCTCGCCCCGGATGCCGGCATAGGCAAAAATCTCTACAGCGGATTCGACTACAACGAATATTATTCCCGTATGCCGGCCCACAACACCGTGGTGGTGGATGGAGTGTCCGACTACCCGGTGATGATGTCGCAGCACGCGTTTGACCTCGTCGCCTCCAGCCCGGAGCTGTCCGGAGAGAAGCTCTGCGGGGATTCAGACGGAGATTTCAGTTATGTGACCGTGAAGTTCGTCGAGCCGGAGACGGCCGCGGAGCAGCAGCGCAGCGTCGCGGTGGTGAAGACCTCCGGTACGGGCGGATATTATGTGGATGTGTTCCGCAGCCGCAAGCTGCGCGGGGGCGACAAGACCCACGACTACTTCTACCACAACCTCGGGCAGGAGATGATCCTTACAGACCTTTCCGGAGAGCCTCTGCCTCTGCAGCCCACAGAAGAGCTCGCATTTGCCGGCGGACACCTCTATGCGTATTCCTATCTCTATGACAAGACCAAAGCCCCTATGACCGGGGCGGTCAAGGCCCGCTTCATCACCACCGTCGATGACCCGGAGGCGATTGAGCATCTCGGGGGACAGCGGCGCATCGAGATGAACTCGTGGCTCGCCGGCGCTCCGGGCCGGACTGTCTATCAGGCGCTTTCGCCGGTCAATCTCGAATACGAGCGTATGCCTTACCAGCCGTACAAGGTGGAGGAGCAGCCGGTGCTGACTCTCGTCGCGCGTCAGAGCGGCGAGGCCTGGACGCGTCCTTTCGTGGCGGTGTACGAGCCTTCGTCCGACACCGAGCCTGGAGAGATTGACTCGGTGGAGTTTTTCGAGCCAGGGCAGCCGGGCGCCGTCGGGGTCGAGGTGCATCTCAAGGACGGAAGGGTACAGAAGATTATCTGCGCGGAGAGCGGGGAGGTCAGTATCTTCTGAGTTACAAATCGACCCGTTTTTTGTGCGGAAATGTTCGGTTGAATAAGCTGGATTCCCGCTACCTTTGCAAACGTGACATTGTCCCCGGCCTCACATCCCGGGGGCGGACATTGGAACTGAACAAATAAATAACCAATAGATGCTATGAAGTATAAGATTTTTAAATTCTTCATTATTTCGATGCTTTCCCTGTCGGCTCTGATGGCCCTCTCGGAAAGCGCTTCCGGCACCCTTGCGGCCCAGAACCTCTCTGTCAGGGGTAAGGTGGCTGACACGGGCGGCGAACCTCTCGTGGGAGTAGCCGTGCAGGTAGTCGGACAGAGTACCGCAGTCATCACCGACCTCGACGGAAACTACTCCATCCAGGCCGCCCGCGGCGCGCAGCTCAAGTTCTCCTGCATCGGATTTGCAGATAAGGTCATTTCCGTATCCGGGCCAGTCCTCAACGTGACGCTCGAAGACGACATACAGCTTCTCTCCGAAGTGGTGGTGGTCGGCTACGGCGTCCAGAAGAAAGAGTCTCTCACCGGAGCCGTCACCGTGGTGGACAGCAAGGCCTTCCAGGAGAAAGGCGGCCTGTCCTCACCTCTCCAGGCGCTTCAGGGACAGGTGGCCGGTGTGATGATCACCCGCTCTTCCTCCGCTCCTGGCGATGAGAGCTGGAGCCTCAGCCTGCGTGGCGCCTCATCCGTCAACTCCACCGAACCGCTCATCGTAATCGACGGTGTGGCGGGCGGCAGCGTCAACGAGATGCGCCTTCTCAACTCGGACGATATCGAGAGCATCAACTTCCTCAAGGACGGCTCTGCGGCCATCTACGGTAGCCGTGCGGCCGGAGGAGTTGTACTCATCACCACCAAGAAAGGCAAGAGCGGCAGTGTCAGGGTCAACTACAGCGGCAGCGCCACCCTCAAGACGCCGGGCCTTATGCCTGGAATCTGCAGCATTGACCAGTGGGCAGACGGCATCCAGACGGCTCTGAGCAATGACAATCTCACCAGCAATGTCTGGTACACCTTCGCGGAACTCGCCAAGAAGTATAAGGGAGGCTATATAGACCTTAGCAAGACTGCCAATCCGTTCGGTGATTCCGCGTTCACCGATGTGAGCGACTTCGTATTCGACGACAGCGTGGACTGGCTCGACAGCCTCTTCGGCAACACGATGAGCACCAACCACAGCCTCAGCGTTTCGGGCGGCACCGACGCCAACTCGTTCCGCGTTTCCGGCAGCTACCTCTACGACGGCTCCACCCTCCGCTACGGCAACAACAACAACCAGCGCTACAACATCCGCTGGAACAATGTCAACAAGTTCGGCAAGATATTTACCCTCGAGAGCAACATTGCCTACAACCGCCAGGAGCAGGTCGCTCCGACCCTAGTAAGCTCGGCTCTCACCACCCAGCTGCCTATGCCGGGTCTTCCGCTCGCCGCGATGGACGGCAAGGCATACGCCTGGGGTACCTGGGGTTCTCCGGTAGCCAAGCTCTCTCAGGGCGGGGACAACAAGCTCTCAGTCCGCTCGCTCAGCATCAGCGAGACCCTCAAGGCCACCATCACCTCCTGGCTTGACGCCAATGTGACCCTCGGCTACAACACTTCCGAGGCGCGCCGCCGCACGGTCCAGAACGCCATCACCTACTACAACTACACCGGCACTTCCGTGACATACCACGACCCGACCCAGGAGAAGTCCTACTTCAAGCAGACCTCCAACCGCTCCGACTTCTACAGCGCCTCGGGCTACCTCAACGCCCATAAGGTATTTGCGGAGAAGCACAGCACCAGCCTCACCCTCGGCGCACAGTATGAGATGAAGGATGTGGAGAGTTTCGGCGCAAGCTACACCGACATACTTGAGGGCCTCGATGTCATCAACGGCAACGGTACTCTCACCCTCGACAGCAGCAGCATCCGCAGCAACAACTACCGCAACGCCATAATGTCGTACTTCGGACGTTTCAACTACGACTACGCCTCACGCTATCTCCTTGAGCTCAACGGCCGCTTTGACGGAAGTTCCAAGTTCCTTCCGGAGAACCGCTGGGCGTTCTTCTGGGGCGCATCCGCAGGCTGGAGGATCAACAACGAGGAGTTCCTCAGGGACGCCGACTGGCTCTCTGACCTCAAGCTCAGGGCCTCCTATGCCGAGATGGGCTCCCAGACCGGTATCGACAACTACGACGGCTATCAGTTCTACAACCTCAACACCTCTTCCGGTGCCTATGTGGGCACTGACAGGCTTACCACCATCACCACCAACGGCAAGTTCGCCTCCACCACCCGCGAGTGGGAGAGGATCAAGAACTACAACCTCGCCCTTGACTTCGGCTTCCTCGGCGGCTCAATCACCGGTACGGTTGAGGGCTTCCTCAAGAAGAACGACAATATGCTCGTTTCCATCACCTATCCGGCAGTGCTCGGAGACTCCGCTCCTACCGCCAACCTCGGCAAGTTCAAGGACTGGGGTTTCGAGGCGAGCGGCAACTTCAACCGTCAGATCGGTGAGGTGCATCTCCACATCGGCGGCACATTCACATTCGCCCGCAATGAGCTCACCGACTACGGCGGCACGACCGTGATCAAATCCGGCTACACCAGCACCCAGCAGGGCTATCCACTCAACTCTATCTTCGGCCTCCGCTATGCCGGCAAGATTCCGGACGAGGAGACGCTCAGCGCCTATCTGTCGAAATACTACAACAACAACGGAATCGGAATGCCGAGCAACCTCAGGGTCGGCGACAATATGTATTGTGACGAAAACGGGGACGGAGTGCTGGACTATCGCGACTATATCTACCTTGGAAGCGACACCCCTGAAATCTCTTACTCAGTCAACTTCGGTGCATCCTGGAGAGGATTCGATCTCAATGTGGTATTCCAAGGCTCAGCTAACCGATTCGTCTATAGAGGGATAGATGCCTGGACTGTACCGTTCCGCTCGCTCTATCTCAACAGCACCACCAGCAGTCTCGGCAACACTTGGGCCCCGGACAATCAGGACGCCTATTACGCACCCTACACGACCGACAGCAATATCGTGAACTACAACTATCAGGCGAATTCTCTCACCGCGCAGAACGGCTCATACATCAGGCTCAAGAACGTAACCCTCGGCTACAATCTGCCTGATTCAGTGATGAAAAAGACGCGCGTTATCAGCGGCTGCCGCATCTACTTCACCGGTGAGGACCTTTGGGAGCACAGCGGCATCACTGACGGCTGGGACCCTGAGGCGAAGCGTTCCCCGAGCGGAACGGGTCGCTACCCGTTCACCCGCAACTTCACTTTCGGAGTCAACCTCACTTTCTAAACCTTTAATATGACGATGATTATGAAGAAAATATACAATATTCTGACCCTAGCTGCGGCGGGAGTGCTGACAGTCTCCTGTCTCAACTTTTCACCTGAGGCGCAGATGAACGACAGCAATGTCTGGTCGTCGGCAAGCAACTTCCAGCTCTTCGCCAACCAGTTCTATTCCTACACAAGGGACATCCAGAGCGGCAGCTCCTACCAGTATGCGGTCAGCGACGGTCCTCACAGCGATCAGAGAAGCGACCTCCTCGCCGGCTCAAGCGTCAATCCGTACAGTCAGGGCACCAATACCATACCTGAGAAGGATGACAACTACACCTCCCTCTACCGCAACATCTACTACACCAACCTGCTGCTCAGCAAGGCCGCGACTTTCGGCGACCAGTCCGGCATCAGGGTACCTGTAGCCGAAGCGAAGTTCTTCCGCGCTTACTGCTACTTCGAGCTCGTGCAGCTCTACGGCGATGCTATCCTGCTGACCGAACCGGCAGATATGGACTCTCCTCTGATGAACGCCAAGCGAAACGACCGCTCGGAGGTCATCGACCAGTGCATCAAGGACCTCAAGGAGGCCGCAGAGGCTCTCCCTGAGACTCCTTCCGAGGCTGGCCGTCTCTGCACCGACGCCGCTCTCGCATTCCTTTCCAGAGTGGCTCTCTATGAGGGTACCTGGCAGAAGTTCCACACTCTCGGGGCTGAAGCGACAGAGTGCAGCGACAGGGTCAAGAACCTGCTGTCAACCGCCCGCGACGCCGCCAAGTCCGTGATGGATGCAGGCCGCTACCGTCTCTTCAAGAGCGATGTCCTCGGCACCGAGAGCTACCGCTATATGTTTATCCTCGAAGACGAGCAGTGCAATCCTGCAGGCCTTACGACCAAGGACAACACCGAGTACATATTCTCCCGCCGCCACAGAAGCATCGACGGAGTTGGGCTCAACATCACCAAGGCATATCTCGCCAACGCGGTATATCCTACCCGCAAGCTCGCCAACCTCTATCTCTGCCAGAACGGCCTCCCTATCAGCTACAACGGCGCCGCGAACCCTCAGTTCGGCGGCTACGACACGGCAGTGTCCGAATTTAAGAGCAGGGACAACCGTATGGCCACCACTCTCGCCCAGAGGGGCACCAAGGTCTGGGACAACACCTCCGACCACTGCCGCACCGCCTGGGACGACAGCGACCTTGCCAGGGCCAAGGAAGTGGGAGCCTGCGCCAACAGCGGCTATCAGACCCACAAGTGGGCTGTGGAGCGCCTCGTGTCCGACCGCTATGAGACTATGGATTTCCCTATCATCCGCTATGCCGAGGTGCTTCTCAACTACGCCGAGGCAAGCTACGAGCTGAACGGGAGCATTTCCGACGAAGACCTCAACCTCAGTCTCAACCTCGTCCGCAGCAGGGTGAACCCTGATATGACTCCGCTGAGCAACTCACTCGTGACCGCCAACGGTCTCAGTATGCGCGAGGAAATCCGCCGCGAGAGGACTGTGGAACTCGTGTTCGAAGGTTTCCGCGTCGATGACCTCAAGAGATGGGCTACGGCATCTGTCGAGATGCCTCAGAACCAACTTGGCATCAAGTGGAAGGGTACTCAGTTTGAGACCCTCTGGGCGGGGCAGAGCCGCCAGCTGGACGACGAAGGGTGCATCATCCTCTTCGACAACCGCCAGTGGCCTGACAAGCTCTACCTTTATCCGCTTCCGACCGACCAGCTGCAGCTGAACCCTAATCTCGGCCAGAACCCGGGGTGGGAATAGAAATCATCTAAACACAAGTTATTATGAGACACTATAATACAATATATGTCCTTGCCCTAGGGGCGGCTCTTGCGATGATGCCGTCCTGCAGCAAGAATAATCCTCAGGGCGGGCAGCTCTACAGCGCCGTGATCCCGTCCAGCGTCGAGTTTAACCTTGAGGAGTCCAACGAGAGGCTTGTATATACCGATGCGACCGGCTCCTCCTGCCTGCCGATGCTCAAGGGTGAGACTCTCCAGCTTACCTACACGATGGCCCCGGACGATGTGACATTCAAGGATGTGGTCTGGACCGCATCCAACCCCAGTTTTGCCACCGTCAGCGACGGCGGTCTCGTGGAGGCTGTCGATGGCGACGGCTACTCGATTGTCCAGGTGGCTCCTGTGGGCCTGCACGAGGGCAGCGGCATCAACGCCAACCTCAAAATCGTGGTCTCAAAGCAGATGACCAAGGCCGAGTCCATCATAGTAAGCTCCCCTATGGACGAGATCTATGCGGGCGACCAGCTGCAGATGAGCGCCGCAATCGCTCCTGCGAACTCCACCTACAAGACCGTCATCTGGAGCGTGGGTGACGAAAGCCTTGCGAGCATCGACCCGCGTACGGGTCTTCTCACCGGCAAGGAAGGACCTGCGATAGTCAACTCCGTGGATGTTACGGCGACCGCACTCGACGGCTCAGCAGTGAGCGCGTCCAAGACGGTGCGCATCCGCAAGATTGTCGCTCCGCAGGATGTCACTATCGACCAGACCTATTCATCGTCCAACGGCTATGTCTGCGCCCTCAACGAGAAGAGCCTTGCTCTCTCCTATACGACAGTCCCTGCCGAGTGCACTACATCACAGATAGAGTGGAGCACCTCCGACCCTGCGGTCGCGACAGTCGAGGGCGGAGTAGTCAGCTTCAAGAGCTTCGGCAGCGTCACGATTACCGCCACGACTCCTGCAAGCGGTAAGACTTCCACGATTGAGCTCAACATCCCTTGCGGTCTCTTCCGCGAGACATTCCGCAATCCAGACTACTCCAGCGTCACCCACGGCTCTCCGGACGCGGCCACATCAGTCCGCCACGACGGTTATCTGGAGATAACCACCGGCGCTCAGAATGCCACCAAGCAGCGCGGCGACTTCAAGTGCGTCAATCTGCCTGTCTATGTCCACGCCGGCAACTATCCTATACTTGCGTTCAAGATCGAGCAGCTCAGGGACCTCTATCCGGAGCTAAGCGCGGCGAACCTCAAACCGGACATCTACGGCAAGACCGTGAATGGAGAAATGGAATACAGGGACTTCGCGGGCAACGGCAACAACAAATATGTTGACGACCTGAAGTGCTCCGACGGCAGCCACGTCTATATCTACGACTTCACCAAGCAGACATTCAAGGCCGGACTGGCCCCGACCGACGATGCCATCGCCTGCACCATATTCCAGGTGAAGTATGCCGATATCGCGACAGCTACCAGCCCTCTCACCTACAAGCTCTACTGGATGCAGACATTCAAGAGCGCCGATGAGGTCAGAAAGTATGTTGAGCAGGTCGATAAAGTGACAATAGAATAAATAGAACGGATATATGAAGACTATGATATCGATTGCAACTCCGGCCCTGTCGCTGCTCCTGCTTCTCGCCTCCTGCCAGAAGAACGAGACGGGCAAGATAGACCTGACTCCCAAAGTAGACAAGACCGACCCGGATGTGGAGGCTGTGTATAAATTCAGCCATCCTTGCGCGATGTACACTCAGGAGGATTTCAACCGTGTCCGGGACGAGCTCTCTTCAGGCTCAGTCCCTGAGGTCACGGAGGCATTCAAAGCCCTGAAGATCAGTACTTATTCGCAGCTCTCGCGCCAATGCCAGCCGCAGGAGCTCATAGTTCGCGGCGACCCGAAAGGCACGGGACTCTCCGGCGAGAACTATACATATGCGATGAAGGATGCTGCCGCGGCCTATCAGACTGCCCTCATCTGGAAGCTCTCCGACGATGAGGCCTATGCCAAGAAATCTATAGAGATCCTCAACGCCTGGGCTCAGAAGTGCAAGAAAGTAACTTCCAACGATGCCAACAAGGTCCTTGCGGCCGGAGCCCAGGGTTACACTTTCGCCTGCGCCGCCGAGATTATGCTCGGCTACAGCGGCTGGTCCGCTGGCGATGTCTCTGCGTTCAAGCAGTGGATGAAAGATGTATTCGCTCCGGTCAACCGGGATTTCCTCGACCACAATAATGCAAATGACTGCGCCCTGCACTGCTGGAGCAACTGGGATCTGGTGAATATGTGCTCATACCTTGCGATAGGCATTCTCACAGAAGACAGCGAAATGGTGAACTTTGTCGTAAACTATTTCTATAAGGGAGCGGGCAACGGCTGCATCAAGAACCTGATCAACGGGGAGCTCCTCGATGACCCTCTCGGGTCAGGTGAGAAACTTGCCCAGGATCAGGAGAGCGGCCGCGACCAGGGACACGCTCAGATGTCCGCTATGGTCACTGCCAACCTTGCGCAGATGGCCTATTCCCTCTACAGCGTCAACAAGGGCAACGCCGATGCCGCGAAGCTCGACTTCTTCGCCGCCAACGACAACGCCCTTCTCTCCCTCGGCGAATATGTCGCCCTGAGCAACCTGCGCAACGGTACCGACAATGCCAATAAGAACGGCCAGTGGCTCGTGGCAGCGGCGAATATGCCGTTCAACCGTCTGGAATACTGCGTGAACTGCTCCTGCCGCGACAAAAACCACGGCGCGGTGCACACCACCCTCGCCGACGACTCCGGCCGCGGCTCGGTGCGCCCGGGCTGGGAAATCTATCTCGCCCACTATTCCCGCGTCAAGGGCCTCTCTTCCGGCTATAAGTATGTCAAGATGATGGCCGACAAGATGCGCCCCGAGTGCGGTGTCGGCGACGACCGCTATGGGCACAATTCCGGAGCGTTCGACCAGCTCGGCTGGGGCACTCTGATGATGTACAGACAATAATCCAAATAACAAATAAAAAATGAAAAAGAAGATTTATGACTCGCCGAGCTTTGCACTGATGCAGCTCGAGACCGAATCCGTCATCGCGGCAAGCGATTCGGCTACAAATTCCCAAATCAACGACTGGGTTGAAGATTTCGACGACCCTCTTGCATTTTAACCAAATAGACAACAGAAAGATGAACAAAACATTACTTATCCCCGCCGGCCTGATTATGGCCTCTCTGGCCCTTGCCGGCTGTCAGAAGTCGCTTCAGGAGCTTGCCCCTGAGGTGCAGCCTGAGTCTGATTTTACCATAATCGCTTCGGCTCCATCTACCAGGACCGCCAATGACGGACTCTCCACCAAGTGGGTCGCAGAAGACGCTATAAATATCTTCCACGCCGCGGCCGAAACTGCTGATTACAAGAAAGACGGCAAGTTTACCGTTTCTGATGTCGAGTCCGGAAAGTTCTCGGGCAGCCTCAGCGAGACACTCAGCGGAGCATCGTACGACTGGTACGCCCTCTATCCTTATTCCGCTTCAGTAGCATCTCCGGCATCCAAGGACGGCTACATCACAGTTGCCGCTGCTTCGCAGAGCCAGAGCGGTAACGGCAGCAAGGCGCACCTTGCAGGCGAGAACTTCCCTCTCTGGGGTAAGACCGCTTCTGTAGATGTCGCCAAGGCTCCGACGTTCAAGATGTCCCAGCTTGCTTCCGTCGCTATGGTTCGCGTCTCCAACAACTCTTCCGCTCCGCTTACTGTCAGCAGTGTGAAACTCACCGCCACGGAAGCTATCGCCGGAGAGTTCGCGATTGACTTCACGGGTGATGCTCCGGCCTATACCCCGAAAGCTTCCGCTGTCTCTTCCGAAGTGACGCTCAGCGTTAGCGGAGGCACTGCAATCGCTGTTGGAGAGAGCGCAGATTTCTTCATCGCTCTCAAGCCTTTCACCGCGAAGAGCGGCACTGTCCTCAAGCTTGCTGTCAATGGCTTTGAGAATCAGATTGCCCTCAGCAAGGATTTCGATTTCGCGGCCGGCCGCATCAAAGAAGTTACTTTTAACTATCGCCCTAAGATTGTAATCGACCAGAAATACGCCTCCTCTACCGGCTACAGATGCGCCGTCAACGAGAAGTCGCTCACTCTCAGCTCCACTGTCCCAAGCGGCCACACTGTCTCCGAGATTGTCTGGAAGAGTTCCGATGAGAGCATCGCGACCGTCTCCGGCGGAGTTGTCACCTATGCGGGCGGCTTCGGCGATGTCACCATCACGGCAGAGATAGCGGGTGTGGAGAGCGGCAGCATCGCTCTCAGCGTGCCTTGCGGACTCTTCCGCGAGACATTCCACAACGAGGCCAACTGCAGCATCACCCACGGCGGTTCGGATAAAGCCACATCCGTATGGCACGACGGTTATCTGGAGATAACAACCGGAGAGCAGGATGCAAAAGTAGGTGTCTCCAAGCAGCGCGCTGACTTCACTGTAAAAAATACAAAAAATAAGCCTGTGATGCTCCACGCCGGCAACTATCCTATCCTTGCATTTAAGGTGGATCAGGTAAAGGAACTCTATAATCTCACCCAGGCGAACCTCAAACCGGACATCCTCGGCAAGACCGTGATCGGAAATGTGGAATACAGGGACTTCGCGGGCAACGGCAACAACTACTATGTGAACGATCTGAAGTGCTCCGACGGCAGCCACGTCTATGTCTACGACTTCACCAAGCAGACATTCAAAAATAACGCAAAGGCCCCGACCGACGAGGCCATCTCCTGCACGACTTATCAGATTAAATATGCCGATATTCAGACAGCCACCGGACCTCTCACCTACAAGCTTTATTGGCTGCAGACATTCGAGAGCCTGGATGCCGTCAAGGCCTACATCGAAAATGTGGACGGCCTGACCTACTCTGTCGTCAAGTAGTTCTTCGAACGGCACGCTCAATATTCACCGGCGGACACTTTCCGCCGGTTTTTGCGTTCTTTTTCCCTCTCCCGGTGGCCTGTGGCAATTCAAGCCGGGCCCACAGTTAGGAAGCAATAAACACAAAGCCTTTCATTTATGAAGACGGCCCTTGCGTCAATCTCCCTTATGATGGTGTGCGCTACGTTGTCGGCACAGCGTCTGTCGCAGCCTTTAAACGATGCCTGGCACTTTATCAGGCAAGATGTCCCCGTAACTGCATCTGCAGATGCTTGGGAAACCGTGGCCCTGCCCCACAGCTGGAATATCGAAGACGGGCAGAGAAGCGGGAAGAACCGCCTGGATACGAATGGACACGCCGTTAATGAAGCCAAGAATGCTGTCGTGACCGACCCCTCCGGAGCATTCGGGTATTATCGCGGTGTCGGGTGGTATGCCCGCTTGTTGACAATCCCCGCCGAATGGAAAGACAAGCGCGTCTTTGTCCGGTTTGAGGCTGCCGGACAAGTGGCAAGAGTATATATCAACGGGAAGATGCTGGGCGAACACAGGGGCGCCTTCACCGCTTTCTGCTATGAACTGACCTCATTTCTGCAATTTGGAAAGGACAACGAGTTGCGGGTAGAAGTGGACAATACGCACCGGCAGGACATCCCGCCGCTTTCGGGCGATTTCAACATAAACGGCGGACTGTATCGGCCTGCGCAGTTGATTGTGACCGACAAAGTCTGCATCTCCCCGCTGGACTACGCGTCCTCCGGCGTATATATTACTGCCTTGAATATCAGCCCGGAACAAGCCTCCGTGGAGGTGAAAACGATATTGAGCAATGGATGCAGGACGGCAATGAGCAATGAAGCTCCGGTCCCGGACGAGGAAGTCGCCGTGAGGGTTGAGATAACGGATAGGGAGGGGAATGTCGTAGCCTCGGACGAAAGCCTGCAGGCGCTGAAAGCCGACAGGACTGCCGAGGTAGGCCAAAGGCTGCTGATAGACAATCCGCATCTGTGGCAAGGCCGTAAAGACCCGTACCTGTATGAAGTGACGGTGAGCATACTGAAAAACGCCTGCATCGTGGACTGGGTAAAACAGCCTCTGGGCCTGCGCACATTCCGCATAGACCCCGAACGGGGCTTCATGCTCAATGGCGAGCCATACCGCATTTATGGCGTAGGCAGACATCAGGACAAGCGCGACCGGGCTTGGGCTCTGACAGAGGAGGACAACGAGCTGGATTACTCCATCATCAAAGAATTGGGCGCCACCGCAATACGCTTCGCGCATTATCCGCAGAGCCGGAATATGCACGATATAGCTGACCGGGAAGGATTTCTTGTGTGGGACGAGCTGCCGCTGGTAAACGAGATACGGCTCGACAATGAAGCGAAAAACAATGTCCGCAATATGATGCAGGAAATGGTGCGCCAGTTATACAACCACCCCAGCGTGGCGTGGTGGGGCATCTTCAACGAAATAGAAAACATATACACGCCGCCTGCGGAAGAGTTCCTGACCGAACTTCGCGACGGCATACGCAGCCTGGACCCGAGCTGCAGACTGATAGTGGCTGCCAGCGACCACGGACTGCGGGCTTACAACAAGATACCGGATGCCACCTGCTTCAACAATTATCCCGGATGGTATACAGGCAACTTCCCGAAAGAGGAGGGCTACGCCGGCAAACATTCAGAATTCGGCAAATGGATTGACGACAGAGCAGATGAAGTGGGAATGCGCATAGCGGTCTCTGAATACGGTGCGGGAGGTGATGCCTCGCAGCATACTGAGGGCACTCCGCGCAAACCCCGGCCGGCGCACGGAGGAGCGTTCCAGCCGGAGGAGTGGCTGACATATGTACACGAGGAGGATTGGCGCATCATGCACGACAATGACCGTTTGTGGGGGACATTTCTATGGGCAATGTTTGACTTCGCCAGCTGTATGCGCAATGAAGGCAGCGTGTCGTCTGTCAACACCAAAGGCATCGTGTCGCAGGATAGAACCTTGAAAAAAGACCCGTACTTTATGTATAAGGCCAACTGGAACCCACAGCCGATGGTCTATATCACTTCCCGCCGCTCGGTGGAAAGAACCCGGTCGGTGACGGACATAAAGGTCTATAGCAACTGCCCAAAAGTGACGCTGAAGGTAAACGGGAAGAAGATATGCACCGCTACGCCCGATGAAATCAAGATATGCCTCTTTAAGGATGTATCTTTGTCGAAAGGCGACAATCTGATAGAAGTGTCGGCGACCGTCGGAAAGACAAAGGTTAGCGACCGGTGTGTTTTTCACTTGCTGTCAGAAGATTGAGAATTATAAATGAATAAAATATGAAAAGATTGATTGGCATTGCGGCTGCAGCCTGCATTACAGCGGGCCTTGCAGCGCAGACGATTGATGTGAATATGGCATCTGAGCCGCTGGAGCACTACTGGAGTGTCGGAGTGGGTGCCGGAAGAGCCAACGAGGGCTTGAGGGCGAGTTGGCTCGAGCACCTCAAGGAGGTCAGGGATTACTGCGGATTCCGCTATGTGAGGATGCACGGGCTCTTCTGCGACGATATGTGCATCTGTTTCGCGAAGCCGGACGGCTCGATTGCCTACAACTGGCAGTATGTGGATGACGTGTTTGACAGGATGCTCGCACTCGGCGTGCGCCCGTTCGTGGAACTTTCGTTTTTCCCAAAGGAGATTGCCGCCAAGGACAGCAAGACCCAGATGTGGTATCGCAACAATGTCTCCGTGGACCGCAACAATTTCGGCAAGTGGCACGATCTGGTGGAGGCGTTCACAAGACATGTCGTGGACCGCTATGGCCTCGCAGAGGTGCGGAACTGGTATTTTGAAGTCTGGAACGAGCCCAATCTTACCGGCACCGGAGGTTTTTTCCATGGTACCAAAAGCGACTATTTCCGTCTGTACAAGGAGTCTGCCGATGCCATCAAGAGCGTGGACTCCAAACTTCGCGTAGGCGGTCCGGCGACCAGCAACTTCATCGCGGACAGCCGCCACGACGGCGAGATTCTGGACCACAGTAAGTCCCGCTTCTATGCTCAGGACCAGATCAACAGGCAGCAGTGGAAAGGTATCTGGATTGAAGAATTCCTGCGCTACTGCGAGAAGAACAATCTCCCTCTGGACTTCGTGTCCACTCATCCGTATCCTACCGATTACGCGCTTGACCCCGAGACTAAGCGGAGCAAGGACGCAATCCGCTATGTCAACTCCCTCCACGACGACATCACCTGGCTCAGGAAGGTCATCTCCAGGAGCGCATATCCGGATGCCGAGATACACCTTACTGAGTGGAGCACCAGCCCCAACAGCCGCGACCGCATGCACGACATACTCCCGCCGGCTGCGTATATAATCAAAGCCAACCTTGACTGCATCGGGATGGCCAACTCTCTGATGTATTGGACATTTACCGATGTGTTCGAAGAGAAGGGCGGGGGAGAGACTCCTTTCCACGGAGGTTTCGGAATGATCAATTATCAGGGCATAGTCAAGCCGTCGTTCCACGCCTACCGTATGCTTAACAGCCTTGGAGACGAGAAGCTTTACTACCGCGAGCCGCTCTTTGTCAGCCGTTCATCAGCCACGGGCAAGGTAAGCGCTATCGCCTACAATTACCCGGAAGAATATGAGCAGACCGTCCCGTCGGCCGCCAACTTCAACAATTATATGCAGGCCGGCAGCAAGGAAGTGGACTTCACCCTGACGGGACTCAAGAGCGGAACTCTCATTGAACTGGAACTCCTTGACCACAATCACGGGAATGTCTATGAAGCATACCGGGAGATGGGGTCTCCGCGCTCGCTTTCCATAGCCGAAACGGCACTTCTCAAGCACAAGGCTTGGGATACCGTAAGGACGGTGCTGAAAGCTGACGAATCCGGCAATGTGACTGTCCGTTGCACGCTTGAGCCGTGGAGTTGCTTGCTGGTCACTGAGTTATAGCCTGCCTGGGCTTTTTCTTCCAGTTACGGATTGACCCGTTTTTTGTGCGGAAATGTGCGGTTGCATCAGGATATTTCCTGCCATCTTTGTAATGTCGAAAAGCATAATTGATGACACGATGACGAGTCTTACCCGGGACATAGCAGGAAGAAACCATCTTCTCGTAGAAGACATCTATACCGAAATGTACGATGCCGTCCGAGAGTATATTCTGAGGCGAATCGGACAGGACCGGAGGGAGGATGCCGAAGACCTTGCGCAGGACAGTTTCGTACAGCTGCTCGCTTGCTCTACCGAGCTTGACAGGCAGCGGCTTCCACGTCTGGTCTATACCGTGGCGCGCAACAAGGTTATCGACTACCTTAGGCATCACGCAAGTATCCGTGCAGCGCGGGATTATTTCTCGCAGCGCGGCGAGGCCCTCTGCGCCTCCACCGAGGAGCAGGTCGCGCTGAGCGAGCTCGAGCACGCCGAGCAGAGCTGCCTGCAGGCAATGCCGGAGCGTGCCGCGCAGGCGTTCATTCTCTATGTGCATCACGGCTTTTCGGTCAAGGACATCTCGGAGCGCTGCAGCATCAGCCCGCGCACGGTGGAGAACCACATCTTCCGCGCCCGCCGCGAACTTCGAAGTACATTAGCAGAACAATTCAATTAGACAGTTATATGAGGAAAACTCTATTTTTGGTTAGTATTGTTGGTTGTATTGCTATTGCACAGGGGTGTTCGTCCCCTGTGCAGTCGGCAATCGATTATTGCGCCGCCCAGGCCAGAAAGACTCTTTCGACCGTCGAGACACCGGAGATTATCCCGAATTCCGTGGAGCCGGGCTCCTCAGAGTGGCGCTACACGCAGCCGGGCGGCTGGACCTGCGGGTTCTGGCCTGGACAGCTCTGGTATCTCTATCAGGGCACGGGCGATGAGTTCTGGAAAGAGCAGGCTCTTCCGGTGTCCGATGCAATACTCCCTGTAGCTTATAAGCATCCGAGCAGCCACGATGTCGGATTTATGATAATGCCGAGTGTGGGCAAGGCATACGAGTTCACCGGCGAGAAGAAATATCTCGACGCCCTCGTGAGCGCC
The DNA here is from genome assembly GCA_963649415.1 of bacterium. Lineage (GTDB taxonomy): Bacteria > Bacteroidota > Bacteroidia > Bacteroidales > UBA932 > Cryptobacteroides. The sequence goes on from CAVJHI010000013.1 coordinate 53,795, forward strand.
GCAGACTCCCTCGCTACCCTCTACAACCCGACGGTCGGGAGCATTCTTTCCTGGCCTAATATGGTGGAGACGATGGG
>CAVJHI010000014.1:0-53587 GCA_963649415.1 bacterium
TTGCATCCTCCGTATTACCGCGGCTGCTGGCACGGAGTTAGCCGATGCTTATTCGTGACGTACTCTCATCGACCTACACGTAGATCTTATTGCTCCGCCACAAAAGAAGTTTACGACCCATAGGGCCTTATTCCTTCACGCGGCATGGCTGGTTCAGGCTTGCGCCCATTGACCAATATTCCTCACTGCTGCCTCCCGTAGGAGTTTGGACCGTGTCTCAGTTCCAATGTGGGGGACCTTCCTCTCAGAACCCCTAGACATCGTAGCCTTGGTGTGCCGTTACCACTCCAACTAGCTAATGTCCCGCGAGCCCATCTGCATCCGACGTATCTTTCAACCCCCGGTCATGCGGCCAAGAGTATTATGGGAAATTAGTCGGCGTTTCCACCGGTTATGTCCCAGATGCAGGCAAGTTGCTCACGTGTTACGCACCCTTCCGCCGGTCGCCGCCAGAGTATTGCTACCCCGCGCTGCCCCTCGACTTGCATGTGTTAGGCCTGCCGCTAGCGTTCATCCTGAGCCAGGATCAAACTCTTCTTTGTATATTTTCTATACTTCTAGCTTGACCCCGACATCCTATTCGTTTATATTCATAAAAGAAATTAACGCTCTCGATTCTTTAGTTTCTCGGTACTTGCTTGTACTTTCCTAAGTCAGTCTTTTCAATGAACTTTCAAATTTGGCGCTAAAAAAACCAGCCTCTTCGGCTGATGGCCAACCCCTCGCTTTCGTTTGGGATTGCAAAGGTAGTTACTTTTTCTTAATCTGCAAACTTTTTTTAAGTTTTTTTCAGATTTTTATTTCGAAAGAACTTTTGCAAACCGCTCCGTTTCCGAAGGGGCTGCAAAGGTAGTTACTTTTTGGTAAACAACAAATTTTTTCGAAGTTTTTTTTAAGTTTTTTTAATAAAAAAGTACCCCCGGGCGCTGCAGGAGCCACTTTTCGGCTCTTCCGCGACCGGGGATACCTATGCTAAGCGATTGACTTCTACATCATTCCGCCACCCTGCATTGCAGGGGCCGGCTGAGCCGGCTCAGGGATGTCCACGATACCGCACTCGGTAGTCAGGAACATGCCTGCGACTGATGCAGCGTTCTCAAGGGCTACACGGGCGACCTTAGTAGGGTCGATGACGCCTGCCTCGAACATATTTACATATTCGCCTGTGCGGGCATTGTAGCCATAGTCGTCCTTGCCTTCCTTAATCTTCTGGATGATGACGGCTCCGTCCACGCCTGCGTTGGCAGCGATCTGGCGGAGAGGCTCCTCTATAGCGCGGGCCACGATATGGATACCTGTGGTCTCGTCATCGTTCTCGCCCTTAAGCCCTGAAAGGGCATTGACGGCACGAATGTAGGCTACCCCGCCTCCAGGGAGGTAACCCTCCTCCACGGCTGCGCGGGTCGCATTGAGGGCGTCCTCGACGCGGTCCTTCTTCTCCTTCATCTCGACCTCGGTCGTTGCGCCCACATAGAGCACTGCAACGCCGCCGGCGAGCTTGCCGAGACGCTCCTTGAGCTTGGACTTATCGTAGTCTGACTTGCAGTCCTCGATCTGCTTGCGCAGAGAGTCAACTCTCTCCTTGATGGCGTCCTTGGAGCCGGCACCACCCACTATAGTGGTGTTCTCCTTGGTGACGGTAACCTTCTCGGCCTTGCCGAGCATGTCCATAGTGGTATTCTCAAGGGTAAAGCCCCTCTCCTCGGACACTACGACCGCACCGGTAAGGGTGGCGATGTCCTGGAGCATGTCCTTGCGGCGGTCTCCGAAGCCCGGAGCCTTGACGGCGGCAATCTTGAGCGCACCGCGGAGCTTATTGACTACGAGAGTCGTAAGAGCCTCGCCGTCAACATCTTCGGCAATGATAAGGAGTTCCTTCCCCTCACGGGCGATAGGCTCGAGGATAGGGAGAAGGTCTTTCATCGTGGATATCTTCTTGTCGCAGATGAGGATGTACGGGTTATTGAGATCCGCCTCCATCTTGTCGGAGTTGGTCATGAAGTACGGAGAGATATATCCGCGGTCGAACTGCATACCCTCGACCACCTTGACCTCGGTCTCGGTGCCCTTGGCTTCCTCGACGGTAATCACGCCGTCCTTGCCGACCTTTGACATCGCGTCAGCGATGAGCTTGCCGATGTGCACGTCGTTGTTGGCTGACACTGTGCCGACCTGCTCTACCTTGGAGTAGTCGGTCCCGACTTCCTGGCTGTGAGCCTTGAGGTCAGCGACTACAGCGCCGACTGCCTTGTCGATACCGCGCTTGAGGTCCATCGGGTTGGCACCTGCGGTGACATTCTTGAGGCCCACATTGATGATGGCCTGCGCGAGCACGGTAGCGGTAGTGGTACCGTCACCGGCCTGCTCGTTGGTCTTGGAAGCGACTTCCTTGACCATCTGAGCGCCCATATTCTCGAAGCGGTCCTCGAGCTCCACTTCCTTGGCGACGGTAACGCCGTCCTTGGTGACCTGAGGAGCGCCGAATTTCTTGTCAATCACCACATTGCGGCCCTTAGGGCCAAGGGTGACCTTAACTGCATTTGCAAGAGAGTCTGCTCCGACCTTCATCTTGGAGCGGACATCGACATCAAATTTTATTTCCTTTGCCATAATAATCCAGATTTAACATTACAGAACTGCGAGAATATCGGACTGCTTGACAATCAAGTACTTCTTGTCCTCGAAAGTAACTTCGGTGCCGGCGTATTTGCCGTAGATCACCTGGTCGCCGACCTTGACTTCCATCGGCTCGTCTTTCTTGCCGGGGCCAGCCGCAACGACTGTTCCCTGCTGAGGTTTCTCCTTTGCGGTATCAGGGATGTAGATACCTGCTGCGGTCTTGGTCTCGGCCTCCTTAGGCTCGATCAGGACTCTGTCTGCTAATGGTTTGATCATGATAGTTATTGTTTTATTTAATTTTCGTTCGTACCCGGACCTGCCGGGCAGAAGTCAATTAATCAATGTCCGTGCCACTGACAAATTGTCGCAACTGCCAGAGCACGATACCTACCGACACAGACACATTAAGGGAATGTTTGGAGCCGAACTGCGGGATGACAAGGGAGAGGTCGGACTCATCGACGACATCCTGACGCACGCCGTCCACCTCGTTGCCGAAGACCAGCGCGTAGCGACCGCCCGGCTCGGGACGAAAATCCTGGAGCTGCACGGCACGCTCGGTCTGTTCTACACTTATTATAATATAGCCTTCTTCCCGGAGGGCGCGCAGGGCGTCGAGGGTGTCGTCATAATGCACCCAGGGGAGGCTGTTCTCCGCCCCGAGGGCGGATTTGTGGATTTCGGCCGACGGCGGGCAGGCACAGATGCCGCAGAGGTACATCCGGTCAGCCTTAAAGGCGTCGGCACTACGGAAAGCGCTGCCCACATTGTGCGCGCTGCGTATATTGTCCAGCACCACCACCACTCCGGATGGAGGGAGGAGGCGATATTCTTCGGGCCTGACGCGGCCCAGCTCGATATTTCTGAGTTTCCTGTCCGTCACGGCGCAAAGGTACTGAAAAATGATTATCTTTGTCGATACTGAAACATCATTTATGAAACAGGATATCCAAATAATCGACCTTATCAAGAGAGAGAGGGAGCGTCAGGAATCGGGACTTGAGCTCATCGCCTCAGAAAATTATGTCACCGAAGAAGTCCTTAAAGCTATGGGGTCCATCTGCACCAACAAGTATGCGGAGGGCTACCCTGGCAAGCGCTACTACGGCGGATGCGAGGTCGTCGATCAGATTGAGCAGCTCGCAATCGACAGGCTTAAAACACTTTACAATGCCGAATGGGCAAATGTGCAGCCGCACTCCGGAGCGCAGGCCAATATGGCAGTGACGATGGCCATCCTCCACCCGGGCGACACTTTCATGGGGCTCGACCTCAGCCAGGGCGGTCACCTGACCCACGGCTCTCCGGTAAACGCTTCCGGAATCCTCTATCACGCAGTGCCTTACGGGCTTAACCCGGAGACGGGAACGATAGACTACGACAAGATGGAGAGCATCGCCCTCGAGTGCAAGCCTAAACTCATCATCGGCGGCGCGAGCGCATACTCCCGCGAGTGGGACTACGCGCGGATGAGGGAGATAGCCGACAAGGTCGGAGCGATACTCTGGATCGATATGGCGCACACCGCCGGAATGATTGCCGCGGGGCTGCTAAAGAACCCTGTGGAATACGCCCACATCGTGACCTCCACCACCCACAAGACGCTGCGCGGACCGCGCGGAGGCGTCATCCTGATGGGCAAGGACTTCGACGACCCTCAGGGCCGCACGACCCCTAAGGGAGTGGTCAAGAAGATGAGCCAGATACTCGATTCTACGGTGTTCCCGGGAGTGCAGGGCGGTCCGCTGGAGCATGTTATCGCAGCCAAGGCTGTGGCGTTCTTCGAGGCCAGCCAGCCTGAGTTCAAGGAATACCAGAAGCAGGTAATGGCCAACGCCAAGGCAATGTGCGAGGAGTTCATCCGCCGCGGCTACAAGATTGTCAGCGGAGGTACCGACAACCACCTGATGCTCGTTGACCTCAGGGGCAAGTTTGAGGAAGTCAGCGGACGCGTGGCCGAGACCCAGCTCGAAAGGGCGGCCATAACCGTCAACAAGAATATGGTACCGTTCGACACCCGCAGCGCCTTCCAGACCTCCGGCATCCGCATCGGCACCCCGGCCATCACCTCCAGGGGTTTCGTGGAGAAGGATATGGTGGAAATCGTCGGACTTATCGATGAGGTGCTCAACTCCTGCGCGCAGCATATCGGGGCTCTTAGCCTCAAGAAGGCGGACACCCCTACACCCGAGCAGCTTGCCGAGCTCGAGGAGCACGCCAAGTTCCTTGAGGGCATCAAGAAACGCGTCAACCAGATGACGGCGGGCGTGCCTCTCAACAGATACTAATAAGCTGTCACTCACATTCGGCAAGTCCCGTTATTCGAGGCTTGCCGAAATTTTTTTTAACATTTCGCAAGCTGTTGCGTCTATTATGTGACGCGTCGATAAAAAGACAAAGAATATGTATAAGAAATTAGTAATAGTAATGATTCTGGCGCTGGCGACATTCTCGCTGAGCAGCGCCGCCACAGACGGGGGCAAGAAAGTGCCACGCTCCGAAATTAAGTCCATCATCAAGGACTTCAAGCGCTACGACGACTTCGAGAGCATCACCATCGGAAAGTTTATGATGAATCTCATCAAGGGCATCGAGAAAATGGATGTCGAAGATATGGATGATGACGACAGCAAGGATTTTGAGAATATCATGAATCTGATGAAGTCCCTCGACGGAATGATTGCAGCGGACTACGAGGACTGCAGCGAGGATGTCAAGGCCAAGTTCAACTCCAGGATGGCCAAAGCCCTTGAGGGAGTGGAGCTCCTTATGGAGAGCAAGGACGATGGAGACCATGTCTATATCTACGGCTGCATCACCAAGGGAGGAGAGGAGATCAAGGACTTGATAATATACTCCCCGGATGAAGGCAACTTCATGTGCCTGCTCGGCACGCTCAAGGTGGAGCACCTCGCGGAATTCGCCAAATCATCCGACTAAATGACTCGGGAGCAGTTTATAAAGCTCTACCTGCCGCTGCAGGAAAACATCTACCGGGTCGCCTACTATATCCTTGAGTCTCAGCAAGATGCCGAAGACGCGGTCCAGGACCTCTACCTTAGGCTCTACGGCGGGCTCGATGCGCTCGACAGCGTGAACAACCCGAGAGCCTACTGCATCACTTTGGTCCGCAACATCTGCATCGACCGTATCCGCAAGGCCCGTCCCGCCGCATCGGACGGAAGCGTCCCGGCAGCCTCCGACGAGACCCCTCAGGACGAGAGGCTCAGCCAGCGGCAACAGCTCAAGGAAGTCCTGGGACGCCTGTCCCGCCTTTCCAAAAGGGAGCAGGAAGTATTGAAAATGAAAGTGTTCGACGAACTCAGTTACGAAGAAATCCAGGCCCGCACCGGACTGTCCTACCTCAACCTGAGGGTCGTGCTGAGCAACGCAAGAAGAAAATTGAAACTGATATGAAAAGTATAGAAGAACTCGAACGGCTGGGAACCGAAGAACTTGAGCGGATTGCCTCCGAAAACGGAGTCAATGCCCCGGAGGAGCTGAACGGAAAAATCCTGGGCGCTCTCACGGCAGCGGAACTGACGCGGGAGAAAAGGAAGCGGAGAGTCTGGAAGTTCGCCCTTGCGCCGGCGGCCCTAGCCCTGGCCGCAGCCCTCACGGTCGGTATCAACTATCAGCATATCAATGCAATGCCCGCCGACACTTTCAGCAATCCGGAAGAAGCGTACGCACAGCTGGAAGCGACATTCAGCTACATCTCCGGCAAGGTAACAAGGGGCGTGGAGCTCGCGGATGCGGCCCGCCCGGAAATGGTCAAAGCATCCGAGACATTAGGTAAATTCCATAAAAACAGCAAATAATGAAAAAATTAGCAATAATCGCAGGTCTCCTGCTCGCAATCTGCAGCTCAAGCTTTGCCCAGAGCGGCAAGAGCATCTACAACAAATACTCCGACAACAAGGGCGTAAGCGCCGTCTATATCTCGCCGTCGATGTTTAAGCTAATCGGCAAGCTTCCGGAAATCGATGTGGCGGACGGAGAGGTCAACCTCACCCCTATCGTCAAGGACCTCGAAGGGATGTATCTAATCTCCATCGAGGACAGCAAGGACTGCAAAAACCTCAGGGAGGACGCTGAGAAGATGGTGAAGTCGGGCAAGTACGAACTTCTGATGGAGACCAAGGAGGACGGGGAGACCGTCAGAATCCATATAATCAACTCAGGCGAATATGTCACCAGCCTCGTGATACTCACTTCCGAGAAAGACGAGACGACTTTCATCGCCTTCGACGGCAAGATCCGACAGGAGGATATCGAGAAGCTGCTTGCCGCGGCGGTCAAGGATAAGGACTGACAGGCCCGGAGAACATAAAACTAACTTAGTGAAGCCCCTCCAGAGTGCAGAAAAATACACTATGAAGGGGCTTCGCTGAATATATCTAAGGTGCAGCTTATTTACTGCACCTTATCTAAGACGGCTAGTTGCTCTGCTCGATTGCAGCTTGAGCTGAAGCGAGGCGTGCGATAGGCACACGGAACGGAGAGCAGCTCACATAGTCGATACCTATCTTGCTGAAGAACTTGATGGACTCAGGGTCTCCACCGTGCTCGCCGCAGATACCGCACTTGAGGTCGGCGCGTCTTGCGCGTCCTGACTGTACGCCGTACTCAACGAGCTTGCCTACTCCCTTAGTATCCAGGGTCTGGAACGGATCGGCGTCGAGAATCTTATGCCCGAGGTAGTCTCCCATGAAGGTACCTACATCGTCACGAGAGAATCCGAAAGTCATCTGGGTGAGGTCGTTGGTACCGAAGGAGAAGAACTCTGCGGTGCGGGCCATTCTCTCGCCGGTCAGCGCTGCGCGAGGGATTTCAATCATGGTACCGAAGTGGTAGGTGATGTTCTGCTCGGTATGAGCCTCAACCTCTGACTTGATGCGGTCGCAGATAGCTTTCTGGAAGTTGAGCTCACGGGCGGAAACGGTCACAGGGATCATGATTTCCGGCTGCGGGTGCAGACCTTCCTTCTGAAGCTCGGCGACAGCGGTGAAGATGGCGCGGTACTGGGTCTCGGCGATGAGCGGATAGGCCACATGCAGACGGACGCCGCGCAGTCCCATCATAGGGTTGACCTCATGCAGGCTCTCGCCTCTCTTGACAACCTCATCCACGCTGATACCCAGCTCGTTGGCGACTTCCTTTTCCTTCTCCTCGGTCGTAGGCACGAACTCGTGGAGAGGCGGGTCGAGAAGACGGAATACAACCGGCTTGCCGTCCATCACGCGGAGCGTGCTCTTGACGGATGCCTTGATGAAAGGCTCAAGCTCCTCGAGAGCGGCTCTGCGCTCCTCGTCGGTAGAGCAGAGTATCATCTTGCGAAGCTTTGCGAGAGGAACTTCGGAGTTTTTACCGTAGAACATGTGCTCGATGCGGAAGAGTCCGATACCCTCGGCTCCGAATGAGAGAGCCTTCAGGGCATCCTCTGGAGTATCGGAGTTGGCGCGTACGCCAAGGCGGCGGTATTTGTCCACGATGTTCATGAACTGGATGAAGAGAGGATTCTCACTGGCATCCACGGTCTCCACCTTGGAGTCATAGACGGCGCCCTTGGAGCCGTTGAGTGAGAACCAGTCGCCTTCCTTGTATATTACGGTGGAGTCAGCGCCGAACTTTACGGTCTTGTGCTCCAGGTCGATAATCATGGAGTCGCATCCTACGATGCAGCACTTGCCCCAGCCGCGGGCCACGAGGGCGGCGTGAGAGGTCATACCTCCGCGTGCGGTAAGGATACCGGCGGCAGCGCGCATACCCTGAATGTCCTCAGGAGAGGTCTCCTCGCGGACGAGAATTACTTTCTTTCCGTTGGCGGCAGCCTCCATAGCGGCCTCAGAAGAGAATACAAGGGTACCTACGGCTCCGCCCGGAGAGGCAGGAAGTCCGCGTGCAACCATCTTGGCCTTCTTCTCGGAAGCAGCATTGAGCACAGGGTGGAGAATCTCGTCGAGCTGTGCAGGGGAAACCCTCATCACTGCGGTCTTCTCGTCAATCATGCCCTCGCCAAGCATATCCATCGCCATCTGCAGGGCGGCGAGGCCGGTGCGCTTGCCGATACGGCACTGGAGCATCCAGAGCTTGCCCTCCTGAATGGTAAATTCAATGTCCTGCATATCGTGGAAGTGAGCCTCAAGCCTCTTGCGGATGTCGTCAAGCTCGGCATATACCTCAGGCATAGCCTTTTCGAGGGAAGGAAGAGCGGCATTGTGCTCATTTTTGGTAGCCTCGTTGAGAGGATTCGGGGTTCGGATACCTGCAACCACATCCTCGCCCTGGGCGTTGATGAGCCATTCTCCGTAGAACTTGTTGTCGCCGGATGCCGGGTTGCGTGAGAATGCCACGCCGGTAGCGGAGGTCTCGCCCATATTGCCGAAGACCATTGACTGTACATTCACTGCCGTGCCCCAGTCATCAGGAATCTTCTCGATGCGGCGGTATGCGATGGCGCGCTTGCCGTTCCATGACTTGAATACGCCTCCGATGGAGCCCCAGAGCTGGTCGTTGGCATTGTCAGGGAACTCGACGCCGAGCACTTCCTTTACCTTTACCTTGAACTTCTCGCAGAGGTCCTTGAGCTCCTCGGCGGTAATATCGGTGTCGGAAGCATATCCCTTTGCTTCCTTGAGGTCTGCCATCATCTTGTCTAGCTGCTGGCGGATGCCCTTGCCGTCCTCCGGCTCGATGCCTTCGGCCTTCTCCATCACGACGTCTGAATACATCATGATGAGGCGCCTGTATGCATCATATACGAAACGCGGGTTGCCGGTCTTGGCAATCATTCCCGGGATGGTCTCAGAGCAGAGTCCGATGTTGAGGATGGTGTCCATCATTCCCGGCATTGAGCTTCTTGCACCTGAGCGGCAGCTCACGAGAAGCGGATCCTTAAGATCGCCGAATCTCTTGCCCATCAGGTCCTCAGTAGCCTTGAGAGCCGCCTTGACATCGGCCTTGAGCTCGTCGGTGTAGCCTCCGCCGAGCTCATAATACTCGGCGCAGCACTCTGTAGTAATGGTAAATCCTGCCGGTACCGGCATTCCCAGCCTGCTCATTTCGGCCAGGTTGGCTCCCTTTCCTCCAAGGAGCTCGCGCATTGAGCCATCGCCCTCGGCCGTCTTGCCGCCAAAGCGATAAACTCTCTTCTTCGTTTCAAACATATTATGAATCACTAAATGGTATTATCAAAGTATCTTGCAAATTTACTACAAAAACTTGAATATAACTTCAAAATTTAAAGCAACTTTGCCGCAAGTTCGGAAAGAGCGCTTCTCTCGCCCTTGCGCAGGAAGATGTGCTGGAAAAGCTTCTGACCGGCCATCTTCTCACCGAGATGCGTCAGGCCGTTGGACCACTGGTCCAGATAAGGCTGGTCAATCTGGAAAATGTCTCCGGTAAAGACCATCTTGGTTCCTTCGCCGGCACGGGTGATGATGGTCTTTATCTCGTGCGGGGTAAGGTTCTGGGCCTCGTCGATGATGAAGTAGCACTTGCCGAGGCTCCTGCCCCTGATGTAGGCCAAAGGCTCGATGACGAGTTTCTGCTGAGTCAGCATGCTCTCGATGCGGAGCGCCTCCTTGGAGCTCGGGCGGAACTGCTCCTTGATGACATTGAGGTTGTCCATCAGCGGCTGCAGGAACGGCGACATCTTCGCCTTCTGGTCGCCAGGCAGGAAGCCAAGCTCCTGATTGCCAAGCACTACCGCTGGCCTTGAAAGGACTATCTGTTCATATTCGCGCTCCTGCTCCAGTGCGGCGGCGAGAGCGAGAAGCGTCTTGCCCGTGCCGGCGCCTCCCGTCAGGGAAACGAGTTCGATTTTAGGGTTGAGCAGCGCGTCGAGCGCCATCATCTGCTCGTCGTTGCGGGGGCGTATGCCGTAGGCTTCCCGGCTCTTGACCAGCACCAGGCGGTCTTTGTCGGCATCGTATCTCGCGCAGGCGCCGCCTTCGGAGCCCGACTCCCAGCGGCATTTGTAGAGCCGGTTCGCCGCGGGGCGCTCTTTGCTCACCGCAGACCTCGGAATCGAGGTCTCAGGCCCGTAGCAGAGGGCCTGCATGCGCTCGGAGGAGAGGCTGAGGGTCTGCACCTCTTTCTGGGAATTCTCGATTTTCTGCTCCTCGACCTTGTCGGTCAAGTAGTCCTGCACCTCCATTCCGGCGGCCTTGGCCTTGAGGCGGAGGTTGACATCCTTGGTCACAAGCGCCACGAAGGTGCCGGGATTGTTGTCCCTGACCCACATCGCCGTGGCAAGTATGCGGTGGTCCTGGATATCGTCCACGAACATCTGTGCGAACTCCTTGCTAAACGGGCGGTTAGGCTCGACTTTGATGAGTCCGAGACCTTTGCCGATCGGGAGGCCGTCTCGGCCGAAGCTGCGCCCCTCCGTGATGCGGTCTATCTCCCGCATGAATCCGCGCGCGTTGTAGGCCAGCGCATCGTTGCCTTTCTTGAATTTGTCCAGCTCCTCGACCACTGCGACCGGGATGACGATGTTGTTGTCCTGGAAACGGCGTATCGCACGGTAGTCGTGCAGGATGACGTTGGTATCGAGGACGAAGATTTTAGATTTGCCCATAAGTTATTGTCAATCCTCCCCTTCCGCGTTGCGAATCAGGGATTCGAGTATTGTCTGTATTCCGGATTTGGCTGAGGATTTCACGCTCACGCCCTTGCCCGACGGGTCCGGATGGCCCAGCGGGAAGTATGCCACATCCTGCAGGAGCAGCTCGGCATCCATATAGTCGAAATCGGAGTCGCGGATCTGTATGATGACGCCCGGCACCTCGGCGAAGAGTACCCGGAGTGCGTGTTTCTCCTGGTAGGAATGCATTATGGCGGAGATGTCGGCCTCCACTGCGCACGAGCCATCCGCCATCCGGCTGAGAGCGGTGAGCAGGCCGCCGTCCGCAACGGTGGCCCCGGAGAGCAGCAGACCGTCTTCGACGAATTCGCGCACGACCTCGAAGCAGTCAATAAAGCAGTCGGCATCGTTAATCTGCACCGGAGCGCCGCCGATGAGCGTCTCCTGCGCAAGCAGGGAGCCTCCAAGCCGGAAGTCGGCCGTATCAAACGGGATATAGACTATCCAGCTCTGCGGGTCGGGAGCGAGCGTCGCGGGGCAGGCGCGTGCCGATGAGAAGCGCGGCGCCACGGAGCGGAACGGGTCCTGAGTGAAAAATTCGTCCGTCTCGGAATTGCGGGAAACCAGCGCTCTGAAGCTAACCTCACCGTCACCGGTACTGCGCAAATAGCTCGCATCGGTAAACCTAAGTCCCAGAGAGTCAATATAATCGGCGGCGTTCATTACGGACCGGTAGAATGCCGCCATCCCGCCGACCTTCTTCTCGTTGCACTTCCAGAAAGCCGCAAGGCTGAGGTCGCCGAGGCGGAAAGAGCCCTTCTTCCAGAGGGCATCCTCAAGCGCAGACGCGATACGGAAGCGGGTGAACGAGTCTGCATAGGCGAGCGGCAGGCGCCTGCGGGAGGCGAGAGTAATCTCGAGACTCCGGGAGATATCCGCGGAATCCAAATCGAAGTTGCGGACTACCGGGTCCACGGTCTCATCGACAAGGCAAGTCTCCTCCGCTCCCTGCGGCGCACTAAGCTCGGCGTCGCACAACGGCTGAAGCAGCCGTGCGGGAGTGCACTCCTGACGGATGCCGTCGATGACAAAAGACGAATACAGGGCCGATGTCTTTTCTAGCATAGTTTAATCTAATAACGCGTAAAAATAACTAAATTTGGCTCAAGTTGCAAATTATGGAATACAGTAAAGAAAGATATAATGCCCTGATAGCCTCCATCTTCGAGAGGCACCCTTCAGTGCAGAAGGTAGGATTCGCAGCCGGGGCCTACAAACCCGGGCTGGAGGGGATGCTGCGCTTCGACAGCGCCCTCGGCGAGCCATGGAAGAAGTTCAATACCATACACATAGCCGGCACCAACGGCAAGGGTTCGGTGAGCTCGATGCTTGCCGCAGCACTCGCCGCGACGGGCCTGAAGGTGGGGCTCTACACCTCGCCGCACCTCGTGGACTTCCGCGAGAGGATGAAAGTCATCTCGGGCGGGAGCTGGACGATGGTGAGCGAGCAGTGGGTCTGGGATTTCCTCCACTCCGCCCCGCTCGACGACCTATCGTTCTTCGAGATTACCACGGGGATGGCGTTCAGCTGGTTCGCCTCGCAGGAGGTGGATGTGGCCGTAATCGAGACCGGGCTCGGGGGCAGGCTGGACAGCACCAATATCATCACCCCGGAGCTCAGCATCATCACAAGCATCGGTCTGGACCACTGCGCAATGCTCGGGAATACGCGTGCGCAGATTGCCTCCGAGAAGGCGGGCATTTTCAAAAGCGGCGTGCCTGCGCTGGTCGCGAGCCGCGATGGCGACACGTCCCCCGTCTTTGAAAGCAAGGCCGCAGAGGTGCACTGCCCTCTCTTTTTCGCCGATGACTTCGCCGAGCCGGACTTCAGCCTCGACCTTGAGGGCCCATATCAGAGAGCGAATCTTCACACCGTGCTCGCAGCCCTGGAACTCCTTGGCGTCGAGCCGGATACGGAGGCGCTGAAGCATAGCGGACGGATTACCGGATTCCGCGGGCGCTGGGAGAAACTCTGCGACAAGCCGGAGACCATCTGCGACATCGGGCACAACCCCGACGCGCTGCGCATCAACTTCGCTCGGCTCGAGGAGAGCGGCAGGCCCCTCTTTATAGTATATGGAATAATGGCGGACAAGGACCTTGATGCCATCAGGCCGCTGATGCCTTCTCACGCACGCTACTACCTCGTCGCCCCGGCAATCAGCCGCTCGCTTCCCGTCGATGAGCTCTACGCCCGTACGGAGGGCCTCAGCCGCGAGCGTTTCAGCAGTGTGGCCGAGGGGGTCAAGGCGGCGATGCAGGACGCCGCGCAGGTGCCGGGCAGCCTGGTTTACATAGGCGGAAGCAACTTCGTGGTCTCCGAATGCATCTCTTATCTGGAAAAAGACTTATAAGATGAAACGGTTATTATTATTTATACTGGTTCTGATGAATACAAGTTTAACCTCCGCAGGCGGTGTCAAGGACGAAAACGGGCACAGCCTCACTACCCTCTGGGCCAAATACGACAAGGCCGAGCGGGACGACCGGCCCAAGCAGCAGGCCGCCATCCTCGAGCAGATCAAGAAAGAAGCCTCGAGCAAACGCCTGGCCTGGGATTTCTACGATGCCTGCACTGAATATGTGTCAGTGAAATCCTCCGCCAACTGGAAGCTGAGCGAGAGCCTCGAAGAAGCCAAAGACAAGGAGCTCAAGGAGTTCGGGGAGCCGATTGTGATATATTTCGACGGGAAGGGCGGGAACCCCGACGCGATGCTCGCTTATGTCAAAGAGAATCGCAGCCGCCTGGAAAAGAGCTATAATCCGGAATTCTACAGCCGCGACTACCTGCTGGACCGCTTCGAATTCGGCGAAGCACTGCCAAAACTGCTGCGATGTGACTGGGACTATGTGCTCTGGAGCCTTTTCGGCTGCGAGGCGAACAACTCGGTGACGGTCGCCCTGATGGAAGAGCGTTTCGGGGGCAGCTATCCGTTCGACGCGCTGTATGAATACGCCTCATTAAAAGCCGATACTGAGACGATGCAGGCGTTTGCCGGCAAGCATAGCGGGGATGCCGTAGGAGTATTTGCCGAGTCCTGGCTGCTTCAGGACAGGTTCAACAGCCTCAATCGCAACGGCGGCAAATCTGATGACTACCTCAGCCTCAACGCCGACTGCAGCAAACTCATCAAGCGGATTGGCTCCTACAGCGGCGACGAGAAGACTATAGCCTCCTGCAGCGGCACCGCGAAGAATATCGCGGGCTATCTCAAAGCCAAGAGCCTGCGAGCCTCAGCCGAAGACGGCATCGTGACCGTCCTGCTGCAGAACCTCAGCAATGTGCGGATCAAGGTCAAAAGCGGCAGTACCATCCTGATGGACAAAACCTTGGACAACACCGCAAAGAGCTTCTATATCCGCGACACCATGAGGGTGGAGCTTCCAAAGATGGACGACGGGTCCTACGAAATCGAGTGCCGCTCCGGCAAGGAGTCGCTGAAATTCGATTACGACAAATACACCCTCTCGATAGCGAGCAGGCGGGATTCCCGCGGGCTCGGGATCTATGTCGCCGACTACATCAGCGGTGAACCGGCCGCGAAATGCAGCCTGACGCTCTACGACAGGAGCGACAAGCCGGTTGCGAGCGCGGAGGACTTCAGCATCGACGGCTTTACCGCCGTACCGGAGGCAATTGAGAGCAAGCTCAGCAGCAAGAAATGGGGCTATAGCCTCCAGGCGAGTTTCCGGGATGCCGACGGCAGTCTCAGGAGCAGTCGCAAGCATTCGGTATCCGGCTCATTTTCAGACCGTCCCGTATCAGACACGAGAGAGAATACAAGCTGCATGCTCATCACCGACCGCAAGGCATTCAACCCCGAAGAGACAGTGCACTACAAAGTGATTCTTTACAAGGGCAGATATGAATACAGCGTTGCCGGCGAGGGGGTCAAACTCCTTGCCACCCTTAGTGATGCCGAGGGCAAACAGCTTGCAAGTCAAGAACTTGTCACCGGAGAATTCGGCTCCGCAGCCGGGGAATTCACGCTCGGCAAGTCTTCCCGGGGCGGGCTCTATTCGATAGAGATTTCACGCGGCGGGAAGCATCTCGCCGGCACTTCGGTGCTGGTGGATGAATTCGTCACGCCGACATTCGAACTGAACTGGACTCCGGACCGGAGACTCTACCTCGCCGGTGACGGAGTCAGTGTCCGGGGAAATGTGAAATCGTATTCCGGGCACAGCCTTAGCTCCGCCACCGCCGTCTATACCGTCAAGGAATACGGCACCGTCCGCGACTCAGGCGCGCTGGAGCTCGATGCCAACGGAGATTTCGAAGTCAGATTCAAGTCCGGCGAGAAGAATTATTCCTGGTACACCGTCACGGTCAAGGTCACCGATGCCACCGGGGAGACACAGGAATTCTCAAAGTCCGTGACCGTCTATGGCAGTCTGGGCTTCAGCACCTGCATCGACGGCACTGATAAGGGTTCGTTCGAACTCAAGGATGGAGACAGCGGCAGGAAGGCCATCATCTCCGGGCCTCTCAGTTTCAGAGTTTCATCATCCGGGGAGGATGGAGATGGCTCTTTCCACCCTAGCTTCAGCTGCAGCTACACCCTCAGGCGCGGCAGCGAAACGCTAGCTTCCGGCAGCGCAAAGGGCGGGGAGCAGGTAACGATAGCCCTCAGCGGGAAGCAGGCGGGGCTCTATGTGCTTGAAGTCGAGGGACGTGCAACTGCTGACAATGGCAAGGAATACACGGAGAAGGACATTTCCAATATAATGTATGTGCCTAAGGATGCGGAAGCGCTGGACTATGGAGTCCGCAGCTTCTTCAGGGAGACCGAAGGCGATGCCCTCTCGCTGCAGATCGGCTCAAGCTGCGGCCCGGTGTGGGCTGTGGCCGAGCTCTACGGAGACGGCAATGTACTGCTGGACAGGCAGATGGTAAAACTTGCCGGAGGCATGGAAAAGAACGGTACGCTCGCCACCGTCAGTTTCGCACGCAAGGCGGACTACCCGTCCGAGGTCAAACTCAATGTGCTATGGTTCAGGGACAAGGACAATTGCCGCTATAGCAGGTCGTTCTCCCTGCCAAAGACGGAATTCAGCCTGCCGTTGAGTTTCAGCCGCTTCCTGGACACCACGGCTCCGGGCAGGGATTACAGCTTCAGCATCAAGACTTCGGCAGGCGTGGAATGCGCCGCAAGTGTCTTTGATGCCGCCACGGAGACTTTGCGCGCCAATGTATGGAGCGCAGTGCGTCCGGCGGAGAGGCCGCTGCCGTATGTCAGCTACGATACCACGGAAGGAGTCAACGGCGACGACAGCTACCCGATTATCGCCTACGGTTCGCGACGGTTCAGCCTAATGACGAAAAACAGCCCTGTGGCTATGGCTGCGGTCGAAGAGGCAGAGGTCGCGTATGATTCTATGGTGCTTTCCTCAGCTTCGAACGATGCATCCAACGCCAATGAAAGCGCTGAGAGTGGCGGCTATATTCGCGAAAATTTTGCGAATACAATAGCCTGGGAGCCGTTCCTGCGCTCCGATGCGGACGGCAACATCAAGTTCAGTTTCCGCAACGCTGACAAGCTCTCCACCTATTATGTGCAGCTCTATGCGCACGACAAGTCGATGCACAACGCGACTCTGAGGCGCGAGATGACGGTGACTCTGCCGGTCAAGATTGCGGTCGTGGAGCCGCAGCATCTCTATGAGGGCGACCGCTATGTGGCTCGGGTTACGGTGTCCAACGGCAGCGACGCCGAAGTGAGCGGTGTGGTGGCGGCCCGCTTCATCGAGGGGCGTGACTACGGCACGGCCAAGACTCTCGTTTCCGAGAGCAAATGCCTGAGCATCAAGGCCGGAGAGAGCGCGAGCTTCGACTGCTCCATCAACGCTCCGGCCATTTCCGAACTCGGTCTACTGGTCAGCTTCACTCCTAAGGATACGGCTCTTGGTTCCGACGCGGTGTTTGTCAGCATCCCCGTATCGGAGGCTGCGCAGACCATTACCGAGGCTCATTCGGCTCTGCTGCTCGCGGGTGCCGACCGCGAGGCGCTGATCGCTTCGCTGCGCTCCGAGTTCGTCAACCTTCCGGGAGCGGAGGCTTCAGTAAGGGAGATCAGCATCCTCGATATGCTGCGCGAAGCCGTACCGGCTAAGCTGGAAGCCAAGGGAGAAGACATACTTAGCTTGAGCGAAGTCCTCTATGCGGACTGGCTGCTGAGCAAGATTCCGGGCGCGGTACGCCTGAGCGATAAGGCGCGCAATGAACTGGTCGGGAAGATTGCGGCCTGCCACAATTCTGACGGCGGCTTCGGCTGGTTCGCGGAAATGTATTCTTCACCTGTGGTCACAGCGGTAGTCCTGGAAAGATTCGCCCGGATGGGCGCCGCCTGCCCCGAGGAGATACGCGGCCTGCTGGAAAGCGCTGTGAGATATACAGATATAGCGTTCATCTCCGATTCCGCAAGGCCGATATGGTGCGGGGGCATCAGCCTCGGGCAATACCTTTATCTGCGTTCGCTCTACGCTTCAGTCCCTCTGGACAGCAAGGCTTTCCCTGCAAAGACGCTCAAGGAGCTGCGCAAGAGCGCCAAGGCCTATCTCGTGCCGGCGAAGGCACGCGGGCTCAACGGGGAGATTCTCGATAAGGCGCGCAGGGTGCAGACCCTCAAGGCTCTGCTGGAGAGCGAAGGGGGCGCCGAGCTAGCTTCGTCATTCGGAATCAGGGCCTTTACATCCGCCAGGTTGCGAAAGTCGATGGACAAGGATATTCTTTCTCTTACCGAATATGCACAGCCGCACAAATCCGGCGGCACCTACTACCCTAACGCGGTGATGCCGTGGAGGGGTCTGCTGGAGAGCGAGCTCTATGCGCACTCCCTACTCTGCAATCTACTCGCAGACTGCGGTCAAAGCGAGATTGCCGAGGGTATAAGGCTTTGGATTATGGTGCAAAAGGAGACCCAGAAGTGGGAGGACGATCCGGCCTATATCGAGGCCGTCGCTTCAGTGCTGGACGGCAGCGAAGCGACCCTGCAGACCAGGGTCATCGCGCTTAGCGGCACCGTCCGCAAGCCTTTCGGCGAAATCGAGGCCTCCGGCAACGGCTTCACCGTCAGAGCCGAATACTGGCGCGACGGCTCTCTGCTCGGCGAGGGGGACACCCTGCGCGTGGGCGACAAGATTACCGCCATCTATCAGATATGGAACGAGGAGAACCGTAGTTTCGTCAAGCTGACAGCTCCGCGCTGCGCGGCTCTGAGGCCTGTGGAGCAGAAGTCCGGCAGCTACGGCTGGAGGGCGCGTCCGCTCTCCGTAAGAGGCTGGGTGAGCTTCACGCCGCAGGGCTACAGGAGCGTGCTCGCAGACAGGACCGAGTTCTGGTTCGACAGCTACCCTGAGGAGAAGACCGGCGTAAGCGAAGACTTCTTCGTGACGCAGGAAGGCCGCTTCCAAGCCCCTGCAGTCGAGATAGAGTCTCTCTACGCCCCTCACTACCGCGCCACCGGCCGCGCCCGGGCCGCCATAGAGGTCCGGGCAGCGGAGTAAGGGGGCTCACTTCGAGCGAAGAAAGCCCCCCGAGCTTGCGGTTGCTGAGAAAATCGAAGCGATTATGTCTTCGTAATTTTACTTATTGTGCGCCTCGAGCCAGCGAGAGAGAATCTGGAAGAAGTTCTCTCGCTGGGAGCCGAGGTTGTCGTGGCCGGAATTTTCTACGGTTGTAAATCCCCAACCGTGGCCGCCATCGGTAAAGATGTGGAGTTCGCCCTCGACGCCGTGTTTCTGCATCGCGCGGTAGTAGCGGATACTGTTCTCCGGCGGTACGGTGCGATCGTCGCCGCTGAGCAGCAGGATGGTCGGCGGAGTATTCTCGCTTACCTGATTCTCAAGCGACCAGTATTCAACTTCAGACTTTTTAGCCTTCGGGCCGATTAGGTTGTTGCGCGAGCCGGCGTGGGTTATGAACTCCTCGAACGTTATCACAGGGTAGATGAGCACGGAGAAGTCCGGGCGGGTCAGTTCGTCCGTGAAAAGGGTGGATGCCGATGCCGCGAGGTGGCCGCCGGCGGAGAATCCCATCACGCCGATGTCCTTCACGCCCCACTCTGAGGCGTGCGCCCGGCAGTAGCGGAAGGCATTCTGCACATCGTTGAGAGGCAACTTGCAGTGCCCGTTAGGCATACGGTAGATTACCACGCAGACCGCGATGCCCCGCTTGGTGCACCAGTCGGCCACGCGGGTGCCCTCGTTGGTGCCGGAGCAGTTGGAGTAGCCGCCGCCGGGGCAGACGACTATCATCTGTCCGTTGCAGTTCTTAGGGATATAGAGATCGAGGTAGGCGCCGTCGCCGACATTGCTGATATTGCCTCTTTCATTGACTTTAAACTCGCCGGCAAGTCCGTTGGACTCGAGCGGTCCGAGGGTGATTGCCCTCCCTTTCTCAGTGATACCTTTATCAACATTCTGCCCCTCCGGGTAGAGCTGCACCCGGAAATCGGGCTTCACGAGTTCGTATGCCTGCGTTTCAGTAATGGCAAGGAGAGCCGCCAGGGCCCCCATTATGAGGTGTTTCTTCATCTTGACTGTGGTATTGGTTAACTTGGCAAAGATAGTAAAATTCCGGCCTAAAGCTTATCTTTTTCAATATAATCGCTTCGGCGGAGCTCAGCGGCGCCACCTTGACAGAGTTCGGCGCCCGCAGGCTCGGTTACCGTCCTTCGGTGATTTGACAGGCTCGGTGGCCGCGGGCTAAATGACCTCGAGGTCGGAAGTTCGCATCCAGCCCTGGCGGCCGTCGGAGAGCTCGATGTTGCGCCACTGCCCCACCTCGTCGAGGAGACGGACCTTGGTGCCCTCGTGCAGGATGAAGAGGTCCTTGGCGGACTCTTCGGAAGGAGAACTCTTGACGGAGCTGACCGCCTTGACCACGATGGCGCTGTCTTCAGCCTGATAGTCAGACTTCTGGCTCACTGCCATCGAGATGCAGAGCACGCAGAGCAGCAGGGCGGCTATGCCTGCTGCAAACCCTGTCTTGCGCGCAGCCGTAGTGCGGCCGAGCAGGAAGAGCAGAGTCATCGCGAGGGCGAGGGCAAATAGAGCTATGCCTATGCCGGCCCAGACATCCGAAGGCATCACGCGGCAGAGATTCCGCATCCATACAGAAAGGAAGAATGTCGGTACGGACTCGATTTTGTCCTGCAGCTGTGCGCGGGCGAATTCGAGGTTGAAGCGCGCGTCGGAGTGGGACGGATTGAGCTTGACTGCCCTCTCGTAACCGAGAATCGCATGCGCAAGGTCACCGGCGCGGAAGCAGGCATTGCCTATATTGTAGTAGAGGTCGTCGGACTCCAGGCCAAGGTCGAGAATGGCAGTCCAAGCCTGCTCGGCGGCGGGCCAGTCGCTCTGGGCATAAGCCTCCACCCCGGCCGTCCAGAGCGAATCGGCAGGAGAAACTTCAGCGGCATCGAGGCCTGCAGGCGCAAGGGCAAGCAGTGCGGCCAGGGCAGCCGCGACACCGGTGCGGCCCGCAGTGCGGCGCTTTCTATTCATACTTTCATCGATTTCGGAAATCACCTTGACGGCCTTCTCGTACTCGGCTGCCATAGCCTCACCGCCCTCCGAAGGAGCGTAACGTGCATATTCACAGGCATCGAGCAGGGCGATATAGTCTGAGGCGAGAGCCTCGCTCACGCCGCCCTCCACCAGCCGGGCGGAAATATTCTCCTTACTCATATCGGAGATATCCATATTGAGCTTGTCGGAGACATAGCCGAATAGAGTCTTGTGCAACTCCTCGTAGAACGCGGTGTAGAGGCCCTCCTTAAGGAAGGTCTCGGCGCGGGCAAGCCGCTTGCGCGCCATCTTGTTGGCAGCGCGGTTCTTGGTGCCCACGACATCGGCCTTAAGAGCGGCACGCCTGCGCATAATGAAATATACGGCAGCGGCAGCCACAAGCAGGAGGGCCATCAGCAGAACGAACAAAGGCGTCCCGACGAAGAACGAGCCGGCATTCCTGAAGGACGGACGGGAGGTGGAAATATAGCGAATATCGGTGCCTATATTGCGCACATCCTTGCCGGCGGAACTCATCACCTGCACCTCGCCGGAGCCGGAGCCTGAAGCCTGGGCGCTGTTGCCCTTGGCAACCTTGATCTCAAGCGGCCGACTCGTGAGAGTGACATATTTCGAAGTCTTGTTGTCGAAGTAAGAATATTCGACAGGGCCTATCACAAACTCTCCAGCGCTGCGCGGAATAAACGGATATTCAAACACTTTACCTCCCTGAATGTCGGAAGTCTTGACATCGTATGCCTCGAAATCCGGAGGGAAATTGATTTTGGGCGCCTCAAGCAGGGCCACATTGCCGGCGCCGGTCACGGTGACCTTGAGAGAAGCCGCATCGTGGGTCATCAGAGAGTCGCGGGTCAGGTCCGCGGTCATCTTGAACTGACCGACCCCGCCGCCGAAGGTGGCGGGCGCTCCCGCCGGGAGCGCGCTGACCTTGACGGTCAGCGGGTCGGTCACGACCCTCTTGCGGATCGTCTGATAGTCATCCTGGAAGAAATCGTCGAAGATACTGCCGGTTGGCTGCCTGCGGGTCCTTACATTGACCTGGCAGACAATCTCCGCAGGAGAAATCTTTATCTCCCCCGCCTTTTGCGGAATCAGCTTCCAGCTGCGGAGCAGAGCGGCACTGTATATCTTGTCGCCAACCTTCTCGCGATTGAACTCGATATTGGTCGGAGCCTGCAGCTCCTGACTCCAGAAGCCGTTGAACTCAGGGAACTTGGCGTTCTCGAAACCCGCAAGATTGACCGTCTCTCTCCGGTAGAACTTCAGAGTTGCAGTCACTGGCTCGCCCACCATCACATTGCGCTTGCTGAGGGTCAGCTTCATGAACATATCATCCGAAGACACCGTCCCAGTGGCCGCCGCCCCGCCCTGCGAAGAAGATGAGGAAGAGCTTGACTGAGAGGAAGACGAGCTGTCCGCCACGACCTCAATCTCGGGCGCGTCGGAAGTATATTTCTTGCCCTTTACCGTAGCCTGCGCAGCCTGGAGTGTAAAATGCCCAGTCTTCTTGGGCATCAAGATATAGGTATAGCTGGTCTGGGTAGTCTTGGTGGTGACTCCGTTGACTATCGACACTGATGACGAGCGGCCCTTCTGCGGCCCCCAAACGAGCTGGAAGTCCTCGCCGGCCTCCCACGCGAAATCCGACGGGGCGTGCTCCCCGCTAATCACGAATGTCACGTTGAACTGCTCGTTGACCCCCACGAGGTTCGGCGCCTGCACCTTGATGGTAGTCTGCGCGCCGGCCACAACCGTTATAATGGAGGCAAACAGTATTGCAAAGAGTCTTCTCATCACCAATTCTTCTCCTTTTGTTTAGACTTCAGCAGAGCGGCCTTCTCCTTCTTAACCTTGTCCTGGGTCTCCTTCTCCTTGGCCTGCACGGCTTTAAGCATCTGCTGGGCCTGCTGCGGAGAAATCTCCGACTGGGCCTGCTGATCCTGCTGCCCGCCGCCATCCTGAGGCTGCTGCTGAGGCTGATTGTTCTGCTGATTATCTTGATTATTATCCTGATTCTGATCGTTCTGGTCCTGATTCTGCTGCTGGTCCTGGTTTTGGTCCTGATTGTTTTGGTCCTGCCCTCCGCCACCGCCCTGGCCCTGCTGGTTCTCCAGCATCTTCTTGGCGTAGATATAGTTCTCCTTGGCGTCCAGGTCATCAGGGTCCTGCAGGAGCGCCTCGCGGAAACTCTTCACCGCCGAAGCGTAGTCCTTGCGCTGGAGAGCCACATCGCCTGCGTTGTAGTGGTACTGGGCCGGAGCGCCCTCGGAATCCACGGCGGAGAGTGCCTTCTGAGCCCCCTCCCAGTCCTCCTGGCGGTAGAGCGCCGATGCCAGATTGTACTGCGCCTTCATGGAAGTGGAGTCCTTGAGCACCGCCTTGCGGTAGTCAATCTCCGCCTCCTTGAACTTGTCTTTGCGGAACTTGCGGTTGCCGGCCCTCACATCGTGCCTATCCGCCTGGCCCATAGCCGGCAGCACAAGCAGCATCAGAGTCGCGACAAGTATCGGTTTAAGTGCTCCAGACATCAGAATAACCTCCTTTTGGACTTCCTCTCGCCAATCAGCATCTCGAGCACGAAGAGCAGGAGAGCCGCTGCGAAGAAGTACATATATTGTTCGTCATATTCCTCGAAGACCACGGAGTTGAACCGCTCCTCCTCGAGCTTGTTGATCTCATCTATTATCGGGTTGAGCCCGAATTCCTCGTTGCCGGCGTGCACATAGGCTCCGCCGCCCGCAGCTGCAATCTGCTTGAGCGTCCCCTCGTCGAGACGGGACACCACAATCTCGCCGTCCTTGTCCTTGAGGAGCTCGCCGTCCACCTTGAGCGGCTGTCCGCTCAGCGTACCGACGCCTATCGTATAGACCTTGATGCCGGCGGAAGCGGCCTCTTTCGCGGCCTCAACTGCATCGTCCTCGTGGTTCTCGCCGTCGGTAATCACGATGATGGCGCGGCTCTTCTCGCTCTGGGCGCTGAAGCTCTTGGCAGCGGTGTGTATCGCATCGCCGATAGCCGTGCCCTGCACCGGAATCGACTGAGTATCAATCGAATTGAGAAACATCTTGGCGGACACGTAGTCGGTCGTCACCGGAAGCTGCACGAAGGAAGTCCCGGCGAAGATTACAAGTCCTATGCGGTCGCCCTGCAGACGGTCCACAAGGCGCGAGATGGCAAGTTTGGCGCGGCTGAGCCTGCTCGGAGAATAGTCCTCGGCGAGCATCGAGTTGGACACGTCGAGGCAAATCACTATCTCGGCCCCCTTGGTCTCCCTCTCCACAAGCTTCGCTCCCAGCAGCGGGCGCGAAATACCGATGACGAAGCAGGCCAGCGCAAGGCTGTAGAGTACCATTCTCCACCAGCCCTTGGAGGACGACCACGATGGCATAAGTTCCTTGACGAGAGCCTCATCTCCGAAGGCGCGGAGACGCCTGCGGCGAAGCACGCGCAGCACTCCGTAGCCTGCGAGCAGCAGAGGCACGAGCAGCAGCAGCCAGAGATATTTAGGTTCGGCAAAATACAGCATTACGGCAACCTCCTTGACATTAGCGCTCCGAGGAGCAGTTCGAGCAGCAGACAGATGAGCGCCGCGAGGGCATAGCCCCCGAAGAGCTCCTTATACACAGGGAAACTGTCCACGGTGGTGCGGGCCGTCTCCATCCGGTTGATTTCGGAATAGATTTCGGCCAGCTTGGTGTTGTCGGTGGCCCTGAAATACCTGCCTCCGGTGGTCTCGGCCACGGTTTTAAGCAGTTCTTCGTCTATCTCGACCTGCATATTGCGCACCTCGACTCCCCACGGAGTCATCACCGGGTAAGGTGCCGTGCCGTTGGCTCCGACCCCAATCGTATAGACCCTCACGCCGTAGGTCTTTGCAATCTCGGCTGCGGTCTGCGGGGTAATCTCTCCGCGATTGTTGACACCGTCCGTGAGCAGTATCACCACGCGGCTCGGCGCATCCGAATCCATCATTCTCGCGACTGCCGTGGCAAGTCCGTTGCCGATGGCGGTACCGTCCTCGATGAGGTCCGTCTGGACCTCCTTCATCAGATTGATAAGCGTAGCCCTGTCGGTGGTCAGCGGGCACTGGGTATAGCTCTCGCCCGCGAAGACGACGATGCCCATCCGGTCGGAAGGGCGCTGCGAGATGAACTCGATGGCGATATCCTTAGCCGCGGAGATGCGGTCCGGGGTGAAGTCGCGCGCGAGCATACTCGTGGAGACATCCATCGCGAACACTATGTCGATACCCTCGGTGTCCCTCTTCTCCACATCAGTGGACGAGCGCGGACGCGCCAGAGCGATGATTATCAATGACAAAGCCGCAATCCGCAGCGCAAATGGCAGGTGCCTTATCACGGCGAGCGGCGAAAGCCCGGCCTTCATCCACGGCTGCACCGTGGAGACCCTCAGATGCGGCCTGCGCTCCTTGAGCTCGATATAGACATATCGGGCAATGAGCAGCAGCGGCACTGCCAGCAGCCAAAGCAGATGAGGATACTCAAAGAACATCCTTTTCCTGCCCCTCCTCAGGCTCCAGCTTGTAGGTCGAAGTCACGAAGCGCACCGCTGTCGGGAGCGCCGAAGCGTTCTCTTCGTCAGTGGCCGCGTGCTTTGCAAATTTCACGAAATCAGCGCGTTCGAAGAGCTCGCGCAGCTCCGCGAACAGCTCCGGAGTTATATCCTTGTCTGTCTTGAGCGCATCGAAGAGCTCGGCGGTCGTCATCTCCGGAGCATCGATGCCGAAGCGCGCCTCGATATAGTCCTTGAGGGCGTCGGTAATGCCGGAATAGAAGGCTTTCTGCTTCTCCGGGGCCCAGTACGCATTGCTGCGGAACTTGTCCAGACGGCGCAGCGCCACGATGTGCGCAGGATCGTCGCAGTGCGCCACATCGGCGGCATTGCGCTTGCGGGAGAGAATCAGGGCGACAGTGAGTATGCCCAGCACTATAATGAGCCACGCTCCTGCGACCCAGGGGAATATTTCCTTGAATGTCAGCGGATAGCGCATCTGTCCCTTGATGTCGTGGATGACGAATGTCGCCGTATCGACAGGCATCGTCTTGACTTCCATCTCCATCGCGTCGAAGAGCAGGGTATCCACAGCACCGGCGGTGCTCACGCGCATTACCGCAAGCTGAGGCAGCGTATAGTGTCCCTCCTCGAACGGAGCCACGACTATGCTGCCCTCGATGTCGAAGAGCCCTCCCTTGCGCTTCAGGGTGTCTATCTTCCAGTTCCTGACGAGTGTCAGGGTGTCGTTGGAAGCCTCGCTGAAGTCCTGCAGAGCGAGCTGCGTGCCCGCCTTGACGCTGTCGAGGCGGAATCCGTATTCGAGCTGGTCCGCAATCAAGATAGAGTCGCGCGGGGTCAGCTGCCTTAGGAAAGGCTGGCCTCCCGGCACGATGTCGAGCATTGCGGTCAATATGATAGCTAGAAACTTCATCTATGAGCGAAAAGCGCCATCAGCCCCTTGACATAGTCGGAGTCGGTGGCAATGTCCACATTGTCTATTCCGTATTTGTTGAAGAGCGCCTTCTCCCGCTCGGAGAGGTCGGCGAACCAGCGGGCATAGGTCTCGCGCACACGGCGGCTGTCGGTGTTGACCCACGACGCGCGCCCGGACTCGCTGTCCTTGATGTGCACCAGGCCCACTGCAGGGAGTTCCCTCTCGCGCGGGTCGTGCACCTTGATGACGCTCAGGTCGTGTCGGCCGGCTGCCACCTTGAGGCCCTCCTCGTAGCGGGGCTTGCCCTCGGCGTCCACATCGAGCAGGTCGCTCAGCAGGAATGCCGTACATTTCTTCTTGATGGCGTTGGTAAGGTAGCGCAGCGCCTCGCCGATGTCGGTGCCGTCGGAGCTCGGCTGCAGCTCGAGCATCTCGCTGATGACGCGGAGCAGGTGCGAGCGGCCTTTCTGCGGCGGAATGAACTTCTCGACATGGTCGGAGAAGAAGAGCACGCCCACCTTGTCGTTGTTGAGGATGGCGCTATAGGTCAGCACGGCCGCGATTTCCGCTATCCTCTCGCGCTTGCTCTCACCCGCAGTCCCGAAGAGTCCGGAGCGGCTCACATCGACCAGAAGCACGACCGTCAGCTCCCTCTCCTCCTCGAACACCTTGATGTAAGGGGAGCGCAGGCGGGCGGTCACATTCCAGTCCATCGAGCGCACATCGTCCCCCCACTGGTATTCCCGGACTTCGCTGAACGCCATACCGCGGCCCTTGAAGGCCGAATGGTACTCTCCGGCGAATATCTGGTGCGAGAGAGCCTTCGTCCGTATCTCTATCTTCCTGACTTTCTTCAGGAGGTCCGAAGTGCTGCTATGGGACAATGACGGCATTGATGATCTGTTCGATAATCTGCTCAGGCACTACATTCTCGGCCTCGGCCTCATAGCTCAGGCCTATACGGTGGCGGAGCACCTCCGGGCACACGGCACGCACATCCTCCGGGATCACATAGCCCCTGCGCTTGATGAATGCGTAGGCTTTGGCTGCCATCGAGAGGCTGATGCTGGCACGAGGAGACGCGCCGTAGGAGATGTAGTTCTTGATGGAGGCGAGCCCGTATTCCTCAGGGGTGCGGGTCGCATAGACGATATCCACGATGTAGCGCTCAATCTTCTCGTCCATATAGACTTCCTTGACCACCTTGCGCGCCTTGACGATATCTTCCTGGCTGACAACCTTCTGCGCTGTCGGGAAGTGGCCGCTGTTGTTCATCCTGACGATGAGTTTCTCCTCGTCGCGGCTCGGGTAGTTCACGACCACCTTGAGCATGAAACGATCCACCTGGGCCTCAGGCAGCGGGTATGTGCCCTCCTGCTCGATAGGGTTCTGGGTGGCCATCACGAGGAACGGCTCCGGCAGACGGTAGGTCTCGTCGCCGAGGGTCACCTGCCTCTCCTGCATCGCTTCGAGCAGGGCTGACTGGACCTTGGCCGGCGCACGGTTGATTTCGTCCGCGAGCACGAAGTTGGCGAATACCGGGCCCTTGTGGACCTCGAACTTCTCGTTCTTCTGGGAGTAAATTAGGGTACCGGTCACATCGGCCGGGAGGAGGTCAGGGGTAAACTGAATACGGCTGAACTGTGCATCCACCGCTTTTGCCAAAGTACTGATGGCGAGAGTCTTGGCAAGTCCAGGCACGCCTTCGAGCAGGATGTGCCCGTCGGCGAGCAGGGCTATCATAAGGTTCTCGATGAGATGCTTCTGCCCCACGATTACCTTGCCCATCTCCAGAGAGAGCAGGTCCACGAACTCGCTCTCCTTCTGGATGCGGTCGTTGAGCTCCCTGATATTTACACTTTCCATATTATTTATCTATTTTTGCAATCGTTATGCGTTATCGTATCAAACTTTCATACAGCGGCGAAGCCTTTCACGGTTGGCAAGTCCAGCCTTCAGACCCGAGCGTGCAGCAGGCCCTTGAGGACACTCTCGCGACTCTGCTCCGACAACCTGTGCCCGTCACCGGTGCGGGCCGCACAGATGCCGGGGTGAACGCCGTCGGATACATCGCTCATTTCGATGCCGCCGAGGGGCTTGATACGCGTCAATTGGTCTGCAAATTAAATGCCATCCTACCCCCTGCCGTGACGGTCCTCGGCATTTGCCCGACGTCGCCCGACTTCCACGCCAGGTTCGATGCCACGAATCGCGAATATACATATTTTCTGCATAGAGTCAAAGACCCTTTCGTAGGAAATTATTCCTTTCTCTATACCTACCCGAAGCTCGATTTCGGGGCGATGAACGAGGCTGCGGCGCAGCTAGTGGGACGGCACGACTTCCGCTGCTTCGAGAAGAGCGGGACCGACGTCAAGACTTCCATCTGCACGGTGAGGGAGGCGTTCTGGAGGCCGTACACCCCGGCGATATCGGCCTATGGAGCTATCCCACATGGAAATGCGACACCTGACGGCGATGCGCACTACTGGTACTTCCGCATCTGCGCTGACAGGTTCCTCAGGAATATGGTCCGCGCCGTGGTGGGCACGCTGCTGGAAGTGGGACGCGGGAAGCGGAGCGCGGAGGATTTCCGGGCCCTGATTCTGGATGCCGACCCGCTCAGGGCGCGCGAGGTGATGCGCAGCTGCGCCGGGGAGAGCGTCCCCGGGCACGCCCTCTTTCTCTCCGGAGTTGACTATCAGCAGACCTGCGGGGAATAATTTTTCGGGCCGCGCCCTCCGAACTTCGGGAAAATAGTTGTATATTTGCAAGTTATTATAATTCATAGACACAATGCTTTTCAATTTGCTCCAGACAGATATCGCGGAGGCCGTACCGGTCCCGCAGGAGATGTCTTATTCTCTCTTCGAGATGGCCGCGAAGGGCGGCTCTCTCATGTGGGTGCTGCTCGCACTGTCCATCATCGCCATCTACATCTTCGGCAAGAAGTGGTGGCAGATACACCAGGCCGGCAAAATCGACAAGGATTTCATGATGGATATCCGCGACTACATCCACGAGGGTAAGCTCAAGTCCGCCAAGACGCTCTGCAGCAAATACAACACCCCTGTAGCAAGGATGGTGGAGACCGGTCTGGAGCACAACGGCAGACCGCTCAACGACATCAAGATCGCCGTCGAGAACACCGGCAACATCGAGGTGGCGAAGCTCGAGAAGAGCCTGCCTTACCTCGCCACCATCTCCGGAGGCGCGCCGATGATCGGATTCCTCGGCACGGTGCTCGGTATGGTGGAGGCGTTCTTCAATATGTCCAACGCCGGCAACAACATCGACATCACCCTCCTCTCCAGCGGTATCTACACCGCGATGATTACGACGGTCGGAGGACTTATCGTCGGCATCCTCGCCTACTTCGGATACAACTACCTGACTACCAAGGTATCAGGTCTCGTCTTCAGTATGGAGAGCGCCACCATCCAGCTGCTGGAAGCGCTCGAGTCGCCGGTTGAAAACAAGGAGATAAGGTAATGGCACTCAGGAGAACGACAAAGGCAGAGCCGAACTTCTCGATGTCCTCGATGACGGACATCGTGTTCCTGCTGCTCATATTCTTTCTCGTGACCTCCACGCTGGTCAACCCCAACGCCCTGAAGCTGCTGCTTCCAAAGAGCACGGGACAGGTCGGCGCCAAGGCCACGGCGAGCATCTCCATCAAGGACTGGGGGGACGACCGCTTCACCTTCCACGTCAACGGCGACGAGCATCCGGTGTCGCTGGGCGAGGTGGAAGACGAGCTCGTGGGGCTGCTCCAGAGCGAGGATGACCCTACATTCGCAATATACTCCGACGAGAGCGTGCCTATCGGCGAGATAGTGCAGGTGATGAACATAGCGAAACGCAACCATTATAAGGTAATACTCGCAACGCAACCCGAATGATGGGACAGGGCAGGAAACAGGACGACAGAAACGAACGCCGCGCAATGCTCTCAGGACTGGTCCTGACGCTGGCAAGCCACGCGGCAGCGCTTGTGATGGTCTCGTATTCCGGTCTGAAATACATATACCCGCCGCCTCAGGAGAAGACGATGCTGATTGACTTCTCGGAGGAGATGACGGTGCCGGTGCAGGAGCCTGAAGGGCAGGCTCCCCGCTCCGAAAACCCTGACCTGAGCGCCCCGGTCAATCTCGTGCAGAAGAGCGAGTCGCCGGAAGTCTCGGACAGGCAGAACCTGACCCCGGAGACAAAGCCAGACGACTTCGGCGAAGTGACGACGGAGCAGCCTGAGCCGAAGGAGGAACCCAAGCTTGACCCGAGGGCAGCGTTCCCGGGGATGGCAAAGAAAGACACGACCCTGACCGCTTCACACGCGGCCGCGCAGAGCTCCGGGCAGTTCCGCGCGGGGCAGAGCGACGGCAACACGGACAAGGGCCGGACCGACGGCAAGCCGAACGCGCATGTGAGAGGGCGCAATCTGGTTGGCAATCTGCCGCGCCCGGCATACAATGTGCAGGAAAGCGGCATAGTCGTTGTAGATATAGTGATCGACAATTACGGAAATGTGGTAGAAGCCAAGCCGGGAGGCGACGGCACCACTGTTTTAAACAAAGCTCTCCACGCGGCGGCACGCAAGGCGGCGATGGAAACTCACTTCAACATTGACGCGAACGCGCCGGCGATGCAGGAGGGCACAATAACTTATTATTTTAATCTTAAGTAGTGATGGACCAGTTTACAAAGGAAGGCCGAAAACTTAGACCTAGAAAGACTGCTGCACAGAGTCAGGATCATTCAGGTTTCGAAAAGGTGGAGTTCCACTTCGGCGAAAGAAACGAC
Source organism: bacterium (assembly GCA_963649415.1). Lineage (GTDB taxonomy): Bacteria > Bacteroidota > Bacteroidia > Bacteroidales > UBA932 > Cryptobacteroides. The sequence continues at coordinate 31,050 of CAVJHI010000014.1, forward strand.
AACTCAAACGAAGGCGGGGAGCGCCGCAGCTATGGTGAGAACCGTGGCTATGGCGAGCGCAGGCCGCGCCAGTATGGAGAAAACCGCGGCTACGGCGAGCGTCGCAGCTACGGAGAAAACCGCGAGGGCGGAGAGCGCCGCAGCTACGGTGAGAACCGCGGAGGCTACGGCGAGCGCAGACCGCGCCAGTATGGTGAGAGCCGCGGAAACTACGGCGAAGGCCGTCAGGACAACGGCGGAGAGCGCCGCAGCTACGGTGAGAACCGCGGAGGCTACGGCGAGCGCAGACCGCGCCAGTATGGAGAAAACCGCAGCAGCTATGGCGACCGCAAGCCACGCCAGTACGGCGAGGGTGGCGAGCAGCGCAGGAGCTACGGAGAGAACCGCGAAGGCGGATACAACAGCAATGAGCGCCGCAGCTACGGCGAGGGCGGCAGCTTCAGCGGAGAGCGCAGACCGCGTCAGGCAGGCGGACGTCCGTCATTCAACGGAGAGCGCAAGAGCTTCGGCAAGAAGCCTTTCGGAGCCAAGAAGGGCGCTCCGGGAAGGAAGGGCGCGAAGCCGGTCCCTCACTTCAACAAGAACACCAACGAAGGCATCAACCGCATGATCGAGCGCCGTCCGGTAGTGAACGGCAACGAGTCAGCAGAGACCTTCAATTCACCTATACAGGATGTCGTACGCCTCAACAAGTTCATCGCGAACTCAGGCGTATGCTCGCGCCGCGAGGCCGACACCCTCATCCAGGCGGGCGTAGTGACCGTCAACGGCGAGGTTGTGACCGAACTCGGCACCAAGGTCAATGTGCAGACCGACGACATCCGCTTCAACGGCGAGAGGCTCAAGGGCGAGGAGAAAGTGTATATCGTGATGAACAAGCCTAAGGGCTTCGTCACCACCGCCAGCGACCCTCACGCGGAGAAGACCGTAATCGACCTGCTCAAGGGCTGCTCAGCCCGCGTATATCCGGTGGGCCGTCTCGACAAGAACACCACCGGCGTGCTGATGCTCACCAACGATGGCGAGATTGCGGAGCGTCTGACCCATCCTGCATACGACAAGAAGAAGATCTACCAGGTGGCTCTCGACAGGGAGCTCAGCGAGGAAGACCACGACAAGATTCTTGCAGGCGTGACCCTCACCGACGGCGAAGTCAACGCCGATGAGCTCGAGTACATCGACGAAAAGGACAGGCGCAAGCTCGGCATCGAGATCCACTCCGGCAAGAACAGGGTCGTACGCCGCATCTTCGAGTCTCTCGGCTACACCGTCAAGGCTCTCGACCGCGTATATTTCGCCGGCCTGACCAAGAAGGGCCTCAAGAAGGGCGAGTGGAGATACCTCACCGAGGGTGAGGCCAACATTCTGAAGATGGGAGCTTACGTATAATGGCTCACCGTTCAGGATTCGTAAATATCATAGGCAATCCGAATGTCGGGAAGTCCACGCTGATGAACGCGCTGGTGGGCGAGAAGCTCTCCATCGTGACAGCCAAGGCGCAGACTACCCGGCATAGGATTATGGGCATTGTCAACGGGGAGGACTGGCAGATAGTCTATTCCGACACCCCGGGCATACTCAAGCCGGGCTATCGTCTGCAGGAGAACATGATGAAGTTCGTGGACGGGGCTCTGGGCGACGCCGACATCATACTCTATGTCACCGACACCGTCGAGACGGCCGACAAGAACGCCGAGTACATCGAGCGCCTTGCCCGAATCGACTGTCCGGTGATAGTCGTCATCAACAAGATCGACATCAGCTCCCAGGAGGCAGTGGTCGCGCTCATGAAGTACTGGCAGGAAAAGCTGCCGCGCGCCCTCGTGCTGCCTGTCTCTGCGCAGGAGAAGTTCAACCTCGAGAGCGTGCTGGAGGCCGTCAAGGAGCGGCTTCCGGAGTGCCCGCCGTGGTTCGACAAGGACGCCTTCACCGACAAGAACCTCCGTTTCTTCGCCTCCGAAATCATCCGCGAGAAGATTCTCCTCAACTACAAGGAGGAGATTCCCTACTCCTGCGAGGTGGAGATCGAGACTTTCAAGGAGGGTGAGGAGCGCTACGACATCGGAGCCGTAATCTATGTGATGCGCGAGTCCCAGAAGGGCATACTCATCGGCAAGAAGGGCGCCGCTCTGAAAAAAATGGGCACCGAAGCCCGAATTGAAATGGAAGATTTCTTCCAGAAAAAAGTTTTTTTGAGTATCTTCGTGAAGACGGATCCCGATTGGAGGGAGAACAGGAAAGAATTGAGAAGATTCGGATACGAGGAATAGAATATGGAAGACGAGAACATCATCACCGAAGAGGAAATAATAGAGGAAGAATCAGCCCCGATCGGGGACGAGGCGGAAGAAAGCGGCCGTTACGACAAACTGCTGGAGAGGGACGCGCACAAGTTCAAGCTCTCCGGCATGTTCAAGGACTGGTACCTTGACTATGCCTCATATGTGATTCTGCACCGCGCCGTGCCGCACATAATCGATGGACTCAAACCGGTCCAGCGAAGGGTGCTCCACGCCATGTTCAGGATGGATGACGGGGCCTACACCAAGGTCGCGAACATCGTCGGACAGGCTATGCAGTACCACCCCCACGGCGACCAGTCCATCCTCGGAGCCCTCGTGCAGCTCGGCCAGAAGGGATTCACGGTCGATTGCCAAGGTAACTGGGGCAACATCCTCACCGGCGACTCCAACGCCGCGCCGCGATACATCGAGGCCAGGCTGAGCAAGTTCGCCAAGGAGGTGGTGTTCGACCCCAAGGTGACCCGCTGGATGAACTCCTACGACGGGCGCAACCAGGAGCCGACCGAGCTCCCGGTACGCTTTCCTCTCCTGCTCGCGCAGGGCACCGAAGGCATCGGCGTGGGTCTCGCCTCCAAGATTCTCCCGCACAACTTCAACGAGCTCCTCGACGCGTCCGTGGCCATCCTGGAGGGCCGTCCGTATGAAATCTATCCGGACTTCCCTACCGGCGGCTTCGCGGACTGCAGCAAATATCTGCTGGGCAAGCGCGGAGGCAGCGTCAAGGTACGCGCCCGCATCGAGAAGATCGACAAGAACACCATAGCCATTACCGAGATTCCGTACGGCAAATATACCCGCGACCTCATCGATTCCATCCTCAAGGCAAAGGACAAGGGGAAGATCAAAATCAAGAAGATAGAGGATATGACCACCGACAAGGTGGACATCGTCATCCATCTCCCGAACGATGTCTCCCCGGACAAGACCATCGACGCGCTCTACGCGTTCACGGACTGCGAGTACAATATCGCCCCGAACGCCTGCGTGATTGTGGACAACAAGCCTCAGTTCCTCACGGTCAACGATATACTCGAATACAGCACCTTCCATACCAGAGATATCCTCCTGCAGGAGCTCCGCATCAGGATGGACGAGCTGGAGAGCGACTGGCACTATAGCTCGCTGGAGCGTATATTCTTCGAGAACCGCATCTACAAGGTACTTGAGCAGGACCAAAAGGACTGGGACAGCCAGATAGCCGACGTCTTCGCGAAGATGAAGGAATATCAGGAGCTGCTCCGCCGCGAAATCCTAATGGAGGACATCCTGAAGCTCGTCGAAAAACCGGTGCGCAAAATCTCCAAATTCGACACCAAGGCCATGGACGAGAAGATTCTCTCCATCGAGCAGGAGATGAAGGAAGTGCAGGACGATATAGACCATATCGACCGATACACCATCGATTGGTTCAACGCTCTCAAGAAGAAGTACGGCAAGGCATACCCGCGCCGCACCGAGCTCGTGGGCTTCGAGACCATCGCGGCGACCAAGGTGGTCAACAACAACGCCCGGCTGCAGGCCAACCTGGCCGAGGGCTTCGTGGGCATAGGTCTCAAGAAGGACGACGGCGGCGAGTACATATGCGACTGCTCCGACCTTTCCGAGGTTATCGTCATCTCCAAGGACGGCAAATACCGCATCACCAAGGTGGAGGACAAGGCTTTCTTCGGCAAGGACCTCCTCTATGTCAATGTATTCAACAGGGGCGACAGCCGCACGGTCTATAATGTAATCTACCGCGAGGGCAAGACCTCCATATATTATGCGAAACGTTTCGCGGTCACCTCGGTGACCCGCGACAAGGAATACGACATCACTACCGGCGAGCCGGGCTCACAGATAGTATGGTTCACCGCCAACCACAACGGCGAGGCGGAGACCGTGCGCATCCAGCTGCGCGCCCGTCCTAAGCTCAAGAAGACTTCGCTCGAATACGACTTCTCCTCCCTTGCCATTAAGAGCAGGACCGCGAGGGGCAACCTCGTGAGCAAGAACGTCATCCAGCGCATCTCTCTCAAGAGCAAGGGTATCAGCACGATAGAAGGCAAGGATATCTGGTACGACTCCGACATCCAGAAGCTCAACGACGAGGCCCACGGCCTCTATCTCGGGCAGTTCGAATCGGGCGACAAGGTGCTCGCCGTCTTCAGAAACGGCACATTCTACACGACTTCGTTCGAGCTCGTCAACCGCTATCAGGGCGATGTGCTTCGGATAGAGAAATTCAACCCGGACAAGACATTCACTGCCATCTACTGGGACGGCGAGTCCAAGAGCTTCTATGTCAAGAGGTTCTCCTTCGCCGTGAGCGACAATACCCCGCAAAGCTTCATCTCCGACAGCCCGAAATCCTATCTCGTGGAGCTCAGCGACGACCTGCACCCGCAGTACGAAATCAGCTGGAAGATGGAGGACAAGCCTGCCGAGGCGGTGGATGCCGAGGAGTGGATAGGCAAGAAGGGCTTCGCGGCCAAGGGAAAGAAGTGCTCCGCCAAGGGCGAAGTGAAGTCGGTGCGCTTCATCGAGCCGCTCGTCAAGGAGGAAGACAGCGCTCCGGAAGCAGATGCAGCCGAGTCAGAGAGCATCGACCTCGAACTTCCTGATGCATCAGACCTCAGCGCCGACACTCTTCAGGGTCTGGAAAGCAATCCCGACGAGGAGACCTACGAGGAGCCTACGCTCTTCTGAGGACTCACTGAAAAGACATAAAAAAGGACTGACCAAACGGTCAGTCCTTTTTTGTCGGGGTACTGTGACTCGAACACAGGACCCTCTGGTCCCAAACCAGATGCGCTAGCCAACTGCGCCACACCCCGAATTCCCTCGATTGGGACTGCAAATATACGCCAGTTTTGGAAGAAAAACAAAATTTTTGCGAAATTTGTGTTTTGGAAGCTCAAGAAAGCTATGATTATCGAAGCACACGACATACATAAGAGTTTCGGCACGCTCGAAGTGCTGAAAGGCATAGACTTTAGCGCCGCTCAGGGCGAGACCGTCTCCATCGTCGGGGCGTCCGGTGCCGGCAAATCCACACTGCTCCAGATACTTGGCACGCTCTCCTCGCCGGACTGCGGAAGCCTCGTGATAGACGGGCAGGATGTGCTGAAGCTGGGCAGCGACGCACTTGCGGCTTTCCGCGGGCGCAGGATAGGCTTCGTCTTCCAGGCGCACCACCTGCTGCCGGAGTTCACAGCGCTTGAGAATGTGATGATTCCGGCGCTGATAGCCGGCAATAACGCCCGCGAGACCAGGGCCAAGGCGCTCGGCATCCTGGAGAGCCTGGGGCTCGGGGAAAGGGCCGCGCACAAACCGTCCGAGATGTCCGGCGGCGAACAGCAGCGCACGGCGATAGCCCGCGCCATCATCAACGACCCGGCCGTGCTTTTCGCCGATGAGCCTACTGGCAACCTCGACTCCGGCACCAAGCAGGAAATTCACCGCGTCTTCTTCGACCTGCGCGACCATCTCGGGCAGACGATAGTTATAGTCACTCACGACCCGGAGCTCGCCTCCCTCTGCGACCGCTGCCTCACGATGAAGGACGGTCTGATAGTCAAGTAGATGGGCGAAGACACATTCCGATTTCGCCGCTTCGGGGTCCGCAACCGGGACTCGGCTCTGAAAGTCGGCACCGATGCGGTGCTGCTGGGCGCCGCAATGACAGTTCCCGCCTCGGGAGGCCGGGCCCTCGACATCGGCACGGGCACCGGGGTTATCGCCCTGATGGCGGCGCAGCGCAGCGCGGAGCTGCGCATTGTCGGCATAGACATTGACCCTGCCTCCGCCGCGGAAGCGGATTACAATTTCCGGAATTCTCCCTGGGCGGACAGGCTCTCCGCGCTCTGCACTCCCCTTTCGGGATACAGTCCGGCGGAGAAATTCTCCCTGATATTCTCCAATCCCCCGTACTACGACTGCTCGCTGCGCAACCCAGATGAGCGGGAAGCGGCAGCCCGGCACAACGACTCGCTCTCGTACCGGGAGATTCTCGAATTTGCCTCGGGGCATCTGGAGATAGGCGGGCGGCTCGCGATGATTCTCCCGTCGGAGCAGATGGTCGCCGTGCGCAGATGCGCCGCCTCCTACGGTCTGCACGCCCTGCGCATTCTCGGCATACGGACCACGGAGCGCAAAGCTCTCAAGCGCACGGTAATCGAGTTCTCAAACCTCTCCGGCACGCCAGAAGAGAGCGAAATCACGCTGATGCGGGACGGGGAACGCTCCGAAGAATACAGCCGCCTGACGGAGGAATTCTACCTCTGACAGCGCCCCCGCCTAGACAGCGGCAGACGGCATCCGACATTTCGCCACAGGCCCTGGAGGGCCTCAGAATGCCGTTTTGGGGTGAAATCGCAGCACTGCAGGAAGTCACCCCAGATTCCCGACCACGCCACGCGGAGGCCTCCTTTAGCCACAAACGCCCTTTGCGCCAATGCTCCTTAAAAATTATGTTCCTACATTCGCCGCGACAAATTCCAAAAACAAAACGACGATGTACGAACTTACTCAAAAAGACAATTTCATTCTCAGATTTGAGAATTCCGTCAAGGAATGTTGGGACAAAGCCGCTCTCGATGACTACCGCACGAGTAGCGTAACCTACGGCGAGCTCGCCGCCGACATCGAACGGATGGTTCTCTGCTGGAGAGCCGCCGGACTCCGGAAAGGAGACAAGATTGTCATCAACGCCAGAAGCAGCTCCAACTGGGCGAAGGTCTTCCTCGCCGCGCAGGTGGGAGGCTTCGTGGCCGTACAGATATTCAACGGATTCACCCCGGACGACACAGTAAAGCTCGTCAACCACTCCGACGCGCGACTCCTCTATACAGAGAAAGCGATATTCGACAAGCTCGACTTCAATGCACTGCCGAACATCCTCGGAGCCATCGACACCAAGAGCCTCGAACTGCTCGCCGCCCGCGACGGCTTCGCCGAAATCTATGCCCGTCAGGACAACATCTTCGCCGAAACGCATCCTGCAGGACTCAAAGCCGAGGACATCCATTACGGGACAGGCTCCCTGGACGACCTCGCAGCAATAATGTACACTTCCGGCTCCACCGGCAACCCTAAGGGCGTAATGCTCAGCAACAGAAACCTTTCCGCCAACATTCAGCTCATCCCGGTACACTTCCCGTACCGCCGCGAGGACAACTATGTCAGCGTCCTCCCGTATGCGCACATCTTCGGAATGGTATATGATATGCTGGCACCGCTCTGCTACGGCATGCACCTTATCGTGCTCTGCATCCCGCCGGTACCGGCAAACCTCAAACCTGCCTTCAGGCAATACAAGCCGCATGTATTCTTCGCCGTGCCGCTCATCCTTACCAAACTGCTGGAAGACTCCATCGGAGAATTCATCCACAGCAAGAGCGGCTCCGCGAAGCTTGAAGACTACCAGAACAACCGCGACTTCTGCGAAGCGCTCGCGACCATCTTCCTCCACACCCTCGGCGGCAACATCGGACTCTTCGTCACGGGCGGCGCGGCCATCCCGGAGCACCTGGAGAAGCTGATGGTCGAGAAGCTGCAGCTTCCGTTCGTCACCGGCTACGGAATGACGGAGGCGGCGCCGACCATCTGCCTCGGCCACAAGGGCAGCTACAAGCTTAAAGAGTGCGGCGAGTATGTGGATGAAGCCGTCGAGCTCAAAATCGACTCCGCCGACGGGGAGCAGATTCCGGGCGAAATCCTCATCAGGGGCAATGTGGTCTTCCAGGGCTACTACAAGAACCCCGAGGCCACGCGCGCCGCGTTCACTGAGGACGGCTGGTTCCGCACCGGCGACCTCGGCACCGTGGACAAGGACAGGAGCGTATTCATCGTAGGCCGCTGCAAGAGCATGATTCTCTCCACCAACGGGCAGAACATCTTCCCGGAGGAAATCGAAGTGGTGCTCAACGCCCTGCCGGATGTAGGAGAATCGCTCATCGTCTCCCGCCAGAGCAAGCTCGTCGCGCTGATCGTGCCGAACCAGAACCTCACGGCCGATATGGATGCTGCCACACTCAAGAATGTGATGGACGCCAACCTCACGGCCCTCAACAGGAAGATTCCGGGCTATTCTCAGGTAAGCTCCTACGAACTCCGTTTCGAGCCGTTCGTCAAGACCCCTAAGGGAAGCATCAGAAGGTTCATGTATGAATAGCGGAAGAAGAGTGGTTATCACCGGCCTGGGAGTCATCTCCCCGGTCGGCAATGACATCCCGACATTCTGGGGCAACCTCAAGGCCGGGCGCTGCGGCATCGGTCCTCTGGAGGGGATGGACGAATGGAAACTTCCGATCCATGTGGCCGGAAGCATCAAAGGATTCGACCCTTCGGCCTTCGGTCTGAGCACCGCCGAGCGGCGCCGCAATGACCTCTATAGCCAGTACGCCCTCGCGGCGGCGGCGCAAACTATGGCTTCCAGCCGCATCGTATCCGGGGAAAACATCGCCCCGGAGCGCTTTGGAGTCTATGTAGGCACAGGCATCGGGGGGATGAATACCTTCGTAGCCCAGACCAAGGTAATGCTCGAGGATGGGGCGGACCGGATCTCCCCGCTCTTCATCCCTATGATGATACCGAACATAGCCGGAGGCAACATCGCCATCCGCTACAACGCCCAGGGCCCCTGCCTGACCCATGTCTCAGCCTGCGCCACCAGCACCAACTCCATCGGCGAGGCCTACCTTGCCATCCTCGGAGGACGTGCCGACGCGATACTGACGGGCGGCAGCGAAGCGGTGCTCAACCCGCTGGCAATCGGAGGCTTCGCCAACTGTAAGGCCCTCACGACCGAGGAGGATCCAGAGAAGGCCTGCCTGCCCTTCGACCGTCGCCGCAAAGGCTTCGTGATGGCGGAGGGAGCAGCCATGATGATACTGGAAGAATATGAGCACGCCATAGCGCGAGGAGCCGACATCATCGCCGAAGTCTGCGGCTATGGCTGCACCTGCGACGCCTACCACTACACCGCCCCGCGCCAGGATGGCATCCCGGCCTCCAAAGCGATGAGGGACGCCCTCACGGAAGCCGGTTACAAGGCGGGCGAGAACCTCTACATCAACGCGCACGGCACGGGCACGCACCTCAACGACGCAGCCGAGACCAACGCCATCAAACTCGCTCTGGGCGAGGAAGATGCGCACCGCGCCTCCATCAGCTCCACCAAGTCGATGACCGGGCATATGTTCGGCGCGACCGGGGCAGCGGAACTGATTGCCTCGGCCCTCGCGCTCAAGGACGGCATCGTCCCTCCTACCGTCGGACTCGCAGAGCCCGACCCGGAATGCGACCTCGACTATACCCCGCAGGAAGCACGCCGCAGGCCGCTCGACATAGCCCTATCCAACTCCCTCGGCTTCGGCGGGCACAATGTCTGCGTGGCCCTGAGGAGATTTGACGGACGGTAAAAAAGGATTATCTTTGCATACCACAAAGTCAAATACACAATGAATAGAGAAGAAATTAAGCAAATCCTGCCCCATAGGGAGCCGATGCTCCTTATAGACAAATCCGAGTGGGACGGAGATGACGTTTGTTCGGAGTACACGATAAAGGAGAATGAATTCTTCACCACGGGCCACTTCCCGGGCTACCCGGTCGTGCCGGGAGTAATCCTCTGCGAGATAATGGCACAGGCGAGCTTCCTGCTCATCCCGGCCGAGGAGCTCAAGACCCACACCGCATTCTACGCGGGCCTGGACGGGGTAAAATTCAAACATTCAGTATTTCCCGGAGACACGGTCTGCACCCGTTCGAGGCTCGTGTGCCGCAGAGGGCCGGCAGTTTTCATCGAGGCTCAGGCCAAGGTGAACGGCAAGGTCTGCTGCCAGGGCAAACTCACATTCATGCTCGTACCGAACGAAAATTTAAAGAAAGCATAATCACTATGTCATACGGTTTACTCAAAGGCAAGAAAGGCATAATCTTCGGGGCGCTCAACGAGCAGTCCATCGCCTGGAAAGCGGCGCTCAAAGCCCGCGAAGAGGGCGCGGAACTCGTGCTCACCAACACCCCCGTCTCCATCAGGCTCGGCACGATCAATGAGCTCGCGGAGCAGTGCGGGGCGATAGTGGTGCCGGCCGACGCAACTTCCATCGAAGACCTCAACGCATTGGTTGACAAGACTATGGAGCATTTCGGCGGGCAGTTCGATTTCGTGCTGCACTCTGTCGGGATGTCCCCGAACATACGCAAGGGACGCGCCTACGAAGACCTCAGCTACGACTTCCTCGGCAAGACGCTCGACATCTCGGCGATTTCGTTCCACAAGCTGCTGAACGTGCTCTACCGCAAGGATGCGCTCAAGGAATGGGGCTCAGTGGCCGCGCTTACCTACATAGCCGCGCAGCGCTGCTTCGAGGGCTACAACGATATGGCCGACGCCAAGGCCCTGCTGGAGTCCGTGGCCCGCAGCTTCGGCCTCATCTACGGCAAGAAGCGCCATGTGCGCGTCAACACGGTGTCGCAGTCCCCTACCCTCACCACTGCCGGCAGCGGCATAGCAGGGATGCAGTCAATGTTCGGCTACGCCGACAAGATGTCTCCGCTAGGCAACGCAAGCGCCTCTGACTGTGCGGATTATCTCGTCACTCTATTCTCCGACCTCACCCGTCACGTGACGATGCAGACGCTCTACCACGACGGCGGATTCTCCTCCACCGGGCTCACCGCCGATGCGGTGGCAATGTTCGCCAAGGGAGAATGAAGTTTTACCATAGATAAAAAAAAGCCCGGGGCTTTGCGGCCTCGGGCTTATTTTCAGCATATCGCGTCCGGACTAGAGATTCGGGTTGGATTTCTTCCACTCTGCTACAGGAGGTACGATGCCGAGCTCTACGATCTCGTCGCGCATCTTGCAGAGATGCTCGTAAGATGCCTGGAGGTCAGCCATTTCCTGAGCCGTTCCCTCCGGCTTGGAGTAGTGGACGCCGGTAGCGTCAATCACTGTAGGCATAGCCATCATCACGTTCTTGAAGCCGCACTTGTCGCAGTTGACATAGCAGCCTGCAGGCCAGGTGAACTTGTCGCCGCCCATTGCAGCCTCGATCATCTTAACTGCGTTGTAGGCCGGGCTCTGGAATGAGCTGCGACCGCGGAGCTTGATGATGTTGGAACCGCCCTGGATGGTCTCGTGCTTAATCTCAGCCCACCTTTCCTCTGAGAGATGCTTCTCTGCGAGAGGGGTGCCGTCGATGGTTACCTTGCTTGCGAATACTGCCATAGCTTCGCCGTGTCCGCCGTAGGTGTGGGCGTTGAGAACTGAGCTCTGTGGTACGCCGAACTCCTTGGCCAGATTGCTCTGGAGACGGGTGGAGTCGAGGGCTGCGAGCGAGGTGAGCTGCTCAGGCTTCAGTCCGGAGTGGATGAGAGCGGTGAGAGCCGTCACGTCGGCAGGGTTGAAGATAACCACAACATGCTTAACATCAGGGCAATACTGCTTGATGTAGTCGCCGAACTGAGCCGCAATCTGGCAGTTGCCCTTGAGGAGATCCTCACGGGTCATACCTTCCTTGCGCGGAGCACCGCCGGAAGAGATGATGTACTTGGCATCCTTGAACGCAACGGCAGGATCTACTGTCCAGCTGACATTTGCGCCTTCGAAACCGCAGTGATACATTTCTTCTGCCACGCCGTGAACGCCCGGCTCGAAGATATCATAAAGGCAGATGTTTGGGGTGAGCCCGAGCATGAGGGCTGTCTGGGCCATGTTGGATCCGATCATTCCGCCGGCGCCAACGATGACCAACTTTTCATTAGTGAGATATTTCATAACAATATCGAAAATTTGTCGTTTCTCAAAAAGTGGCACAAATATAATAAAAATCATTATCTTTGCGGCGTTATAAAAATTTTATGGCACTATATCTTATAAAGGATCTTGACGACGACTACCACTCGAAACTGGGGGTATGGCAAATCACAGAGACTGAAGCGGAGCTCAGAAAGCTCTCTTCCGTTCCTTCAGACGAACTTGAAGAAATCTCCTACATCAAGAGCGAATCGCTCAGGAAGCAGAAGCTGGCCGTCAGGGCGCTGCTCGACACACTCTTCGAGGAGAAGGTGTATCTGAGCCACCACGACAACGGCAAGCCTTACATCGAAAATTCCGCAACCAACATAAGCATCACCCACACCGACAGGTACGTGGCCGTAATCCTCAACGACACCGAGGAGGTCGGCATCGACTGCGAGTCCCTCGACAGGGATTTCTCCGCCGTGGAGAAGAAGGCGCTCTCCGAAGAGGAGATCGACGACCTGGACGAAGAGAAGCGCAACGAGCAGCTTGCCATCTACTGGTGCGCCAAGGAAGCCGTTTACAAGAAGATGTCCCAGCACAATGTGGACTTCGCCGAGCAGATTGAAATCGACGATTTCAGGCTTCGCGGCGAGGGCGGGCTTGAGGCCACCTTCATCCAGAAGGACGGCTTCGAGGAGGAGCTTCATCTGGAGTACATGACTTTCGACCGTCACGTGCTCGTCTGGGTAGCGGGAGAATAATCCTGAATCAGCGCGGCCTTAGCCAGCTTTCCGGGTTTTGGGGAGTTTTCTCCTTCCAGACCTGGAAGTGCAGCTGCGTCTGTCCGTCTATAGTATCGACCCTGCCTATGGTCTGGCCGGTCTTGACAGAGTCGCCGGCCTTGACGCTTACCGAGTCAAGTTTGCAGTAGAATGTGAAATAGTTGCCGTGCTGGACAAGCACGCAACGGTTGTATCCGGGCATCACTATCACTCTGCGCACCACGCCGTCGAATACGGCCTGCACCTCCGTGCCCGGAGAGAGCGAGATGCCGATACCGTTGTTGAAAGGCATCTCGAGCGAGGTATAGACAGGGTGCTTGTGCTTCCCGAATTTCTCGACCACGGGTCCGTCAGCCGGCCACGGGAGTTTGCCCTTGTTGGCTTCGAATTCGGCGGCCAGTTTGTAATCGACTTTGGCGTTCTGCTTTTTGCCGGAAGATTTCTTGCCGCTGTCCTCCATATATTGCACGATGATGCGCTCGATTTCCTTGTTCAGGGCCTCCACCTGCTTGCGCTTGGTGTCCAGCTGCTTCTGGTATTTCTTCTTGTCTTTCTTGAGATTGGCGACCAGGGTGTCGGAGCGTTTCTCTTCGGAGCGGAGATTATCCAGCTCGCGCTGCCTCTCGGCCCTGACACTCTCGGCGCGCCGCTTCATCGCCTGCAGCGAGGCGAGCCGGCCCTCCTGCTCCGCCTGCAGCTCCTTGATTTTCTGAGCCTGGGCATTCATCTGGGATGCCATGTTCCGGAGATAGGCATAGCGTCTGGAGGCTTGGGAAAGGTCGCCGCTGGAGAGCACATAGACATACCAGAGCCTCGCGTCGCGGTTGCGGTAGGCCCCTCGGATGAGCTTCTGATAATAGACCGTCATAGTGTCGAGCCTCGCCTTGAGGGTGTTATACTCGCGCTGTGCCGTGCGAATGCTGTCGGAGAGAATGCGGATTTCGCGCTCGCTCGCCTGCACCAGGGACTTGCGGTTGGAGATCTGCTTGCGCACGAGGGTGAGTTCGTTAAGCGCGCTGCGGCTCTTGCTGCTGTTCTCTTTAAGCTGCTTCTGGATCTGGGCTATCTCCTTCTCCAGCTGGGCTTTTCGGCTCTCCTGCGCGCTGGTGTTCTGCGCCGCTGCGGGGATGCAGAGGGAGAGGATTAGAGCCAGAGGCAGGAATATGCGCGCAAGGGACCTCATTTGTCGGATTTCTGCTCCGAGAGGTTCTTATAATAGGTGGCGAGGTCCTTCTCGCCGAGGGCTTCGAGCACCTTGGAGTAATGCTCAAGTATCACCGCGCTCTCCTTGCCGCCGTAGATCATCGCGTGCTTGAAGTAAGGCTTGGCCTCCTTGGGGCGGTGCAGCAGGTAGAGTATCCAGCCGTAGGTATCGAGATAAGTGGCGTTGTCGGGCTGAGCGTCGATTGCCGTCTTGCTCATTTTCAGCGCTTTGCGCAGCTTGCGGCCCTCCACTGAGAGATAGTAGGCGTAGTTGTTGAGCACCGGGGCGTAGCTCGGATCCACCTTCAGCGCATTGTCGTAGGCCTTGTATGCACGCCTGCGGTCGCCCTGGCGGTAGGCCACATCGCCCTCGTAGGAGTAGGCGAAAAGCTGCCGCTCCGTGTCCCCCTGCTCCGCCGCTATGGAGGCAAGCGAGCCGCAGGCCGCAAGTACCTCGTCCCAGCGGCTCTCGATGGAGAGGAGCTTGATTTTCAGCTCCCGCGTCTTGAGGTCTTCGGGGTAGTTCTCGAGGCAGAAATCGACAAGCTTCTTGAGCTGCTCGCCCCAGACCCACCAGAAGCGGGAGTCGAGGTTGTCGATGATGGACTCGAGGTAGTCGCTCTTGATGTCGGTGCGCACATCTTCATTGGCAAGGAAGTGCTCCAGGGAGGCGAAGAACGGCGGATAGTTGCGCTGCTGCCTGAGGAGTTCTATCTTCCCCAGCTCGGCGGGAGCGTAGTCCGGGTCGAGCTCGAGCGCCTGGTTGTAATAGGCGAGCGCCAGCGAGTCGCGCCGCTGCTGATAGCGCACATCGGCAATCATCGTCAGTGTATAAGGGGTATTGTACAGCGACGGGGACATCTTGACGAGCTTTTCGCAGACATCGGCGAAATTCGCCCGGTCGCCCTCGTTGCTGTAGAATGTAGCCAAAGCATTGAGATACCAGCAGTTGGTGGAATCGAGTTGCACGGCGGTGCGGAGATGCTCCCCCGCAGCCTCGTTCTCGCCAAGTGCGAACTCGCAGAGGCCGAGGTAGTAGTTGACGGCATCATCGCTCGGGACGGATTCGAGCAGGGAGGCAAATTTGTCCCTGGCCTGCTGATACTTGCCCTCTGAATACTCCGACACGGCGTCGATAAAAAGCCCGCTGTCGGCGACATTCTGCGCGCCGAGGCAGAAGCACAGCAGCAGGAGAGGAATATATGAAATGATGAACTTTCTCATACCAATCACAAAATTATGCAATTTTATGAGAAAAATTGGCTACTTTAGCACCTAATATTCCAAAACGACGATGCAACTTTTCGGGAACAGGAAGCATCTTGATACTCGGGAAGCGGATTGGATCGAAGGGGCGAAGCAGGGAGACCGCAGATCGCAGAAAGCCATCTACGACCTCCTCTCCAAAAAGATGTTCGCCGTCTGCCTGCGCTATATGGGCGACAGGGACGCTGCGGAGGACATACTTCAGGATGGTTTCGTGACCCTTTTCTCCAAATTGGACAGCTTTTCGGGGGCAGGTTCCTTCGAGGGCTGGGCACGCAGGATCTTTGTCAACACTGCTCTGATGAGTCTCAGGAAGAAAGACGCGCTCAAGAACACCGAGGACCTCACCGCCGCCTGGAACATAATGGGCGACGAGCCGACTCCCGTGCAGAAGATAGGGCACGACGAGCTGCTCAAGATGATCGCGGCGCTTCCGCCGGGATTCCGCACGGTCTTCAATATGTATGTAATAGAAGGCTATTCCCACAAGGAGATTGCGGAGGCGCTCGGCATTTCAGAGACGACATCCCGCTCTCAGCTACAGAGAGCCAGAGTACTGTTGCAGTCAAAGATCAAAGAACGATATTAAGTCAAGATGCAGGAAGAGTTTAATGAATTCGACCTCCAGATGAGGTCAATGCTTGAAGACGCGGAGGCGAAGCCCTCAAAGCGCGTCTGGAAAGGCATATCCGCCCGTCTGGATGCCGCTGCCGAAGCCCGCAGCACCAGCCAGTATGGCTGGATGAAGTGGGCCGGGGCCGCTCTTGCATTCGCCGCGGCCATCGGGGCCGGATTCTTCTTCGCGGGGACTCAGGGCACCGAACTGCAGCCGCAGGAAGTTTCCCTGGTGGCAGAGGCTGCGCCTCGGGAGGCGGAGACTTCAGAAGTCGCGGAGGCTGTTTCTGCCGTTTCTGCGCAGAAGACCGTTTCCGCCGGACAGACCGCTTCCGCCGTCCTTCAGGGCGGAGCACCTTCAGACAATGACAATATAGGAGCTATTGCCTTCTATGATAACGCCGAAACGGCTATAGCCGCTGAGCCTGCGGAGAAGCAGGAAGCGGCGGCCGCGGAAAGGGCAGGCACGAGCAGCCGCCCGGACAGGAACGACTATTCACAATCAGACTATTCAGAAGAGGAAGACGGCTTCGCAGCGCTTGAAGCGGAGGATGCCCGCAAGGCACGGGCCGCGCGCAGGACCGCCCTCTACCTCAAAGGCGCGGTCGGCGGCAACGATTCCGACTTCCGCACCTCCCGGCCTTACGCCGCGATGGCGCCGGGCTATGGCACCTCAGGAATTTCAGAACTCAGCACATCCACCTATGGTGTGCCGTTTACCCTGGGCCTCGGAGTCCGTTTCTATCTGATAGGAGGGCTCTCCATCGGCACGGGCATCGACTATTCGCTGCTTACCAGGACATTCACCGGCAAATACACCGAATTCGCCGCAGGTGGTGAAGCGGAGCGCTCGGAGGCGGGTAATGTCTCGCACACGCTCCAATACATAGGAGTACCTGTCGGACTGTACTACGATATCCTGGACTTCGACAAGATAAAGTTCTATGTCTATGGCCTGGGAGAGGCGGAGTACTGCATCTCCAACAAATACACCCTCTATGCCTCGCCTAACATCAGCTGCAGCGACAAGGTGGAGAAGCTTCAGTACTCGGTGGGCCTAGGCTTAGGCCTGGAGTTTAGCCTCAGCAGGACTCTCGGACTCTACTTGGACCCGGGTCTGCGCTACTACTTCCCTTGCGACCAACCTAAGAGCGTCAGGACCGACAAGCCGGTATGCGTCAACTTCGACGCGGGCCTGAGGTTCAATTTCTGAGCCGACATAAAAAACATAAAAAAGCATAAAAAACTTTAATTATTTGCGGTATCCGGAAGATTTTCCACTCGGGATGCCGTTTTTTCTTTGTTTATTGCGGCAAAGAATTTATTGCTATGAAAGCTTCTTTCATCTTGCTTTTGGCCTGCCCGGCACTGCTGGCGGCAGGCTGCACAGACCTCGAAGACGGATTTCTCGCGGGGCGTTCAAGGTCAGACTGCCACAGCAGAGTGTCGCCGGGGAGCGGCGGCAGTTCCGGGGACGGCGGACAGACATCCGAGCGCAGGGACACCGTCATCTATCTCTCGGGAGTACGATTCCTGGGTGACTATGATTGGCGCAGGGACACCACCTATGGCGCCAGCGCCTACGAAATCATCTTCTACAGGGACTTGGAGCCGGTGCTGAGCATCCCCTCCGCCGCCGAATGTGCCAGTCCCGACCTCGACAGCCACCACATCATCGGCGGCCACCTCTACACCGAAGCCGCGACGCGCGAGTGCACGACGCTTGGGTGCGACGGAGAGAGTGTTGTCAGCTTCGAGGGACGGGAAATTATGCGCGGGATTCTGCCTGTCGGGAGCGATATCTACACCCTCTCCGAAAGCCGGAGCGGCGAGGGTTTCAGCTTCCGCAAGAACGGCAAAGTCCTTTTCAGGCGCGACCGCGGGAGCGTCTTCGGCGACCTTGCAGACCCTTCCTATAGGCCTTATGGGGCTCTGTACAAGGACCTTGACAAGGTCTGCTTCTGCTACCGCGACGGCAACGGCAAGAACGAACGCTATTATATGGTACAGGACGGTGTGGAGACTGTGACCGCCCTGAACTGGAATTGGTCGATAGAGGATATCAAAATCTATCAAGGTTATCCGCGGGATGCGGAGGGATGGCTCCTGTGGTACGAAGTCGAGGACGGGAGAGTCTGGATTGAGGACAACGGGGACATCTCGATTTCGGGCCGGATGTATTGGGGCGATGATGGGGTGGCGGCTGTCATAACCGAAGAGGACCCTGCGCGGATGAGCGAACTCTGCGAAGGCGAGGCCGCGGTATATCACGGCCGGGAGAGGGATTTCGCGGTAAAGGAGCGGGACTCCGGCGGAGTGGACATCTTCAGTTCGGTAGAGGAAGATGCGGTTTTCAGCAGCGGGGATTTCCAGATTATGTCGCCGTCCTGCGCCGCGATGGTCGGAGACGGAGCGTTCTGCGCCGCGCTCACCTCAAGGACACAGGATATGCACCGCGTGCTCTGCGGGGACAGGGAGCGGGAGCTACAGCTGCAAGGCTACCTCAGCTGCATCCGCACGGAAATCACTGTGCGTCAGACCAACTGACCTCGCGGGAGCCGTCTTCTCTGACTGCGATGCTGACCTTAAGCGTCTCCTCGGGAAGCAGGGATTCGACATTTTCCGGCCACTCCATCAGGCAGAGGCTGCCGCTGTCGAGGTAGTCGTAGAGTCCGATATCGAGAGCCTCTTCGTTCTTCGTAATCCGGTAGAAGTCAAAGTGATAGATAGTTTCATCAGAAGGAGTGCGGTACTCGTTTATTATGGCGAAAGTCGGTGAGCCGACGGCATCGGAGCGGACTCCGAGGCAACGGCAGACGGCTGAGATGAAGGTGGTCTTCCCGGCTCCCATCGGGGCGTAGAACGCTATCAGACTGTGCCCCCGGGTGAGACGGAGGAATTCCTCTGCCGCACTGTCAATCTCCGGGAGGGTATTTATCAATATGGTATGCTGCATAATTCAAAGACAAAAATAACAATTTCTATGCTTAAACAAATCAATGCTGCAAAATGCGTGGGCACCGAGGCGGTGGGAGTCACAGTGGAGACAGACATAGACCACGGGATAGGAGTGCATCTGGTCGGCCTGGCCGACATCGCCGTCAAGGAGAGCCTGCTGAGGACATTCACGGCGATGCAGGCGCTCGGCTTCAGGATTCCGGGTAAAAAGATAGTCATCAACCTCGCCCCCGCCGATATGCACAAAAGCGGGAGCGGCTACGACCTGCCGATTGCGATAGGGATAATGGCCGCATCGGGACAATACAGGATGGATGGCGCCGACAAGTACCTGATAATGGGCGAGCTGGGTCTGGACGGCAGTGTGCGCGGCATCGAGGGGGCGCTTCCCTTCGTGGAGTACGCAGTGCGCGCCGGGCTCAAGGGAGTCATTCTCCCCGTCGAATCGGCGGTGGAGGCAGTGGACATCGAGGGGCCGGAAATTTACGGCGTGAGGGACCTCAAGGATGTGGTCAAGATACTCGAGGGGGGCGAAGACTGCTCCGGGCTGCTTGCGCGCAACTCCCCCGAAGCGCAGAGGGAGGCCGCTGTGCGGAGCCCGGAGGAGGAATGTATAGACTTCTCCGACATCATCGGGCAGGAGGGGGCCAAGCGGGCCGTGGAAATCGCGGCCGCGGGCGGGCACAATATTCTTATGATCGGTGCGCCAGGCTCCGGGAAGAGCTCGCTTGCCAAGGCTATGGCGGGGATTCTTCCTCCGATGAACAGGGAGGAGTCCCTCGAGACGAGCCGCATCTATTCCGTGGCCGGCCTGCACCGGGGGCAGCGCGGGCTGATACGGCAGAGGCCGTTCCGCGCCCCGCATTATTCCGCTTCGATGGCGGCGATCATCGGCGGCGGCGCCGGGGAGAACATAGTCCCGGGTGAGGTAACCCTTGCCAACAACGGCGTACTTTTCCTCGATGAGCTGGCGCAAATGCCGCGGAGCGTGCTGGAGGCCCTGCGCGGGCCGATAGAGGACCGGAAAGTCACAATTTCGCGTCTCAAGACCAAGGTGGAATTTCCTTCCTCCTTCGCTCTCGTAGCCGCCTCAAATCCCTGCCCCTGCGGCTATTACGGGGAGGGCGACCGCTGCGTCTGCACCCCGTCGCGGCGTTTAGCCTATCTCTCGAAGCTCTCCGGCCCGATTATGGACCGTATCGACCTTCAGGTCTGGATGCACACCGTTTCTCCGGAGATTGCGGCGCGGGGCGGCAAGGCGGAGAGCAGCGCCGCCGTCGCGCGCAGAGTCGTAGCCGCGAGGGAGATACAGCGCCTGCGTTTTCAGAGCGAAAGCATCAGCACCAACGCCGAGATGTCCAACCGGCAGGTGCGCAAATACTGCCCGCTGAGCGCGGAATGCACCGCGGCGCTGGAGAAGATAATGAGCGGCTCGGGGATGTCGCTGCGCGCGTGGTTCAGAATCATCAAGCTGTCCCGCACCATAGCCGACCTTGAGGGGGCCGAGAACATAAGTCCGGACCATATCAGGGAGGCTGCGGCGTTCAGGCTACTTGACCGCGACAAGATTTGACTTGAGTTGCTCCACGGAGCTTGCCCCGACGATTACCGAAGTCACCTCAGGGCGGCGCAGAATCCAGCGCAGGGCGTACTGGGCGAGGGTCATTCCCTCCCCGGAGGCTTCGTCGTTCCAGGCTCTAATCTGTGCGAGGAGCTCCGGAGTCAGCATCTCGGGACGCAGGAAGTTGCTGTGGGTCATCCTCGAGCCCTCGGGGATGCCGTGCAGGTACCTGTCGGTAAGGAGGCCCTGGGCTAGAGGCGAGAAGGCCACGAATCCGGCGCCCTCTGCGGCGGCCTGAGGCAGGATTTCCTGCTCAATCGCGGTATCTATCATATTGTAGCGGCCCTGATATACGAGACACGGCACATGCTGCCCGCGCAGGTAGGCGTAGGCCCTTGCCGCCATCTCGGGCGGGTACTTGGAGAGGCCCACATAGAGAGCCTTGCCGGCGCGCACTATGTCCACCAGTGCCTGCATCGTCTCCTCCAGCGGAGTAAAGGGATCCGGACGATGGGAGTAGAAGATGTCCACATAGTCGAGCTGCAGCCGCTTGAGACTTTGGTCCAGTGAAGCGATTAAGGTCTTGCGGGAGCCCCACTCTCCATAAGGTCCCGGCCACATATCGTGTCCGGCCTTGGTCGCTATGACGACCTCGTCGCGGTGGGATTTGAGGGACAGGGCGAAGATCTCGCCGAAAAGCGTTTCCGCGGCCCCGCAAGGCGGGCCGTAGTTGTTGGCGAGGTCGAAATATGTAATGCCGTTGTCGAACGCAAATTCCACAATCTGGCGGCATTTTTCGCGCGAAGCGTCCTCGCCGAAGTTGTGCCAGAAGCCAAGCGAGATTTCAGGCAGGAGCAGCCCGCTCTTGCCACATCTGCGGTATTTCATTGATTCATAGCGGGGTAAGGTCTGCTTATAGTTATCCATCTTCAAGAATTTTAGTGTTCGGGAACAAATATAGGTTAAAAAGTTCAAAAAAATTTGGCAGGATTAAAAAAGTCGTGTATCTTTGCAATCCCTTTCCGAGAGGCAGGGGCAAGTTCATTGAGAATACTGAAAGATAAGTACAAGCAAGTACCGAGAAACTAAAGAATCGAGAGCGTTAATTTCTTTTATGAATATAAACGAATAGGATGTCGGGGTCAAGCTAGAAGTATAGAAAATATACAAAGAAGAGTTTGATCCTGGCTCAGGATGAACGCTAGCGGCAGGCCTAACACATGCAAGTCGAGGGGCAGCGCGGGGTAGCAATACTCTGGCGGCGACCGGCGGAAGGGTGCGTAACACGTGAGCAACTTGCCTGCATCTGGGACATAACCGGTGGAAACGCCGACTAATTTCCCATAATACTCTTGGCCGCATGACCGGGGGTTGAAAGATACGTCGGATGCAGATGGGCTCGCGGGACATTAGCTAGTTGGAGTGGTAACGGCACACCAAGGCTACGATGTCTAGGGGTTCTGAGAGGAAGGTCCCCCACATTGGAACTGAGACACGGTCCAAACTCCTACGGGAGGCAGCAGTGAGGAATATTGGTCAATGGGCGCAAGCCTGAACCAGCCATGCCGCGTGAAGGAATAAGGCCCTATGGGTCGTAAACTTCTTTTGTGGCGGAGCAATAAGATCTACGTGTAGGTCGATGAGAGTACGTCACGAATAAGCATCGGCTAACTCCGTGCCAGCAGCCGCGGTAATACGGAGGATGCAAGCGTTATCCGGATTTATTGGGTTTAAAGGGTGCGTAGGCTGCTTTGCAAGTCAGCGGTGAAATGTCCGTGCTTAACGCGGAAGCTGCCGTTGAAACTGCGAGGCTTGAATACTGTTGCCGTGGGAGGAATGAGTAGTGTAGCGGTGAAATGCATAGATATTACTCAGAACACCGATTGCGAAGGCATCTCACGAAGCAGTAATTGACGCTGAGGCACGAAAGCGTGGGGATCAAACAGGATTAGATACCCTGGTAGTCCACGCAGTAAACGATGATAACTAACCGTCGGCGATAGACAGTCGGTGGCCAAGCGAAAGCGATAAGTTATCCACCTGGGGAGTACGACCGCAAGGTTGAAACTCAAAGGAATTGACGGGGGCCCGCACAAGCGGAGGAACATGTGGTTTAA
>CAVJHI010000015.1:0-47788 GCA_963649415.1 bacterium
TGATAAGGAAAGCTAGTTTGCCTCAGTGTCTATTTCGAGATACCGGAATTGATTCAGCCTTCGACCGAAGCTCCTCCAGCTTCAGGGCCTTCTTAAGACGCTTATTCTCAGCCTCAAGGTCTTTGATTCTTTCTTCAGGGTTCTTCTTCGCCAGTGGATCATCTGATTGATTACTAGATAAAGATACGGATTCTGTTTCATTGCAGTACTTGTCCATCCAGCTGAAAAGGGTCTGACGACTGGTTATGTGGTACTTTTCAATTATTTGCTGCGCTGTAACGCCGCCTCGTGCATACTCGGACACAATCATAATTTTGTCCTCTTCGGTAAACTTGAACTTTCCTGTGGGCACATCAACTCACTTGCGACATCCCGTCTCCGGGTTCCATCGACACACCTGTTTTGTTCTTTCTTACATTGTTACTATCCGTTTTTGTTCCCCGTATAGTGACAACTTTTTTCAGTTTAAGCCACGATGAGCTTGCACACTGACAGCAGTTGCCTGCAGTTGCGGGTGAGCATCCTGACCAGAACCAGTCGATGCCCGGAGTCTTCCTCCCGGCTTTGGAGATGTAACAAGGGTCGATGGCTATTGCAATGCGATGTCCCTTCGTCGATTCCAGGAAGGACTTGTTGAACGAGAGCCAGTCAAAGGCTTTCTTGAAGTTCTGGCGGAACCTGCTCTCACACGAGCGTCCGCACCTCGCCATCTGGGTGAAGTTCAGTCGTCCTGTATGTGTCAAGATAAGTTCCATGGTCTCGATGAAGAAAGATTGAAAAGATTTGCTTAAATTTGTCTGGCCGGAGAGGGACCTCGAAATCATCTCTCTGAGCTGGGTAAGTGGCTTGATTTTCATTGAGTGTAACTAGTTGTGTTGCAATTACTAAGTTGCTGAAAGTCAAGCACTTATCCTAATTTTTCAAGCATTATTTTCACCTTTTTTTAACACTTTTTTCGGCCTTTATTCTATGCCGTTCGAGAGGTGCCGCAAGGCGTCCCGATACGGGCTATTGTTATTGTAAGTATTTGAAAATTATATAATTGTTAAATTTTTAACGAACTATTGTAAGAATGTTCTTCGCGACAAATGTCCCCTCGATGCTTCGACAAGCTCGGCAGGCACCCCTCGACAGGCTCGGGGGCCACAACCCCGGGACCGACTTTGTGAAGAATATATTGCGTCTACCCGGTTACCTTCCGTACCGAATGGTCATAAAGGGAAAAATATAAATTGTATGTGCTTATGTTTCTAGGTTTTTGGATAATACTCACATATATGATATGTGTTGGTATCAGTATGCATTTTGAGGATAAACGTAACGGAAAGTAGTATGGGAAAAACATTGGCTTTGATGGCTGTCGTTATTATCAGCGTGTACATCATCGAAAAGATGGAATATGACAGGACTAAAAACGACTGATTTGTAGGTGCTCTTTTCCTGCGAAGGGTGGCCGGGGCATTGTGGCGTAGAGGTCCGTGGAATGGGGAATGTTCCGGCCACCCCTGCCGCTGGGAGGGGGACTGGCCGGAAGGATCGTGGCCTGAGTGCGTTGTGGGGCATTCTCGCCCGGCTCGGGGGCCGCAACACTGGGGCTGACCTCGTGAGGAATATATTGCGTCCACCCGGTTACCTCCCGTGCCGAATGGTCATAAAGGGAAAAAGTCCAACAACGATGAGAACAACATCACCCCCAACAACATCACCCACCACCAACATCACCACTGACAACATCAACGCAACCAACATCTCCATTAACAATCTGACTACCACCAACCCCTAACCCCAAAAAAAACAACACTCCCAACACCTCCAAAAAACCAACACCCCCAAAAAACCAACACCCCCAACACCAATAGAATAACCTCACAAAAACAAACAAATCACCCATATGCCAAACTATCAATTTAATGAACAGAGCGAGATGGCGGAGATCGCCAGGGAGCTGAGACGCAGGGTCAACGGACTGCTGCGGACTTATTTTGCACTGATTGTCGGGACGCTGATATTTTTCCTGGCCGTGCTCGTCGGAGCGTGCTGGGCTGCATATTCCCTTTATATGGGCGTAGGCCTGTCAATCAATATGCTGATCATTCTGGCAGGCGTGGTCATCGTGGCCGGGGTATGTGTCACGGTAGTGCTCAAACCCTTGATCGGCATATTCCGCGCCCCTGCCAACAAGGGGGAGGAAATCCGGCGCGAGGACTACCCGGAACTCTTCGCGATGATTGACGAGGTCGTGGCGCAGGCCGGCTGTCTGCAGCCAAGGCACGTGTACATATCCAACGAACTCAATGCCTATGTCAGGAACCCGAATTTCTGGGGCTACATTTCCCCGGGGCCCCAGAATCTCACGATTGGCCTGCCGCTGCTGACGGTGCTCAACAGGACGGAGATGAAAGCAATTCTGGCCCACGAATTCGGACATTTTACCCAGAAATCGCTTAACATGAACCGTATAGCCAACCTGTCCGAGTTTATCTGCGCCTCGCTCAACCAGTCGGCGGACGAGACCCGGGAGGCAGAGGCGGGCTCGTACAAAGCCGATGCATCGCTCTTCGCAATGTTGGCGACAAGGATAATGTCGAAACAGTACCTGAAAGTCGCTCCGCTCAACGGCATCCTTTCCCGGGCGCAGGAGTTCGATGCCGATGCCTGTTCGTGCAGGGTCGCTGGCAGCGCTGCCGCAATCTCGGCACTGAGCAAAATCAGTTTCTTCTCGACGCAATGGGTGACAGCGATGAGCTACATCCGGCATATTATGCATGACGAGGAACGAAAGCCGCTGAATGTCAAGATGGTGGTGGATGTAATCGTGGACGATGCGAATGCCGGTGGCAAGCTTGATCTGAGGCCGTCGGTGCATCTGACCAGGCCGATGGAGGAACTTGTCCACCGTTTTTCCTGGGTGAACAACGACACCCATCCGTCAACGGCGGACCGTTGCTCCGCGATAGGGTGTCTGCCGCTGAGGGAAACGCTCTGGGACGATGCTCCGGCATTGTCATATTTCCCCGAG
The DNA here is from genome assembly GCA_963649415.1 of bacterium. Lineage (GTDB taxonomy): Bacteria > Bacteroidota > Bacteroidia > Bacteroidales > UBA932 > Cryptobacteroides. The sequence goes on from CAVJHI010000015.1 coordinate 3,020, forward strand.
GGCAAGGTAAGGCAGGTGTTCGATTCCTTGATGTCGGAATTCGCTACGGCGATGTCCGCCAACAGGACGGTGTTCTTCAAACAGGATGTGGATGAGGCTAAGGTGAAGCACGATTTGAAGACGGCGTTTCCGGGCTTCCTGAACAGTTTCTTCCTCGATCCGATTTTCTACTGCGATCAGACCTCTGTCGGGCTTGCGGACCTGCAAAACGGCCCGGAAGAATTCCCGTTCACTGAGGCGAATGCCGCCGTTCTGCGTGAATATTATGTGGCGGACGAGGACTTGAATGCGTTAGAGCAGGTGGCTCAGGAGAATTCGCGCAAGCGGTTCTTCTATTATGAGAATACCAGATATACAGGAGATAATGTGCCTATGCAGAAGCATTTGGAGTATTATGAGCCGCTGCGTGCAAAGGCCCTTGACTTAGCGCTGAGATGCAATCGCTGGATGGTGCTGAAGGGCAGGGAAGACCGCGACGGCGGCGAGGTGTTCCGCCTTTTGCGCGACGCTGTCGTGCCGCATTTACAGCTCGGTTTCCTGAAAGAGTCGGCTGACATTATCGATAGCGTGATAAGCGAGCCGAACAGCCCTATAACGGTGAAGAAAGACTTTAAGAACCAGTTTGATGCCAGATTGAGGGAGGCGGCGGGTTGTCTGATGGAGAAGGACGCGAACGGGCTGACTAAATTGGAAATGATTGCTTCGCGGGTCGGCGTCAAGGAGGAGGCCATTGCTGATATTCTGAAGTATTTCGCCTCGCCGCGGCGCGAGAGCGACGAGAAGATGGTCAAGGCATACTACTACCTGCACAATATGCTCGGAAACTTCCTGTCCAATTCTTTGGACAGTCTGACTGAGAAGTGGATAATGCCGGAGATTCGGAAGTAGATTTATTGCGTAAATATTACTTGAAATATTTGTAAGCGTAAGAAATACGCATTATCTTTGTCCTACGGATTCAAAGACGATTGGCGGCCGCAAGGCTGCCGGCGTAGTTGTACTGCTGATTGCCAGTGTGCTTGTCTTCCTGCTGTCCAGTTGGATGAGCATGGCGCCCGCCGCGCGGCATCCTCATACGTTCGGCAGGCAAGGTCTCGCGCTTTCATTGGGAGACGGAATATATCCCCATCGGCACTCAGAGCGAAGGCTGCTTCACTGTGTCAAGGGATTGTATCGGTAAGGTGATAGGAATTTATAAGGTCAGTTCAAAGAATCGCCCGGTTTTATTGTTTGCAAAACGCGGAAAAAATATTTTTTGTCAAAAGTTGACAAATTGGGGCCGTAACTTTGCACCATCAAAAAAGTTACGGATATGTCAAAGGAAATCAAAAATTGGATAGAGAACTCCTCAGAGATTGAGGACCTCATCAACGACCTCGAGCTTGAATTTATCGGCGAAGAGCTCTAGGAGCCCCTCGATGCTTCGACTCTCTCGGCAACCGCGGGCCCAGGGTACGAAAAGCTTCCGGCGGGCCGGAAGGCGCGAGTGTAAGACGAACTGAGCTTACCTTATCCTCACCAGCGTGACGGCGGCGTCCTCCTTGTTGACTGCGTAGCCAATCAGCAGCATATCGCCCCAGACGAAGGTCTTGGGGTAGCTGTAGCCGCGGCGCTTGTAGAGGCCGTCGTGGCGCCGGGCGGGGAGTTCCTCCTCAGTGCGGATTATGTACCTGTCCCAGCCGTCATTGGTGCTGCTGTCGCCGCCGTTGGAGATGGCGAGCGCGAGCGGCATCCTCTCCTTGGACTGCGAAGGATTCCAGACCATAAACGCCCTCCCGTCAGGCAGATTGCCGGCCGACTGCTTGGAGCGCGAGTCCTCGATGCCGCTTAGCTCCGGCAGAGTCCAGGTCTCGCCCCGGTCGCGGCTTCGCGAGAAGAGTTTGCGGTGGCTGCTCGCCTGGTCGCGGAAAATCATCACTATGCTCCCGTTGCTGTCGATAAACCACGACGGCTCGATTTCGCGGCTCGTCCCCTTGCCTGCGAACGGCAGATGCTCCATTTCACCCGCCGTCCAGCCGCTGATCGCCTCAGGGTCATCGGTATAATAAGGCGTGCAGACGAGGCCGCTGCCCATATGGAACGCCGTCAGCACCCTTCCGTCCGGGAGGCACTTGAGGTCCTGCTCGATGATGCCCTGCACCGGAGCGCCGTCAGCGCCCATTACAGGCCTGGGCGAAGTCCAGCGACGGCCGTCGCGCGACTTCATATAGAGGCAGCTTCTGCTCCCGTCCAGCGCGGCCACATTGACAAAGCAGGTCAGCGAATCGCCGTACACCCACCAGCCGCCGTTCGAAATGAACTTCACACTGTCCGCCAGAGCCACCTCCAGCTGCCGTGGCTTGCTCCAGCGCCGCCCGTTGCGGGAAGTGCAGTAGTAAATCCTCGTGTCGGGGGCATCCTCATCCCTGTCGGAGCACTGCCACTGGGCGTAGAATTTCCCCTTGAAATGCGTAAGAACGACATTGTGGCAATACCAGCCGTCCGCATCGCGCGAAAGGGTATAGGTGCCGAGAATTTCCTGCGCATCGAGGGCAGGGGCGGCAAGGCACAATGCCGCAGCGCAAATCAGAGCCGAATAAATTTTCCTCATAAAATATCAAAATTACGGGCGAATCAAAGCCCAACTTCTTTAGCCGTCGCATCCCAGAGCCAAGCTATGTCCTCCGTGCGGGAGGCGTAGTGGGGAGGGATGTCCCGGAAACGATTTCCGGAAAAATATTTGCCGCTCACATCAGAGCGGAGCGCTCTCACTGCCGGGGCGGCGCCACTCTCCGGACTCTTGCAGAAAGGCCGGAAGATGATGTCGGTCAGCGGGTCGAACCAGCGGTCCAGGCGGATGATGTCCGTGTTGACGATGCCCGGGTCGGCGGCGTTGACCCTCAGGGCGGGGCAGCGTGCGGCGAGCGCCGCCGTGAAATATATCAGTGCCAGTTTGGAGGTCGCGTAGGCCCCCAGCTGGCCGAAATCCTTCTCTGTAGGGTGCAGTATGTCTCTGCTGAAGCGCACATATTTCGCCGAGAGCGACACCATATTGACCACGGCGGCCCCGTCTCCGAGGCGCGGCAGCAGCAAACGGGTCAGTAAATATGGACCTATGTAATTGACTGCCAGGGTCATCTCATAGCCGTCTCCGCTCAGAGAATAGCGGCGGGGGAGGGTGCCGGCGTTGTTGAAAAGTCCGGCAAGCTGCACGCCATCCAGCCCGGAGGCGAACTCCCGGATTGATGCGAAAGAGTCAAGGTGCAGCTCGCGCAGCTCAAGCTCGGCGGCAGGTATGTCCTTGATGATGCTGTCGCGCACCCGGGAAGCTTTGTCAAGGTCCTGGCAGGCCATAATTATCCTCCGGCCTTTGGCTGCAAGCGCCCTTGTGGCGGCGGAGCCCATGCCCCCGCTCGCTCCGGTGATGATTATGCTTCCGTCCGTCATCCCCGTATCGCTTTCTCGGCGTCTTCGACTTCCTTTGCGAGCTTGCGCGGCAGATTGTCCACGCAGCTGTGGCACTTCATCTCCAGGGTGTACATCCTGCCGATGCAGTAGTTGGAGTGGCCGCAGCCGCCGCACTCAATCTCGCCGCTGCGGATTTTATTGACGAAGTCGGTGTCGCGAACGAGGGCGCGGGCGACCTGCATCGCCACGAAGCCTTCGTCCAGAACCTCCTCCATTTTGCTGCGGGAATTGATGCCTCCCACATAGATGAGAGGCAGTTTCAGCGCCGCGCGGAACTTCTTTGCGTCCTCGAGGAAATAGCCCTCCCTGTACGGCACCGTCGGTATCATTTTGCGGCCCGCGATGGCGAGTCCGGCCTTGAGCCACCAGAACTTCCACGGGTCCATATAGTGCGCCAGGGTTTTGAGCGGCATCGCCCCGCGCATCACCTCCATCGGCGCCTTGCTGACAAACCCTGCGCTGAGTACGAGCGCGTGCACCCCGAGCCGCTCGAGCTCGCGGGCTACCTCGATGCACTCGTCGGTCTGCATTCCGCCTTTGAATCCGTCGTGCATATTGACCTTGACAATGACCCCGAGGTCATCCCCTGCGACTTCCATTACTTTCTTGATTACCAGGCGCATAAAGCGCATCCTGTTGTCGAGCGAACCGCCGAATTCGTCGTGACGGTGATTGGTGTAAGGCGAGAGGAACTGGCTGATGAGGTAGCCGTGCCCGGCGTGGATCTCCACGCAGTCGAAGCCGGCTTTCCGTGCGAGCTGCACAGCGTGCCCGAAGTCCTCCACGATGGAGAGAATCTCATCCTTGCGCAGCCCGCGCACGAAGGTAGGGGAGTAGAGGTTGAAGCCGCTGGAGGCCCCCACAGGCGTGCATCCGCAGGTATAGCGGTGCGTCATGTTGCCGCAGTGGCCGAGCTGGATGGATGCCTTGGCGCCCTCGGCGTGCACCGCATCGGTAAGCCGCTTGAGCTCCGGCACAATCTCCTCGCGCATCCAGAGCTGCCCGTTGAAGGACAGGCCCGACTGCGACACGGCGGTATAGGCCACGGTGGTCATTCCGACCCCGCCGCGGGAGACCGCCACATGGTAGTTGAAGAGGTCCTCGGACGGGCTGTTGTTGTAGGCCATATTCTCGAACGCCGCCGAGCGGATTATGCGGTTGCGCAGCGTCACCGGCCCTATACGGCAGGGGGTAAATATCTTGGATTCTATCATTACTTAATAGATAAACGGTATGATTCTCTTGACTTTAGAAGTGTCCAACTCATCTCCGAACTCCTGCTTGTAGCGCTCGTAAATCCTCGCGGCGCGCGGACAGAGGTTGGCAAAGGTCCAGAGCGCGAATACGGCTCCCGACCAAGACCAGGTCAGCACGGCGAAGCCCGCCCACTCCATAAATTCGCCCAGGTAGTTGGCCGAAGTCACATAGCGGAACATTCCACCTTTCGGGAGATAGTGGCGCGTGTCGCCTGGCTTGCGCAGGTGGCGTATAATATTGTCTGACTGGAGGTTGATGAACATCCCGGCGGCGAAAATCAGCAGCCCTGCGATGAAGCGCGGGTCGAGCAGCCACTCGGTCGGGTACATCTCCGCCGGCGAAACATAGAAAATCCAGCCTCCCTGCATCAGCGCGTTGAGGGTGTTGAAAATCACGCCCATCAGTATGATGCTCAGCGGCATACGGCTCTTCCCCTTGATGAGCAGGGGGAAGATGAACGAACGCTGGAAGTAGTGCAGCTCGAATACCAGCAGAAACGAGAGCCGCACGACATCCCCGCGGCGCTCCGAGAAGCCCCAGAGCAGCAGCATCGCGACGAAGACCGGAGTCTCCATCAGAAACCAGCCGAGCTTGTTGCCCACCGACGGACCCCATTTGCTGCTGTAGAATTTGCCGTACCCCGCATCTATGTGATACAGAGCGACGAAGACCACCAGCGCCAGGGCGGACATTATTATTAAAAACAGATTGAAACTCATCTTTCAGAAAACAAACTGTCCCTTCCCAAACCTACAGGCTGTGCAGAAAACCGAACGCCCTGTCCCACCTGCCGAAGCCGAGTTCGCTGTCCTTCAGGAGAATGTTGAGCATGCCGCAGTCGTAGAAATTGAGTCCTGCCTCGTCCTCGGAGTCGATTTGGAGCAGATTGGCGCAGTCCGGCAGCTCTCCGCTCACCTCCTCGAAGAACGGTGTGCCGAGCAGCTTGATTCCGTCCGCGGCGTCATCGCAGCTGGAGAACTCCATCGCCAGCGGCTCCTCCGCGAGCTCATTGTCCTCATCGTCAACTAGAATGCAGCTGTTGAAGGTCTCCATATTTATGCTCCCCGTGTATTTTACCTTGATTGCCTTGGCCGGCCAGCGCCCGAGCGGGAAGTGCTCCGGGGATTCGTAGCCCGTGAAATCGTCGATGGCGGCGAAGAAGTAGAGCATCCCCTCGTGGGGGAGCTTTCCCTCCGGGTCGAGCGGGGCGATGTCCTCGCAGTCTATCTGGCAGATGAAAGTAAGGGGGTATTCCTCCTCCCGTCCGTCTTCCTTTATCTTCATCATCGGGTACGCCGCTCCCGGCGGGAGGTCGGGGTTGCCCCACCATTTGCTCGAGCAGAAGAGGTTGGCTTCAGTCGCGTGCAGTTTGATTGCTATTGCCATAAAATTTTCAAATTGTCAAGATGTTCCGCATGGTGCGAAACTTCCCCGAAATATACGAATTTTACCGCTAATTACCGCCCTTTCCGCCGCGCCGCCAAGAAGTTTCGGGCAAAAAGACCGGCAAACCGTAAAATAATTATTAAAATTATTAAATTTGCGATTTGTAAACATTCACGCAAAATGGAAGAAGAAAAGAAGCTGAACTTTCTTGAGGAGATCATCGAGGACGACCTCAAATCCGGCAAGGTCAAGAGCATACTGACCCGTTTCCCTCCGGAGCCTAACGGATATCTCCATCTCGGCCACGCCAAGTCGCTGTGTATCAATTTCGGACTTGCACAGAAGTACGGCGGCAAGACCAACCTCCGCTACGACGACACCAACCCTGTCAAGGAGGATACCGAATATGTGGACTCCATCAAGGAGGACATCAAGTGGCTCGGCTTCCAGTGGGAGAAGGAGTGCTACGCCTCCGACTACTTCGACCAGCTCTACGAGTGGGCCGAGGATATGATTAGCAGGGGCCTCGCCTATGTCGATGATCAGAGCCAGGAGGAAATCTCCAAGGGCCGCGGCACCGTCGATACTCCGGGCAAGGAGAGCCCTTGGCGAAACCGCTCGGTCGAGGAGAACCTCAGGCTCTTCCGCGAAATGAGGGACGGCAAATATGCCGACGGCGAAAAGGTGCTCCGCGCCAAGATCGATATGGCTCACCCGAACATGATGATGCGCGACCCTCTTATGTACCGCATCAAGCACGCCAGCCACCACCGCACCGGCGACAAGTGGTGCATCTACCCTATGTACGACTTCACCCACGGACAGTGCGACTCCATCGAGGGCATCACGCACTCCATCTGCACCCTCGAGTTTGATGTGCACCGTCCTCTGTATGACTGGTTTATCAATACTCTCGGAATCTATCCTTCCCACCAGTACGAGTTCGCGAGACTCAACCTTACCTACACCCTGATGTCCAAGCGCAAGCTCCTCGAGCTCGTGCAGAAGGGCCTCGTGGCAGGCTGGGACGACCCGCGTATGCCGACGCTCTGCGGCGTAAGGCGCAGGGGCTACACCGCCGATGCGCTCAAGATGTTCTGCGAGAAGATAGGCGTGTCCAAGCGCGACCAGCTGATGGATATCCAGCTGCTGGAATGGTGCGTGCGCCAGGACCTCAATGCCCGCTCCAACCGTTATATGGTGGTGCAGGACCCGATCAAGGTCAAAATCACCAACTGGCCTGCGGGACAGGTGGAGTGGTTCGACTGCCCGCTCAACCCGGCCGAGCCGGAGGGCGCGAGCCGCAAGGTGCCTTTCACCGGCGAGCTCTGGATCGACAGGGCCGACTTTATGGAGGACGCACCGCGCAAATTCTTCCGTCTCAAGCCTGACGGGGAAGTCCGCCTCAAATACACCTACATCATCAAGTGCGAGAAGGTTGTCAAGGACGCCGATGGCAATGTAGTGGAACTGGAGTGCTCTTACGACCCGACCACCAGGCCGGGCGGGGGAGAATGGAGAAGCGTCAAGGGCACCATACACTGGGTTTCCTGCGACTACGCAAAGAAAATCACCCTGCGCAACTACGACCGCCTCTTCACCCTTGCCGATATGAGCCAGGTGCCTGAGGATAAGGACTATAAGGACTTCCTCAATCCGGAATCCCTCACCCTGGGAACGGGCCTTGCCGAGCCTGCGCTGCTTGACGACGCATCCGGCATCGCCGTGCAGTTCGAGCGTACAGGCTATTATATCAAGGACAAGGATTCCACGGAAGAAGAGCCTATATTCAACAGGACCGTCACCCTCAAGGATTCATATAAACCGGAATAGTCCGGAAACTGCCGCCGGGCAAGCGATGCGCCGGTGGCAAACCCCTAGGGCTGGAGCTCCAGCCAGCGGGTCTCCAGATTGTCGATTTCAGCGATAAGCTCCTCCAGACGCGAGGAGCTTTTTTGCAGCTGCTCGTATCCGAGCGTGCCGGAGCTCATATCGGCTTCGAGCCTGGACTTTTCCTCCTCGAGCTGCGGGAGGCGTTCTTCTATGCCCTTGAGTTCCTGCATCTCCTTGAAGCTGAGCTTTCTCGGCTTGCCTGCGGCGGGCGCGGCCGGCTTCTTCTCCGGGGCTGGTTTCGGCTTCTGTGCGGCCTCAGAATTGCGCTTTTCCGCTTCGTAGTCGCGGATGTATGACCGGTATTCGCTGAAGCTGCCGATGAAGTCCTTGACCACTCCGTCTCCGCAGAATACGAGCAGATGGTCCACGACCCTGTCGAGGAAGTGGCGGTCGTGGCTGACCACGAGCAGGCTGCCCTTGTAGTCGCGGAGGTATTCTTCCAGGATGTTGAGGGTCACGATGTCCAGGTCGTTGGTCGGCTCGTCGAGTATGAGCAGGTTGGGGTTGCGCATCAGGATGGTGAGCAGGTAGAGCCTGCGCTTCTCGCCTCCGGAGAGCCGGGAGACGCGCGTGGTGAGCATATCGTGCGGGAAGAGAAAATGCCCCAGCAGGCGGGTGTCGCCCACGATGTCGAGCACGGTGTCGTCGCCTTCGAAGCTGATGCCTTCCTGCCGGTAGTAGCCTATGACGAGCGAGTCGCCCCTCTCGATGATGCCGCCGCTTGGCTGGATGCCGCCGGTGAGCAGCTCAAGGAAGGTGGATTTGCCTATGCCGTTGCGCCCTACGATGCCTATCCTGTCGCATCGCTGGAAATTGTAGCTGAAGTCGCGCAGCAGATATTTGCCCTCCCAGATGTAATCCACTGCCTTGCAGTTGATTATCTTGTTGCCGAGGCGGGAGCTTTCGCCCACTCCCTCCAGGCTGACGCTCTTGCTGGTATAGACCTGCGAGGCCCTGTCGGAGAGTTCGTGGAAGGCGTTGATGCGGTATTTGGCCTTGCCGGAGCGGGCGCAGGGGGTGGCGTGTATCCACTCCAGCTCGCGGCGGAGCAGGTTGCGCACCTTGTCGGTCTCGGCGTTGTAGGAGGCTATCCTTTCGGAACGCTTCTCCAGATAGTTCTGATAATCACCTCGGTAGGTATAGACGGCACCGCGGTCCAGCTCCATCACTATGTTGCAGACGCGGTCGAGGAAATACCGGTCGTGGGTCACCATCAGCAGGGTGCAGCGGCTGCGCTTGAGGTAGCCTTCGAGGTATTCCACGGCCTCGATGTCGAGGTGGTTGGTGGGCTCGTCCATTATGAGGAAGTCCGCTTCCATCGCCAGCATCTCGCTGAGGGCCACCCTCTTGACTTCGCCGCCGGAGAGCTCGCCCATCTTCTTGCCCGGGTCGCTTATCCGGAAATTGGTCAGGAATTCCACGGCCCTGCGCTCGAAGAGCTCCTGGCTCTCCTGGTGAAAGTCCGCGCGCATGCGTTCGCTGTGGCGGAGCAGCTGCTCGCGGATGCTGAGGGCCGGATCGTAGTCGTATTCCTGCTCCAGGAAAGCGATGCGTATGTCCTTGAGGAAGATGATTCTGCCGCCGGAGTCGGAACTGTCCCTGCCTGCGAGTATGCGGAGCAGGGTGGTCTTGCCGCTGCCGTTGGGGGCTATGAGCGCGATTTTGTCGCCCTCGTTGACATTGAAGCCTATGTGTTCGAAGAGCACCTTCTGCCCGTAGGACTTGGAGATGTTCTCAATCTGTAGATAACTTGCCATATTTTAAGGCTGCTTCTATCGCAGTCCCAACACTATGTCGCGGGAGAGCAGGCAGTCGCCCACTGAGGCCGCGCGGCGGTCTAGCCTGGAGAGTACGATGGAGGTGTCGGACGATACCTTGGAGAGACAGAGACGGTTGACGGCGGTCTTGATAGGGAGGAGCAGGTAGTCCTTGCCGACTATCAGACGGCCTCCGATGACCACGAGGCCCGGGTTGAATATGTTGAGCACGCCGGAGATGCCCCGCCCGAGGGTGTCGCCGATCTTGCCTATGCCTTCGATTGCGAGCACGTCGCCCTCTTCCACGGCCTTGAGAATCTCGTCGAGTTCGATGTCGCCCCTTTCATTGAAAGGCTTGCGCAGCGAGGATGAATGCCCGTTCTTGAGCTCCTCGATCATCATCCTGTGCAGCGCCGATCCGGATGCGCCGGTCTCGAGGCAGCCCACCTTGCCGCAGCGGCAGATGATGTCGTTGTTGAGGGCAGGGAAATGTCCGATCTCTCCGGAATATCCGGATTTGCCGTAGTACAGCTTGCCGTCGGTGATGATGCCCATGCCGAGACCCCAGCTCAAGTTGATGAATATCATATTCTTGTCGGCTTTCGGCCCGAGGTCCATATATTCGCCGTAGGCCATGGCGCGGGAGTCGTTCTCGATGTGTACTGGGGCGTTGAACTCCTTCTGGAAGATGCTCTTGAGAGGGATGTCGTCGCTGACGAAGTAGGTGAGGCTGTAGCCCTTCTCGGGGTTGACGCGGCCGGAGAGGCTCACGCCCACGCCGAGCACCTTGATCCAGGGGATGCCGCTGCGAGTGACCTCGTCCTTGACCATGCGGCAGATGGTGCGGAAGGAGAGCTCGTTGGCTTCGAGCACGAACTCGATGTCCTGTATGAACTTGATTATCTCTCCCTTGAAGTTGCTGATTGCGATGTGAAAGTGGTGTCGCGCTATGTCCACGCCCACGAAATAGCCTGCGTCAGGGTTGAGGCCATAGACGCTCGGCCTGCGGCCTCCGCTCGTCCCGACCTTGCCTTCGTCCTGGAGGAAGTTGTCGTCGATGAGCTCGGAGATGAGTTTGGTGATGGTCGGCACGCTGATGCCGAGAGCGCGGCTGAAGTCGGCTATGCTGTAGTTCTTGTGCGTAATGCACAGGCGAAGTATCTCCCGCTTGATGAGGGCGTTCTTGCTTGTGGTGTCGCTGAGGAAAGACGATGTCATATGCCGTGTATTAATCAATGCAAAAATATGTATTTTTTTCATATATTTGTGAATTATTTTTGAAAAAATTAAAAAATGGCAGCAGAGAAATTAACGGCAAGGCTCGCGGCCGGGTGGAGGAAGCTCCGCTCGGTGCGTTTGAAGCTGAAATCCAAGCTGATACTGAGCCTTCTGTCCATCGCGGCCATACTTCTCGTCTCATCCATCATCTCCGTGATGGAGTACTCCAGTATGAGCAATTATGTCTCCAGCCTCATCGCGGACGACATCAGCAGCATCAACGTGGCCAACCGCCTCCGCGATATGAGCAATACATACAACCTTGACATACTTGAAGTTATAGGCGACGACATCTCCGCGGGGAGGCTCCCGGCCTTTGACGATGAATATTTCAAGTCGCACTGCGACTCGCTGAGGATGAGCGGAGAGGGCAACCAGGCCGCGCCGCTGGCGGACTCGGTGATGTATTCCTATGCCGCGTATATGCTGACTTCTCTGGAGCTGGAGGATGTGATGACTTCGGACTTCATCGACTCCCGCTCCTGGTATTTCGAGCGGCTGCAGCCGCGCTACGAGCGCCTGCGCTCCGATATGGACAAGCTCACTTCCGTGATACATCAGGATCTGGTGCGCAACTCCGCCACCTTCGAGAGAGGTTTCTACCGGAGTATCATCCCGGGCATAGTGGCTGTGGGAGTGGGACTTATGCTCGTGCTGATGCTGCTCTTCTTTATGCTTGCCTACTATGTCAACCCTCTCTACAGGATGCTTGACGCGCTGAGCGCATACCGCTCGACGGACAAGAAATATACGGTTCGCTTCGACGGTGACGACCAGCTCGCCGAGCTCAACGAGGGCATCTCGGAACTTGCGGGCGAGAACCAGCAGCTCCGCCGCCGCATCAGGGAAATCCACAAATGAACTGGAAAGTAATCAGCAGAAACATAGGTTCCGCACTGCTGGTCAGCGCGCTTTTTATGTTCCTCTCGGTGCTCGTGTCGATAGGGAACGGCAACGATTCGGCGCTCGCCGCCCTGTCGATTTCGTTCTTGATTACCTTCATCGTCGGCATATTCCCCTTTATCTTCGTGCGCAGGGCGTCCGCCATCAGCCTCAAGGAGGGTTATGTGATCATCACTCTCTCCTGGCTGCTGTCCTTCGTCTTCGGCATGCTGCCGTATGCGCTTTGGGGCGGCCCGTTCACCCTGCAGAACGCCTGGTTTGAGTCGGTGAGCGGCTTCACGACCTGCGGCGCGACGATTCTGGACAATGTGGAGGCGCTTCCCCGCAGCCTTCTGTTCTGGCGTTCTTCCACCCATTTCATCGGAGGTTTGGGAGTCGTCGTTTTCCTGCTTCTGATTATCCCGGAGTCCAGTCCGATGAGGATGCGGCTTACGAATATGGAGCTGACCGCGCTCGGGCGGGCCGGCTATTCGACGCGCCCCAACAAGATAGTGTATGTGTTCGCGTATGTGTATATCGGCATTTTTGTGCTGGCGTTCCTGGGCTATCTGCTTGCCGGGATGGGGGCTTTCGATGCCGTTTGTCACGCGATGAGCGTTGCGGCGACGGGCGGATTCAGCACGCGCAACGCTTCCCTCGCCGCCTTCGACTCGCGGGCCGTGGAGGCTGTGACGATGCTCTGTATGTATCTGTCTTCCATTCACTTCGGCCTCATATACATATCCGTGATTACGCGCTCCCTGAAGCCGCTGCACAACCCTGTCATTAAGTTCTACTCCATATCGGTGCTCGTCGTGGCGTTCGTGCTTTCCATCGGGCTGCGGGCCGCGCATCTCTGCCCGAACTGGGGCAACGCGCTTTGGAATGCGCTGTTTAGCACGCTCTGCGTATCGTCCACGAGCGGATTCGCCATTATGGACAATGCCCTTTGGCCGATGTGGATGGTGGGGCTGCTGCTCTTCTCCGCGGTGATGTGCGGTACTGCGGGCTCTACGAGCGGCGGTGTCAAGGTGGACAGGATTCTCCTGCTCTTCAAGTCTATAGGGCGTTATGTGGACAATATCCTGCACCCGTCTTCGGTCAATGAGGTGCGGCTGGGCAAGCGCCTGCTAAGGGCTTCGGATGTGGCTCCGCACCTGCTGTATCTCTGCCTCTATTCGCTCGTCGCCATAGTCTCGATCTTCCTCTGTCTCTGCGCCGGCATTGATGCCGACAACTCGCTGGTAGCCACGGTGATGAGCCTCAGCAATGTGGGCCCTGCCTGCGGTGAACTTGGTACTATGGGCTCGTATAATGCCGTTTCGCTGACGGGCAAGATGGTGCTTTCGCTCGACATGTTCCTCGGGCGTATAGAAATTTATCCTGTGCTCGCGGCGTTCGGGATGCTTTTTGACCGTCACAGAGGATGAGCAGCCGTGCCGAGACTCTTCTGGAGCGCTTTCTGAAGCGCTTTCCCGGCGAGCCGACGCCCTGCCAGGCCGCGTTTTTCCGCAATATGGCGGAGTTCGCTACCTGTGACGATGCCGATATAATGGTGGTCAACGGCTATGCCGGCACAGGCAAGACTACGGCCGTGGCCGCTGTGACGCGGGCTCTGCGCGAGTTCGGTGTCCCTTCGGTGCTGCTGGCTCCGACGGGCCGTTCCGCCAAGGTGCTTTCATCGGTCTGCGGCCGCCCGGCTTTCACGATTCACAAGCATATTTACCGCCAGAAGAGCGTCGGCTCGGACGGCTACGGCAGTTTTTCCCTCGCCCCCAACAAGGCGCGCTGCACCCTCTTCGTGGTGGATGAAGTCTCGCTCATCGGGATTGACGGCCAGCAGGGGGCTTCCGGCTCGGTCTTCGGCAGCGGCAACCTGCTGGAAGATCTAGTAAGTTTCGTGCGTAACGGCGTGGACTGCAGGCTTTTGCTGATAGGCGACGCGGCGCAGCTGCCTCCGGTGGGGATGGAAGCTTCGCCTGCGCTGAGCAAGGACTATATGGACGGCTTCGGGGGAGTGCGCTACTGCACCCTGACCTCGGTGGTGAGGCAGGCGGCGGAGTCGGGAATCCTGCGCAACGCCACTATGCTTCGCGAGATTATAGCTGCGAGTTCTCCGGAGGATACTTTCGATGATATCAAGCTGGATCTCAGCGGGATAGATGATGTGCAGAGGGTAAGCGGGGCGGAGCTGATCGATACGCTCTCCGATGCTTATTCCGAATTTGGCGAGGACGGGACGGTGGTGCTCTGCCGCTCCAACAAGCGGGCCGTGCGCTACAACAACGGCATCCGCGGGATGGTGCAGTTCAAGGAGGAGTCTCTGGTGCGGGGCGACCGCCTGATGATAGTGAAGAACTGCTACCAGTTTGTGGAGGAGGTCAAGGGGCTGGACTATATCGCCAACGGCGACATTGCCAATCTGGTGAGTCTCAACCATCACGAGGAGCGCTACGGGCTGCATTTCGCGGACGCGGTGTTGGAGTTCCCGGACTATGACGATGTCTCCATCAATGCAAAGGTGTGCCTGGATACGCTGACTTCCGAGTCGGCGACCCTTACCCGCGAGCAGCAGAATGCTCTGTATCAGGGGGTTTGCGAGGATTATGCGGACCGGGGCACGAAGCGGAAAATCTGGGAGGCGGTGCGTGAGGACAAATATTTCAACGCGCTGCAGCTCAAGTATGCGGAGGCGATTACCTGTCATAAGTCGCAGGGCGGCCAGTGGGACTGCGTCTTTGTCGACTGCCCGTTCTGGCTGCCGGAGCAGAGCGTGGACGATCTCAAGTGGCTGTACACCGCCCTTACCCGCGCCGTGAAGAGGGTCTATCTTGTTAATTTCAAGGACGAGTTTTTTGGTTAGGCCGCGTGGATGTCTCCGCGATGAGTAGGTTCCGTGTGCAAAAGGGGCCCGTTTGCACACGGAATTCCAAAACAAGATTTTAACTTTGCCGGGGAATGAAGAAAAGTTTTGCGGACATACTTGGCGGACTGGATGCCGAGACGGAGCGCAGGACGGGCAGGAAACTGCCGGCCTGGGCCTCTGCGTCCGCTGCTCGCAAGGCCGGGGGGCTGGAGCCGCTAGAGATTCCTTCCGCGCTCTCTCTGGAGCAGTGCTCTTCGGAGCAGACCGCCGGTTTCAAGCGCGAACTGCTCGCGGGGCTCTTCCCGGGCGGGATCGGGACTCTCTGCGACCTCACCTGCGGCCTAGGAATCGACAGTCTGGCATTCTCCGGCATCGCCCGCAAGGTCATCAGCTACGAGCGTTCGACGGAGCTGGCGCAGGCCGCAGCACGGAATTTCAAGCGGCTGGGAGTCAACAATATAGAAGTGCGGAACGAGGAAGTCGGACCGTCGGTCGAGCTGCCGGAGTGCGATGTGATTTTCGCCGACCCGGCAAGGCGCGACGGCGCGGGCCGCAAGGTCTTCCGCCTGGAGGACTGCTCCCCCGACATCCGCCCGATGCTGCCGATGCTGCTCTCCAGGGCCGGCACCATACTGCTCAAACTCTCCCCGATGGCCGACATCAGCCTTCTGGCCGGAGAATTCGGGGAATGTCTGGAAGCCGTGCACATAGTCAGTCTGCACTCGGAGGTCAAGGAGCTGCTTTGTCTGCTAAGGCGCGGTCACACTGGGACTTACACCATCACGGCAAGGGAGCTCGAGGGCGATTCCGGCTTCGCTTATAGTTCGGAAATTGCCGCGGAGCCCGGGGCTGCGGAAGGTGTCAGGCTTGGTGCAGCGTTCAGCTTCACCCCGGAAGAAGAGCGCGAGGCCGAGGCCGTGTATTGCTCCGGACCGGCGGAGGGTCAGCTGCTGCTAGAGCCCCGCGCGGCCCTGATGAAATCCGGAGCATACAAGCTGATTTGCAGCCGCTTCGGGCTTGCCAAGCTTGCCCCGTCAACGCAGCTTTATGTCTGCGGTGCTGTGACAGCAGGACTGCCCGACATCTCAGCGGCAACGATGGCAGGTTCGGTATTAAACGGAGTGCCCGAAGCTTTATTCAAGATATTCAGAATCAAGGAAGTGCGCCCGTTCTCCGGACAGGAGGCCAAGGCTTTGGGACAGCGCTGCCCCGATGCTGAAGTGAGCGCCCGTAACCTTCCGCTCAGCAGCGATGAGCTCCGCAAACGGATGGGAGTACGCGGCGGCGGTCCGCAGCACATCTTCGGCTGCAGCAGCTCCGAGGGCAGGGTGCTGATTGTCGCTGAAATTCTCCGCTAGGCACTGCGGGCCCCTCGATGCTTCGACTCTCTTAGCAACCGCAGGCAGCTTGGCCCCTCGACAAGCTCGGGGGCCGACTTAGGGGAAGCGTCGGGGAAAATCAGTTTTACTTCAGCAAATTCCTGGTCCAGAAAATATGGTCCGACTCGCGGTCGTGCAGGTGCTGGTAGCCGCGGTAGCCGTGCATCCCGTCCGGATAAATCATCAGTTCGAACTGGTAGCCAGCCTTCTGCAGGGCATCCACAAGCTGCAGGGTATTCTGGAAATGCACATTGTCGTCGCCCGTGCCGTGTGTGAGTTTGAGCGCACCCGGAGCAGGCTTTAGCGCATTGTCGGCAGCGAAAACTCCCGGCACGAAAGTCAGCACGCTCGCCTCCGCGTAGCCCTCCGGATTGGCCTGAGGCGTATCCATAAAGCGCTCAGTATAATGCGAATCGTAGAGCGTCCAGTCATAGACTCCACCGCCCGCGACCCCGCAGCTAAAATACTGAGGATAGCGCAGCACCAGCATCGCAGTGGTCGTCCCCCCGAAGGAGAATCCCTCCACCCCGATGCGCGAAGCGTCCACATACGGCAGCGCCTGCAGCCATTTCGCCCAAGCGATGTAGTCTTGAAGTTCAATTACCGTCATCCGTCTGAACGCCTGATCCATACCCCTGCGACCGTTCTCCCCGCTTGAACGCGGGTCCGCCACAATATAGATAATGCCGTTGTCGTAGCACCAGGCGTCGGAAGCATCGCGGTCGTTCCACCTGTCGCGCACATAAGGAGTGCCCGGTCCGCCGTAGAGCTGCATCACCACCGGGTATTTGCGTGCCGGATTGAAGTTCCGCGGCAGCGACATAAGCGCATAGAGCTCGAAGCCGTCGTTCTCAATCTGAACTATCTGCGGCGACGGGCGGCTCGAGAGGTCCACGGTCGAAGTGTCCGTAACCACCTTGCAGTCAAAGCGGTCCGTGCGTCCGCTGATACCTCTCCACGGCTCGCGCGCATTGGAGATGTCGGCGGTAAATGTCTTGCCGTCATCGGCTATTTCGATTGCCCTCAGATTGTATGCGGGGTCGGTAAGCGCAGTGATGCGTCCCTTGCGGTCGAGCCGGTAGAGCGTGGCGTGCAGGCGGGAGTCGCGCTTCGCCGTGAACCAGACATTCCCCCGTTTCTCGTCCACCTTGAGCAGGCTGATGTCCCAGTTCTCCCCGTCGGTGAGGCGCTTGAGCGTCCCGTCGTAGGAGAGGAAATAAATCTGCTCCCAGCCCGTCTCGAAATTGCGCGCCATATACAGGCCCTTGTCCGTAAATATCATTCCCTCAATCCATTCCACCCAGGTAGGGTATTCTTCGTGATAGACCTGCCGGCGGCTGCCGTCAAGCACGCTCACGGCAAAGAGGTCGAGGGTGTTCTGCCTGCGCGGTTCGCGGGAAATGTAGAGCTCCTTAGAATCTGCGCCCCAGAACGGGATGCCGAAATACTGGTCCGCTTCCGGGTCGAAGTCCGCCCAGACTATGTCGCCGCCGCCGGCATTGACTATTCCCACGCGCACCTCCGGGTTGGTCTGCCCGGCCTTGGGGTAGCGGGTCTGCGAGAGCGAGCCGCCCTGTCCGAACGGCGAGAATATCGGGAACATCGGCACCCCGGAGTTGTCGAAGCGGTAGAAGCCTATCCTCCTTGAATCCGGGCTCCACCAGAACGCGCGGTAGTTGGATGCGCGGCCCAGAATCTCCTCATAATAGACCCAGGAAGCGTAGCCGTTGAGTATCAGCTCCGAGCCGTCGAAGGTGAGGCGGGTCTCGGAGGAATCGGCCACCGAACGCACCCAGAGGTCGTTGCCGCGGGTGAACGCCACCATCGTGCCGTCCGGCGACGGGGTGACATTGCGCTCCGCCGGGTTCATAGCCTCCAGTATCCCGGCATAGACTTTTTGGGACGTTTTCGTGTCCTGCGCGCCGCTCTGTAGGGACATAGCCCCGAGCAGCATAAGTATTGTAATTATCCTTTTCATCATTTCCGCAATTATTAAGAATTTTCTTGGCCTCTTTTGCCGATTCTACAAAAGTAACCAATATTTGGCAAATACCAGCCGTTGCGCGACAGACGGTGTCCGTGTGCAAAACCCTACGTTTTGCACCCCAAAGCCGCCCTAAATACTATTCCGTGTGCAAACTGTGCCAATAATATATTAATTTTGCCCGAAATATGCTCGAAACATCAACTCTATTGATTCTGCTCGCCGTGGGATTTGTGGCGGGCCTGCTCTCCGGGGCCGTTGGCTTCGGCGGCGGGATGATACTGCTGCCGGTGCTGACCACTTTCTACGGAGTCGAAGTTGCCGTCCCCGTGTCCACTATCGCTCAGATGCTCAGTAACTTGTCCAAGATGGGGATGGGCTTCCGCAACATCGAATGGAAGCAGGCCGGACGCTTTCTGATCCTCGCCGCACCGCTCACGGCGCTCGGAGCTTTCGGCTTTGCCGTCGTGCCCAAAGTCCCGATGACCAGACTCCTCTGCATCTTCCTCATAATCTTCGCGATAATGAAGATAATGGGCAAAATGACCCTGCCGAAAAAGCCTGCCACGATGATAATCGGCGGCGGCGTCACCGGCCTCATAAACGGGCTCCTCGGCATCTCCGGACCGCTCAGCAGCGCGGTCTTCCTGACTTTGGGCCTGACCCCTGTCGCCTACATCGCCAGCGAAGCCACCGCGGCCACGGCGATGCACATAATCAAGATATTCATGTACGGCAAACTTGACCTGATGAACTGGGACATCTTCATCTGCGGAGTGCTGATAGGCCTCGCCATGATGCTCGCCAACTTTATCGCCATCAAGCTGATACACAACATCAACAAGAAACTCTACCAGAAAATCGTGGCCGGCGTGATGATCGCCGCCTCAGTCTGGCTATTCTTCTCGGTATAACGCCTCGCCCAGTCACTTCAGGCGGCAGCCCGATGAAAATTTGTATGCAGGATTTTTTTTGCTAACTTTGCCGTTTAGTGAATTTTAATGTGGAATTGATATCAATGAAAATGACCAAATGGCTGTCTCTGGCAGCGCTTGTGATGATGGCAGTATCGTGCGCCGCCCCGAAAGCCGCATATTTTATGGACGTCCAGCTGGGCGAGGAGGTGAAGGTACCGTCCGCCGAAGACATCAAACTGCAGGAGGGGGACAAAATCTCCATCATCGTGAACAGCCGTGACCCGATGCTGACCAACCTTTTTAACCTACCGATCGTATCCAACCAGATCGGCGGCAGCTCCAACTCTTCCATCGCGCGAGGAATGACCGGATACACCATCGACAAATATGGTGAAATCGACTTCCCGGTGCTCGGTAAGCTTCATGTGGCAGGGATGTCCCGCAGCGAAATCGCCGCGTTCATAAAGGAAAGCCTCATCTCAGGCAACCTCATCAAGGACCCTGTGGTGACCGTTGAGTTCGAGAACCTCACCATCTCTGTGCTCGGAGAAGTCAACAAGCCGGGCCGCATCAACATCGACCGTGACCGCATCTCCATAATGGACGCCATCAGCATGGCCGGCGACCTCACCATCTACGGACAGCGCGACAAGGTGCTCGTCCAGAGGGAGGAGAACGGCTCCAAGATATTCTACCAGGTCAACCTCAATTCCTGCGCGGACCTCTATGCGTCGCCGGTTTACTACCTGCGTCAGAACGACATAGTCTATGTCGAGCCCAACGAGACCCGTGCCCGCCAGTCCACCGTCAACGGCAACAACATCCGTTCGACATCATTCTGGCTCTCCCTCACTTCCGTGCTGACTTCAGTCACCGTGATGATATTGAACGTGATAAAATAAAACTCGAATATGGAAAACACCCCTACCAATCCGGCCATCGAGCAGGAAAACGACTCCCTGCGCATACAGGACCTCCTGTTTCTCTGCCTGGCCAAATGGAAATGGTTCGTACTTTCGCTGGTCGTGTGCCTGGGCTTGGCAATAACCTATATCCTGCGCACCCAGCCAGTATATACCCGTACCGCCTCCGTGCTTATAAAGGAGGACTCCAAAGGCAAGACAATCTCCTCCGATCTCGGAGACTTCTCCAACCTCGGACTCTTCCAGTCCAAGACCAATGTCAACAATGAGGTGATTGCCTTCGCTTCGCCTGCAACGATGGCCGAAGTCGTGAAGCGCCTGCACCTGGACATCCGCTACTTCGCACCTGGGACATTCCACGACAAGGTGGCCTACGGCCTGAACCTGCCTATCCGCGTGGAACTGACCGACTTGATGGAGGACGACGGTGCCTCGTTCACCCTTAAAATCCATCCGGACAGCAGCCTTACGGTGAGCGATTTCATACTCAAGGGCGACAAAATCAAGACCGAAAACGATTGTGCGGGCCGGCTCGGCGAGCCGTTCTCATCTCCGATTGGAGCCATCCTCGTGCAGCCCAACGAGAACTATGTGGCCGGAGAAGAATACACCTTCTACATCCATAAGAGCATCCTTTACTACGCCATCAGCGCCTGCTGCGCCAACCTCAATGTCGAGCTCAACAGCGACAAGGCCACGGTAATCGACCTCACCTACAAGGACAATTCGGCGCAGCGCGCAGAAGATGTGCTCAACACCCTCATCAGCGTGTACAACCAGAACTGGGTGAAGGACAAGAACCAGATTGCGGCGAGCACGAGCATGTTTATCAACGAGCGTCTGAGCGTCATCGAGCGCGAACTCGGAAATGTGGACAACGACATCTCCTCCTACAAGTCCGAGCACCTCATCCCGGACGTGCAGGCTGCATCCAACCTCTACATGACCCAGGGCAATCAGGCCAATCTCGAGCAGGTCAAGGTGCAGAACCAGTTGTATATGACGCGCTATGTCCGCGACTACCTCATCAACGATGCCAACCGCTACCAGCTCCTCCCGGCCAACTCCGGCATCGAGAGCACTTCCATCGAAAAGCAGATTTCCGAGTACAATACCCAGCTTCTGCAGCGCAACTCCCTGGTAGCCAATTCATCCGTGAGCAACCCTCTCGTAGTTGACATGGACGCGGCCCTCGAGGCGATGCGCAGCGCCGTCATCACTTCCATCGACAACCAGATCGTCACCCTCAACGCGCAGCTCAAATCCCTGCAGGAGACCGAGGATAAGGCGACCTCCCGCATTGCGTCCAACCCTTCCCAGGCCAAGTACCTGCTCAGCGTAGAGCGCCAGCAGAAAGTCAAGGAGACCCTATACCTCTTCCTCCTTCAGAAGCGCGAGGAGAACGAGCTCTCGCAGGCGTTCACCGCATACAACACCCGTATTATCAACCCGCCGTACGGCAAGCGCAAGCCGACATCTCCAGTCAAGCGCAACATCCTGCTGCTCGCCTTCGCTCTCGGACTCTTCATCCCGCTCGGAGCCATCTATGTGATGGAGGTCCTCAATACCCGCATCCGCGGCAAGAAAGACCTTGAGAATGTGACGATTCCGTTTGCCGGTGAGATTCCTCTGCTGCCTTCGAAGAAGAAATACTTCAAGCTGGCCAAGAACGAGGAGAATGAGCGTCGCGTGGTAGTGGAGCAGGGCAACCGAAACGGCGTCAACGAGGCCTTCCGCGTGCTCCGCACCAACCTCGAGTTTATGATGAACAAGGACAGGGACCAGAAGGTCATGATTTTGACTTCGTTCAACCCCGGCTCCGGCAAGTCATTCCTCTGCATCAACATCGCCGTAAGCTTCGCCATCAAGGGCAAGAAGGTACTCGTAATCGACGGTGACCTCCGCCGCGGCTCGTCTTCCGAGTTCGTGAACTCTCCTCACCACGGCCTGAGCAACTATCTCTCCCATCAGGATGATGACCTACAGGCTCTCATCCGTCCGATGAGCGGCGTCGCGAACCTCTCCGTCCTGCCTGTAGGTAAGATGCCGCCTAACCCTACCGAGCTCCTCTTCGATGCCCGTTTCAAGGAGGCGATAGAGACTCTTAGGCCTCAGTATGATTATATCTTCATCGACTGTCCGCCTATCGAGATTGTGGCCGACACCCAGATTATCGAGACTTTTGCCGACAGGACTATCTTCGTTGTCCGCGCCAACCTGCTCGAGAAGAGCATGGTGCCGGAGCTGGAGAAGCTCTATAGGGAGCAGAAGTTCAAGAATATGACCCTTATCCTCAACGGCTCCGCTCCTGGCGCCGGACACGGCCACTATGGCTACAGCTACGGTTACCATTACGGCTACCACTACGGCTACGGCGAGAAGGGTTACTACGGCTCCGCCTCGAAGAAGAAGGACAATTAACTATGTGGCCATTCGGCGGCAAAAAATCAGTTGAGCAGGCGGGCCTCCTCCGCGGATACACCGACTGGCACTGCCATCTGCTCCCCGGAGTTGACGACGGCGTCGGAACCCCGGAAGAAACCCTGGAGATACTCTCTCTCTACGAGTCCCTCGGAGTCGCAAGGGTATATCTTACCCCGCATGTGATGGAGGATATGCCCAACACCCCGGAAGACCTGCGCGCGCGCTTCGCCGAGCTGCAGAAAGCCTACGCCGAGGCCGGGGGCAAGATAGAACTCCGTCTTGCCGCTGAAAATATGCTCGACTGCCTTTTCGAAGATAGGTTCGACAAGGGGGAAGTGCTGACGCTGGGCGAGGGGAGGCTGCTTGTGGAGACCTCCTACTTCACCCCTCCGATGAATTTCCACGCTCTCCTCGAGCACATAAAGTCTAAGGGCTATTTCCCGGTGCTGGCACATCCGGAGCGCTACATCTATATGGATGAGAAGGAGTACAAGTCCTTGAAGGAGATGGGGATACGCTTCCAGCTCAACTGGTATTCGCCCGTGGGTATATACGGCCCGGAGGCGAAGAAAAAGTCCGAGTGGCTGCTCGCCCGCGGATTCTATGACCTCTCCGGCAGCGACACACACCGCCTCCGCATCCTCCGCTCCGCGCTTTCGCACAAGGCTCTCCGAGGCTCCGCAATCTCCAGGATGGAAGCCCTGATGCGCGGCGGCTCGGGAGATTAAGCGGATTTGCAGTTTTTAGCGAAAATTCATAACTTTGGGAAACTAATTCTCGACTTGCAAAATATGAAAGAATTCGAATTAAGGGCACAGAGCTGGTTGGAGGGAGACTTCGACCAGGAGACCAAAATCAAGGTACAGCAGCTTCGCGGCGGCGACCCGGCCGCTCTGGAAGATGCGTTCTACAAGAACCTCGAATTCGGCACCGGCGGTCTGCGCGGGCTGATGGGCGTGGGCACCAACCGTATGAACAAATACACTGTGGGAATGGCCACGCAGGGGCTTGCGAACTACATCCTCAGCCACTGCAGCGACCCTGACCCGAAGGTGTGCATCTCCTACGACTCCCGCAACCACAGCAAGGAGTTCGCCCGCATCACTTCCGATGTGCTTTCCGCCAATGGCATCCACGTCTATATTTTCGACAATATCCGTCCTACGCCGGAGATGAGCTATTCGGTACGCCTCAAGGGGGCGGTGGCCGGAGTGATGATTACGGCATCACACAACCCTAAGGAATACAACGGCTACAAGGTGAGCTGGTCCGACGGCGGACAGGTTACTTCCCCTGTCGATAAGGAAATCGTGGCCGAGGTGGCAAAGGTCAGCGACCCGTCAATGGTGAAGTTCAAGTCCGGACTGCGCTGCGGCGAAGTCGAGGCCATGGGCGCCGATGTGGACGAGAAGTACCTCTGCGACCTGCAGTCGCTGAGCCTCAGCGGTGACCTCTGCCGCAAACATTCCGACCTCAAGATAGTCTATACTCCGCTCCACGGCTGCGGCGTGCGCCTCATACCGGAGCTCCTGAAGCGCGTGGGATTCAAAAATATTATCCATGTGCCTGACCAGGATGTGTCAGACGGCGATTTCCCGACAGTAGTCTCTCCTAACCCGGAGGAGCCGGCGGCTCTCAAGATGGCCCTCGACAAGGCCGAGGAGACCGGCGCCGACCTCGTGATGGGCTCAGACCCTGACGCCGACCGTCTCGGCATCGCGGTTCGCGACAACGACGGCAAGATGGTGCTGCTCAACGGCAACCAGACCGCTTCCATCCTGACCTACTACATCCTCAGCCGCCGTCGCGAGATGGGGACCCTCGGGGAAGGCAAGTATGTGGTCAAAACCATCGTCACCACCGAGCTTATCACCGACATCTGCAAGAGCTTCGGAGTGCCTGTGTATAATGTGCTTACGGGATTCAAATACATCGCTGAAGTGGTCAAGCGCCACGAGGCCGACGGCGAGTTCGTCTGCGGCGGCGAGGAGAGCTACGGCTTCAATGTGGGCCAGTTCGTCCGCGACAAGGACGCTCAGGTGGCCGCGATGATGGTGGCCGAGAGCGCAGCCTGGGCCGCAGAGCAGGGACTTACCCTCTACCAACTGCTCCAGAAGATATATTCCGAGTACGGATACCGCAAGGAAGGTCTCGTGTCAGTGGTTCGCAAGGGCATCTCCGGCGCGGCCGAAATCCAGCAGATGATGGTCGAACTGAGGAACAATCCTCCTAAGGAAATGTGCGGTTCGCCGGTATGCAATGTGATTGACTACCTTGAGCCGGAGAAGACCGGACAGCCGTCATCAAATGTGCTGCAGTTCTTCGACGAGGCGGGAGATGTGGTCTCTGTGCGTCCTTCCGGCACGGAGCCTAAGATCAAGTTCTATTTCGGGGCCAAGGGCGCCGATGCCGACGCGAAAATCGAGGCTCTGAAACGACAGTTCTGCGCGTAAACCGCTGCAGACCTACCCAGAATAAGTTTTACACCAGAGTGCGAGGGGACATCCTTCGCACTTTGGCTTTTGTGCCGTGCAGGTGTAGCGGCCGTGCAGGATGAGCCAGTGGTGCGCGACGGGGCGGAGCTCCGAGGCGATGTGCCTCTCGAGGTCGTTCTCCACTTCCAGCGGAGTCTTGCCGCGGGAGAGACCGAGCCTGCGCGCCACGCGGAATACATGCGTGTCCACGGCGATGACGGGCTCGCCCCAGGTCACCGAGGCCACCACATTGGCCGTCTTGCGTCCCACTCCCGGCAGGGTCATCAGCGCGTCGATGTCGGACGGCACCTCGCCCCCGAAATCACTGACCAGTCTGCCCGCCATCCCGATAAGGTGCCGGGCCTTGCTGTTGGGGTAGGAGATTGATTTGATGAGACTCAGCACTTCTTCGAACGATGCCCTGGAAAGGCTCTCCGGGTCGGGAAAGGCCTCGAAAAACGCGGGCGTAGTCATATTTACCCGCCTGTCGGTGCACTGCGCGGAGAGCATCACCGCTACGAGCAGCTCGTAGGTGGATTTGAAATGCAGCTCCGGCTCCGCTACTGGCTGATTCTCCGTGAACCAGGCAAGGATTCCGGCGTATCGTTCTTTCAGAGTCATACAATCTCTCGGCACGCCTCGTCCCCGGTTTCGAACACGCGTCCCGGGTAGCGGGAGCAGATGCTCCGGTTGTGGGTTACCATCACGATGGCGGTATTCTTCTCCTCGTTTATCTTCTTGAGCAGCTGGAGAATACCCTCTGCCGTCTCCTCGTCGAGGTTGCCGGTCGGCTCGTCGGCTATGATCACTTCTGGCTCATTGAGGATGGCGCGGGCGATGGCGATGCGCTGCTGTTCGCCCCCGGAGAGCTGGTGCGGCATCTTGTGGGCCTTGGTGCCCATCCCGACCGCGGCAAGCACTTCCTCGATGCGGGCTGCTATGCGGGCCTCGTCTTTCCAGCCGGTGGCCTTGAGCACAAAGCGCAGGTTGTCCTCCACAGTGCGGTCCATCAGCAGCTGGAAGTCCTGAAATACCACTCCCAGACGGCGCCGAAGGTAGGGGATGTCCTTGCTTCGGATGCTCTCCAGGACGTAGCCGCAGACCGTGGCGCTGCCCCCGCCCAGCGGATTTTCCGCCGTGATGGTGCGGATTATCGAGGTCTTGCCGCTACCTACCTTGCCGACGATATAGACCAGCTCGCCGGCGTAGATTTGCAGGTTGAGGCCATATATCACCGTGTTTTCGCCGTTGAGGATGTCGGCATCGGTGAAAGATATGAGTGGTGTCGGATTCTCTTCCATAATTTTATCTCTGACGGCAAATTTAACGAAAATTATGAGTAAATTTGTGAAATTAGGCGTTAGAATTATGAAACTGAAATCCATACTGGCCGTTCTGCTCGCGGCCTCGCTGATATCTGAAGCCACCCTTGCCGCGGCGGACGATGACGCCCTGCGCTACCGGCAGGCGGTCGAGCTCTACAACGGCGGGATGTACGAAAGGGCTCTGAGCATTTTCGAATCCCTGCCGGCTTCTCCGCTTTCCGACGGATACGCCGTGCTCTGCTCCGTCAAGATGCGCACCGAAGACTATCCTGAGCGCATCGCCGACTACGACCGCAGCTATCCTTCGTCCGTGCTGACAGGCCGCATCCGCTGGGAGAACGCCCGGCTGCTCTTCGACGCGGGAAGCTACGGCGAGGCATCGCTGGAGCTCTCCAAGGTCAATTCCGCCGCGCTTGGCTCCGGCGAGACTGCGGAATTTATCTTCAAGTGCGCCTACTGCGAATTCTCCTTCGGGCGCTACCCGGAGGCCCAGAACCTCTTTATCGTGCTCGAGGCCCTGGACTTCTCGCAGTACACCGCCCCAGGAAGGTATCTCTCCGGCGTGATTTATTACTACGACCGCAAGTTCGCGGAGGCCGAGGCCAAGTTCTGGAAGGCGTCCGTGGACCCGAGATTTACCGAGCTCGCCGAGTTCTATATCGTTGACTGTGAGTTCAATCAGAAGAACTACGACTTCGCCGTCAAGGAGGGCGAGAGAATATACCAGAAAGCCCCCAAGGAGCGCCGCGAGAGGCTTGCGAGAATCATCTCCGAGTCCAGTCTCATCCTTGGCGATAACGAGAAGGCTCGCCAGTACTACGAGGACTTCACCCCGGAGAATATGAACCGCAAGGACTATTTCTACGCCGGTTCGGTGCTCTACTCCGTGCACGACTACCAGGGCGCAATCGAGAACTACAGCCGGATGGGCGACCGCAGCGACTCGCTCGGGCAGATTGCCAACTACCACCTTGCCAACGCCTACCTGCGCACCCGCAACCAGGTGGCGGCGATGGATGCGTTCCGCGATGCTTCGGATGTGGACTACGACCTCGAAATCACCGAGGACGCTGCGTTCAACTACGCCAAGCTCGCCCTCGACCTCAACAAGGACACAGGCGGATTTACCCGCTACATCAAGCGCTGGTCCACCCGCAAGAGGGGAGTGACGGTCTATAGCTATATGGCCCTCGCAGCCCTGTACGATAGGGATTACGCCGGTGCCGTGGCCGCCTACGACAATATCGACGACCTCACCCCGGACATGCGCATCAACTACACCAAGGCCAACTTCCTTCGCGGCGAGCAGCTCTTTGCCAGCGCGTCCTACCGCGATGCTATCCCGTACCTGAGGGCGACGGCCTATTATCTGCCGAAGACCGACCGTCTCAACCAGTTCTCCCGCTACTGGATGGCCGAGGCAAGCTACCGCTCCGAGGACTACACCACCGCCGCGCGGCTCTTCACCGAGCTCTACAACGCCGATGCCCTGGACTCGATGCCTGAAGGCGAAGCCCTGGCCTACAATGTGGCCTACGCCTATTTCAAGCAGAAGGACTACGAGGCCGCGTCCCGCTGGTTCGACAGCTGCATCTCCTCCGGCAACTCCGCCTACCGCGAGGACGCGATGGTGCGCAGGGCCGACTGCGACTTCGGCCGGCGCGACTACAAGGCCGCCATCGCCTCTTACCAGAAAGTGATGTCCGAGTACTACACCCCTGACAATATCTACCCTTACTACCAGCAGGCCATCTCCTATGGACTCTCCGGCGACCGCAAGCGCAAGGTTTCCACTCTGCTGCATGTCGAGGATGCTTCCCCGCAGGCGCAGATGTACGATGCCGCATGGTACGAATTGGGCAGGGCCCAGATGGACCTCAAGAACAATAACGACGCCATCCGCAGTTTCACTCACCTGCGCAACACTACCTCCGACCAGATCTGGAAGGCCAAGGCGACGATAGGGCTGGGAATGGTTTACCGCAACATGTCCAAGTACGACGATGCCCTCGAAGCCTATAAGCAGGTCGTCGCCGATATGCCTCAGAGCGAATATGCCGAGGAGTCGATGAAGGCCATCGAGTCCATCTACCAGAAGATGAAGCGCCCGGACAAGTTCGTGGAATATGTGGAGAGCAACGCGCTCAACGCCGCCAAGACCGATGAGGAGAAGGAGAAGATGTATTTCAGCAGCGCCGAGCAGCTCTATCTCTCAGGCAGTTACGCCGAGGCGATAAACGCCGTCCAGAAGTTTATGGATTCTTACCCGCAGAGCTCAAGTATGCTTCAGGCAGAGTTCTACCTCGCCGAGTCATACAGGGCCACGGGTGAGAAGGAGAAGGCCTGCGACCACTACTCCAAGGCTATGCTCTCCGACTCCGGATACTCTTTCGCAGAGATGTCCCGTCTCAGATATGCCCAGCTTTCCTACGAGCTTGAGCGCTACCAGGATGCCTACAGAGGCTACTCCTCCCTGCTCGCCGTCACGAGGATGGACGAGAATAGGACGGAGGCCCGGCTCGGAATGATGCGTTCCGCCTACAGGAGCAAGGACTACAATTCCGCCATCTCCGCCGCCGACGCCGTGGCCGGAGACTCCGCCGTAAGTTCCGATGTCAGGCGCGAGGCGCAGTACATCAAGGCCAAGTCCTGCCTCGCGACCTCCCGCAGGGACGAGGCGATGGGCATCTTCGCCGCGCTCGGGGCCAATCCTTCGACCGCCGAGGGCGCCGAGGGCCGCTATATGACGATACGCAACCTCTACGACACCGGCGACTTCGACAAGGTGGAGTCCGAGGTTTACAGCTTCTCCCAGACCGCCGGAGCGCAGTCATACTGGCTTGCCAAGGCGTATCTCGTGCTGGGCGACAGCTTCGTGGAGAGAGGTCGCTACGAGCAGGCCAAGGCTACTTATGAGAGCATCCGCGACGGCTACGAGGCCGACGCGGGCGGGGACGATGTGGCGGACAATGTCAACAAGAGACTCGAGCGTCTCGAAAACCTGATGAAGAAGTGATTATGAAAACAGGATATACATTATTCTTGTCTGCCGCGCTGCTGCTGTCTGCGGCCGCTCCGCTCTCCGCGCAGGGCATAAAGCAGAGCGTGGAGGTTACCAACGAATATGTGGGCCGCTTCGCGGATTTCCAGAAGCAGGGCCCGACGATGAGCGTGCCGGATTCGCTGTATAGCTTCGACTATAGTTTCGACTATTCGGTCTTCGAGTCCCCGTACAGGGGAGCCTACGAGTTCACGCCGTATGAGATAAAGCTTACCCCCGACCCGATAGCCTACGACGGCAGCAGGTTCGCGCTGCGCGCCGGAGCCGGCTACACCCTGCATCCGGTACTTTATGCGGCCTATACCCCGATTTGCCGCAGCGACCTGGGGCTCAGCGTTTATAACCGCGGACGCGGTTATTACGGGCGGTCCTGGTACGACCTCCGCGACGAGTTAGGAGTCAGCGGGCATTATCTCAGCTCCATAGGCCGCCTGCGCTATAGCGCCTCCTATGATGGCGGTTTCGCGGGCAACGCCGATGCGCGCTCGTCCTACCATTCCGGCGGCCTCTCCGCTGACCTTACATCTCCGGACAGGAGCGGCTCGTTCTTCGCCTACAAGTTCAACCTCGATTACCGCTACGGTACTGACGGGGTGTATTCCAGCCTGGCCGAGCCTGCGGCGGGGATGCGCTATATTGGCAATGTCGGCGAGCACGATTTCCGTCTGGGCGGCTCTCTCGGGCCGGTCCTCGACGAGCAGTACAGGTTTCTGCTGGATTTCAACTTCAATATGATCTTCCTCTCGGACGGGCGCGACGGATGGAGCGGACGCAACGCGGGCCTCGCCACGCTGACTCCGCACCTGAGCTTCCTGCTCGGGATTGTCGATCTCGATGCCGGCTTGAGGCTCGATTACCTGACTTCTTCGGCTTCGTTCACCCTCGTTCCGGTGCTCAAGGCCTCGCTCGAGGTGGAAAATCTCGGGATGAAGCTGTTCGCCGGGATGGACGGCGGGCGCAAGCTCAATTCTTACTATTCCCTCAAGGGACTCAACAGCCTTTACCAGCGAAACGGGGGACCGGATGCGGCGCGCGAGAGGGTTAATTTCTACGGCGGCGTCCAGGGTAAGGCGGGCTCATATCTGCAGTATGCCCTCAAGGGCGGATATGCTTTGATGGACGATGCTCCGCTCGATGCCGTGCATTACGGGCTAGGCTTTGAGAGCTACAAGCTTGCCTACGCCGACCTCTCGCTCGACTGGATTTCGGAGCGGCTCACCGCCGACGGCAGGCTGCATTTCGCGCACACCGCACTCTCTTCCAACCAGGCTATCTTCGCTCCTGCGATGTTCTCGGGGGACCTGAGCATCAAGTACAACTGGCTTAGGCGCATCTATGCCGGGATTACGGCGGAGGGCGCATCTGCGCGCAGGAGCACTTCCGAAGCCGTGAGTGACATACCGGGCTATGTGGATCTCGGTCTCTGCGGAGAGTATAGGTTCAATAGCCGCTGGGGCGTCTGGGCGCATCTTGGCAACCTGATCGGAATGTCCATCGAGAGGCATCCGGGATGCGTGGAGAAGGGACCTTACTTTACCGCCGGAATCGCTCTTAATTTGTAGGAATTTTAGTATATTTGTAGGATTTTTGAATTAAATAATAACGATGATAGAGAAAGAAGAGATGAAGCGTGCGGAGGAGCAGTATTCCGCCAACAGCATTCAGGTGCTCGAGGGACTCGAAGCGGTCCGCAAGCGCCCGTCAATGTATATTGGAGATATCTCCGAGAGGGGACTCCATCACCTTGTGTATGAGGTGGTTGACAACAGTATCGACGAGGCGATGGCAGGCTTCTGCGACACCGTCGATGTGCAGATACTCGAGGGCAACTCCATCCGCGTGGCCGACAACGGGCGCGGAATCCCAACCGGTATGCACGAGAAGGAGCACCGCTCCGCGCTTGAGGTCGTGCTGACCGTACTCCACGCCGGAGGCAAGTTCAGCAAGTCCAGCTACAAGGTCTCCGGAGGTCTGCACGGCGTGGGCGTATCCTGCGTCAACGCGCTGTCCGACAGCCTCACCGCCGAGGTCCACAGGGAGGGCAAAATCTTCAAGCAGCTCTACTCCAAGGGCAAGCCGCTCGGGCCGGTGGAGGTAGTGGGCGAGTGCGAGGACACCGGCACCATCATCACCTTCCATCCGGACAAGGAGATATTTACCCAGACGATTGTCTATAAATACGATACGCTTGCCGCGCGTCTCCGTGAGTTGTCTTTCCTCAACAAGGGCATCAAGATAACCCTCACCGACAGGCGCGAGCTGGTGGACGAGTTCGTCGAGGACCCTGCCACCGGCGAGTCCAAGGCCAGCGGACGAAAGATTTACCGCAGCGAGGTCTTCCATTCCACCAAGGGCCTCAGCCAGTTTATCGAGTACCTCGACGCGGGCGCGCAGACCCTCATCCCTGACCCTATCTGCGTCAACTCCGACAAAATCATCCCTATCGACATAGCCCTCCAGTACAACAACGGCTATTCCGAGAAGATATATTCCTATGTCAACAATATCAACACCATAGAGGGCGGTACCCACCTCCAGGGCTTCAAGATGGGCCTCAGCCGCTCGCTCAAGCAGTATGCCGAGAAGAACAAGCTCCTCGACAAGTTCAAGGGCGAGTTAGCGCCGGAGGACTTCCGCGAGGGCCTGACCGCGGTGATTTCCGTCAAGGTGGCCGAGCCTCAGTTCGAGGGACAGACCAAGACCAAGCTCGGCAACACCGAGGTCACTTCAGCCGTGTCCCAGGCGACTTCCGCAGCGATGGAAGTCTATCTGGAGGAGCATCCTAAGGAGGGCAAGATGATCATCGAGAAGATCGTCCTCGCCGCCACCGCGCGCGCAGCGGCCCGCAAGGCCCGGGAGATGGTGCAGCGCAAGAGCTTTATGAGCGGCAGCGGGATGCCGGGTAAGCTCGCCGACTGCTCCAACCGCGACCCGGAGAAGTGCGAGCTCTTCCTCGTCGAGGGAGACTCCGCAGGCGGAACCGCCAAGCAGGGCCGCGACCGCGAGACTCAGGCCATCCTGCCTCTGAGAGGTAAGATCCTCAATGTGGAGAAGGCCGCCGGCGACAGGGCGTTCGACTCCGAAGAAATCCGCAACATCTACACCGCGCTCGGCGTGACCGTGGCGCAGGAGGACGAGACCGGAGAGAAGCATATGGACCTCAGCAAGCTCCGCTACCACAAGATCGTCATCATGACGGATGCCGATGTCGATGGTTCGCACATCGCCTGCCTCATCCTGACCTTCTTCTTCCGCTATATGTTCGACCTCATCAAGAACGGCTACGTCTATCTCGCCACACCTCCGCTCTACCTCGTCAAGAGGGGCAAGGAGGAAATCTACTGCTGGACTGAGCAGCAGCGCGAGGAAGCCGCCTTCACCTTAGGCAAGGGTACCGACAAGGGCTACACCATACAGCGCTACAAGGGTCTAGGTGAAATGTCGGACGAGCAGCTCTGGGACACCACAATGAATCCAGCCAAGAGGCGTCTGCGCAAGATTACCATCGACAATGCAGCCCAGGCCGAGCGCACATTCTCGATGCTGATGGGAGACGATGTGCCGCCTCGCCGCCAGTTCATCGAGGAGAACGCCCACTACGCCAAGATTGACGCATAATTCCTTCCGCTGATGGACAAGCTCTCCAGGTTCAAGCTGATAATTCCTCTCGTCATCGTGTTCGTCGCGATATTCGCGGCCCTGCCGAGAAGTTCCAAATTCCCCTACGACTACCGTACGGGAAAGACCTGGAAGTATGAAACCCTTTTCGCGGAATTCGATTTCCCTGTCTATAAGACGGCCGAGGAGCTCCGCGAGGAGCGCGCAGCCGCCACCGTGGATATAACCCCGTACTTCAAGTTCTCCGAGGACATAGCCAATAAGAACATCAGCGCCGCCGAGGCCCTCGAGCTGGGCGGTCTGAGAAGCGCCGTGGTCTCCGGGCTCCGCGCCATCTACAGCAAGGGCGTGATTGCCGACAGCGAGGAACTCAGCGCCGACGGCGTGCCCGAGTCCGAGGTAATCTATCTCCAGAAGAACAAGCGGGCCTACAAGATGCCGCTGACCGAGGTCTATAGCAGGACGGGCGCGAAGTCCAAGCTGCTTGCCGACCTGGGTGAGGTGAGCGAGGTCAATCTCGACTCCCTTTTCAGGACTGTCGGGGCCTATGACCTCATAGTCCCTAATGTGCTCTACGACTCTAAGACGACCGAGCTGGTCAACGCCGACGCCGTGGGAAGCATTTCCCCGACCTCTGGTTATGTATCTGCAGGCCAGGTGATTGTCTCCAAAGGAGAGATTGTGACATCCGAGATTGCGCAGATGCTCGACTCCTACAAGCGGGAGTTCGAGGCGAATGTGGGCTATATCGGCCCGTTGGTCCTGCTTCTGCTCGGCAACTTCATCATAGCCGCGGCTGTCACGCTGCTGCTATTCTTCGCCATCAAGTTCAGCTGTCCGGGAGTATTCGCGGACACGCGTTATCCTTATATCATTACTGTTTTCCTGCTTGCGGCCCTCGCGGCGCTGATAGTGTCCCGGGTCAATGAAGCCCTGCTCTACTTCGTGCCGTTCACGCTCTTCGCCCTGATGCTGCAGGCCTTTATGGAGCCGCGCGAGATTGCTCCGGTCTATGCCGTGTCTCTTGTGCCGCTGCTGCTCTGCACCGATGGTGGAGCCGTACTCTTCGTGATGTATCTAGTGGCCGGACTGGTGATGATATTCATTTTTAAGCACTTCCAGCAGGGATGGAAACAGTTCATCGCGGCGATGATCAGTTTCGCTATCCTCGCCTGCATCTACCTTGGATTCAGGGCTGCCGATGCGGTGTCCGGGGAGATTTGGGGCGTGCTGATTGCGCTCTTTGCCGCTTCGCTGCTCGCCGTTGCTGGCTACCCGCTGGTGTATCTCTTCGAGAGGATATTCAACCTCGTGTCCAACTCCCGCCTCGTGGAGCTCTGCGACACTTCCAACCCGCTGATACGCAACCTCGAGCAGAAGGCTCCGGGCACATTCCAGCATTCGCTGCAGGTGATGAATATGGCAGACGCCGTGGCGCGTGCGCTGCACCTCAACCCTGACCTTGTCCGTGCCGGCGCGCTCTACCACGACATAGGCAAGACCCTCAATCCGCAGTGCTTCGTGGAGAACGAGTCGCTGCTCAACAAGGACGAGTCGCAGAAATACCATACCGACCTCACGCCGCTCCAGAGTGCCCACGACATCAAGAGGCACGTCACGGACGGCATCGAGATAGCACAGAAGAACCGTATGCCGCGGCAGATAGTGGATTTTATCGCCAGCCACCACGGCACGACTCTTGTCCGCTTCTTCTACCAGAAGTTCCTCCAGGAGGGCGGCGACCCGGCGCTGGAGCAGGAGTTCCGCTACGACGGGCGCAAGCCTGTGACTAAGGAACAGATAGTCCTGATGCTCTGCGACAGTATCGAGGCGGCATCCCGCACCATCAGGGAGAACACACCCAAGGCCTATTCCGACTTCGTCGAGAGGATAGTGGCCGGCAAGATGGAGGAGGGCCAGTTCGACAGCGCCGACATCACCATCAGCGAGCTCAACACGGTCAAGGAGACCCTCAAGCAATATCTGGCTCAGCTCAACCACGAGCGCATAGCCTATCCAAAGCATAAATTGAACAAAAAATAATTATGAACGTACAACAGAACAACATTGACGAGCTCAATCTCGAGCTCAATGTGAAGATTGAAGCCGCCGATTATGCGGACATTTTGAAGAAGAAGCTCTCCGAGCGCAGGCGCAACGCCGAGTTCAAGGGCTTCAGGAAGGGAATGGTGCCTGCATCAATGATTCAGCACGTCTATGGCGAGCAGTGCCTCGTGGAGGCCGTGAACCAGGTGCTCGGGAACGCTCTTGACGAGCACATCTCCAAGGCCGGACTTCACCTGCTGGGCGAGCCTCTGACCTCCGAGAAGCAGGCTGAGCTCGAGTGGAAGGCAGGCAACGACTTCGACTTCGTATTCGACGCAGCAGTTTCCCCTAAGGTGGAGTTCGAGGTGGAGAAGAGCGACACCGTGCCTTCTTACACCGTCTCCATCGCCGCCAAGGACAAGACTTCTATGACCGAGAGCCTCAAGAAGTACTACGAGGAGAAGAAGGAGGAGAAGTCCGAGGAGGATATAGACAAGGAAGTCAGCGAGCGTCTCGAGTCCCAGTACAAGAACGAGGCCGAGTGGAGGCTTACCAAGGATATCCGCGACTACTTCGTGCAGAAGGCCGCTCTGACCCTGCCTGAGGCCTTCCTCAAGAGGTGGCTGGTTACAGCCAATGCCGGCAAGGTGAGCGCCGAGGATGTGGAGAAGGAGTTCCCGGGATTTATCGAGGACTTCAAGTGGCAGCTCGTCAGGGGATACCTGATGGACAAGTACGGCTTCAAGGTGGAGGAGTCCGACCTTCGCGAGGCCGCCCAGGCCTATGTGACCTATCAGTACGCTATGTACGGCATCGGCAATGTGCCTAAGGAGATGATCGACGAGGCAGTCGTCAACATCCTTCAGGACCGCAAGCAGATCGACCGCCTCGTGGAGCAGGTTGAGGACCGCAAGGTGCTCGAGAAGCTCAAGGAGGAGATTACTCTCAAGCCGACCAAGATCACTTCCGC
Organism: bacterium; assembly: GCA_963649415.1. GTDB lineage: Bacteria > Bacteroidota > Bacteroidia > Bacteroidales > UBA932 > Cryptobacteroides. The sequence continues at coordinate 38,907 of CAVJHI010000015.1, forward strand.
CAAGTTCCGCGAACTGTAGTAGAGTTGTTTACCCTTTTTGTAGAGAAAAAAGCGCTTTAGACTGCCTTAATTGGCGTAATTTTTGTTGGTCCGGTACGGGAGTTCTATTTCCGTCCGGACCTTTATGCTTTAAGAAGAAACTATATCACATATGAGAATTAAAACTATACTGTCTCTGGCCCTCGCGGCCTTCGCACCTATTGCTGCTTCTGCAAATGACGGCTCCAATGTGGTTGTATCCCCTGACGGGCACCTTCGTGCCACAGTTATCGTGGGCAGCAACATCACTTATATGGTCTCCACCGATCAGGAGAACATCCTCAGCCCTTCCACGATTTCGATGACCCTCTCCGACGGGGTGGTCTTCGGCGAGGGCGACAAAGTCCGTAAGGTTGTCCGCAAGAGCGTGGACAGCGTCATCCCTACGCTCATCTACAATAAGTCCGAAGTCAAGGACTGCTACAACGAGATGACCCTCGTATTCAAGGAGTTCTCTCTCATCTTTAGGGCTTACGACGAGGGTATTGCCTACCGCTTCGTCGGCAATCTCAAGAAGTCTGAGGTCAATGTGATCTCCGAGAAGGCCGAGTTCAACTTCTACGGCGACTGGCAGGCCTACATCCCGTATGTAACCCCGCCTGCAGGAGATTTCAAGATTCAGTTCGACAACTCTTTCGAGAATACCTACACCGTTTCCAAGCTCTCCGAGTGGCAGAAGTCCCACCTCGCTTTCCTTCCGGTGGCGGTGGCTGCCGACAGCGGCACCAAGGTGCTGGTGATGGAGTCCGACCTGGAGAACTATCCGGGAATGTATCTCTGCAATATGGACGGCAAGACCACCCTCAGCGGCGTCTATGCCCCGGTACCTAAAGTGACCGAGCAGGGAGGCCACAATATGCTCCAGAAGCTCGTGAGGGAGACCGAGGACTACATCGCCCGCGTTTCCGGCAAAGAGGCTTTCCCGTGGAGGGTCGTTATGGTGACTTCAGACGATGCACAGCTTGCGGTCAACGATATGAACTGGAAGCTCGGTCGCCCTGCGGACAAGAGCATCGACTTCAGCTGGGTCAAGCCGGGCAAGGTGGCCTGGGACTGGTGGAATGCGTGGAATGTATATGGCGTGGATTTCAAGTCCGGCATCAACAACGACACCTATAAGTATTATATCGACTTCGCCGCTAGCAAGGGCATTGAGTATGTGATCCTCGACGAGGGCTGGGCTGTCAATATGCAGGCCGACCTGATGCAGGTTATTCCTGAGATCGACCTCCCTATGCTTTGCGAGTATGCCTCCTCCAAGGGCGTGGGTCTCATCCTCTGGGCCGGCTACTGGGCATTTGACCGCGATATGGAGAATGTCTGCCGCCACTATTCAGAGATGGGCATCAAGGGCTTCAAGGTGGACTTTATGAACAGGGACGACCAGGAGATGGTGCAGTTCCACGCGCGTGCAGCCGCGACTGCGGCCAAGTACCAGCTGATGATAGACTTCCACGGCACCTATAAGCCGGCCGGTCTCAACCGTACCTGGCCTAATGTCATCAACTATGAGGGTGTGCACGGCCTCGAGCAGATGAAATGGTCAAGCCGAGAGGTCGATCAGGTTACCTACGATGTGACCATACCGTTCGTGAGAATGGCCGCCGGCCCTATGGACTACACTCAGGGCGCGATGTACAACGCCATCCGCAAAAACTACAATCCGGTGGACTCTCAGCCGATGAGCCAGGGCACCCGTTGCCGCCAGCTTGCTGAATATGTTATCTTCGACTCGCCTCTCAATATGCTCTGCGACTCTCCGTCCAACTACCTCAGGGAGCCTGAGTGCACCGATTTTATAGCCTCAGTGCCTACGGTATGGGACGACAGCCGTGCAGTCTGCGGCGAGATAGGCAAGTACATCAGTCTTGCACGCCGCAGCGGTGACGACTGGTATGTGGGAGCTCTCACCGACTGGGATGCCAGGACTCTCACCCTTGACCTGAGCTTCCTCGGCGAGGGCGAGTGGGAGATGGAGATCTTCCGCGACGGCGTCAACGCCAACAAGGTCGCCCGCGACTATAAGAGGGAGTTCGTCCCTGTGCCTGCCGACCGCAAGGTCAAGGCCGAGATGGCCCCGGGCGGCGGCTGGGTATGCCGTATTAAAGCCAAGTAACAGACAATATTACCGATTTTACCATCTAGCTTCATCTTTGTGACACGAATTAAGTATTTAGAAAGTATAACTCTCATCCTCGCGGCGTTGCTGCCGCTCCTGAGTTCCTGTGCCGGCGGCGACTGGACTGACGCGTCGCTTCCTTCCGAGAAGCGCGCCGAGCTGCTGCTCCGGGAGATGACTCTCGAGGAGAAAGTCGGGCAGATGTGCCAGTATGTGGCTCCCTGCTATGTCGAGCCGGGCAAGGGTTCGGCCCACAAAAACATCGACGCCACCGACGAGAATCTCGGCAACGCCGACCTTGCGGACAAGGTACGCCGCGGAGAGGTCGGGGCATTCCTGCACGTGATGACAAGCGACGAGGCCGTGGCCCTGCAGAAGCTCGCGCAGCAGAGCAGGCTCGGAATTCCGCTGCTTCTGGGGATTGATGCCATCCACGGCAACGCCCTCATCGAAGGCTGCACGGTCTATCCGACCAATATAAATATGGCCTCCACCTTCAACCCCGCCTTTATGGAGAGGATAGGGGAGGAGACTGCGCTTGAGATGCGCCAGAGGGGTCTTTTCTGGGCTTTCGCTCCAAACCTCGACATCGCCCGCGACGCCCGCTGGGGCAGGATGGGGGAGACCTTCGGAGAAGACCCTCTCCTTACATCCGAGATGGGTAAATATGCCATCTGGGGGCTTCAGGGCCGTGACGGCAAATACTCAGGCGACCATGTGCTCGCTTGTGCGAAGCACCTTATCGCCGGCGGCGAACCTGCCGGAGGCCTCAACGCCGCGCCGATGGACATCTCCGAGCGCAAGCTCAGGGAGCTCTATCTGCCGCCGTTTATCGCAGCTGTCTCCGAAGCCAAGGTGGGCTCCGTGATGGCTGCGCACAACGAGCTCAACGGCATCCCGTGCCACGCCAACTCCCGTCTACTGAATGACTTGCTTCGCGGCGAACTGGGATTCGACGGCTTCGTGGTCAGCGACTGGATGGACATCGAGAGGCTTCATTCGATGCACCGTTTCGCCAAAGATTCCACCGAGGCCTTTGTGCTTTCCGTAGAGTCCGGCATCGATATGCATATGCAGGGCCCGAAATATTTCGAGGCTGTCGTGGCCGCTGTCAAGTCTGGCCGCATCAGCGAGAAGAGGATAGACCGCGCCGCGGGGAAGATACTCTCCGCGAAGTTTGCTCTGGGACTCTTCGAGAATCCTGTGCCTGAAATCCCCGAGCAGATCAGCGGTGCCGGGGAGCATCGGCTGACCGCACTCGAGGCCGCAAGACAGAGCCTCGTGCTGCTTAAAAATGACGGAGTGCTTCCGCTCAAGAGCCCGCGCAGGATATTTCTCGTCGGCCCTAATGCCGACAGCCAGACCATCCTCGGCGACTGGGCCGCACCGCAGCCGGATTCTGCTGTCGTGACAGTCTATGACGGACTGCGCTCCGAGTTCCCGGAGTCAAGGATCGACACGCTCTGCTTCGGCGGCAGGATTTCCGATGTTGACTCCCGCGGGATAGCCCTTGCCGCCGGCAAGGCCGCTCAGGCTGATGTCTGCATAGTTGTGGTCGGCGACAATTCCCAGAGATATTCCGCCTTCGGGCGCACCTGCGGCGAGAACTGCGACCGCGACGACCTCGGCCTCCCGGGGATGCAGCAGCAGCTTCTCGAGAGGGTAGCGGCTGCGGGCAAGCCCGTGGTGCTCGTCCTTATGAGCGGCAGAGCTCTCAGCGTGGGCTGGGCCAAGGACAATGTGGACGCGATACTCAATGTCTGGGAGCCCGGGCAGATGGGCGGCCAGGCGATTGCCGAAGTGCTCGCCGGAGCCGTCAACCCTTCCGGCAAACTTCCTGTCACCGTGCCGCGCAATGTAGGACAGGTGCAGACCGTCTATAACCACAAGCATTCCCAGTATTCAAGGCTTTTCGCCACCTCCGAGACCGGGCCCCTCTGGCCTTTCGGCTACGGTTTGAGCTACAGCAAGTTTGAATACTCCGATATGAGCATTTCAGCTAGAGAAATCAAGCCTGACGGGACTCTCGTGGCCTCCGTAAGCTTAAGCAACTGCGGCCCGTACGACGGCGACGAAGTCGTCCAGCTCTACATCCGCGACGAATACGGCTCCGTCACCCGTCCGGTCAAGGAGCTTAAGGCCTTCCGCAGAGTCAGCCTCAAGAGCGGGGAGAGCTGCAGGGTGGAATTCGAAATCACCCCTGCGATGCTCGCCTGCTGGGGAGCGGAGGAGAGGTGGAGCGTTGAGAAGGGCGCTTTCACCGTGCTCATCGGCTCTTCCTCTGCCGACGAAGATCTCATCGCAGCTTCTTTTGAAGTTATATGAAGTTGAAATTTAGCATATTGTTGGCCCTGGCCGCCCTCCTAGCCGTCTCCTGCGGCGAGAAGGAGCCGGAGCAGTCCTCAGCCCCTTTCGAGGCGGAGACGACCGAGATTGCAGTCCCCGCTGAGGGCTGCAAAGAGGCCGTCTATGAATTCAGCACGACCCTGTCCTGGTCTGCCCGCAGTCTCAAGGATGTGAGCCAATGGTTCACTTTCTCTCCTGAGCGCGGCTCTGCCGGGAAGGCGTCGATAAAGTACAGCGCTACCAAAAACGAGAGCGGAATAAGCCGCAGCGCCACCGTCACCGTCATCGTGGGAACCGCTTCCAAGGACATAGTTTTCACTCAGGAGGCCTGGTCTTCGTCCGAGCCCGAGCCCGATCCTGAGCCGGAGACCGAGCTCTATGACGATGTCCCTACCGGCTTTACGGATGAGCCTCAGTCCTCCGAAGCAGACCCCAAGGGGACTGCGGACCTCTCCGTATTCGCAGATATGGGTCACCCGAGGCTCCTTATGAACAGGGCGGATTTCGCTGACTTGAAGAGGAAGGTCACGACGGAGTCGGCGGCCAACGCCACACTTGCCAAACTGCACAATCTTATGATGGAACTGGCGGACGAGTCGGCAAAGGCGACATCCTCAATCAAATATTACACGACCAATACCAACAGAAATCAGGACCAGGCCAAACTCGCGATGAAGCGGATTTCCTCCTGCGCCTATGCCTACCGGATGACGGGCAAGCAGAAGTATCTGACAAGGGCGGTGGAGGACCTGGGCACGGTGGTGGATTTCCCGGACTGGAATGCCTCCATCAAGTTCCTCACTACCGCGCAGATGGCCGCTGCGGTGGCGATAGGCTACGACTGGCTGTATTATTCGCTCGACTACGATCTGCGGGTCAAGATTCGAGAGCGCCTGCTCAATTATGCCATAATCCCGGCCCACAGCGCCTCCAGCTTCATACGGGAGGCTACCAACTGGAACCAGGTATGCTACGGCGGGACTCTCCTCGGGGCAATCGCCATCTACGGCAAGGAGAAGACTGAGTCCGGCGCTCTCATCAACGAGTGCATCGCCAATAACGGCGAGATGATACGCGCAATTTATGAGCCTGAGGGAGTCTATCCGGAAGGCTATTCCTACTGGGGTTTCGGCTCCGGTTTCCAGGCCTACATTTTCACTGCCCTCGAAAAGGTATTCGGGACGCTGTACGGTATGGACGGCTTCGACGCCCTCTCCAAGACCGCGAACTGGTTGCTGATGTCTTCCGGGGTAGGCGGGCGTACCTACTGCTTTGGCGATTCCACCGGGTCATACGACCAGCCGAAGATGGGAATGTGGTGGTTTGCAATGCACTACAACAACCCGTCTCTGCTTCGCAACGAGCTTCGGCTGCTTCGCAATGAGTCCGGGACCGTGACTAATCCATATAGTACTTCGATGTCTGAGGTGAGGATGCTCTCCGTGGCGATTGCCTGCGCACTAAGGACAGAAGGCCTGGACTCCGTTACCGAGTCCTCCGGCGATAAGCCGACCATATACAGTGCCACGAAGGGTGAGGTCCCTCTCGCACTGTTCCGCACCGTTTGGGACAGCTCGGACTCTGACCGCTACCTCGGGTTCAAGGGCGGAAAGGCCGGCCATACCCACGGCCATATGGATGCCGGGGCCTTTGTCTATGACGCTTTGGGGCTGAGATGGTCGCAGGAGCTCAACCGGCCCGACTATACCACAATAGAGAATGCTCTCAAGGAAGCTGGAGGCAGTTACTGGAACCTCGGGCAGGATTCCTACCGCTGGAAGGTCTGGGTGCTCAACAACCGCGGCCACAGCACGCTTACCATCAACGGCGCCGACCACAGGGTGGACGGCGCAGCCTCGCTCGTCGAGACCTGGGATACCCCACAGCGCAGGGGAGGCAAGCTGGATTTGAGTCCGGTGTTCAGCGGCGAGGCCGCATCCGTCTATAGGTCATTCGAGATAAAGGACGGCACGGATCTCTATATCACCGACGAGATTACCGCACTCCCCGGCAAGGACGCCGGGATACAGTGGAGGATGGTGACAAGCGCCAGCGTCAAGGAGGACTCCGATATGGAGACCCTCACCCAGGACGGCAAGACTCTCTACCTCAAGGTGAAGAGCTCCGCCGCTCCGACATTCACCACCTGGCCGGCGCAGGGCACCAACTCCTGGGATACCGCAAATGCCGGTAAAACCGTTGCCGGCTACACCGCCACTGTCCCTGCCGGACAGACAGTCACTTTCGTGACCATACTCACAACCGACAAATCATTGTAAAATATGAATAGACTGATATTTACATTTGTTTCGGCGCTCCTGATGCTCTCTTCCGGCATCTCCGGCCACGCTTCCGACTCTCTCTACGACAAGGCCCCGCGCGGTTTTGTCGAGGAGAAGGAATCCCGTGAGGCCGACCCGGAGGGGATTGCGGATCTCTCCGTATTCAAGGAGATGGGGCATCCGAGACTGATGATGAACGCTGCCGACTTCGATCGTCTGAAGCAGAAAGTGACCGCAGACTCGGCCGCCAACGCGACTTTGACCTATCTCCATTCGCTGATAATGGACATAGCCGACGAGACCGTGGCAGTGGACACTGCAATCGTCTATAAGCTAGACGCGGCCGGCAAGCGCCTGCTGAGTCGCTCGCGCGAAGCTCTGCGGCGCATCGGCTCCTGCTCCTACGCCTACCGTCTTACCGGTGACAGGAAATATCTGGACAAGGCAGTGCGGGACCTTGAGACCGTGGTCGGCTTTAAGGACTGGAATCCGAGCCATTTCCTCGATGTGGGCGAGATGTCGCTCGCGGTGGCGATAGGCTATGACTGGCTCTACTACAATCTCCCTTACGACCTCCGGGTCAAGATTCGCAAAACTCTTCTGGACAGGGCGGTGGTTCCAGTCAGAGGACATTCCTCCAACAAAGCCGCGAGCAACTGGAACCAGGTCTGCTACGGCGGCCCTCTTGCAGCGGCGGTAGCCATCTACGGCAAGGAAAAGACTCAGTGCGGAGGCCTCATCAACGATGTAATCTCCCTCAACGGGGCGATGGTTAAGACGCTTTACGACCCCGACGGAGTCTATGCTGAGGGCTACAGCTACTGGAGCTACGGCACGGGCTATCAGGCCGTTATATTCTCCGTGCTCGAAAAAGCCTTCGGAACCCTCTATGGGATGGATTCCAGCGAGGGCCTTACGAAAACCCCGGAGTGGATGCTGATGATGGTAGGCGTGGGCAACCGCTCCTACTGCTACGGAGACTCAAACGGCAAGACTGCTGTGCCCAAGTCTGCAATGTGGTGGTTTGCAAGGCATTACGGCAAGCCTGAGCTCCTCCGCCACGAGCTTTACCAAATAGGCGCCGGGCGCTATATTAAGACTATGCAGGAGATGCGTTTCCTCCCTATGGTAATCTCCTGCGCCAACGATATTGAGGGGCTGGATGCGGTGGCCTCATCTTCATCTCCTGCCGGCGGCGTCTTCAGCAGTACGGAGGGCGATGTGCCTCTCGTGCTTGTGCGCGGCGACTGGACAGACAGCGACTCCGACCGCTACCTTGGCGTCAAGGGCGGCAAGGCTGCAGCAAGCCACGGCCATATGGATGCCGGAGCCTTTGTCTATGACGCTCTAGGCTGCCGATGGTCGGAGGAGGTGCCGCGCCCTGATTATGCCACAATCGAAAATCAGCTTAAGGCCGCCGGCGGCAAGTTCTGGAATATGCGCCAGAAGTCGCTGCGCTGGCAGGTTTGGAGGCTCAACAACCGGGGACACAGCACCCTGACCGTCAACGGCAGGGACTTCGTCGCCGATGCCTTCGTCCCGATCACCCGGGTCTATGATTCCCCTTCCCGCAAGGGTGCGCAGCTCGATATGACTGCGCTCTACGGCGACCAGCTCGCCTCCGCCAGCCGTACCGTTGTCCTCGGCGAAGACGGCAACCTTTATGTCACCGACGAGATTACCGCCCGCCCTGAGATAGACGCTCAGCTCGAGTGGCGTATGGTGACCCCGGCCGCGGTGGAAATCCGCCCGCAGGAGGAAATCCTCTCCCAGCAGGGCAAGTCCATAAGCCTCAAGGTATTCTCATCCAACCCGTCAGTCACTCCGACTTATGCAGTCTGGCCGGCGCAGGGCACAAATTCCTGGGATACTCCTTGCGAGGGGATGACCGTAGCGGGCTACACCGCCACCGTCCCTAAGGGAGAGTCAGTCACGCTCGTGACCGTGCTCGCTGCGAGCGAGATGGAGTACCTCCCGTCCTGGCAGGAGGGCTACCTCGACATCCACACCATAGCCACCGGCAAGGGCGATGCCGCTCTGATCATTATGCCGGACGGCACCTCGATGCTCATCGACGCCGGAGACAACGACAAATG
>CAVJHI010000016.1:0-45552 GCA_963649415.1 bacterium
CCGATAAAACAGAGTATGGCAGTTTTGGATATTATTGGTCAAGCACAAGCCCGGCGAGTGGAAATACACAATGCGCCCACTATCTGCAGATAGGGTATAATGAATATAAAGGCGTTTCTGATAACCCGCAGCGAAATCGTTGCAGTGGCCTCCAGATTCGCGCCGTCATCGCAAGATAGGCGCCAAGTACAATAACAAAATCGGCAAGGACCCGCTCGGGATTCCTTGCCGATTTACTTTTGGACTGACTGGCCTATGCCTGCTTCTTAGGGTCCTTGAAGAGGATCATGAAGAGCACGCCGACGACGAAGGCGTAGGCGGCGAAGATGTACCAGGCCGTACTCCAGGACGGGGTGGCGGCGTTGTAGACGAAGTGGTTGACCACCAGACCCGCGGCCCAGGTGCCGATCGATGCGCCGAGACCGTTGGTCATCAGCATAAAGAGGCCCTGCGCCGATGAACGCATATCCTTATCTACATTCTCGTTGACATAGAGCGAACCGGAGATGTTGAAGAAGTCAAACGCCACGCCATAGACTATGCAGCTGAGGACAAAGAGCCATACTCCTCCGCCGGGATTGCCGAGACCGAAGAAGCCGAAGCGGAAGACCCAGGCGAACATCGCGATGAGCATCACCTTCTTGATGCCGAACTTCTTCATAAAGAACGGGATAAGCAGGATGCAGAGGGTCTCTGACACCTGACTCAGCGAGATGAGAGCATTGGCGTTGTGGGCTCCCCAGGTATCGGCGAAGAGAGGGTTGTCCTGGAAAGAGGTGATGAAGGTGTTGGCGTAGCCGTTGGTGATCTGAAGCGCGGCACCGAGCAGCATCGAGAAGATGAAGAAAATCGCGAACTGACCCTTACCGAAAAGCTTGAACGCGTTAAGCCCGGTGGCCTCGGCAAAGCTCTGGACCTTGGCGGTCTTAGGCTTGCAAGGGCAGTCAGGAAGCGTGAGCGCATAGATGCAGAGTACGATGCTCAGCGCGCCGGAGACGAGGAACTGGTTGTAGCTGTGCTGGAACTGCAGCCCGTCGCCGCCTTTCATAAAGTTGACGAAGAGCATAGTGCAGATGAATCCGACCGTGCCGAATACCCTGATAGGAGGGAAATCCTTGACCGGGTCCTTGCCGCACTTCTCAAGGGCGTTGTATGCCACGGAGTTGGAGATGGCGATGGTCGGCATAAAGAACGCTACGCTGAGGGTGTAGAGGGCATAGAAGATTCCGAAGGAGATGCCCGCACCGGCATTCATCGCATAGATGCCCGCCCCGAGCATAAAGATACCCGCAAGTCCCTGGCAGGCGGAGAGAACCTTCTGCGCCGGAAGCCACTTGTCGGCGACGATGCCCATCAGGGCCGGCATAAAGATGGAGACGAATCCCTGAGTGGCAAAGAATAGCCAGATCTGAGGACCGAAGCCCGACCTGGCGAGGAAACTTCCCATCGAGGTGAGGTATGCACCCCAGACCGCGAACTCGAGGAAGTTCATAATAATCAGCCTTAAACTGATATGCGAATTGTTCATTTCAGTACAAAAATTGGTTTTAGGGCCATAAAATTAGCGAGAATTTCCCTGCAAAACAAAAAGAATACACTATTTTTGTAAGATAAAGAATAGTGAGGATGAAATTTACACGGACAGCTTCCGACCCGCACAGCGACGCAAGGTGCGGACTCATAGAGACAGACCACGGGTGCATACACACCCCGATTTTTATGCCCGTCGGGACAGTGGGTTCCGTCAAGGGCGTCTATCACCGTGACCTCAAGGAGGATATAGGCGCCGAAATCATCCTCGGCAACACCTACCACCTCTACCTCCGTCCGGGCCTCGACACCCTCAGGGCCGCCGGCGGGCTGCACCGCTTCGAGAGCTGGGACCGCCCGATACTCACCGACAGCGGCGGATTCCAGGTGTTCTCCCTCACGCAGATACGCAAGCTTACCTCCGAGGGCTGCACCTTCCGGAGCCATATCGACGGCTCGAAGCACTGCTTCACCCCGGAGAACAACGTTGATACCCAGCGCATTATCGGCGCCGACATAATGATGGCGCTCGATGAGTGCTGCCCGGGCGACGCGGACCACTCCTACGCCCGCAAGAGCCTTGACCTCACCAAATCCTGGCTGGAGAGATATGCCCGCCGATTCCGCGAGACCGAGCCGCTCTACGGCTATTCGCAGACATTCTTCCCAATCATCCAGGGCTGCACCTATCCTGACCTCCGCCGCGAGGCGGTGGACCACGCGGTACAGCTGGGCGCCGAAGGCTACGCGATAGGCGGCCTTGCGGTGGGGGAGCCGACCGAGAAGATGTACGAGATGCTGGAGCTCGTCTGCCCGATACTGCCCGCCGACCGCCCGCGCTACCTGATGGGAGTGGGCACGCCGGCCAACATCCTCGAGGGCATTGCCCGAGGGGTGGATATGTTCGACTGCGTGATGCCGACCCGCAACGCCCGCAACGGTATGCTCTTCACCTGGAACGGAATAATGAATATGCGCAACGCCAAGTGGGCCCAGGACTTTTCGGAGCTCGACCCGAGCGGCGCCTCGCTAGTTGACCACACATACTCCAAGGCATACCTGCACCACCTCTTCATCGCGGGCGAGATGTTCGCCGCGATGCTCGCCAGCGAGCACAATCTCGCGTTCTACCTCGACCTGGTGCGTCAGGCTCGCGAGCACATCGTGCAGGGGGACTTCGCCTCCTGGAAGGACGATACCGTCAAACGAATCACTTCCAGGCTATGAGTTTCCCGCATTTCAAGAAAATCGACCTTTATATTTCGAAGAAGTTCATCCTGTCCTTCTTCATGTCGCTGCTGCTCATCATCGGCATCGTCATCATCTTCGACATCTCCGAGAAGATTGAGTACTTCGTCAGCAACAAGGCCCCGCTCAAGGCGATCATATTCGACTATTATCTCAATTTCGTCCCGTATTTCGTCAATATGTTCTCCCCGCTCTTCGTCTTCATCACGGTGATATTCTTCACCTCGAGGATGGCGGCGAATTCGGAGATTATCGCCATACTTTCGGGCGGCATCAGCTACCGCCGCATGCTCGTGCCGTACCTCGCCTCCGCCGCGCTGATTACGGTGCTCTCGCTGGGGCTCAACTTCTATGTAATCCCTAAGTCCAACGCCACGAGGGTGGAGTTCGAGAGCAAGTATATCAAGAGACACAACAACTTCAACCTCAGAAACTTGCACTACCAGATAGCCCCGGGGCAGTTCGTCTATATCGAGTCGTTCAGCCGCTGGAACAACACGGCCTACAAGTTTACCATCGAGAATATCGAGGGCAACCGCCTCACCCGCAAGGTAAGCGCGGAGAGCGCCGTCTGGGACACCACGGCCGGGAGCTGGAAGATGCGCCGCGTATTCATCCGCGATTACTCCGCAGGACTTGAGGACAAGGTAAGCTTCCAGGAGAATATCGACACCGTCCTCGCGCTTAAGCTCAAGGACCTCTTCGTCAACGAGAAGACCGTGGAGACCCTGAGTATGAACCAGCTCAACGACCTGATAGAGACGCAGAAGATGAGGGGCGACGCCAATGTGATGTACGCCCTGATCGAGAAGAACCGACGCTGGGCGATGCCGTTCTCGGCCATTATCCTAACCATCATCGGCGTGACTTTGTCCTCGAAGAAGAAGAGGGGAGGCATAGGCTGGAACATCGGAATCGGCATAGCGCTGGCATTCTCTTACATACTTTTCCTGCGCTTCAGCGAGATGTTCGTCTATACGGACACGCTGCCGCCGGGGATAGCGCTCTGGATACCGAATGTGCTCTTCGCGGGGATTGCCGCGGTGCTCTACAGGCTCGCGCCGAAATAGCGGGCCCCCCGGGAAAAAACTTTATAAGAATATGACAGTCAAGGTAATAAACAAGGGCGGCAATCCGCTGCCGGAATACGCCACCGCGCTAGCGGCGGGAATGGACGTGAGGGCGGACAACGCCGAGCCGATAGTGCTTCATCCTCTGGAAAGGGCTCTCGTGCCGACCGGACTCTATTTCGAAATCCCTGCGGGCTACGAAATCCAGGTGCGTCCCCGAAGCGGCCTCGCCATCAAGAAAGGCATCACCGTGCTCAATTCGCCCGGTACCGTGGACGCGGACTACCGCGGTGAACTCAGGGTTATTCTGGTCAACCTCAGCAATGAGGATTTCACCATAGAGAGAGGGGAGAGAATCGCTCAGATAGTGCTTGCTGCGCACGCCAAGATTGAGTGGGAGGAAGTTGAAGCGCTTGGGGAGTCCCAGAGAGGCGAGGGCGGATTTGGCAGCACCGGAGTCAAGTAATTGATTATGACGACAGAAGAACTTTACAAGGCATATTGCGCCTGCGGCTATAGGGTAACTACTGATAGCCGCAGCATCAGCGGCAGGGAGATATTTTTCGCGCTGAAGGGAGAGAATTTCGACGGCAACGATTACGCTTTGGCGGCCCTGGAGAAAGGGGCGGCATTGGCTGTGGTGGACAGGGCGGAACTTCCTGACAGAGAGGGGATTGTCAAGGTTCCCGACAGTTTCCGAGCATTGCAGGAGCTCGCCGTATGGCACAGGACCCACATCTGCGGAGGCCATCTCCCGGTCATCGGTCTCACCGGCACCAACGGCAAGACCACTACCAAGAACCTAATCCGCGAGGTGCTCTCGCGCAAATACCGCGTGACGGCCACGGAAGGCAATCTCAACAACGATATCGGAGTGCCGCTTTCGCTTCTCAAAATCACTCCCGACACGCAGATAGCCGTCATCGAGATGGGCGCCAACCATCCCGACGACATCACCAAGCTCGTGCAGGTCAGCCGCCCGGACTACGGCCTCATCACCAATGTGGGCAGGGCGCATCTGCTGGGCTTCGGCTCGTTCGAGGGAGTCAAAAAGGCAAAAGGCGAGCTCTACCGCTGGCTCGGAGAGCACGAAGGCTCGCTGGTCTTCCTTAACGAGGACGATGCCGACCTGCGCGAAATGGCCGCGAAGCTGCCTTGCCATATCTACGGCTACGGCCTTGAGTATCAGGGCGCCGAAATACTTCCGTGCACGCCGGAGAACCCTTATCTGCGCATCCGGCTGGACGGAGAAGTCATCAATACCAATCTCGTGGGCGGCTACAACGCCTCCAATGTGCTCGCCGCGATTGCCATAGGCGACCGCTTCGGGGTGCCGCGCAAGGATGCGATAGAGGCAGTGGCCTCCTTCGTGCCGGCCAATAGTCGCTCGCAGCTGGTCCGCAGCGGCCGCAACACGCTCATCGTGGATGCCTACAACGCCAATCCGTCGTCTATGGCGGCAGCGCTGGACAATTTCTCAGCCCTGCTCGCCCCGCACAAGACCGTGATGCTCGGGGATATGCGCGAGCTGGGAGAGGACTCCCTCGGGGAGCACTCCAAAGTGGTCCGCAGGCTCAAGGACAGCGGATTCGGGGTCTATCTCGTGGGCGAGGAGTTCCGTAGGGCCCTGGAAGCGGAAGGGACCGCCAGCGGCTGGCAGTGGTTCGCAACTTCCACAGAGCTGGCTTCAGAGCTGAAGCGTCATCCAATCGAAGGCGCAACGGTGCTGGTCAAAGGCTCCCGCGGCATCGAGATGGAGAAGGCGCTGCCGGAACTATAGTCAGAGTTTCCACCTATATTGCAGGCTAAGCTGGGTCCTGCCTTCTTTGGGGGCGGGATTCCAGGGATAGTCTATCTTCTCGGCCCGGAGATAGAGGCTGTGCGCCCTACCAATCTGCCAGGCGAGGAAGACCGAAGCGTTCCAGCCGCGGCCGTAATAGGCCGGGACATTGAAGCTCCCCGGAGCATCGCGCTCATATACATAGATGCGGTCGTCCCAGTTGTCGATGCGGAAAAGGCCGCCCCGAAGCCAGAGCCGGAATTTCTCCCCGCCATATCCACCCTCGATGTAAGTGAGCCAGGCGAAAGCCTTGCACCACAGGGCGTTAAACCTGCCGCCAAGGGTCCATCCGCGCTTCTGCGCCGAAAAATCAGCCCTAAGGTCGGCCCGCAGCGGACTCGACTCGGAGGGCTGGTATCGTGCCGCGAGACGCAGCGAGGGCCTTAGCAGCAGCGAATCTTTAGCGAGGTATTCCTGACGGAGCAGAAGCAGCAGTTTGTGCCTGACGCGAGATTTATCGCGTCTAATCGAAAGGTCGGCGGTCGTAACGCAGTGCGGGGTGTCCAGCCCCAGGGCGACTCCGCTGTATTTACTGACGCTGCGGTCATACCACCTTGCCTGCAGGGTGAATTTCCTTGCATACTCCGGCACCCAGAGCGCCCCTGCGAGCGCCGAGAATTTGCCCCCGTAGCTGCAGGCGGCCTCCCCGAAAAGGCTGGTCTGCGGGAGGGAAATCCTCCAGTCAAGGGAGGCGGCGTCCAGCTTCGCCGTCATTCCTATTGTAGAATACCGTCCCAGGCGGCTCAGATTGACGATTCCTCCTTTGCCGAGCGCGTCCCAGGCAGCGCTGAGGCTGTATCGGCCAAAGTTCAGCTCGGCCCCGGCCCCGCACATCTCAGCGCCCGCCGCCCCGGTGACGGAAATTCCGGTTGGGTTGCGGTAGAACGATGAGGCGGAGCTGAAACTGCTCAGCGAGAATCCGCTCCAGCTCACGAGCCCCTGCCCGAAACGGGCGTTGAAGTGCCCGGCCACCGCCTTGCCCAGCACGCCCCTGCCGTACCAGGCGGCGCTGACGGTGCCAAGGCTCAGAGTTGGCTCGGAATAGGTAGTCCTGGAGGTCCATCTGAATTCTGCCCTTTCTCCCAGAGCTGCCTCATAGCGGAGACTCCCGGCATACTGCCCGGGGGTGCGAGAAGAGCCCTTGACTGTGAGGCTGTTATGGAAGTCCTGCGCCTCCCTGTGGCCCGGGGGAGAGGAGCTCCTGAGACTGACGAAAAACGAGAGAGCCTCGGCAAGGGCGGGGGAGAAGCCGTCCACGAGCCCGAGTTCGCGGATGGAGAGGATGTCTCCGGACTCGCGGCGGTAGTCCAGCAGCGACGCGACCTGATAGGGGGAGAAGAGGCCGCTGGAGCGCAGACGGCTTGCACCCGCGAGATTGAGTTCGAGGGGATACTGCGCAAGTGCCTGATAATGCTGAAGTTCCTCTTCGGAGAGCTCCTCCGTGCAAGAGGCTCCGCTGATGGTGAGTACGGCTTCGTGGAAGCCTGGCGCAAATAGCGCAAGAAGCAAAAGAAACGATTTCATAGTTCTTAAGTCTAATGTTTGCCGCAAAATACGGAAAAATTCCGTAAATTCGTGGGGTTATTTCAAATTATCATAATAATGCCAGAAAAATTAGTCCTTCAGGACAAGACATTCAAGCCTTTCATCCCAAACGAGAGGATAATCAAGGCCATAGATGAAGTCGCCGCCAAGGTCAATGCCGACTTCCACGGATGCACCGATATACCTATCGTGCTATGTGTACTCAACGGGGCCATTCCATTCACCGGAGAGCTTCTCCAGAGACTCGATTTCACCTGCCAGCTCGTCTCCATCAAGATGTCCTCCTACCAGGGCACCAAGTCCACGGGCACCGTGCTCAATGTGATGGGACTCACCGCTGATGTGCGCGGCAGGCGGATCATCATCTGCGAGGATATCGTCGATACGGGCAATACCATCGTGGCCCTCAAGGAGATGCTGCTTTCCAAAGGCGCGGCGGATGTAAAGATCTGCACTATGCTGATGAAGCCGGAAGTCTATAACAAACCCGAGAAGATCGACTATGTCGGAATGGAGATTCCCAATGCGTTCATCGTCGGCTTCGGCCTGGACTACAATGAGTTGGGACGCAATACCAAGGATATTTACGTAATCGACAATACAATGAAGTACTACATTCTCTTCGGCCCTCCGGGAGCCGGCAAGGGCACACACGCCGGAGCCATCGCGGAAAAATACAATCTCAAGCATATCTCCACCGGAGAGCTGCTGCGCGCGGAAATCGCCGCAGGCACCGAACTCGGCAAGCAGGCCAAGTCACTCATCGACGCGGGATCTCTCGTGCCTGACGAGGTCGTGGAGGGTATGATCGAGTCGGCATTCAACAACATCAAGGATGTCAACGGCTTCCTGCTCGACGGCTTCCCGCGCAACATCGCGCAGGCCCGCGACCTCGACAAGATACTCGAGAAGAGGGGAGAGAGCGTGACCGCAGTGGTGTCGCTGATGATTTCTGACGAGACCATCAAGGCGAGGATCGCCCACAGGGCCGCCATAGAGGGCCGCGCCGACGATGCTTCCGAGGCTACGATCGCCAACCGCATCCGCACTTATCACGCTCAGACCGAGCCGCTTATCGACTACTACAAGAAGGCCGGCAAGTACTATGAGTGCGAGGGCGACAACGGCACCATCGACGACAACCGCCGCCGCGTGCTCGCCCTCGTGGAGAGCATAGGCTAAAAGTTGAATAGCCCCTTTGATTTCCGGGCCGCTGCGGACTTGCAGAGACCCGGAAATTTTATTTAAGCAATTTACTGCTTTTTCTTGCTTTTGTCGCGCAGACCGCTAACTTTGTAATGGTTAGTTAAAATAAAGTATTATGAAGAAGGTTAATTTGCTTTTATGCGGCCTTGCAATAGTCTTTGCGGCCGCCTCGTGCGACAAAAACAACACGACACCTGACCCTGACCCTGACCCGACCCCGGAACCGGAACCGGAGGTGGAGGTCAAGCCAGTGGACCTCAGCGCCAATGGTACCGCCAACTGCTACTTCGTCTCCAAGGCCGAGTGGTATTCTTTCAACGCCGGCGTGAAGGGTAACGGTGCAGCAACCGAGGATCTCGCGGCTCCAGAAGCCATCAAGCCGGCCGGTGCAAAGCTTGTATGGGAGACCGAGAAGGGACTTATTTCCGACATTGCCCTCGAGGACGGAAAGATTTCTTTCACCGTTTCAGAGAAGAAGGGCAACGCTCTCATTGCAGCCACCGACAAGGACGGCGCAATCATCTGGAGCTGGCACATCTGGGCACCGGAAGATTCTCTCGCGTCCGTAGAAACCAAGAACGGCTACCAGCTTGCGAATATGAACCTCGGCGCCATGAAGTCCGCAGCCACCGGCGACGTGAAGCCTTACGGTATGCTTTATCAGTGGGGCCGCAAGGATCCGTTCCCTGCTGCTCCGACCGTAACCGGCACCGACTCCACCGTAGGCGCTCCACTGTATGACGCTGACGGCAATGAGGTCAGCATCACGAATTCTTCCTGGTATGACACCAAGGACAATAATATCGCATACTCCATAGCAAATCCTACAGTCTGCCTCTCAAACTACTCTCAGTATGTGTCCAGCAAGGACTGGATTGCCGAGGCGGAGAGCAACGATGCTCTTTGGGGCAATCCTAAGGGCAGCGAGAAAGACTCCGAGAACAATTACACCAACAAGGGAGCCAAGTCCTACTACGACCCGTGCCCTGTCGGCTACCGCGTACCGCCTGCAGATGTCTTCGACTATTTCACCACCTCCGGCGGCTATTCCGAGGACATCTCCACCTATGATATCGCCGACTCCAACGGAGACGGCGTTGCAGATACGAACGACTTCAATTACGGCTGGTGCTTCAACATGAAGGAAGGTTACCAGTATTTCCCGGCCGCAGCCCGCTATGACGGCTCTTATGCCATGCTTTACGGCTCAATGAGCGGAATGTGGGGCTCTTACTGGGGCAACTGCCCGGCGTCCAGCTACAACTCTGTAGGCACTGCCTTCTGCGTGCTCTCGTTCCAGAAGATCCCGGCAGGCACTTCCACCTCTCCGAACGGAATCGCCAGCCGAGCCGACGCATACTCGGTAAGGTGCATCAAGGAATAGCAATCTTGTAATATAAGACCAAAAAGCCGCCGGAAGTCACTTCCTGCGGCTTTTTATTTCCGAAGCGCTGCATATATAGTGCATTTCGGAGACAAAATATAGATAAACGGCCTGAGGACGGGCGGGAGCGATTGTTAGAAAAGAATTGCTATCTTTGTGAACTTGTAGCAAATAATACAAACTGCACATTTATGCCAGACAGCAATTTCATAGATTATGTCAAGATATACTGCGCTTCCGGGCACGGGGGCGCGGGATCGGTACACCTGCACAGGGCTAAGTACATCCCCAAGGGAGGCCCCGATGGCGGCGACGGAGGCAGGGGAGGCCACATAATACTGAAGGCTAACCCGCAGTTCTGGACGCTCATCCACCTCAAATACCGCAAGCACATAAAGGCCGACGACGGCGAGAAAGGCGGCTCCGCCAACCGCAGCGGCAAGAACGGCGAGGACATCATCCTCGATGTCCCGGTCGGAACTGTAGCGAAGGACGCGGAGAGTGGGGAAGTGCTCTTCGAGATGATGGAGGCGGGAGAAGAACGCATCCTCTGCAAAGGCGGCAGGGGAGGCCTCGGCAACAGCAACTTCAAGACCTCCACCCTGCAGACACCCCGCTTCGCCCAACCCGGCGAGGACGGTCAGGAAGGCGTCTATATCCTTGAGCTCAAGCTGCTTGCAGATGTCGGACTGGTAGGCTTCCCGAACGCAGGCAAATCGACCCTGCTCAGCACCGTCACGGCCGCAAAACCGAAAATCGCATCATACGCTTTCACCACCCTTGAGCCGAACCTCGGCATAGTGCGCTACCACGACGGACGCTCCTTCGTGATGGCAGACATCCCGGGCATCATCGAGGGCGCCCACGAGGGCAAGGGAATCGGAATACGCTTTCTGCGCCACATCGAGCGCAATTCCGTGCTGCTCTTTATGGTGAGCGTAGAGGAGGAAGATGTAGCGAAGGGCTACAAGACCCTGCTCAACGAGCTCAAGATGTACAATCCGGAGCTTCTTAGCAAGCGCCGCATCCTCGCGGTCACAAAGTGCGACCTCATCGACTCCGAGATAGAGTCCCGGATACGCAGACACCTTCCCAAGGGAGTGCCTCATGTATTCATCTCATCAAGCACCGGACAGGGCATTGACAAATTAAAGGACGAATTATGGAAGGCATTGCAAGAATAGCGCTCCTGGAGACCCTGGAGCAGGCCGACAAGACGGCGACTCTGGCCATCAACTCGCTGCACAGCATGTTCAGCGACGGATTATGGATGACATTCTCCAACAGGGAGATATGGTATCCGCTCTACTTCATCGTGCTGGTGTGTCTCTTCGTGAGGCTCGGCTGGAAAAAGGCGCTCATCGCAATGCTCGCCTGCATTCTCACCATCGTTGCCTGCGACCAGTTCGCCAATTTCACCAAGGCGTTCTTTGAGAGATTCCGCCCCTGCTGGGACGAGTATATGACCACGCACGGACTGCGAATGCTGGAGGGCAAGGGCAATTATTACGGCTTCTATTCCGCTCACGCGGCCAACGCCATCGGCTTCGCGCTTTGCTCAAGCCTCGTATTCACCAATGCAAACAAAATAAAGACCGGCACGCACTGGACCTACTTCGGCTTCATTTTGGCCTGGGCTCTTCTGGTGGGAATCAGCCGCATCTTCGTAGGGAAGCACTTCCTCGGGGACGTGATTGTCGGCTTTGCCGTAGGCTCGCTATTCGCCTGGGGGATAGCTTCTTTAGCCAAGTTGGCTATAGTAAAGCTGAAGCTGAGATAACATTTATCTTCTCGCCCGTAACTTCCATTGTTATAGGCAGTCTGCCCTCGATTTCGCCGTCCAGTTCGATGATGTCGGCGGAATTCTTGTTCATCGGCATCACCTGCAGAGTACGGCATTTGCCGCTGAGGATGTATTTTGACTCGTTTAGATTGCCCTTATACAGCTTCGGGATTTCGCGCACCACATAGGCAAGCGGCAGTTTGGGGATGATGGTGTAGTCCAGCAGTCCGTCGCCTGGGTCTGCAAGGGGCACCTGACGCATCCCGCCTCCGGAATAGCGGCCGTTGCCGAAGGCTACGGAAAAGCAGGGACCGGAGAATACCACATTGCCGTCAGCGAGGAGGCAGAGGTCTATCGACTTGAGATTCAGCATAGTATAGCGGAGCGAGTTGAGGTATATCAGTTGGCTGCGCTTGCCGCTCTCTTTCTGAGAATTGACCCTCTGGCAGACATGCGAGTCGAATCCGACTCCGCCGATATTCGCCATATATGAGACTTTCCCGCCGTCACAGGTGACTTTGATGACATCCATCCGGGCAGTGTTGCCTCGGCGGATGAGGTCCACGGCATCGGAGGCGTCGCAGGGGATGCCGAATGACTTGATCCAGTCGTTGCCGGAACCTATAGGTACAACCCCGATGGTAAACTTGTCAGTTGAGACCTTATGCTCTGAGCACCAGGCGCATACACCGTTGAACATTTCGTGCAGTGAGCCGTCTCCGCCGACTGCGAAAATCTTGCGGTAGCCCGCTTCGGCAGCCTCATAGGCGAGGGCGGTGGCGTGCTGCCTGTGGTCGGTGAGGGCCGTGACGAAGGGAAAAGCAGCCTTCGCAAGCCTGCGTTCGGCAGGCAGCCATTCGTACATCGTCTTGCCGGATCCGGCACGAGGATTGACTATGAAATAACAGTCGGTTTTTGTTTCAGACATACCGCAAATGTAGGAATAAATTATTACTTTTGTATTCTTCGACAACACGAACATGGGAAAAGTCATTGCAATAGCGAACCAGAAGGGCGGCGTGGGCAAAACCACCACCGCCATCAACCTAGCCGCGTCGCTCGCGGTCCTCGAGAAGCGTGTCCTGATCATCGACGCTGACCCTCAGGCCAATACGACCTCCGGACTCAACTTCTCTCCGGACAACGACGAGCACCGCACCCTCTATGAGGTGATGATAGGCAAGATTGATATCGCGGACGCGCTCATCCAGACCGAAATCGAGCGCCTGCACATGATTCCGTCCCACATCAACCTTGTCGGTGCGGAGATAGAGCTGCTCGAGACCGAGCACAGGGAGTCCGTACTCAAGAAAGTGCTCGATCCGATCAGGGACAACTACGACTACATCATCATCGACTGCTCGCCGTCGCTCGGGCTGATCACCATCAACTCGCTGACCGCCGCAGACTCCGTGATGATCCCGGTGCAGCCGGAGTTCTTCGCGCTGGAGGGCCTGGGCAAGCTGCTGCAGACCATCCGCCTCGTGCAGGGCGGCTACAACCCGTCTCTGTCCATCGAGGGCTTCGTCGTGACTATGTTCGACGGGCGCACCAAGGTGCATAGCCAGGTGCTCGCCGAGCTCCGCGAACACTTCCGCGAGATGGTGTTCAAGACAGTGATACAGCGCAATATACGCCTCAGCGAAGCGCCTTCGCACGGCAAGCCTATCATCCTCTACGATATTATGTGCAACGGCTCCAACAACTACCTCAGCCTCGCGAAGGAAGTGATGGAGCATAACGGAGAGCAATTATGAGCAAAGAGCCAAGAGGCCTGGGGAAGGGACTGAGCGCGCTGCTCGGTGAAGTGCCGAACGCAGACCAGCTCCGCAAACCTGTGGGCTATGTCAACAAGGAAGTGGTAGGAGCGCGCGGGAGCCAGGAGAATACCGCCGACATCCTAAGGATACCGGTCGATATGATTGAGCCGAACCCGTTCCAGCCGCGAATGTCGTTTGACCAGACGGCTCTGGAAGAGCTCGCATCATCCATCCGGACGCTCGGCCTGATACAGCCTATCACCGTACGCCGCATCACCGACAACCGCTACCAGATCATCAGCGGTGAGCGCCGCTACAAGGCGTGCCGCCTCGCCGGGATGACCACCGTGCCGGCCTACATCCGCGATGCCAACGACCAGGGGATGCTGGAAATGGCGATCGTGGAGAATGTGCAGAGGGAGAATCTCGACCCTATCGAGCTGGCCCTCAGCTACCAGCGGCTCATCGACGAGTGCTCGCTTACCCAGGACATGCTCGCCGACAGGGTGGGGAAGAAGCGCGCCACCGTTGCCAATACCATACGCCTCCTCAAGCTCCCTGCCAAGGTCCAGCACGACATAAAGGTCGGACTGCTCAGCGCGGGACACGCCAAGGCGATACTTTCAGTGGACGACCCGCAGCTGCAGGAGAAGCTCTGCGACCTCGTGATCAGGGACGGACTGTCCGTGCGCGAGCTGGAGTCCCTTGCACGCAAGATTTCCCTTGAGCCGAAGAGCGGCAAGACCGTCGGCGGCACCAGGGAGCAGGACCTCCCGGACGAATACTACCGCGTGCTCGAGCATGTGGGGAAGTATTTCTCCAGCAGCATCTCGATGAAGCGCAGCGCCTCCGGCAAGGGGACGATGACCATACGCTTCAACTCTGACGATGAGGTCAAGGCATTCGTTAAAGCTCTGGAGGAGAAGCAGTTCTAATGAAACTGAGCGGATATCTCAGATTGTTTGCGCTGGCGGCGGGATTGCTCCTGTCCGCCGCGGTGGCATCCGCGCAGTTCAGGGATGAAGCCTTCTCCCAGCAGTACAACGACGACCCGGCTTCGGCAGTCGATACCACCGACAGGATATTTTCCCTCAAGGAATATATGGCCGGCCTGAAGCACCAGCGGGAGATCAAGATCGGCACCATGGCCATAGGCTCGGCAGTGTTAGTCGGCGGCTGCCAGATCTACAACAAAGACTACTGGAAGCTGCCGATCGTCTATACGGCCATCGGAGGCAGCCTCGGCGCCGGAATTTATCTCAATACGCAAGGCAATCACGATGCCGCCAAATGGTGCTTCGTGGGGGCCGGAGTCGCATACTGGGGCGCGATGATGGACGGCGTGGTCAACTACAAACCGGCCGACTACCCGCACGCCGGAAAGGCCACGATGTATTCGCTGCTCGTGCCCGGACTCGGGCAGATATACAACCGGGAATACTGGAAACTTCCTCTGTATCTGGGAGCTATGGGCTTCGGCATACATTATTACTCCGACTGCGCCCGCAATTTTGAACGTTTCCGCAACATATACAAGGATGCCACGGAGAACAAAGACTACTCCGGCCCTATCACCGCCGACCAGGCGGTCTATTACCGAAACATCTACCGCCGCTACAGGGACTACGCCCTGCTGGCCGTCGCCGCCGTCTATCTGCTTCAGGTGATGGACGCAAACGTGTTCTCCTATATGCACAATTTCGAAGTCGATGACGACATCTCGCTGAGGATGGAGCCGACAGTGATGCTGCCCGAGATGCAGCTCGCCTCGAGCGGCACCGGCTACCCGGCGTTGGGTCTTAGACTTGGTGTAAACTTTTGACAATGAGAAAATTAATCATATTCCTTACCGCTCTTTCACTGGCCTTCCCTCTGCAGGCCCAAAACAAGATTACCGAATTCTTCCAGCGCCCTACGCGCAAGGCTCTCCAGACCGAGAACGACCAGCTTAAAGCCAGCCTGGATTCGCTTCAGGCCCTGGTGGACAGCCTCGAGGAGCGCCGCTACCTTGAAGACGAGCAGCTCCGCGCGGTGATTGAGGGCAACGAGGGCTCCGAAGGCGAGGAGGAGCTAGAATATACCCCCGAGGTAAGCGACTCCCTGCTGCACCTCTGGTACAAGAACTCCTTCACCGGGGACTTCGACGCAGTCTCCGAGTATGATATGGATTCCGTCAAGTTCTCCTCCAACATCTCGGATGCGGAGATGATCAAGCGCATCAAGGCGATGAACTCCTTCATAACGCTCCCGTTCAACGAGAATGTCAAGAACTATATCATCCTCTATTCCGAGAGGATGCCGAGCAGGATGGGCAGGGTAATGGGCCTGAGCAGCTATTATTTCCCTATGTTCGAGGAGGTTCTCAACCGCTACGGCCTGCCTCTGGAGCTCAAGTATATGGCGGTAATCGAGTCTATGCTCAATCCGGTGGCGACTTCGCGCGCCGGGGCCAAGGGAATGTGGCAGTTCATGTACGGCACCGCTCGCAATTACGGTCTGGAAATCAATTCCTTCGTGGACGAGAGGCTCGATGTGGAGAAGGCGATGGACGCGGCGGCCCGCTACCTGCGCGACGCCTACAAGATTTTCGGCGACTGGGCGCTTGCCATCAGCTCATACAACTGCGGGGCCGGCAATGTGTCCAAGGCCATCCGCAGGGCAGGCGGCAGCAGGGATTTCTGGAGCATCTATCCTTACCTGCCGCGCGAGACGAGAGGCTATGTGCCGGCGTTCGTGGGGGCGATGTACGCTATGACCTATTACAAGGAATACGGAATCGTGCCTCAGAATGTAGGTATGCCGGCTCAGACCGACACCTTCGAAATCCACAAAAACCTGCATTTCAAGCAGGTCAACGCGGTGGTCGGAGTGCCTATGGACATACTGAAGAACCTCAATCCGCAGTATATCCACGAAATCATCCCGGGTGACACCAAGACCTGCATCCTCAAACTGCCTTACACCTGGACCAACACCTTCCTGGAAACCGACCGCGACTCGCTCTACGCCTTCAAGGCCGACTCCCTGATGAGCAAGAAAGTGCTCGAAGGGGTGAAGAATTCCACCGCAGGCGGGCAGCAGCGTATCAGATACCGCGTCAAGAGCGGCGACTACCTCGGCAGAATCGCATCCCGCCACGGAGTGACCGTAAACCAGCTCAAGAAGTGGAACAACCTCAAGTCGTCCAACATCCGCGAGGGGCAGATACTCTACATCTACGGGAAATCATACAAGGGCGGCGGCACTTCCTCCTCCGGGACCAAGAGCAGCAGCACAAGTTCGTCATCATCAAGGGTTTATGTCGTAAAGCAGGGCGACTCGCTATACAATATCGCGAAGCTCTACCCGGGCGTGAGCGCCGAGAACATCAAGGCGGCCAACGGCCTGAAGAACGACAATATCCGCCCGGGGCAGAGGCTCAAGATTCCTCTACCGTAAAAGTTTCTTAATCAACGGGAAAAGCCTGTAAGGCATATACCTTAGAGGCAGATCCGGGCAGGTCGGGGTATCGAGAACTGACCTGCGGTGCGAGAACGCGAGCAGGCTTTCCTTAGCGTGATAGCGTCCCATACCGGAATTGCCGACTCCGCCGAAAGGCAGGCCGGAGTTGGCTATGTGCATTATCGTATCGTTGATGCAGGCTCCGCCGGAGCTGGTGCGGCGCAGGATTTCCCGCCCGGCGCTTCTCTTGCCGAAATAATAGAGCGCAAGCGGCTTAGGCCGAGCGTTTATGAAATCAATCACCTCCTCGCGGTGGGAGAAAGTCATTATCGGGAATATCGGGCCGAAGATTTCCTCCGTCATCACCGGAGAGTCGGGTGAGACTTCATCGAGCAGGGTAGGGCCGAAGAAGCGGGCCGTCCTGTCGCGCTCTCCGCCATAGATGATTTTACCGTCACGGAGATAATTTTCGAGCCGGTCGAAGGCCTTGTCGCTGACTATACGGACATAATGCGGACTTTCCCTGACTCCGTCGGCATATAGCTCCGAAACGGCCTTGGCGAATTCTTCAATGAACTGCTGCTTAATCTCTTGAGAGAGCATCAGATAGTCCGGCGCGATGCAGGTCTGGCCGCAATTGAGGCTCTTGCCCCACGCAATCCGCCTTGCAGCGAGAGCGATATCGGCGTCCCTGTCAACTATGCAGGGGCTCTTGCCTCCGAGCTCAAGCACCACCGGGGTCAGGTGCTCCGCTGCGGCGCGCATCGCCACCTTGCCGAGCGACGGACTTCCGGTGAGGAATATAAGGTCGTATTTCTCTTTGAAAAGGGCTTCGTTAACCTCTCTATGCCCCTGGAACAAAGCCACATAACGCGACTCGAAAGCATCCTCTACCAGCTTGCGCAGGACTTCTGCGACCGCCGGTACAGCCGGGGAAGTTTTGAGCACGGCCGTGCAGCCGGCGGCAATCGCTCCCACGAGAGGATTGAGCAGAAGCTGGACAGGATAGTTCCAGGGCGCGACTATGAGCGCCACTCCGAGCGGCTCGGTCACGATATAGCTTCGCGACGGCAGGCAGGTCAGGGGAGTCCTGACTCTTTTGCGGGCGGTCCAGCGCCCGATATTCTTGAGGGCATCGCGGATTTCGCCCTTGACGATGCTTATTTCGGTCATATACGCCTCTTCCCGAGACTTGTGGAGGTCGGTCCAAAGGGCGGCGTAAAGCTGCTCCTCATACTTCTCGAGGGCCGCCAGGAGAGCCTGGAGCATCCGTTTGCGGAAGTCAATGCCCAAAGTCGCGGCGGAAAGGAAATATTCCCGCTGCGCAAGTACTGTATCGTGGATTGTCATTTCGAGTAGTATTTCGGCCAGCAGGACAGGAGATAGGCCTTGAGGCTGTCTTCGTGGCGGTTTGGCTGCGGTTCGTAGAAGACCTTGCCTGCAAATTCGCGAGGCATGAATTCCTGATCGACGAAATGTCCCGGGAAGTCGTGGGCGTATTTGTAGCCGTCGGAGTATCCGAGATCGGCCATAAGCTTGGTCGGGGCGTTGCGAAGATAGAGCGGCACGGCGGCCATCGGATTGCTCTTAGCCGCCTCAAGCGCCGAGTTGACGGCCATATAGGCGGAATTGCTCTTGGGCGAGCTCGCAAGGTATATCGCGCACTCGCTCAGCGGGATACGCGCTTCAGGCATACCGATTTCGTGTACTATTCTGAAAGTGGCCTCAGCGAGCAGCAGGGCATTGGGATTGGCGAGCCCTACATCTTCGGCTGCCGATATGCAGAGCCTGCGGGCGATGAAAAGCGGGTCTTCGCCGCCCTCCAGCATCCGTGCCATCCAATATACCGCTGCGTTCGGGTCGGAGCCGCGTATGCTCTTTATGAAGGCGGAAATGATGTCGTAGTGCATCTCGCCGTCCTTGTCGTAGATGGCAATGCTGTCCTGCAGGCAGGAGGTCACGGCCGCATCGTCAATCAGCACCTCAGTCTTGCCGGCCTGCGAGTCAACGACCAGCTCAAGGATATTCAGCAGTTTGCGCGCATCGCCGCCGCTGTGGCGGAAGAGCGCGCCGGTCTGGGTGACGCGGACATTTCGGGTCTTGAGGACCTCGTCTTCGCGGAGCGCGCGGTCGAGCAAGGTCTGCAGGTCTTCCACCTCCAGGCTCTTCAGCACGAAGACCTGGCAACGGGACAGGAGGGGAGTGATGACCTCAAAGGAAGGGTTCTCGGTGGTGGCGCCGATCAGCACGACGGTACCGGCCTCGACTGCGCCGAGCAGGGCATCCTGCTGCGCCTTGTTGAAGCGGTGTATCTCGTCGATGAAAAGAATCGGGGCGGCCGTGCTCGAGAAGAGCGACTTGGCCTTGGCGGAGTCTATCACCTCTCGCACATCCTTGACTCCGGAGCTGATGGCGGAGAGGGTATAGAACTCGCGGTCTAGAGTATTGGAGATAATCCGGGCGAGAGTGGTCTTGCCCACGCCCGGAGGACCCCATAAAATGAAAGAACTCAAGCTGCCGGAATCAATCATCCTTCTCAGGATGCAGCCTTCCCCGACGAGGTGCCTCTGTCCGACATATTCGGATAGATTTTTGGGCCTCATTCGCTCCGGGAGGGGCGGTAACATTTTTGTTAATGATTCTGACACTTTTGTTTTATTGCTTAATATTCAAGCTTTTTAATGTAAGACCTGCGGCGCTTGCGGCATTCGTGTTCAAACTCCTTGAACTGGCCCTGATTCTTGATGTTGGTCTCGAGAATCGCGTTGGTTTCGGCCCATTTTACGCCGGCGTCGGAGTATTTGCGGAACATGTCGGCCTGCACGAGAGTGTTGACTCCGGAGTTGCGGTAGTCAGGATGCACTCCGACGAGCAGCATCTCGACGCCCTCCTCCCTCTTGAGGTAAAGCGACTTCAGGAGGTACCACCAGCCGAAAGGGAAGAGCTTGCCGCGGCTCTTCTGGAGAGCCTTGTTGAGCGACGGCATCGTGATGCCGAAAGCAACGATTTCGTCCTTTTCGTTCTCCACGACGCTGACGAAATTGAGGTCAAGGATGCTGAGATAGAAGCCGAGGTATTTGTCGGCCATCTTGTCCGGGAGGACGGTGAAGTTGTAGAGGTCCTTGTAGCAGAGGTTGATGAGTTTGAGGAGCTTGTGGCCGTAGTCGCCCTTCTTGACGAGCTTGCGGGTAAGCGGCCTCACATGGACATTGGCCCTCTCCTTGATGATGTTGGCCATCCTGCCCACGCGGCTAGGGAGCTCTTCCGGGATATATACCTTATACTCAATCCAATCCGCGTCCTTCTGGAAGCCCAAGGCGTCGATATGGTCTACATAGTAAGGGTCGTTGTAGATGAGCGCCATGGTGTTCATCGCGTCGTAGCCCTCCACGAGCAGGCCTTCAGGATCGAAGTCGGTGAATCCTAGCGGGCCCACGACGGACTCCATCCCGTACTGGCGGCCGAATTCCTCGACCTTGGCCATAAGGGCTTCTGAGACCTCCCTGTCATCGACGAAGTCATACCAGCCGAAGCGGACCTCCTTGTGGTTCCACTGCTCGTTGGCAAGATGGTTTACTATCGCAGCGACTCTTCCGACCAGTTCCCCGTCCTTGTAGGCGAGATAGAGCTTGGAATCGCAGAATTCCTGGGCCGCACCCTTCTTCTGGTCGAGCGTATCCAGCTGGTCAAACTCGAGCGGCGGTACATAATAAGGGTTGTTCCTGTATAGCTTCTCCGGGAAATTGACAAACTCACGCAGCTGCTTGCGCGTAGTTACTTCTTTGATTTCTACTGACATTATCGGTCAAGGTTTTAATATACTGCAAATACAAAGATACGCCATAATAGCCAAAAATCCAATTATGCCTCCCCGCGGGAGAGTTT
Source organism: bacterium (assembly GCA_963649415.1). Taxonomy (GTDB): domain Bacteria; phylum Bacteroidota; class Bacteroidia; order Bacteroidales; family UBA932; genus Cryptobacteroides. The sequence goes on from CAVJHI010000016.1 coordinate 20,693, forward strand.
GGACTGGAGCTTGGCCTTGAAAGGTTCGAGGAAGTTGCGCTCCCACTTCTGCCGCTGCAGGGGCGTGGCTTCGCGCCCGTAGAGAGCTTCCGCCTCGGCGATGGCTATGCGCAGGCTGTCTATTTTGAATTTCTGCGATGAGGAAGTGATGTAGCTGCGCAGATTCGGGTAATAGAAGTAGAGCGGAAGGTTGATTACAGTGGCTTTTCTGACTCTCAGCATTACCGCGCTCCACCACGGGAAATCCTCGTAGATTATCCCCTTGATGAAGCGGATGTCGCCGATTCGCGAACTGCGGTACAGACAGCGCCACGGCTGGCAGTGCTTCACGGCCCAGCGCTTCTCGATGCCTTCCGGACGGGAATATTCGGTCGCATAGTCAAATATGTCCCCGACCGGCCTGTACTGCACTTTTTCCAACTTATATTTGCGGAATTTCACACTGTCCTTAGTCGGCAGATGCAGGAGGGCGCGGATCATATTGCGGGTCCTGTAGGCCCGGTCATAGGTAAACGCCACGAGGTCGGAGCCGTCCGCCTCGATTCTGCGCACGCATATCTCCATAGTCTGCGGATGGAGGAAGTCGTCGCTGTCCAGGAAGAGGATATATTCCCCGCGGACCTTCTCTAGAGCGAGATTGCGGGCCCGGGACACGCCTCCGTTGGCGGAGTGGATGACCCTGATCCGTGCGTCCGAGGCTGCAAGCGAGTCAAGCAGGCCGCGCGTGGCATCGGTGCTGCCGTCGTCCACACAGATGGCCTCCCAGTCAGAATAGGTCTGATTGATGAGGCTTCGGATGCAGCGGGATATGTATTTCTCCGCATTATAGACAGGTATGACGACTGAGATCATATTTTGTATTTTTTGCAAATATAGTCTTTTTGTTTACATTTGCGCTCCGATAACACCCCTTCTGGAAATGACGATAGTTTACTGCACATCTACGGTCTATAATGCAGGCGGCCTGGAGAAAGTGCTCATACAGAAAGCCAACTACCTTGCCGAGCACTGCGGGTGCGAGGTTTATATCGTGACTTTTCACCAGAAGGGACGCCCGACTTTTTTCCCTCTCAGCGACAAGGTGCATCTTGTCGATCTCGGCGCCAACATCCGCATCCCGCTTCTGATTCCGCTCTTCCGGCACAGGCTGGGGAAACTACTGGAGGAGGTGAGGGCCGATGTCCTTATCTGCCTGTCAGGCATTGAGTTGGGGCCGATATCGAGGATGAAATGCAGCTGCCCGAAAATCGCCGAATTCCACTTTTCCTACAATAGTTATATTGTCAGGAAGAAGCAGTACCGCCTGCCTAAGTTCATCCGCGCCGCGCGCAGGATGGACAGGTTCGTGGTGCTTACCCGCGAAGATGCTGCAGAGTGGAGCAAGGTGCTGAACAATGTGGCGCAGATCTATAACCCGGCCGACATCAATCCGGCACCGCTCGGGACCGGCAGGCCTCTGAGATGCATCAGCGGAGGAAGGCTCGTGCCGCAGAAAAATTACGATGCTATGCTCGAACTCTGGAGCAGAGTTGCGAAGGACTTCCCGGACTGGCGCCTCGACATCTACGGCAAAGGTCCTCTGCACGAGCATCTTACATCGCTGATTAAGGAGCTGGGGCTGGAGGGGGGCGTAAGCCTTAACCCGCCGACCGGCAATTTCAGGCAAGAACTTGAGAGCAGTTCCATCTACCTGATGACCTCAATCTACGAAGGCTTCCCGATGTCGCTCATCGAAGCGGCCGACGCGGGCGTCCCGGCCATAGCGTTCAGCTGTCCTGCGGGCCCGGCAGAGGCAATAATTGACGGGGAAACAGGCTATGTCATCCCCGAAGGCGACATCTCCCTGATGGCTGAGCGCCTCAGGACGCTTATGTCCAGCCCGGAACTAAGAGCCGAGATGGGCCGGAATGCCGAGAAGCGCTGCGCAGACTTCGACATAAAGGAAATAATGGGACAGTGGACGGATCTCTTCCGCGAAGTGAAAAAGAAATGAAAATACTCGTTCTCCTGCACATATATTACGAGGAACAGCTTGACTATTACCTGGATAAGCTGCGCAACATCAACGGCTGCGAATGGGATCTCACCGTCACCGGGCACAATCTCAGGGAAGACACGAAGCGGAAAATTCTCGACTTCAAGAGCGATGCCCGCCTACTCGAAACCCCTAACACCGGTTATGATGTCTGGCCGTTCATCTGCGCGGTGAAGCAGACCGACCTTAGCAAATACCGCTTTGTGCTCAAACTCCACAGCAAGAATCTGGACAAGAGCAAAAATAGGGTGAACGGACTGATGCTGGACGGAAGCGAATGGCGCGAAGAACTGGTCGATACGCTGCTCGGCTCGCCCGAATGCTTCAGCAGAGTAAGGAAAGCATTGTCAGGTGATGACAGAGTCGGGCTGGTCTATTCCATGAGTCTGGATATAGTGACAAGGGCCAACGCGCCGGAGGACACCGAGTTACTGAGAGCCGAGATGGCGCGTCTCGGCCTGGAGACCGCATCGCGTCACTACTGCGGCGGAACTATGTTCGCTGTCAGGGCCTCGGCCCTCGAATGGCTGAAAGACCCCAAGATAAGCGAAGACATATTCCAGCCTTCCGCCGGCTCCCACAACATAGGCACGATGGCGCATGTCTATGAGAGGATACTGTGCATTGCAGTCAATGCTGCCGGATACAGGACCGTCCTGCTGGAGAACAGCTTCGGCAAATTTATCTATATGAAAGTCAAAAGGGCCACGCAGCCATTTCTGGAGTGGCTCTGCTCAATCGACTACCGCGGGGACGCGCACGAGAAGTTCCTCACTCTCCTGGGCTTCCGCTTCAAGCTTCAGAGTCAGGCAGATTAGAGTGTATAAGGTGGTAGGCGTTGCTTAGAGGCTGCGGTGACTTTGCGAGGTCGGACTTGTATTCAGTCTTTTGGAACATGGCGGCAGCGGTTTTGGCATCCCAATCCGCCTTTCGGTACTCATCGGCACCAGAGCCGAACCAGATGGTGTGGGTGGCGTCCTGGTCGATTTTCGGCATCGCGCTGAAGAGCTCCGCGGCATAGCCGTTGTTCTCCACAAGCTTCTTGAAGAGCAACTGGTGGACAAAGTAGTCAAGCGGCTTGTCCTCCCGCCTCCAGTATTCGCATATAAGTCTGAGCCAGGCACTTGCAAGGAAATTGCCGGCCTTGGCACGGATAAAGCAGTTCTGCACATAGGAATACCAGCCCGTCTGGGTGCGGCCGCTCATATACACGAAGAAGTCGCTCTGCCATAGCCAGTCCGGCAGGGGAGCGGGGATGTAGTCGGTGGCGTCGAGCCAGAGACCGCCGTATCGCTCCAGCAGCGCCAGACGGCAGATGTCGGCAAAATGCGCGGGACGGAAGCCGCCCGCCTGCCACTTCTTAACTATATGTTCCGGAAGATCGATCCATTGGAATATGTTCGATGAGTCGAGCACCACAAGCTCCTGGGGGCAGTTCGCCCTGACGCTGCGCCAACAGGCCTTGACGAGCTCCGGTGCGGCGTCCTCGCCCTGAAACCAGATGCTGAATATGCGCTCAGGTCCGTTCTGCTTCCGCTCAGCCTCGGGATGCAGTTCCCTGATGAAATCGACATAGGAGTTCAGGCGACGGTCAATGGCTCTGCGGGTGACTTCTCCGCGGATGCGGCGGCGCTCGGCGTGGGATTTCCAGAGGGGATTGAGGATATGCCCGAAAAGGATTATTTCCAGTTTGTAGTTCATTTCGCGAGTGATTGCGAACAAAGATACAAATAATTGCCTAACTTAGCCCTCACGATGAGAGGACTCAGACACATATCCCTGCTGCTCGCCGCTACGCTCGCTTTTTGCAGCGCAGCGTCAGCCGGGGAGCGATACCTCGGCAGCTTCCAATCCCCCAAGGGTCTGGGAGTCAGTGCACTGTTCGGCTCATCGTCAGACAACTGCTTCAATATCATCAATTTGTACGCCGATATGTTCGGAGTCTTTTCCGGCAGGACCAAGGATGTGGGAGCGGTCCTAAGCTATTCGAGGGACTATGTAATAATCTCGGAAGACTACGAGTTCTGCTCGGTCACCCTCCACGGCGGTCCAGGCTTCCTTACAGGCTATGTCCACGACTACGAGCGCCACTATTACACCTCGGAGGGAAGTACGGAGAAGAACAGGGGCGTCGCGGTGACACTGTCCGGGAACATCGGGCTGCTTACCGACTTCTACAGCCACCGCATCAGCATCGACATCGGCTTCCGCATCGACCCTGGCATACACATCAGGCGCGACAGCGGCGACGGAGCTGTGCTCCTGTCGCTCTACAAGCGGGGAATCTACTACAGCCTTTGCCCGCAGCTGTGCATCTATTACCGTTTCTGAGAGTATGAAGAAGTCGCTTGCAATCATCATAGCACTGCTCGCCGGCCTCATCTGCGAGGCGAGGCCCGGGGTAGAGGAGTTCCGTGGCAGAGTCAGCTTCGGACTGGAATGGGGCTACTGCCAGAATTTCTACAAGTTCCGGCATATCAACATCATAAGCCAGGAGGGCTCACGCATCAACGAGACTTTCTCAGGTTTCAGCGCGCTCTCGAACGGCACCATCCTGGCCGGTGTCGGATACGATCTCAGCGAACAATTCCGCAGTTCCGTACATTTCGGCTATGCAGGGATTTCAGAGGACACCAGGGTCTATCCGGCGCTGCTGCGGATGAGTTTCGCACCGAAAGGACAGTATAGCGAGGGCATATTTACCTTTATCGAAGCCGGCCCGGGATTCAGGACAAAGCCCGCCGAATACGACTGGACCGCAGTGGTTATGGGGGACATCGGTCTGGGATACCGCATCTGCCTGATGCCATACAGCAGCCTCGACCTGCTGCTCAGCATCCGCGCAATATACGACCGGCCCGCCATCGACAATCCGGAAGGGGAGGGCTATGTGCAGCCGGAGAATATCCGGAGCAATGTAGCAGAGTATTATTCCCTCAATTTCTCGATTGCGCTCAGCTTCTGACCTTGCCGAGCAAATACTTGATATAGAGGCTCTTGGATTGGAGCCATGACATTGTTGTGAGCCTCTGCGTGAAGTCTTTGCCCCAAAGCGCCGCGGCTTCGGACAGTATGGCTTCGGCGGCTTCTGAAGGGCAGTCGCGCAGAATCCCGGCTATCTCCCGGCCCAGGCATCCGTTGTGCCTCGTGAAAGCGGATTTCTTGATGAACGGCAGGCCGCGTCGCACCAGGCGTCGGGGATTGTTGTAGATGGTCTTGTGCGGGGCTGTGAAGGCATAGCCCAATTCAACTCCGTGCGAGACAAGAAGCCTGCTCAGTCCGGTCTCATAGAGTTCGCAGACGGCGCCCTTGTCGCCGGCAGCGCCGATGCCGAGGATAAATTCCCTGAAATAGCCGCTCAGGAATACTTCCCGGCCCAGCCCGATAAACCAGGACTGGAGGTGGGCATAATAGCTGCTAGGGAAATATACCAGCCCGAAAGCCCGCTGAGGACCGGATTCCAGCCTCTCCAACAGCGGTTTGAGCTCGGAGAGGGGTCCGAATACCGAGTCGTTGACCAGATAGACGAAGTCGTATTCTTCCAGCTTCAGATTGGCCGAGGCCCAGACGAAATCCCGCTTATAGGAGCCGAAGTCGTATTCACCGTGCTTCAGGGCTTCGCTATGCAGAACAAAGGGTTTCAAGCGCTCCTGCTCACCCGGGCCAAGCGCGGCATCGTCACAGAAAACCACATCCCCAAGGGCGGCAAGGGCGCGCAGATAATATAGGAGCGCATCCCCGACAGAGCCGGATGGTGTGTAGGCGGCGAAGAGGAAGAGTCTTCTGCTCATTTAGTTAAGGAAGAGAACCACCATATAGGCCGCATAGGTCAGCATCATAACGATGCCTTCCCAGCGGTCAATCTTGTTCTTCCCGCCAACGAAGGACCAGAGCAGCAGCATCGCCGCGCTGAGCACCAGAGTACCGTAGTCAAATGCGGTCATAGAAGCCGTGGATAGCGGGGTGATTACTGATGATAGTCCAAGTATGAAGAGGATGTTGAATACATTGGAACCCAGGATGTTGCCAAGGGCGAGCTGGGCCTTGTGCTTGGTCGCGGCGACTACGCTGGTCGCAAGTTCCGGCAGGGAAGTGCCTCCGGCTAGCAGGGTGAGCGCAATCACCTTGTCGGAAATGCCTATGGCGTGGGCGATTGAGGTGGCGTGGTTGACGAAGAGCTGACCGCCGAAGATGAGCCCGGCAAGACCGGCAAATATGAGCAGTATGGACACCCAGATGCTCTTGACTTTGTGCTCCTCTTCCTCGCCGCCGTCGTTGCCTGAGTCGAACTTAAAGCAGTAGTAGAGATAGGCAGCGAAGATGAGAAGATATACAATGCCTTCAATCAGATTGATATTGCTTCCTATGAGAGCTGTCGCCAAGAATATGAGAGTGACCAGCAGGGTAATCGGAATGTCCCTTCTGGTGTTGGCGGGGGACACGGCCACAGGCATAAGTGTCGCGGTTATACCCAGAATCAGCAGGACATTGAAAATGTTGGAGCCAACCACATTGCCGATGGAGATGTCGGCGTTGCCCTGGAGGGCGCCGGTCAGGCTGACCACGAGTTCAGGGCAGCTGGTTCCGAATCCGACTATGGTAAGTCCGATTACGAATTCGCTGATGCCGGCCTTGCGCGCCACTGCGGACGCACCGTCAACAAGCCAGTCGGCGCCGAATACCACCAGCGAGAGACCTAGCACTACGAGGAGAATATCAATTATCATAAAATGAATGGTTTACGCGTTGGTTTCAGGGGTTTTTAGCACGAGGCGGCAGACATTCTCCACATGGGTGGTGTGAGGGAACATGTCCACCGGCTGCACTGCCGTGATTTCATATTTCGTGCACAGCGCCTCGAGGTCCCGTGCCTGGGAGGCAGGATTGCAGCTCACATAGACAATGCGCTCCGGGGCGGCATTGAGTATGGTGGCAATCACGTCCGGATGCATTCCGGCACGTGGAGGGTCGGCGATTATCACATCCGGATGTCCGTGCTCGGCTATGAATTCGTCCGTAAGGATGTCTTTCATATCGCCGGCGAAGAACTCGCAGTTGTCGATACCGTTGCCGCGGGCGTTGATTTTCGCGTCCTCGATTGCCTCGGGCACATATTCGATGCCTACCACCCTGGAGGCGCGGCGGCTGACGAACTGGGCGATGGTGCCCGTGCCGGTGTAAAGGTCATATACGACCTCGCTGCCGCTGAGAGCTGCAAACTCGCGGGCCACGCTGTAGAGCTTGAGGGCCTGACCGTTGTTGGTCTGGTAGAACGACTTGGGGCCGATGCGGAAGCGCAGGCCTTCCATCGTCTCGTAGATGGCTTCATCGCCGCGGTAGAGTATGCACTCCTGGTCGCCGATGCTGTCGTTGAGCTTGCTGTTGATGATGTAGTAGAGCGAAGTGATCTGCGGGAACTGCTCCGCAATCGCATCGAGCATCGCCTCGCGGCCGTCGAAATCAGTGGCGAAGCAGACTATCAGCATCACCTGCCCGTCATCGGTGGTGCGGACGAACATGTTGCGGAAGATGCCGGTATTCTCCCGTATATTGTAGAACGGAATGCCGTGGTCTATGGCGTACTGCTTGATATAGAGACGGATGGCGTTGGACGGCTCGGGCTGCAGGTAGCACTTGCGGATGTCCAGCACCTTGTCGAAGAACTTGCCCACATGGAAGCCCAACCCCTGCCGGCTGTCCTCAGGAAGCCCTTCAGGGTCTTCGTCAGGGAGTATCCACCTCTTGTCGGAGGCGGTGAATTCCAGCTTGTTGCGGTAGAATTCGGTCTTGTCGGAACCGATGGTAGGGGAGACCTCCGGGAAGCTCAGATGCCCTATGTGCTTGAACTGGTCGGCGACCTGCTGGCGCTTCGAATCGAGCTGCATCTGATAGGGAATCAGCTGCCAACGGCAGCCGCCGCATATACCGAAATGCTCGCAGAAAGGCTTCTGCCTGTATTCGGACGGCTTTACTATCTCTATGATGCGCGCTTCTGCAAAATTCTTCTTCTTGCGCATCACGCGCGCGTTGACCACATCGCCTGGCACTGCATACTCCACGAACACCACCATTCCGTCCACATGCGCTATGCACTTGCCCTCTGCGGCAATGTTTTCTATCTTCAGATTCTCGAGAATCTGCTCTTCTCTATTTCTTTTCGCCATATCTCGGCAAAGTTAGTCATAGTTTTCGGATATTTCTTAATTATCGCAAGACATTAATCCAGCATCTACTCCTTTTGTTACACAATTTATATTATGTTAAGTTGTCCATTTAGAGCGTCTCCCCTGACAGAAAAATAATGTGATTACAGCTGCTCGCGCGCGAGTACCGGGTTGCCGTAGATCTGGTAGAAAATTTTACGGAGAGCATCGCGGTCGAGATTGGGCTCGACGCTATCAAGGCGCTTCTCCGCGTACTCAATGAACGCCATCCTCTCGGCATCTGAATAAAGGCTCGCGTACTTGTCGCCGCCAGTCATCAGGTCGTAGCCGATGTAATTGGTGTTCCAAAGCTTATACGCATCCACGATACGCTCGTCAATGAGCCGGCGCACAGTCTGGTACCTCTCGGCGCGCTCGCAGACAGAAGCCATCCTGAGCTCGTTCTCAGAGAGCGGACGGCACACGGAAAGGTGAATTCCGCCCTTCCAGAGTCGTATTCCGTCCAGGATGCTGCGCGTATCCTCGCCGCGCTTCTTTACATACTTGCCACCGGAAGCAATCAGCAGTTCGCGCGCCTTCAGTATGTCGCAGGGCTCGTACTCGTACGAAATGCTCATTGGCGTGATGTTAAGCTCCGAGAAATTGTCGTAAAAGCCCTTCATCCCGCTCATATCCAGCATCTTGACGAGTCCGTGAGCAGTCTTGTCGAGGCCGTTTTTCGCCCTGCCCTCCTTCTGCGCCACCCATATCGAGCTGCGCGAAGTCGAGACCGCATCGCGGATATATTCCGACAGCAACTTAGAAGCCTCATACATCTCCCGTGCCGGCAGACCGCGGACTACCCTGACCATACGCACGGAGCGCAGAAGGGCCGAAGCCGTGCGGTTGTCATCCATCAGATTGCTGCCTATGCAGACCTCCATCATCGGCAAACCATGGCTGTACAGCGCCCATTGCGTGAGCGCGGCATCAAGGGAAATGTCGCGGTGGTTGGAAATGGCGACGAAAGTCTTGCCAGCCTTGATATTTTCCAGTCCATCGCAGCTGAAACCGCTGGAAGTGCGCGTCAGCACCCCTTCCACGACCTTGGAGACCACATTGCGCTGAAAATCCTCTATCGAAGTGACATTGCGGAACATTCTGGATAGACGGTAGAACGGCTCGTCCGGGAAGAGGAATTTAGATGCTATCGGCACAAAGGGATTGTGCGAAAGACGGCGAAGAGCCTTTACAGCCTCCTCGTCGGAATACGGCCTTATGCTGTCGAACTTATTGTCACTCATCGCATTGGGCACGATAAAGCAGAGAACTATCGCCGTAGCTCAGGAAGCGGAAACCGTGTGCGAGCGCATAATCGTAGATGTTGTGCCAGTCGCCTCCCACAAAAGCGGAAATCAGCAGCAGCAGCGTACTCTGAGGCTGATGAAAATTCGTAACCATCATATCCACAGCCCTAAAGCGGAAGCCCGGTACAATGATAATTCTAGTGCCCACCTTCAACTCTGTCAAAGAATTGGATTCTAGATAATTGATAATGGCATCTAAAGCTTCCCTTGAAGTATATGGATACTCTCTCGTGTATGGATCCCACTGAGCGACATCCTCAGGAGCCCCCTTCTCAATGCAGGAAACGCCCACATAATAAAGCGATTCAAGAGTACGGACCGATGTTGTGCCCACTGCAACAAGCTTTTTGCCTGAATCTCTCAGGTCCTTAAGGAAATCCAGACTCACCGAGAACGGCTCCCTGTGCATAGTATGACCGGAAATCAGGGAACTTTTTACCGGGAGGAAGGTACCGGCCCCCACATGGAGGCAAACTTTCTCTATATCAACACCTTTCGCTGCAAGACCGTCAAGCACCCTCCGGGTGAAATGCAGGCCGGCTGTAGGCGCCGCGACAGAGCCGCGCACCCTTGCATAAAGCGTCTGATAGCGCTCAATATCAATATCTTCGGTAGCCCTGTTGAGATATGGAGGGATAGGAATCTGGCCGCAGAGTTCGAGCACCCGAGAGAACGGAATCCCGCCCTTCCAGCTGAACGAAACCACTCCGGTCTGACCGTCCCTTGACTCCAGCGTGGCCTTAAGCTCGATATCTGCAAGCTCGCCTTCGTACACATCCAGACTGAGAATATCGTCCTTCCAGCGCTTTGCATTGCCGATTACGCAGGTCCAACTGCAGGACTCGGTGCAAGCGAAATTGACATTGTAATCCGCAGGGAAGTGCGGCTCAAGGCAGAATACCTCGATGTGGGCTCCGGAATCGCGCCTGAAAAACAACCTGGCAGGCACGACCTTGGTATCGTTGAACACCATAAGCGCATCTGAAGGTATCTCTTCCGTGATATCTCTGAACACTCTTTCGCGGATTTCTCCACCTTTATATATAAGCAGCTTCGAAGAATCCCTCTCTGCGAGCGGGTACTTCGCAATCCTCTCGTCAGGGAGGGGATAATTGAAATCTTCTATTCTAATTTCCGGTATCATTTCAGCTGCAAAGATACTAAGTTCTTCCCAAATATAATCGAGCTTGCTTTGTTCACTTTTGTAAATTTTGCCACAAAGATTTGTTAATTTCAGCTTGTCAACACCACAATTGTAACCTTGTGAATTTTTGTAAAATAAGCCAAACTTATAGTAAGTTTCATTTAAGATTAACCTAACTGAAACCCAATACTTTATACGATTTTATCTTTAGTCGCGGTTATGCTCGTTTTCCGGATATCTCCCCTATCCGGCCCGAAATGGCCGCAAAACTTCATTACATCAAACAATAATAACTTAAAATTCAGCAATTAAAACCAATCTATCTTAATTGAAACTTCATTATAAGTTATTAACAATTTACCAACAACATCCAATTGTTAACAAGTGTAAAACTTGCATAAGTGATAAATCCTGTGTACTTTTGTAAAAATTTGAGTTACAAAATGAACGGGCGTCTAGAACAGTTTTTAAAGGCTGAAAACATAAGTCAGTCGCAGTTTGCCGACAGCATCGGAGTTGCCAGGGCCAGTGTCTCCCACATACTCGCAGGACGCAACAGACCCGGCTTCGATTTCCTGCTAAATATGGCCAAAGCCTACCCCACCCTCAATCTGGAATGGCTGATCACCGGCAAAGGACGGATGTACAGCAGCGGAAAGGCCCCTGCCACGCTCTTCGAGCCCGAAGACGACTCCGCACCCGAGAATAGCCTGCAGACGCGCGTAACCGCACCTACGGGCATTTTCGCGAACCTCGACGAAGGCGTCAAATCCGCCCAGGATGCCCAATCATCTAAAGCGATTGCTTCAGTTAATCATGCGCAACATACTGAAAGCAAACGGAATATCTCCAAAATTGTCGTATTTTACGACGACAACACCTTCCAGGAATATCAAAAACTGCTCTGATTCGGAAATTATGACTACTTTTGCGGAGTATGAGCTTATATGACATAATTGTAAAGCCGATTGTCCGCAAGATGGATCTTGAGCGGGCCTCTAAGGTCGGCTTGGGATACTTCCAGCTCATCGGCAAGATTCCGTTCGGCAGGGAAATTAACCGCTGGCTGCACGACAACCGTCCGGAAGGGCTCCAAAGGGAGGTTTTCGGCCTCAATTTCTACAATCCTCTGGGGCTCGGCGCCGGCCTCGACATCCACGGAGAACTCTACAATGACCTCAATAACCTCGGATTCAGCTTCGTCGAGATAGGTCCGATGGACGCGGATGGGGTTCGCAGGGCCATAAACCACCTCCAGACCGACCCTCAGGACGATATCCTAGCCCTCTGCATCTCCGGAGACTACCTAACCTCATTTACCCTGGCCTACGACTTCTGCGACTTTTTCGTGATTGACCTCACCGAAGACCCGAGCACGGAAGAACTCAATCCCCTGCTCGAATCCAGGCTCACCGAGCAGGAATACAAGCCTTTAGTCATCAAGCTCCCGGACTACCTCAACGACGGAGAACTCGACACTATTGCGGATTTCTGCCTTATGAATAGCATAGACGGCGTAGAACTCCGATCCAACGCCCAGGTCAGCCATGTGCACGAACATACCTCAGGACGGCTCCCTATCATCGCCAACTGCCACATCGACACCCCAGAACAGGCGGCCGAGGCACTCCGCTGCGGAGCCTCCCTCGTGGAGCTGCGCACCGGTCTGCTGAGGGAAGGGCCGGGCATAGTACGAAAGACTCTAAAACATCTTCTCAAGGACAATGAAAGCACCGGTTCAAAATAGAATTGCCGCCCTCCTCAAGGGAAGCGGCAAGACGCTCAGCGCAGCCGAATCCTGCACCGGCGGATACATCTCCCACATGCTTACCATGGTCTCCGGCTCATCGGAGTACTACCTCGGCTCGGTGACCTCCTACGCAATCAGCATAAAGGAGAAAGTCCTCTCCGTTCAGGCCTCCGTCATCGAGGACAACGGGGTCGTCAGCAGCCAGGTCGCGGCTGCCATGGCGGAGGGTATCCGAGCCCTTAGCGGCAGTACCTATTCCGTCGCCACAACCGGCCTTGCCGAGGGCGGCGACGAGCACTATCCGGAGGGCACCGTGTGGATTGGAGTGAGCGGTCCGAGCGGTACAATCACCCGGATTTACCAGTGCAATTTGGGAAGAAAGGACAATATCCGCCGTTTTGCGCGTATTGCTTTGGAAACTTTGGAAGATTACATAAGTAAAGACCTAACTATTTAATTTATAGTATTTGTAACATTAAAGTTTGATACTATAACAAAAATGTTAAGCCACATTTGTAACCAATAATCGGAATTTATAGCCCTATTTTGAGGCTTTCCGGACTTCTTTCAGAACCCTCAGAAGATTTCCCCCGGCAATCCGGGAAATGTCTTTCCGGCTGAAGCCGCGGCGCCTCATTTCGTCCGTCACGAGACCGAATCCGGAGATGTCTTCGAGCCCCTCAGCGGTGACTTCTATACCATCATAATCGGTGCCGATTCCCACATAGTCAAGCCCGACAACGGAGACTGCGTGCTCGATATGATCCACCACCCTGGAGACCGAAGGACGCGGCAGCGCGGCGAGTTCATCCGTCACCGCATACCAGGCTTGCCGCTTTGCCGGATCGTAAGGGTCGCGGATGAATTCATCTTCAATATAAGACTTCGACTCGAGCCCCGACTCCCCCAGAATCTTCACGAATCCGTCATCGAGAAAGCAGGGATAGATGCTCATGCAGACTACCCCGCCGGTCCCGGCTATGCCCTTCATCAGTTCATCCGAGATATTGCGCCTGTGCGATGCAAGGGCTCGGCAGCAGCCGTGGGTATAAGCCACCGGAGCTGAAGTACGATTTATGACATCCCGCATAGTCCCGTCGGAGGCATGGGCCAGGTCAATCATCATTCCGATACGGTTCATCTCGGCGACGAGCCGCTTCCCGAGCGGGCTGAGACCTCCCCAGCGGCCGCTGCCGGTGCAGCTGTCGGCATAAGCGTTGTCAGCGCTGTGGGTGAGAGTGATATAGCGGACTCCCCTCCTGTAGAAAGAGCCCAGCAGCTCAAGGGGATCTCCACCGTCCAGCGCGGAGGCATTCTCTATGCCTTGCATCACGGCTACCCTGCCTCTCCGCACGATATCCTGCACTCCGCTGGCGGAAGTGGCTAGAGCGGCCTTGTCCGGGTTGGCAAGGACCTGCCTGCGCGTCTCGTCAAGCAGCCTGACGGCATAATCCGCGGCCGCTTTTCCGGAGAGTGAGGCTGGCACATAGGCTGCGAAAAACGAGGCTCGAACACTGCCGCGGAGCATCTTGGGGAAATCCACCTGCCCTCGGGCATTATCCAGAGCGAAATCCCTTAACCGCAGCATCTGCGACGGGGCGTCACAATGCGCATCGAATACAGTCATCATTTCCTTTTGCCGGCTTCGTAGCGCTGTACGCTTGAATTCTTGATATTTCCTATATGAATCTGAGGCGTGCCGCTGTAGGTGAGAGTCGCGCCGTTGCTGAGATTGAGGAAAATCCAGTCGCTTGCGCCCTGCATCAGCGAGCAGATGCCGCTCATAGTTATATTCGCTTCCTTTACCTTGATATTCAAAGCATTGACATCGGCTGAGCCGGAGAGATTATACACCGCGTACGGAGCTGTGCCGTTGAATATCGCCTTGGAAGTGCCTTTGGCGGCCACAGATATGCGCTCGCTTTCCCCGGCAAATACCACGGAGGCGTTGGAACTCAGCTCCATCTCCACCTGCGAGGCCTCGCTGCAGCGTAGCGTACATTCCGCGCTGCCACCCGCGATGACTTTAAGCGTGTCGCAGTCCAGGCGGAATTCTCCGCTGCTTTTCTTGCTTAGATTGAGCGCCACCCGCGAAGAAGCCACGCTGACCGTCCCGACGGATGCATTGTCCTTGACGGTGAAAACCACCGATGAAGTGTCACAGACGGCGTCAAGGGCCTTGAGAGAGCCGTTGCCGGAAATTGATATTGAACTGAGCAACGCCGGAGAGCTTACGCTGGCCCGGAATACCGGAGAAGGGGCGTTCTTGCCGCGGAACGACTTCCAGATGTCGCTCAGCTCCTTTTTGTCCTCCACCTTGATTACCAGCACGCTGTCCACGACCTCAGCGCTGACGAACTCGGCGAATTCTTCGCTCACATCCATCGTAAGGCCGTAAGTCTCGCCCGAAACCAGGCTGAACTCGAAATCCCCGGACACCGAAACCCCGGTGAAAGGCCCCGGAGTGACTTCCTGATGTACGGTCTGAGCCGCCGCTCCAAGTGCGGAAAAAATAAAAATCAAGGGCAGCAGCGCCCTGCGCAAATTCAAATATCCCATTGCTAATCTATCAGTTGTCCCCACTCTTCAGTCTTGGCGTCAAGGTCTCGCTTGAACTCCAGATAACTGCGGGTAAGTTCCATTATATCATCACTTTCCTTAGGAGCGGCAAGCACCCGCTCGATCTCTTTCATCTTCCCTTCTAGCGAAGCAATCTCCTTCTCAAGGTAGGAGATGCGGTTCTTCTTCTTGCGGTCCTCGCGGGTAGCCTGACGGCTCTGCTCGAAGGCCTCTTTCTGCTGAGGGCGCTCCGGCTGCGGCGCAGGGGCGCACTTGCGCTCAAGTTCCTGCAGGTTCTCGATCTTGCGCTTCTCCAGGAACTCGCTCACGGAGCCCAGATGCTCGGTCACCTTGCCGTCGCGGAACTCGTACATCTTGTTTACCAGGCCGTCGAGGAAATCCCTGTCGTGGGATACCACAATCAGCGTGCCGTCAAAGGCCGCCAGGGCCTGCTTCAGTATGTCCTTGGACTTGACATCCATATGGTTGGTAGGCTCATCGAGCGCCAACAGATTGTGGCTCTGGAGCATCAGGCGCGCCATTCCGAGCCTCGCCCTCTCGCCTCCGGAGAGCACCGACACCTTCTTGTCGATGTCCGCGCCGCGGAAGAGGAACTGTGCCAGCAGGTCGCGAAGCTTTGTGCGGATATCGCCCACGGCAATCCGATCCAAAGTGGAGAACACGGTCTCGTTTCGGTCCAGCACATCCTCCTGATTCTGAGCGAAATAGCCCACTTCCACATTGTGCCCGACCTTAGCCTCGCCGCTGATAGGCTCCAACTCCCCCATTATCACCCTCATCATAGTGGTCTTGCCCTCGCCGTTACGGCCAATGAACGCCACCTTCTCCCCGCGCCGGATCTCAATGTTCGCGCCGCGGAAGACGACTTTCTGCGGGTAGCCCACGGTCAGGTCCGTGCCCTTGAAGACCACATCCCCGGAGCGCGGCGCAGGCGGGAATTTAACCGTAAGCCGCACATTGTCAGTCTCATCTATCTCTATTCTGTCTAGCTTCTCCAGCGCCTTGATGCGCGACTGCACCTGGTTGGACTTGGTCGGTTTGTAGCGGAACGCCTGGATAAACTCCTGCGTCTTCTGTATCATCTTCTGCTGGTTCTCGTAGGCCGCGGCCTGCTGCTGCAGACGCTCGGCACGGAGAGAGAGATAGCGGCTGTACGGCACCTTGTAGTCATTGATGTGGCCCAGCATCACCTCCACGGTGCGGTTGGTCACATTGTCCAGAAACCTCTTGTCGTGGCTCACCAGGAGCAGGGAGCAGCGTACCGACTTGAGGTAGTCCTCCAGCCACTCGATGGACTCTATGTCGAGGTGGTTGGTTGGCTCGTCGAGCAGAAGCAGCTGAGGCTTGCGGAGCAGGATTTTGGCCAGCTCGATGCGCATGTTCCAGCCCTGGGAGAAAGTCTCCGTGTTGCGGTCGAGCTCCTCGTCGCGGAAGCCCAGGCCGAGCAGGGTCCTGCGCGCCTGCACCTCAGGCGGCTCGCTATGGCTGAGTTCGAGTCTGTCGTTGAGATTGTTAAGATGCTCTATAAGAGCCGAATACGAGTCAGACTCATAGTCGGTGCGGGTCTCCAGCTCGTGCGTAACCTCGTCGATTTCCCTCTCAATCCGGGAAATGTCGTCGAAAGCCGTCATCGTCTCGTTCAGCACGGAAAGCCCCTTGTGGTGCTCCATTATCTGCGGGAGATAGCCGATACTCAGCTCGTTCGGGCGGTCGATGCGGCCCGAAGTCGGACTCTGCAGCCCGCATATCATCTTGAGAATGGTGGATTTGCCGGCGCCGTTCTTCCCCACGAGCCCGATTTTGTCAGTCTCGCTGATATGAAAATTTATCTTGTCCAGCAGCACGAAGCCGCCGTAGGACACAGTTACATCCTCTATAGAAACCATTTATGCAATTAACTTACGAACATATTAAACTGTTTCCTATTCGAAAACTATCCTGTCAAAATACTCAGGGCGGTGAAAATCAGGCTTTTCCGTCCCGATCGGGAACAGGCTCAGGTAGTGCCGCGTCGGGAGCGCATCCCCGCATTTATAGAAATTGCCCCGTGCCTGGAGCCCGCGGAAATCCTTGATATCGTGACGCTTAAAGCAGGACGCGGGAATATCGAGCCGCATCTCCCATTCCACCGGGCCCTCCCTCAGGGCGAAAGGCTCGCTGCCGAGGCTCCCCTGCCTGCGAATGGCCGCATAAGCCTCGGACGGCATGAATTCCCGCTCGTGCCTGTCAGCGCCACAGCAGAAATACAGCTTGCCTATGCAGCTGCACTCCACATTGTAATACAGCCCGTCATCCCCCGGGGCAAAGAAAAACTCAACGCAGGAATCCTTCCACACTTCTCCGCGGTCCCCCGCACTGGCGGCAATCACCGCATCCTCCCGGACACGGTAGTGAAGATGCAGCTCCGTGCAGGAGTGCCAAACCTCAAGCGTAACTTCAGGTCGATACGGATAAGCTTCAGGCCAATTGAGGCAATCTATTCTGTAAGAGCTGGGTGTTTGCGAGATGAGCATAGCAGGATTGAAAATTCGTAAAGCAGATAAAGAGGTATGGCCAGCACGAACATCGACACCGGATCGGCCGGCGTGATGATGGCGGCGAAAATGAGTATAATCACAAAGGCGTATCTCCTGCCCTTGCGAAGCATTGCCTTGTCCAGAATCCCAAGCCGCGAGAGTGCCAGCACCACCGTCGGAAACTCGAACACCACCCCGTCCAGCAATACGAGCGAGGTGAACATACCCATATATGAATTGAGACTGATCGTGTTGACGACCGTTTCAGAAACGGTGTAGTTCATAAAAAACTGCAGGCAGAGCGGAAGTATCAGGAAATAGCCGACTGCAACCCCGACATAGAAGAGCACTCCGGAGAGCAGGAATGCGGAGCGCAGGGCCTTCTTCTCGGAGGCATAGAGCGCAGGGGCCACGAACTTCCATATCTCCCAGACTATCAGCGGGAAAGAAATTATCAGGCCCGCCGCCAAAGAGGCCCTGAGATGCACGAAAAACTGGGCGCTGAGGTCAATGTTAATGAGATTAAGCCCGAAATCCCAGCCCAGCAGGCGGTATACGCAGAAGTCGGGACGGGACGGTGCGAGGATTATCCCCTCGAAGAGTAGCTGCTTGAAACAGAGCCCCAGACAGGAGAATGCACACAGATAAAGAGCCGAGCGGATAATGCTACCCCTCAGCTCTTCAAGATGATCCCAGAAGGACATTTCCCCGCCCTTCGCCACCGGCTATTCAGGTTTTGAAGAACCGCTGTCCAGCTTCTTGGTATCGCCCTTATCCTCGTCATCGGTCCCGTTGAGACCATCCTTGAAGCTCCGGACCCCCTTACCGATGCCTTTCATAAGTTCGGGAACTTTCTTGCCCCCGAAGAGGAGGAGTACGACCAGGGCGATGACTATCACCTCCCACATGCCTATAACCAAAGGATAAGTTAACATAAGCGAACTATTTAAGTGAATTCAACGATGCTTCGATGGCCTCGATGCGGGCAAGGCTGTCGGCTTCCTTCTTGCGTTCGACATCAATCACGGCCTGAGGCGCGTGAGCGGTGAACTTCTCGTTGGAAAGCTTGGCCCTTACCCCGGCGAGGAACTTGCGCTGATGCTCCAGCTCGGAGGTCAGTTTGGCTCTCTCGTCATCGGCATTGATGAAGCCGTCGAGAGGCACGCTGAAGCCTACAGTACCGCTGATGAACGATACGGCAGCCCCTTCCGCCTTGCCGGACTTAACCTCGGAGACATTGGCGGCCTTGCGGAGTATAGGTATCAGCTCCGCGGAGAGAGCGCCGTCGGCATAGACTTCGAGGCTCTGCTTAGGAGAAATCTGCTTCTGCGCGCGGATGCCGCGGATAGATACTACAGCATCCCGCACAAGGTCGAAGCTTGCAAGGAAGTCAGCATCGTACGGACCGGCTACTGGAGTGCGCTGATACATAATGGTTTCACCATCACCGCGCTGCTCCATAGCCTGCCAGAGCTCCTCGGTGATGAACGGCATCACAGGGTGGATGAGCTTCAGGAGTTTCTCGAAGAAAGTAAGCGTCGCGCTGTATGTAGTCCCATCTATCGCAGCGCCGTAGGCCGGCTTCACCAGCTCCAGATACCAGCTGCAGTAGTCGTCCCAGAAGAGCTTGTAGATGGCCATCAGCGCATCGCTGATGCGGAATTTGCTATAGTGGTCCTCGACGGTATCGATGGTGCGGGAGAGCAGGTTGTCAAACCACTTGACAGCCACTCTCGCCTCCTCGCTCTGTGCGGCCTTCTCATCCACATTCCAGCCGCTCACGAGTCTCCAGGAGTTCCAGATTTTGCCGCAGAAGTTGCGCCCCTGCTCGACCTGAGACTCGTCGTAGAGGATGTCGTTGCCCGCAGAGGAGCAGAGAAGCATCCCGAGACGGACTGCGTCGGCGCCGTATTTCTCGATGAGGTCCAGCGGGTTAGGGCTGTTGCCGAGAGTCTTGCTCATCTTGCGGCCCAGCTTGTCGCGGACAATGCCGGTGAAATATACATTGTGGAACGGAATGTCCTTCATAAACTCGTCGCCGGCCATAATCATCCTGGCAACCCAGAAGAAGATTATATCCGGACCGGTCACGAGGTCGTTTGTCGGATAATAGTAACTCAAGTCGCGGTTCGGCTTATGGTCCGGATGGCCAGGCATCTGGGGGTCAAACACGGAGATAGGCCAGAGCCAGCTGGAGAACCAGGTGTCGAGCACATCTTCGTCCTGCTTGAGGTCGGCTGCCGTGAGCGCAGGATTTATCTTCTGCGCAGCGGCGAGGGCCTTCTCTGCGGACTCTTCCACAACCACCTGTCCATCAGGCAGATAATATGCAGGTATGCGCTGACCCCACCAGAGCTGGCGGGAGATGCACCAGTCGTGCGCATTCTCCATCCAGTGACGGTAGGTATTGCGGTATTTGTCAGGTATGAACTTGATTTTTCCGGACTCCACGCTGTCGAGAGCCATTGCCGCGAGGGATTCCATCTTGAGGAACCACTGCGCCGAGAGCTTAGGCTCGATGACGGCATTGGTGCGCTCGGAATATCCCACCGGAGAGGTGTATTCCTCCACCTTCTCGAGGTTGCCGGACTCGCGGAGCATCTCCACGATTTTCTTTCTGGCGTCGAAGCGGTCCTCGCCCACGAGAATCTGCGCCTTCTCGTTGAGACGGCCGTGATCGTCGATTATGTCGAGCACCGGCAGGTTGTGGCGCAGGCCGATCTCGTAGTCGTGCGCATCGTGCGCCGGGGTCACCTTGAGGCAGCCCGTACCGAAATCCATCTCCACATAGCTATCTTCGATGACAGGGATCTCCCTGTTGATGAGCGGGATAAGCACCTTCTTGCCCTTCAGAGAGTGATGCCTCTCGTCGGCAGGATTGACGCAGATTGCGGCATCCGCCATAATGGTCTCCGGGCGGGTGGTCGCAATCACGAGATATTTGTCGGTCGGGTGGCCGGCGCCGTCGGAGATATAATATTTAAGGTGATAGAAATGGCTCTTGGTGTCGCGGTGTATCACCTCGTCATCGCTGATGGCGGTAAGCGCTACCGGGTCCCAGTTGACCATGCGCACCCCGCGGTAGATCATCCCCTTATTGTAGAAATAGCAGAATGTCGAGATGACGGCCTCGGAGAGGGCCGGCTCCATCGTGAAGCGGGTACGGTCCCAGTCGCAGGAAGCGCCGAGTTTGCGGAGCTGCTGGAGAATTATTCCTCCGTGCTCTTCCTTCCACTCCCAGGCGTATTTCAGGAACTCCTCGCGCCCGATGTCCTCCTTGGAGATGCCCTTTTCCTTGAGACGGGCGACCACCTTGGACTCGGTGGCGATGCTGGCGTGGTCCGTTCCCGGCACCCAGCAGGCGTTCTTGCCGTCCATGCGCGCCTTGCGCACCAGGACATCGTTTATAGTATTGTTGAGCACATGGCCCATGTGCAGGATGCCCGTCACATTAGGCGGCGGAATCACTACCGTATAAGGTTCACGATTGTCCGGCTCCGAATGGAAGCACCTGTGCTCAATCCAGTATGAGTACCATTTGTCCTCCACTGAGGAGGGATTGTATTTCGCTTCAATTTCCATATCGTACAAAGGTAGGTATTTTTTTGCTAACTTTGCAGACTGACAAATACCTTTAATTATGGATAAAGACGAAAAGCAGATCAACATCGAGCTGAAACCGGAAGTAGCCAAGGGGCTGTACTCCAATCTCGCCATCATAACCCATTCCAGAAGCGAATTCATACTCGACTTCGCCACTATCCTGCCGGGACTCCCGAAGCCGGATGTGCAGAGCCGCATCGTGATGGCGCCGGAGCACTGCAAGAGGCTGCTCAACGCGCTGCTCGACAACATAGGCAAGTACGAGGCCCAGTTCGGAGAGATACAGACAGAAGCCCGCAGGTCGCAGGGCGACACTTTCAACATAGCAGACTTCAACCCGAATGGTGCCAAATCTTAAGCAGATCCGCGCCATCGTCTATGACATAGACGGCGTGCTCACCGACGGGTGCATCATCCCGATGGGGCCGAGGCCCGAAGACCTCGTGAGAATAGTTGACGCCAAGGACTCCTTCGCATCGAGAGTCGCCGCGGCCAGGGGATTCACTATAGGAATAATTTCGGGTGGCGAAACAGCCGCCCTGGAGAGCCGCTGCCGCCATATGGGGGCGAGGCCGGAGAACCTGCACCTCGGCGTGCGCGGCAAGCTCAAGGTATTCGAGAGCTTCTGCAGCGACAACTCCCTTAAAGCGGAAGAAGTCGCATATTTCGGCGATGACATCCCTGACATCCAGGTCCTGAGGGCCTGCGGAGCCGGTTTTGCCCCTGCAGACGCCGCCCCCGAAGCTCGCGAAGCGGCGGATTTCGTCACGACGCGTCCAGGAGGACACGGCTGCCTGCGCGAGGGTATCGAGATGATACTCAAGGCGCAGGACAAGTGGAAGTTCGACGAGGACAAGTTCGACCAGATTTACTAGGATGAAGCGCATTATTCTCGGTAGCGGCTCGCCCCGCAGAAAGGAGCTCCTCGCCGGATTGGACATAGAATTCACCGTTGACAAGGAAAATCTCTTCTGCGAGAGCGGAGAACCGGGCGTAGAGCCGCACAGGGTGCCGATGGACATGTGCCTGGGAAAGTCCCACGGCTTCCACCGCCCGCTGGAGGAGGACGAGGTGCTCATCACCGCCGATACGGTAGTGATAATCGACGGCAAGGTGCTCGGCAAGCCGCATTCCAGGCAGGAGGCCGTGGATATGCTGCACCTGCTTTCCGGCCGCACCCACGAAGTAGTCACCGCGGTGACCATACGCGACAGGGAGCGAGAAGTCAGCTTCAGCGACTCCACCGAGGTGGAATTTCTACCTCTGAAAGACTCGCAGATAGACTATTACATCGACACCTACAAACCCTACGACAAGGCCGGCTCCTACGGCGTGCAGGAATGGATTGGCTATGTGGGGATTTCTTCCATCAAGGGATCGTTCTACAATGTGATGGGCTTCCCTGTCCACAGGGTGGCGCAGGAGCTGGAAAAATTCCTCTAGCCCCCCGATGAGCGCCGGCAGACCCTTCACCTACCCTTTCCGCTATGTACCTGAGCCCCAGATAGTTCAGGCTTCGCAGGAATTGATTGCCCGCATCTCGGGCGACCCCGGGCTGGATGTCCTCTTCCGCGAAGGCAAGATGATGGGCGTGCTGGAGACTGACCGCGGCTTTCTCTACGCTTTCAGCGGGCTGGCCGGCGGGCTGGCAAATGTGGAAGGCTTCGTTCCCCCGATATTCGACCTCACTCCCCCGGACGGCTATTTCAGATGCCGCGAGGCCGAGATTTCGGCAATGCCATACGGCGAAGAGAAAAGCCGTGCCTCGGCTGAACTTCAGGACTGGCTGTTCTCCCAATACAAAGTCTCCAACGCCAAGGGCAAAACCCTGAGCATCAAGGAAGTATTCGCTCTGCGCGGGCTCACTCCCCCGGGCGGCACCGGCGACTGCGCGGCCCCGAAACTGCTGCAGTACGCCTACACCCACGGGATGAAACCCCTCGCTATGGGAGAATTCTGGTACGGGGCATCCCCTCGGGCCGAAGTCCGGGAGCAGGGTCGCTTCTATCCCTCCTGCACCGGAAAATGCGGGCCGCTGCTAAGCTATATGATGGAGGGGCTCGATGTGGAGCCGAATCCTCTCGATGACGATTTCATCCACCGCGAACCATACATCATATATCTGGATGAGCGCCTGATAGTGGCGGACAAGCCTTCCGGGATGCTCTCCGTGCCCGGCAGGACGCGCAAGCGCTCGCTGCTCGAGTGGCTGCAGGAGCGCTATGGCGAAGTACATTCCTGCCACAGGCTCGATATGGACACTTCGGGCGTAATGGTCTTCGCGCGGGACCTCGCCGCCAAGGTCGCTCTGGAGACGCAGTTCGCAGACGGAGAAGTCGAGAAAACCTACACCGCAAGGCTTGTGGCGGGGGACGGGCCATTTCGCCACGCCCGCAGGGGCACAATAGCCCTCCCGCTCGCTCTCGACTGGTACGACAGGCCGAGGCAGATGGTGGACCACGAGCACGGCAAGCTCGCCATTACCGAATATGAAGTCATTGCGGAACTCCCCAACGGAGAAATTGAAGTGCTGTTCCATCCCAAAACCGGGCGCACGCATCAGCTGCGCGTACATTCAGCCCATCCTGCAGGGCTGGGCCGCCCCATCAAGGGCGACAGCCTCTACGGCAGTCCGGATCACGGGCGGCTGTGGCTTCACGCGGAGAGCATAGCCTTCCGGCATCCGGGCACAGGCGAGAGGGTAAGCTTCAGGGCAGACACAAAAAAGAAATGAGTTGTGACCATCTCGGCAACAACTCATACTAACCACATAATTAATAACACTAAAACTAATAACCAATAGGTTGATGGGCCAGAACGGTCACTTGCTCAACCCGGATGCAAAGGTACTACAAAAAATTTATTCTGCAAATTTTTTTTGAAAAAATTTTAATAATTTTTGTAGGCCCTGCAAATCAGGACTTTAGAATTAAGCAAAAATTTTACAGATCGTATCCGGCAAGGCCAGAAGGCCGCCGCATCAACATTCATTTTTTTCGAAAAGCAAAAATGATACCAAAAAAAAGGGGCCGCCCTGAAAAACAGGACGGTCCCTCTATTCTGCAAGGCGGAGAGATGATTCTACTCCCAGCCGAGGATCTTCTTGAAATCGTAGTACTCCGGATTGTCCACATAAGCCTTGGCGGCCTCGTAGTCGGACGGAGAGATGAAGTGGCAGATATGCTCGTAGTAGTTCTTCGCGGTGCCGCAGTTGATATCTACGCGGCGCGGCGGAATCTTGCCCTCGGCATTCTGCAGGCTGTGCAGGTAGAGAGGCTTGGCCTCGCCATAGTTATCGACATATACCATGCAGCCGGTCTCGCCCTTGGCGTAAAGCTCATAGACTCCCATAGCGAGCTCGGTGCAGTAAGTAAGGTCGAATGCCACAGGGTCCTGGCAGCGCACGTCGTAGCCGATCTCGACCGGACGGGTCTTTACCTTGAGGCGGGTCTGCTTCATGGCTTTCTCGAGAAGCTCGTCGAAGAGCACTGACTTGGAGATTTTGCCGAGCTCCGGATGTCCGTGCTCGTCGTAAGTCATATGCACGCCGGCTGACTTGATGTCATCGTCGGAAAGGTCGTGGAACACGCCCTCAGCAACTACGATTGTACCGTAGTCAAGGCCGAGAATCTTGCGCCTGATGATGGTGGAGAGGGAGAGGCGGATGATCTTGTCGATGGTGATGTCAGTCTTGTTGAACATCTCCGGGATGATGGTCATCG
>CAVJHI010000017.1:0-42372 GCA_963649415.1 bacterium
TTCGTTTAATCATCAGTTACGGCAAATATACTAAATTTTGCTGCAAAGGGAAAAAATGGGCCGGCGAGCAATCCTCCCCGGCAGCTTTAAATGTCCTCTAGCGGCCCCCGAGCCTGTCGAGGGGCAGATGTGTCGAGGCATCGCGGGGCCGAAGAAACTTCTACAGCTCCTTGCGCCAGCGGGCGAGTGGGATGCCGAGCTGGCCGCGGTATTTCGCGATGGTGCGGCGGGCCACCTTGTAGCCGTGCTTGCCCATCTCGACCACGAGCTGCTCGTCGGTAAGCGGCTTGCGCTTGTCCTCCGCATCCACGCACTCCTGCAGCACCTTCTTGAGCTCCCTCGTGGAGACCTCCTCGCCCTCGTTGTTCTCCATACCTTCGGAGAAGAAGTACTTGAGCGGGAAGATGCCGAAATGCGTCTCTATGTACTTGCTGTTGACCACCCTGGAAATCGTGGAGATATCGAAGCCGGTCATCTCGGCTATATCCTTGAGAACCATCGGTTTGAGCTTGGTCTCGTCGCCGGTCTCGAAGAAGTCGTGCTGGTATTCGAGTATCGCTCCCATCGTGCGGCTCAGCGTGTTCTGCCGCTGCTTGAGCGCCTCCACAAACCATTTCGCGGAGTCCAGCTTTTGGCGCACAAAAGTGGCCGCCTCCTTCTGGGCGCGCTCCGAGGAGCCCTTGGCCGAGAGCAGCAGGTCGGCGTATTTGCGGTTGACCCTGAGCTCCGGCACGGAGAAGCGGGGCATCGTGAAGCTCAGTTCCCCGTCATTGTCCTCCAGCACGAAGTCCGGGACAATCTGCTGCGCCTGGTCCTCGTAGCTCTCGCCAGACTCTCCGCCCGGTGCCGGATTGAGCCTGACTATGCGTGACATAGCCTTCTTGAGCTCTTCCTCGCTGATGCCGAGGCGCGATGTTATTTTCTTGAAATGTTTGTTGGAGAATTCAGTAAAGCACTCGTCCAGGATGCGTATCGCGTTTACCACATCCGGGGTCTGCCGGCAGGCGCGCAGCTGCAGCAGCAGGCACTCCTTGAGGTCTCTCGCCCCCACGCCCGTAGGCTCGAAGTCCTGCACCACGGCAAGCATTTCCTCCACCTCCTTCGCATCCGTCTCGATGCCGGCGCGGAACGCCATATCGTCCACGAGCGACTCGATGTCCCTGCGCAGATAGCCGTCCTCGTCGAGCGATCCGATGATGAAAGCCGCTATGTCGTGCTGGCGGGCGGAGAGATTGCGGCAGCCGAGCTGCTCCATCAGGCTCTGCGTGAAGCTGCTGCGCACTGAGAAAGTATTGTATTCAGGGCGCGGATCCTTGCCCCAGTTATTGACCCTCGTCTTGTATGACGGGATGTAGTCGTCGTCCTTGAGCTCGTCCAGCGACACGTCCCTCGCCTCCTCGGGGCGGTCAGGGTCGGGGCTGTCGTCAAGCACCGGGTTCTCCTCGATTTCGCTGCGTATGCGCTGCTCCAGGTCCTGAATAGGAAGCTCGATGAGCTTGATAGTCTGGATCTGCAGCGGAGACAGCTTCTGCGTCTGCTTTATTTCGAGGCCTTGCTTAATCATTGAGCCGATTCAGTTTCTATTTCCGTGCCAATCTCGAGGCCGCTGGTGTCGGGCTTGCCGATCGTCGGGAATCGGAACTTGTCCCTGACTATAAAAGCGTCCGGAAAATCGGGCTTGAGAATTCTCAGAAGCCTCTCGGCCTCCACCCTGGTGCGCAGATTGCCTGCCGACACCTTGAAGTTCGGAGCGGAGAAAGTCCTATAAACCGGGATATTGGGGTAGAGTGAATGAAAGCGCGACATCACTGCGAGCGACGCCTCGCGGGCGGAACGGCTGCTGTCGAGGAAAAGCCTTATCCGGTAGCCGCTGACCGTCTTGCCGGCGTTGAGCGCGGCCTGGCCGTTGAGAGCATTGCGCACAGCGGGGCTCTGCATAACTACCACATTCTCAGGAAGAACGGAAAATATATCCCGGCCCAGCAGGGTCGAATCTACCTGGACTTCAAGCCCGGCATTCTCAGCCTCCTCGCCGAGCGTTTGGGCCCGGAGCAGGCAGGGTGAGGTGAACAGTATCAAAAATATGGCGAGCAGCGGACGTTTCATATCTTGTTGATTAGTGAACTTAGGGGTATATCCTTGATTTCCACCGTCTTGCCCATTCCGCCGCGCAGGGCGAGCCGGGCGCTGACGGAGATGGTGACCTGGGAATAATCCATCTCGTTGCTGAGAAGCTTGAGCAGCTGGAAGGGGTTGAAGCCTTCGGCTATCTCGCCCTTCAGAGGGACGGTGTAGGTCTTGTCGGTGCGGGCGGCGACCATCAGCTGGTCGGAACTCAGGAGCACCGCCTCCTGCTCGCGCATCTTGAGCGTGGCGTGCAGGTCGGTCACCTCAAACCCCACCGTAGGGTTGTGTATGCCTATCTCCACCAGGGCGGTGATGCTGGAAAGCCCCTGCGGAGCAATGGAGATTATCTTGAAAGATGTGACGCTTATATCCTTGACCTTCCCGCCGCAAGATGACAGCAGGACTACAAAAACAGCGAGAATTATAGCTCTTAACTTCTCCATACAGACTACAAATATACGAAAATTCCATATCTTTGCTCCGCGTTATGAATAAGGTATATATTGAGACATACGGCTGCCAGATGAATGTGGCAGATACTGAAATCGTTTTTTCCATACTCGGGAAGGCGGGATATTCCAGAACGGAAGACATAAATGAGGCCGATGTGATAATGGCCAACACCTGCTCCATCCGCGACAATGCGGAGCAGCGGATATGGGGGCGCATCGACTTCTTCAACCTCCAGAAGCGCAGCCGCCCGCAGGTGGTTGTGGGTATTCTGGGCTGTATGGCCGAGCGCCTCAAGGAAGCCCTGCTCGAATCGGGCAAGGTCGATATCGTGGCCGGGCCGGATGCCTACCGCAGGCTGCCGGAGCTGCTTGGCGCCGTGTCCGAAGGGCATCCGCAGATTGACGTGATGCTATCTCGCGAGGAGACTTACGGGGACATCTCCCCGGTGCGCCTCGACCGGGGAGGAGTGTCCGCCTTTATCTCCATAATGCGCGGATGCAATAATGTATGTTCTTACTGTGTAGTGCCTTACACTAGAGGCGCCGAGCGCAGCCGCGACCCGCACACCATAGTCCGCGAGGCCTGCGGGTGCTTCCAGTCAGGCTATAAGGAGATTACTCTGCTCGGGCAGAATGTGGACTCCTACCGTTTCGGGGATATGGATTTCGCGGCGCTGCTTTCAGCAGTAGCGGAAGCCGTGCCGGGGGTGCGGATCAGATTCTCCACCTCCAACCCGCAGGACATCTCCGACGCGGTGCTGCAGGCAATGGCTTCGCACGACAATATCTGCCACCATATACACCTCCCGGTGCAGTCCGGCTCCGACAGGATGCTGGAGAAGATGCGCCGCCGCTACAGTCGCGAATGGTATTTGAACCGTGTGGACAAAATCAGGGAAATCATCCCCGACTGCGCCATCACGACCGATGTGATCGCGGGCTTCTGCTCAGAGACTGAGGAGGACCACAAAGACACGCTGAGCCTCTTCGAGAAGGTGGGCTTCGATGCCGCATTCATGTTCTATTATTCCGAGCGTCCGGGCACTCTGGCCGCGAGGAAATACCCTGATGATGTGGACATTGCGACCAAGACGCGCCGCCTGGAGGAGATTATCGCGCTGCAGAACCGGCTCTCCCTCGAGAGCAACCGCCGCGATGTGGGCAAGCGCTTCCGCGTGCTGGTGGAGGGCCCGTCGAAGAAGAATCCGGACGAACTCTGCGGCCGCAACTCACAAAACAAGATGTGCGTCTGGCCGGACACTCTCCACAAGGCCGGCGACTTTGTCGAAGTCGAAGTCACGGACTGCACCCAAGCCACGCTTCTCTGTCGAGAAGCTCAGTAACCGAAAAAATAGGCCGCTCCGGCAGGGGCGGCCATTGCTTATTAAGGGATTATTCTACTTATTCAGCTGGAATTTCGTGCAGCCGTCCTTGAAGAAGGCGACGATCTGGCGGGCGGCGGCGAGGCCGGCGTTGACATTGGCTTCGGCGGTCTGCGCTCCCATCTTCTTAGGGGTCGCGAAGACTCTGAGACCGAACTTCTCCTTGAGGGCAGCGATATTGTCCGGGGCCACATCTGCCGCGTACTTCAGGTCGGGCCTCTCCTCGAGCGCTTTCTCCAGACCTGCCTCGTCGATGACCTCCTTGCGGGCGGTATTGACGAGGGTCGCGCCCTTAGGCATTGACTTGACGAGCTCGTAGCCGATAGAGCCGATGGTCTCAGGGGTGGCAGGGATGTGGATGCTGACATAGTCGCAGCCGGCGTAGAGCGCCTCCAGGCTCTCTGCAGGCTCTGCGCCTCCGGCGACAATCTGCTCCGGCTTCAGGAACGGGTCGATGGCCCTGACATTCATTCCGAGCGCCTTGGCCTTCGCTCCCACCAGTCTTCCGACATTGCCGAAAGCCTGGATGCCGAGGGTCTTGCCCTGGATTTCGGAGCCCGTGGCCGGGGTGAACTGCGTGCGCGCCATATAGATCATCAGCGCTATGGCGAGCTCCGCCACCGCGTTGGAATTCTGGCCCGGGGTGTTCATCGCCACCACTCCGCGGGCGGTGCAGGCGGCGAGGTCGAGATTGTCGTAGCCGGCTCCGGCACGCACCACGATCTTGAGATTCTTCGCAGCCTCGACGACTTCGGCGCTAACCTTGTCGGAGCGCACAATCAGCGCGTCGGCGTCAGCGACTGCGGCGACGAGCTCGGACTGCTCTGCATATTTCTCGAGGAGCGCAAGCTCGTAGCCAGCACCCTCAACTATCTCTCTGATGCCTGCCACAGCTGCTGCAGCGAATGGCTTCTGGGTCGCAAGAAGAACTTTCATTATTTGTGCATTGCTTCAAAATCCTTCATGCAGGCCACCAGAGCCTCGACATCCTCCTGGGTGGAGGCGTTGTAGAGAGAAGCGCGGAACCCGCCCACCGAGCGGTGTCCCTTGATGCCCACGATGTCCCTTGTCTTGGAGAACTCGAGGAACTCGTCCTGCAGATGCTCGTGTCCCGGAGCCATCACGAAGCATACATTCATTATTGAGCGGTCTTCCTTGACTGCTGTGCCGGTAAAGAGGGAGTTGCGGTCGATCTCGGCATAGAGGGTCTCTGCCTTCTTGACGTCGATATCGTGTATCGCGTCAACTCCGCCGATGCTCTTGAGCCACTTCAGGGTCTCGTTCATCACGAAGATTGAGAATACAGGAGGGGTGTTGAACATTGACTTCTTGTCGATATGCACGCGGTAGTCGAGCATCGTAGGGATGTAGCGGCTTACCTTGCCGAGGGAGTCCTTGCGGATGATGGCGAAAGCTACGCCCGCAGGGCCCGCATTCTTCTGCGCGCCTCCGTAGATGAGGGCATACTTGCTCACATCCACTCTCCTCGTGAGGATGTCGGATGACATGTCGGCGATGAGAGGCACTGGGCAGTCGATGTCCTCGCGGATCTCGGTACCGTAGATCGTGTTGTTGGTCGTGATATGGAAGTAGTCGAGGTCGGTCGGGATCTCGTAGCCCTTAGGAATATAGGTGTAGTTCTTGTCGGCGGAGCAGGCTATGGCGCTGGCGTTGCCGAGCCCCTGGGCTTCCTTGAGAGCCTTGTGCGCCCAGACGCCCGTGTCGAGGTAGCCGGCCTTGTGCTCAAGGTAGTTCATCGCCACATAGAGGAACTCCAGGCTCGCGCCGCCTCCGAGGAAGACGACCTCGTGCGTGTCAGGAATATTGAGAAGCTCTTTCCAGAGCGCGCGGCACTCGTCCATAGTCTCCTCCCAGCCTTTGGTGCGGTGGGAGATGGAAATCAGAGAAACTCCCGTGCCCTTGAAGTCCTTGAGCGCCTCGATGGTGTTGTCGATGGCCACCTGCGGAAGCAGGCACGGTCCGGCGTTGAAGATATGTAATTTGCCCATAGATTAATTAGTTTTTAATGTTCCGTAAAGATATTGATTTTTTTGATTCTTTCGAAATAATCCTCCTCGAGAGTGAGCCTTACGAATACCTCGATCGAGCATTCCGTCCCGAATGACTGCCCCCGCTGCGGCAGGGAAAGGTCCTTGATGAGCTTCATCACGGCAGGCAGGGAGTCGTAGGCGAAGTCGAGACGATGCCAGCTGCCGGCAATCTTTTCCGTGACTGCGGCCGCGGCGAGCGCGTCGGCGGTTGAGGTCCTGTAGGCCCTGATGAGCCCCGGGATGCCCAGCTTGATGCCCCCGAAATAGCGCACGACCACCACCAGGATATCGCTCAGCCCCGCTGAATCTATCTGCCCGAGTATCGGGCGGCCCGCAGAGCCGGCCGGCTCCCCGTCGTCGCTCGCCCTCCACTGCGCACCGTCCAGTCCGAGGCGGTAGGCGTAGCAGTGATGCCTCGCATCGTGGTATTCCTTGCGCAGCGAGGCAACTATCTCCTTGACCTGCACCTCGTTCTCCACGGGGTAGGCGAGTGCGATGAAGCGGCTTCCGTTGTCCTTGAAGAGGCCCTCGGACGGCGCTGCGATGCTTTTGTATGTATCATTTGCCGACATTGCTCACCAAAATTAGTGAATATTTAGTATCTTCGCAATATGGTTTACAAATATAGAATCACCCTGCAGGGGATAAAAGGATTTTTCAGAGTGTATCTCGTCAACGGCGAGAATTCTCTCTATACATTTCACAAGCAGATACGTTCCGACTTGGAATTTCCGGTGGATCAGCCGATTCTCTTCAAAGCGCTGGATGCTGGCGGGCAGGTGGTCGCCCGCTATGCCCTGATGGACATAGGCTACGGCGCCGTGGATGCGGTCAGCATCGCCGCCACGATCAAGGCCGGAGTCGCGAGCTTCGTGTATTTCTACGACATCCAGGCCAAGAAGAGCGTGACCATTACCCTCGAGGGGGAGGTCGCGGACGAGCAGGTGAGTCTGCCTAAGCTCGTGGAGTCCAAGGGCCCCGTGCCTCTCGAGTTCGAGAACGGCTATGTGGCTTTCGAGGACCTGCCTGCCGAGCGGCGCCGTCTGCCGGGCGAATCGCTCGGGGATGACGAGGACGACGATGAAGATGATGACGACGAAGATGATGATGAGGACGAGGACGACGAGGGGGAGGAAGAAGAAATCATCTATGACGAGGAGGAGGCCTGAGCGGGCCTCCTTTTTTATTTGCTTTCTTGCAAAATAATCGCTATCTTCGACTACCGATTCACAATGGATTTTTTTATGGTACGCATCAAACCTTTCGCGGCATTGCGTCCGCCAAAAGAGATTGTCACCGAGGTGGCGGCTCCCCCTTATGATGTCCTCAACTCCCTGGAGGCCCTGAAAATGGCCGGGGAGAAGTCTCTCCTGCATATCACCAAGCCGGAGATAGACTTCGACCCTATCCTGCCCGACCACGACCCGCGGGTCTATGACAAGGCGGTGGAGAACTTCCGCCTCTGGCGGGAGCGGGGCTGGCTGAAGCGGGACGCCAAGCCGTGCTACTATGTCTATGCCCAGACGATGGGCGAGCGTACGCAGTACGGCCTCGTGCTCTGCGCGCACACCGAAGACTACGAGAACGGAGTCATCAAGAAGCACGAACTCACCCGCAAGGACAAGGAGGACGACCGTATGGTGCACGTGCGTATCCAGAATGCCAACATAGAGCCGGTGTTCTTCTCCTACAAAGATAACGATGAACTGGCGGCAATCGTGGCCGCGGCGGCATCGGGGCCGTCCGAGTTCCGCTTCACCGACGAGAACGGATTCGGGCACGAGTTCTGGGTTATCGACGACGACTCCGCAATCGCCCGCATCACGAAGATCTTTACCGAGGAGGTCGATGCTTTCTATGTGGCTGACGGTCACCACCGTACAGCGGCAGCGGCGAGAGTGGGGGCGGAGAAGCGCGCGCAGAACCCGCACCATAGCGGCAATGAGGAATACAACTACTTCATGGCTGTCTGCTTCCCGGAGAGCCAGCTCAAGATAATAGACTACAACAGAGTCGTCAAGGACCTTGCCGGCAGGACTCCGGAGGAGTTCCTGGAGGCCCTCTCCCGCGACTTCGAAGTGGAGCTCAAGGGTGAGGAAATCTATCATCCGCAGGCTCTGCACAACTTCTCGATGTACCTCGGAGGCCGCTGGTACTCCCTCACCGCCAAGGCCGGGCGCTACGATGACGCCGACCCTATCGGAGTGCTGGACGTGACCGTGCTTTCCAACCTCGTGCTCGACGCCCTGCTCGGCATCAAGGACCTCCGCACCGACAAGCGCATAGACTTCGTCGGCGGTATCAGAGGGCTCGGAGAGCTCAAGCGCCGCGTGGACAGCGGAGAGATGCAGGTGGCGTTCGCCCTCTACCCGGTATCGATGAGGCAGCTCATCAATATCGCCGACAGCGGCAAGATTATGCCTCCTAAGACCACCTGGTTCGAGCCTAAGCTTCGCTCGGGCCTTGCAATACATACTTTGGATTGATTGACCTATGAAACCGGATTCAGCGCAGATACACAGGACTCTCAAGGAGTTCTTCGGATATGATTCGTTCAAGGCGGATCAGGAGAAGATAATCAACCACCTTTTGGACGGGGGCGACGCCTTCGTGCTGATGCCGACGGGAGGGGGCAAATCCCTCTGTTATCAGTTGCCGGCCCTCCTGATGGAAGGCACGGCGATTGTCATTTCTCCTCTCATCGCCCTGATGAAGAATCAGGTCGATTTACTGCGCGGCTTCGAATCCGGTTCGTCAAGCATAGCTCACTTCCTCAACTCCTCGCTCTCCCGTCAGCAGACCGAGGAGGTGAGGGAGGACCTGCTCGCAGGCAAGACCAAGCTCCTCTATGTGGCGCCGGAGTCCCTCACCAAGGAGGAGAACATAGCGCTGCTCCAGGAGATCAGGATCTCGTTCTACGCCGTGGACGAGGCGCACTGCATCTCCGAGTGGGGGCACGACTTCCGCCCGGAATACCGCCGCATCCGCACCCTGGTGGACCAGATAGGCAGGGCGCCGATGATCGCCCTCACGGCCACCGCCACCCCTAAGGTGCAGAGCGACATCCTCAAGAATCTCGGCATCCCGGATGCCACCGTCTTCAAGTCATCCTTCAACCGCCCGAACCTCTATTACGAAATCCGCGACAAGGTCGAGCCGGAAAAGGACATAATCAAATACATACGCCAGAACCCGGGCAAATCGGGCATCATCTACTGCCTCAGCCGCAAGAAGGTCGAGGAGCTCGCGGAGCTGCTCAATGTCAACGGCATCAAGGCGCTCCCGTACCACGCGGGGCTGGACGCCAAGACGCGTGCCGAGAACCAGGACCGCTTCCTGATGGAGGATGTGGACGTGATAGTCGCCACCATCGCCTTCGGGATGGGCATCGACAAGCCGGACGTGAGGTTCGTGATACACTATGACATCCCCAAGAGCATCGAGAGCTACTACCAGGAGACGGGGCGCGCGGGCCGCGACGGCCAGGAGGGCAACTGTATAGCCTACTACAGCTACAAGGACATCCAGAAACTGGAGAAATTCATGCAGGGCAAGCCGGTCTCCGAGCAGGAAATCAGCCGCCAGCTGCTCTCCGAAGTGATGGCCTACGCAGAGTCCGGGCAGTGCCGCAGGAAGCTGCTGCTCAACTACTTCGGCGAGGAATACAAGGAGCCGGACTGCCACTGCTGCGACAACTG
This sequence comes from bacterium, assembly GCA_963649415.1. Lineage (GTDB taxonomy): Bacteria > Bacteroidota > Bacteroidia > Bacteroidales > UBA932 > Cryptobacteroides. Next base: position 9,711 of record CAVJHI010000017.1, read on the forward strand.
TCTGCACCCTAAGCCGACCTTTGACGGCCGCGAGGAGATGAAGATGGTGATAGAGCTGATAGAGTCTCTCCCGGAGAGGTTCAAGCTTGACCATCTCGCCAACATCCTTGCCGGCGTGAGCAACTCCATCATCAAGTCGTACAAACACGACGAGCTCAAATATTTCGGCGCGGGCTCGCAGCATTCCGAGAAATTCTGGGCCACCGTGATACATCAGGGCCTGATTGCCAGGCTGCTGGGCAAGGAAATCGAAAGTTACGGGCTTATCTTCGTCACGGACCTGGGGCGCCAGTTCGCCGCCGAGCCGTGGAAGATAGAACTCGTTGAGGACAGGGTGTTCGCCGGCGGAGGGACTTCCGATGCCGATGACGAAGATGACGACGAGTCAGCTGCCGCAAATGCCGCGATGCGTTCGGGCGGCGGGGGAGACCCGGTGCTGCTTGCGATGCTGAAGGACCTGCGCAAGGACCTCTCGCGCCGGCTCAAACTGCAGCCGTGGATCATCTTCGGCGACCCGGCCCTGCAGGACATGTCCATACTCTACCCTGTGACCTACGACGAGCTCAAGAGCTGCCAGGGAGTGGGCGAGGGCAAGGCCCACAAGTTCGGCGAAGAGTTTATCAAGCTGATAGCCAAGTATGTGGAAGAGAATGACATAGTCCGTCCGGAAGACTTTGTGGTCAAGTCGGCTCCCAACAAGTCGGCCAACAAGCCGTTCATAATCCAGAGCATCGACCGCCGCATGTCCCTCGAGGACATAGCGCAGGCGCGCGATATGGATATGGAGGAGCTGATGGGCGAGATCGAGGCCATAGTCGCCAGCGGTATGAAGCTCAACCTTGACTATTATATTGAAGAGAACCTCGATGCCGATATCGTGGACGACATCTACCGTTACTTCAAGGAAGACGCCACCTCCGACGATGTCGAGGAGGCGATGAAGGCCCTCGGCCCGGACTACTATGAGAACGAGATCCGTCTCGTCCGCATCAAATTCCTTTGTGAGATAGCATCATGATACCTCAGGAGACAGTAAGCCTTATCCTCGATACCGCCAGGGTCGAGGATGTGGTCGGCGACTACGTGACGCTCAGGCGCCGCGGGGCTAGCTATGTGGCTTGCTGTCCCTTCCACAACGAGAAGACCCCTTCGTTCTCTGTGTCCCCCTCCAAGGGCATATACAAGTGCTTCGGCTGCGGCAAGTCGGGCTCGGCGGTAGGCTTCGTGATGGAGCAGGAGCACTGCTCCTATGCCGAGGCGCTGCGCTACCTGGCCAAGAAATACCATATCGAAATCCGCGAAGAGGAGGAGAGCGCCGAAGACCTGGCGCGCAAGCAGCACAAAGAGAGCCTGCTGCTCGCCTCGGAGTTTGCGGAGAAGTTCTTTGTCTCCCAGCTCGACACCGATGAGGGCCGCAGCGTGGCGAGGGCATATTTCCGCAAAAGGGGGCTCGAGGACGAGACCATAGTGAAATTCGGTCTCGGCTGGGCTCCGAGCGGCCGTACCTCCCTGATTGACGCCGCGCTCGCAGCCGGCTACAAGATGGAATACCTGCTCGATTCAGGCGTGGCTGTGCGGCGCGAAGACGGCAGCATTGTGGACAAGTTCCGCGAGAGGGTGATGTTCCCGATTCACTCCGTCAGCGGGCGGGTAATCGCCTACAGCGGGCGTACCCTGCGCTCCGACAACCGCACCAAGTATGTCAATTCCGCTGAGACAGAGATATATGTAAAGAGCCGCAACCTGCTGGGCATCTACTTCGCCAAGTCGGAGATTTCCCGGCAGGACAGCTGTATCCTCGTGGAGGGCAATGTGGATATGGTGATGATGCACCAGCTCGGCATCCGCAATGTGGTAGCCTCCTGCGGCTCCTCCCTTACCGTGGGGCAGATACGCCTGATCCACAAGTTCACCGAGAACATCACGATAATGTACGACGGCGACTCCGCCGGCATCCACGCCGCCCTGCGCGGCATCACGATGGTGCTCGCCGAGGGGATGAATGTGCAAGTGGTGCTCCTGCCGGACGGCGACGACCCCGACTCCTTCTGCCGCAAGCACAACCTCGAAGAGGTGCAGAAGTTCATCGAGGACAATTCCCGGGACTTCATCACCTTCAAGACAGAGCTGCTGCTTCAGCAGGCCGGGGGCGACCCGCTGAAGAAGGCCAATCTCATCAACGACATAGCCGACACCATAGCGGCGATACCGGATGCGGTGAAGCGCTCCACCTATGTCAGCGCCACCGCGGAGAGGTTCGGGATAGAAAGCTCGATACTTTTCGAACGTATCTCCCGATCAAGGCGCAAAGCGAGCGAGGACAGGGAGCGAGAAATCGAGCGCGAGGAGCGCAGGCAGGCTTCCGGGGCGCCGCAGCCGCAGAGTCCCGAGCCGCAGACTGACGCCCCTCAGCTGGCGCAGGCCTGGGTCGAGGAGAACCCTACGCTTGCCGCCGTCGAGAAGGAGCTGCTGAATTTCCTGCTTACCCACGGCTGCGACGAGCTGGATTTCGAGAGCGATTCGGAGTACTACAGCGGCGACGAAAACTACAAACCGACAGTTTGTGACTTCATTCGCGACGCTCTCGAGAGTGACGGCACGAAAATGGCAAATACGGCCTATGCCGAAGTATATGACGCTTATGTGGCGCTCTACGACAAGGGCTGCCCGCAGGAGGGCATAGTGAAGTCACTGCTCGATTCGCCCGACCGCAGGGTCGCCGAGATCGCCGCAGCGCTCTCCACGGAGAAATATACCCTTTCGGTCAAAGCTCTCAAGGGAGCCATGACCACCGTTTCTTCGTGGCTGGTAAGCCAGCTTCCGAAAACGATGATGGTCTATGCCGAGAGGCGGCTGCAGGACAGGGTCAACTCCCTCCTCCGGCAGCTCAAGGACGCCCCCGAAACGGAGCAGGAGGCGATTCTCAGGGAAATGAAGATGCTCCAGGACGCCCAGAGGCGGATTAAACGCAAGACTGGAAGAGAAAAATAATATTAAATATGGAAAAGAATTTCAAGAGAACGCTTGTTACCTGTGCGCTGCCGTATGCCAACGGTCCGGTGCACATCGGACATCTTGCCGGTGTGTATGTGCCCGCCGACATCTATGTCAGGTACCTCAGGATGAGAGGGGAGGATGTTTTGTTCGTCTGCGGCTCGGATGAGCACGGAGTGCCTATCACCATCAAGGCGCGGCAGCTGGGATGCTCGCCACAGGACATCGTGGACAAATACCACGGCATCATACGCGACTCGTTCACCGGGCTCGGCATCGACTTCGACGTCTATGGCCGCACCAGTTCCAAGGTACACGGGAAGAACGCATCCGAGTTCTTCCGCAAGCTCTATGACGAGGGCAAATTCATCACCCGCGAGAGCGAGCAGTACTACGACCCCGAGGCTAAGACCTTCCTTGCCGACCGCTACATAGTCGGCACCTGCCCTAAGTGCGGGGCCGAGGGAGCCTACGGCGACCAGTGCGAGAAGTGCGGCAGCACCCTCAGCCCGGAGGAGCTCATCAACCCCAAGAGCAAGCTCAGCGGCGCAGTGCCTATCAAGAAGAAGACTACTCACTGGTACCTCCCGCTGCAGGACTACGAGCAGTGGCTCAGGGAGTGGATACTCGACGGCCACAAGGAGTGGCGCAGCAATGTCTATGGCCAGGTCAAGAGCTGGCTTGACGGCGGACTCCAGCCGCGCGCGGTGACCCGCGACCTCGACTGGGGCGTGCCTGTGCCGGTCGAGGGCGCCGAGGGCAAGGTGCTCTATGTGTGGTTTGACGCACCTATAGGATACATCTCCAATACGCAGGAACTCCTTCCGAACGACTGGGAGAAGTGGTGGAAGTCCTCCGACACCAAGCTGGTGCACTTCATCGGCAAGGACAATATAGTCTTCCACTGCATCGTATTCCCGTCAATGCTCAAGGCCTACGGCGACGGCTACATTCTCCCGGAGAACGTGCCTGCCAACGAGTTCCTTAACCTTGAGGGCGACAAGATTTCCACCTCCCGCAACTGGGCGGTCTGGGCGCACGAATACCTGCGAGACTTCCCTGGCAAGGAGGATGTGCTCCGCTACGTGCTCACCGCCAACGCCCCCGAGACCAAGGACAACGACTTCAGCTGGAAGGACTTCCAGCAGCGCAACAACAGCGAGCTCGTGGCCGTGTTCGGCAACTTCGTCAACCGTGCCGTCGTGCTGACACACAAATACTTCTCGGGCAAGGTGCCGGCCTGCGGCTCCCTGCTCGACATCGACAAGGAGGTGCTCGCGCAGATACCTGTGCTCAAGGCTTCCCTCGAGAAGAATATAGAAGAATACCATTTCCGCGAGGCCCTCAAGGACGCAATGTCCATCGCCCGCCTCGGCAACAAATACATCTCCGACACCGAGCCGTGGAAGGTGGCCAAGACCGACCTTGACCGCACGGCGACCATACTCAACATCTCCCTGCAGATTTGCGCCGACCTCGCCGTGGCGTTCGAGCCTTTCACTCCGTTTGCCGCCGAGAGGCTGCGCAAGATGCTCGGAGTCACTCTCGACGCCGGCACCGACCATCGCCCGGAGAGGGACGGTGCAGCGATGCACACCCGCTTCGAAGGCGCTCCTGCAGCCGCAGACGGCGCTTCCGTAGTGCTTAGCTGGGATGTGCTGGGCCGTCCGCAGATACTTCCTGCCGGACATCCTATCGCCGATGCGGAGCTGCTCTTCGCTAAGATTGAGGACGACGCCATAGCCGGCCAGCTCGAGCGCCTCGACAGAATCCGCGCCGAGAGGGAGGCAGCCGCGAAGGCCGAGGCCGCCAAGACCATCACTCCGCAGAAGGAGGAATGCAGCTTCGATGATTTCGGCAAGATGGACATCCGCACCGCCACCGTCCTGGAGGCCGAGAGGGTGCCTAAGACCGACAAGCTCCTCAAGCTCACCATCGACACCGGCATCGACCGCCGCGTCATCGTCTCCGGCATTGCAGAGTTCTATTCTCCGGAAGAGATGGTCGGCAAGCAGATATGCATCCTCGCTAACCTCAAGCCTCGCACAATCAAGGGGATAGAGAGCAAGGGAATGATTCTGATGGCAAGGCAGAACGACGGCAAGATGCGCTTCATCACGCCGCAGGAGAGCCTTGTCAACGGAGCAGAAATCGGTTAATATGAAAGTACTTATAGTTGACGACGAGAGGGCGATACGCAACTCTCTCAAGGAAATCCTCACCGACGAGGGTTATGAGGTGGACACCGCCGAAGATGGTGCCGCCGCCATCGCCGCAGTCGAGAAGGACAAATATGACGTAATCTTCTGCGACATCAAGATGCCGAATATGGACGGCATCGAGGTGCTGGACCGTCTGATGGAGATGGGCGTGGATGCCGCCGTCGTGATGATTTCCGGTCACGGCGACATCGACACCGCCGTCGAGTGCATCAAGAAGGGAGCGTTCGACTTCGTACAGAAGCCGCTGGATCTCAACAGGATACTCATCACCATCAAGAACGCAGCCGAGCGCCAGACCCTCAGCAACCAGAACAAGGTGCTCAAGAAGAAAGTCTATGGCGCGGACATGATAGGCGAGTCCGCCCCGATGATGCACATCAGGGAGATGATAGACAAGGTGGCTCCTACCGATGCGAGAGTGCTCATCACCGGTCCGAACGGCTCCGGCAAGGAGCTCGTGGCCCGCAACCTGCACCAGCGCAGCGCCCGCAGCGCGATGCCTTTCATCGAGGTCAACTGCGCCGCCATCCCGAGCGAACTTATCGAGAGTGAACTTTTCGGACACGAGAAGGGCTCGTTCACCTCTGCGGTCAAGCAGCACAAGGGCAAGTTCGAGCAGGCCGACGGCGGCACGCTCTTCCTCGACGAGATCGGGGATATGAGCCTCGCGGCCCAGGCAAAGGTGCTCCGCGTGCTTCAGGAGCGCAAGCTCTCCCGCGTGGGCTCCGACAAGGATATCGAGGTCAATGTCAGGGTGATAGCCGCGACCAACAAGGACCTCCAGAAGGAGATTGCCGCCGGCAACTTCCGCGAGGACCTCTACCACCGCCTCAGCGTCATCCTCATCAGGGTGCCTTCGCTGGACGAGAGGCGCGACGACATCCCTATGCTCATACAGCACTTCCTCGGGAAATACACCGACGGCGGCAAGGCCCGCAGCTTCTCTCCCGAGGCGATTGAGCTGCTCTGCCAGAAGAGCTGGCCGGGCAATATCCGCGAACTCGACAATGTGGTGGACCGCCTGCTGATCCTCGGTGACGATGTGGTCAGCGCGCAGAATGTCCGTGATTTTGTAAATATTTAAGCTTTATGTCTATGAAACTCAAGTCCTTCGCACTGATTTCGGCGCTGCTCGCACTCTTCTGCCTGAGCGCCGCCGGACAGGGCAAGCTATATACCCGCAAGGCCCGTCTAGAGGATTTCCCTACCCGCACCGTCAAGGTGGTCGCGGGCGGCTCGACCTTCCTCGAACTCGCATTCCGTGAGGAGATTACCACCCGCTGGAGGATTTCTCCCTACGAATTCTGCACCCCGGAGGACTATGAGGCTCTCAAGAGCGACAGCTCGCTCTACTTCCTCAACATAGCTTCGGATGCCGGGGTGGCGTTTATGGTGCTCACCAAGGGCGGACGCGAGGACGACAAGGACAACCTCAAGAAGCCGTTCGAGGTGGTCCGCATCCCTATAGCCAGCATCGACGACCCGAGCGGCAAGGAGCTGATGTTCATGGGGGCGTTTGTGGACATAATGCAGGCTTTCGTGGAGGACGCGATGGTTTCCGACAAGGCGGCCTACTCCGGACTGAAGTGGTATAACTCACGCAAGTTTAGCGGGATGCAGATCTGCGTCAACGACTCTGACCGCATCGACACCCTCTACCTGGCCGGGGCGGCGAACACCCTGCTCGGCATCACCGTGGTCCCGTCCCTTGTCCAGTTCGGCAGCCGCTGCTACAAGATGCTCATCTCCGCCGACAGCCACGAGCTCTACTACTTCGCCTCCGTCAAGTACCGCGGGCCTATGGATACTCAGTTCACCGACAAGGAGATAAAACAATTCGACAAGAGAAATGGAGACGCCGCTGCAAGCGTACATAACGAAATATAGCTCCCTCCCGTCCGAGGCGCTCGGCTGGATTGAGAAGCAGACCAATATCCGCACCAATTATCCCCGGATGCTCTCCGGGCCGGTGCAGGGGGAGCTGCTCAAGATGCTGGTGGAGATAAGCGGTGCGCGCAGAGTGCTCGAGATAGGCTCGTTCACGGGCTATTCCAGCTGTTGTATGGCGCTCGGCCTGCCTGAGGGCGGGCATATCGACGCTCTGGAGATCAATGACGAGCTTGAGGACTTGATGCGCGAGGGCTGGGAGCGGGCCGGAGTGTCCGACAGGATCAGTCTGCACATCGGCGACGCCGTGGAGACCCTCAAGACTCTGGAAGGGGAGTACGACTTCGTCTTCATAGATGCCAACAAGAGGCAATACCTTGAATATTACGAGCTTACCCTGCCTCTGCTCCGCAAGGGGGGAGTCATCGTCGCCGACGATGTGCTCTGGGACGGCAAGGTGTATGCCGAGACCCCGTCGCACGACGCGCAGACCCGGGGCCTGCTCGCTTTCAATGCGGCGGTGGCGCAAGACCCTAGGGTTGAGGTGGTTATGCTTCCGTTGCGGGATGGCCTCTCCATTATAAGGAAATTGTAGTTATATTTGCATTCTTATGCCAGATTATATAGTATCAGCCCGCAAATACCGCCCGGACAGTTTTGCCTCCCTCATCGGTCAGGACAACATAGCCCGGACGCTCAAGAACTCCATCCTCAGGGGACAGCTGGCCCACGCCTACCTCTTCTGCGGCCCTCGCGGTGTCGGCAAGACTACTGCAGCCCGCATATTCGCGAAGACCATCAACTGCGCCAACCCCGGCCCGGACATGGAGCCGTGCGGGGAGTGTGACTCGTGCCGCTCGTTCCAGGAGGGCCACTCCTACTGCATACACGAGCTCGATGCCGCCTCCAACAACGGTGTGGATGACATCAAGGCCCTGATGGAGCAGGTGCAGATACCGCCGCAGGTGGGCCGCTATTCGGTCTATATAATCGACGAGGTGCATATGCTGAGCACGGCCGCGTTCAACGCCTTCCTCAAGACGCTTGAGGAGCCGCCTGCACACGCCATCTTCATCCTCGCCACCACCGAGAAGCACAAGATACTCCCGACCATCCTCAGCCGCTGCCAGACCTACGACTTCAAGCGCATCAGCATCCCGGATATAGTCCGCAACCTGCGCGACATCGCCGGCAAGGAGGGCATAAGCATCGACGACGAGTCGCTGCACATCATTGCCCACAAGGCCGACGGGGCTATGCGCGACGCGCTGACCATTTTCGACCAGACGGTTGCGTTCTGCGGTACCGACATACATTCCGCAGAGGTGATGCACAACCTCAATGTGCTTGACTATGAGTACAGTTTCCGCCTTGTGGACAGTTTCCTTACGGGGGACTACGCCACGGCGCTCAAGATATTCGACGAGGTGCTCGGCAAGGGATTCAACGCCCAGTACTTCATCGCCGCGCTGAGCTCGCATCTCCGCGACCTGCTCGTGAGCCGCACGGGAGGCCTCGAGAGCCTGCTCGACCTGCCGGAGTCGCTCCGACAGCGCTATGCGGAGCAGTCCGCGCGCTGCAGCGTCAAGTTCCTCTACGATGCGCTCGGCATCACGACCCAGTGCGAGGCCGGGTACCGCGCATCGACCAACCAGCGGCTGCATATCGAATACGCGCTGATGAGGCTCGCATTTCTGCTTGCAGCGCCGGCCTCCGACGCCAAGGCAGCCGCCGCCCCTCAGCCTGCACATCCTTCTCAGCCGATAGCCCAGGCGGCCCCTGCCGCTAAGGCTGCTGCTCAGCCGACACCGGTACAACAGCCGGTCCAGACTCCGCAGCCTGCCCCGGCCGTGGAGCCTCAGCCAGTTGCACCGCAACCTTCTCCGGCCCAGCCTCAGCCGGCCCCGGCCGTCCAGCCGGAGACAGCACCCGCCCCGCTCCGCCGCCCGGTAAAGACCGGCTCCAGCCTCTCGCTGAGCTCGCTTATGAGCGCCGACGACAAGCCGCAGGAGGAAGCCGCCGAAGTCAGCAGCGAGACCGTCCTGCCGTCTGAAGAGCTGATCAGGGAGAAATGGACGGAGCTCCCGGGAAGGTTTGCCTCCCAGCCGCGCCTTGCAAGCGCCCTCGGCAAGTCCGCAATCACGGTCTCCGACGAGCCGGGCCGCAAGCTGGTGGAGTTCTCCGTGACCAACGAGGCCCAGAAGAAGTGGATAGAGGAGAAGGTCCTGCGCGACCTCGAGCGCGAATTCTGCGCCCTGATATCCAACAGGGCCGTCAGGCTCGCTCCGTCAGTGATCCCTGAGGAGCAGAAGGAAGATGTGAAATATATGCCTGCAGAGAAGGCCGAGGATCTCATCGGCCGCAACGAAGAGGTGCGCAACCTCGTCGTGGACCTCTCGCTGGATGTAAAATAAGCAGAGATGAAACTTCGTTGCGAAAATCTCGTTAAGAAATACGGTCTCCGCACGGTCGTCAAGGGCGTGTCGATGGAGGTCAGCCAGGGAGAAATCGTGGGCTTCCTCGGGCCGAACGGCGCCGGCAAGACCACGAGCTTCTATATGATTACGGGACAGATAGTTCCGAACGACGGCCAGGTCTTCCTCGACGATGAGGAGATTACCTGCCTGCCTATGTACAAGCGTGCCCAGAAGGGCGTCGGCTACCTGCCTCAGGACGCTTCCGTATTCAGGAAGATGTCCGTCGAGGACAATATAATCTCCGTGATGGAGATGAAGGGAATCCCGAGAGCCGAGCGCATCGAAAGGACGGAGGCGCTGATCGACGAGTTCAACCTCTCCAAGGTGCGCAAGTCCCTGGGAATCCAGCTTTCCGGAGGCGAGAGGCGCCGCTGCGAGATAGCCCGCGCGCTCGCCATCGACCCTAAGTTCATCCTGCTCGACGAGCCGTTCGCCGGAGTGGACCCTATCGCCGTGGAGGACATCCAGTACATCATCGCCAAACTCAAATACCGCAATATCGGAGTCATCATCACCGACCACAATGTGGGCGAGACCCTAGCCATTACCGATAGGGCCTACCTCCTCTACGAGGGTACCATCCTCCAGGAGGGCACCCCGCAGCAGCTCGCGGGCGACGAAGATGTGCGCACGAAATACCTCGGCTCCGGCTTCGTCCTCAAGCGTTCCGTATCCGTGGAGCGCGCCCTCAGGGAGCACGAGGCCGCAATGAAAGCGAAACAATCAGAATAAATCTATGAAAGTACCGGACATAATAATAGCCGTTGACGGCTACTCCTCCACCGGCAAGAGCACCTTTGCCAAGATGGTCGCGAAGCGCTTCGGCTTCCTGTACCTCGACTCCGGGGCTATGTACCGCGGGGTCACGCTTTTTGCGCAGGAGGAGGGATATATTTCAGAAGACAACTCCATCTCCGACTCTCTGAAGGAGGCCCTCAAGGGCCTGGACCTGCATTTCGGGCCGGAAGGTACATATATCGGCGAGCGCTGCATCGAGAGCGAGATACGCTCTATGAAGGTCTCCTCCCAGGTCAGTCCTATCGCCACGGTGCCGTATATCCGCGAATATGTCGATGAGCGCCTGCACCGCTTTGCCGCGGGCGGCAGGGTAGTGATGGACGGTCGCGACATCGGCACTACTGTATTCCCTGACGCGCAGCTCAAGATTTTTATGACAGCGACGGTCGATGTGCGCGCCCGGCGCCGCTACGACGAGATGAAGTCCAAGGGACAGGAGGCTGACTACGAGCAGATCAAGCGCAATCTGCAGGAGAGGGACTACATAGATTCGCACCGCGAGACCTCGCCGCTCAAGAGGGCGGAGGACTCGTTTGAGATGGACAATTCCGAGATGACTCTCCACGAGGAGTTCGTCTGGATCGAGGGCCTGATACAGGGCCGCTTCACCATATATGATCAGGGTTGAGATTGACCCGCATTCCGGTTTCTGCGGCGGGGTAATACGCGCCATCGGCACTGCGGAGGAGTACCTCCTGGAGCACGGTGCGCCTCTCTATTCTCTTGGGGAGATAGTCCACAACGAGGAGGAGCTCTCGCGCCTGCAGGGGCTGGGACTTGTCACTATCGGCTCCCTTGACGGGACGAAGCCGGGGGAGAGGGTGCTTATACGCGCCCACGGAGTGCCTCCGGAGGTCTATTCCGAGGCTGCGGAGCGGGGGCTGGAGCTGATTGACTGCAGCTGTCCCGTGGTACTCAAGCTCCAGAAGGAAATCAAGCAGGCATATTCCCGCGGAGGACGGATTCTGCTTTTTGGCAAGACCGGCCACCCGGAAGTCCTCGGACTGGTGGGTCAGGTGGGGAGAGATGTCCTCGTTTTCCAAGATATGGAGCGCCTGCGCTCGCTCGCTGACGGCGCCCGGATAGATTTTTCCCGTGACATAGAGCTCTTTTCCCAGACCACGATGAGCCCGTCGGAATACTCCCTTGCCGGGGAATACCTCTCCCGGAGGATGAGCGGCGGCGCGAAGATTACCATACACCGCAGCATCTGCGCCCAGGTGGCCTCGCGTCATCGCAGGCTTTCGCAATTTGCTGCAAACCACGATGTTATAGTATTCGTTGCCGGCAAGATGAGCTCCAACGGTAAGGTGCTTTTCGAGCTTTGCCGGAGCGTCAATCCGCGCTGCTACCAGATCAATTCCGCCTCCGAGCTGCTCCCCGAATGGTTCGCGGGATCTGCGAGCGCCGGGGTATGCGGGGCGACCTCCACTCCCAAGTGGCTGCTGGAAGAAGTTGCGCGGCGCATAGAAAATTTGCAATAATTCCGTCATTTGACTAAATTTGCAGCCTGTTATCGCAAAATCATTTAAGAAATATATTTATGGCAACAACAGCTGATTTTAAAAACGGCCTTTATCTCAAGTACAACGACAAGCCTTGCATGATTGTCTGGTTCCAGCACGTGAAGCCTGGCAAGGGCCCTGCTTTCGTGAAGACGAAGCTCCGCAACCTTGAGAACGGCCGCATCCTTGAGAACACCTTTACCGCAGGCGCAAAGATCGAGACCATCGAGGTAGAGCGCCGTCCGTACCAGTTCCTCTATGCCGAGGAGGACGGATTCAACTTTATGCACGAAGAGACCTACGAGCAGATCCTTCTCCCTAAGGAAGTGGTTGCTAACTCCGACCTTATGAAGGAGGGACAGCACGTGGAGATGATGTTCGTGGTCGGCGAGGAGAAGTGCCTCACCTGCGAGCTTCCTACCTATGTCACCCTCGAGGTTACATATTCCGAGCCGGCAGTCAAGGGCAACACCGCTTCCACCTCAGCTCTCAAGGAAGTAACCCTCGAGACCGGAGCCAAGATTATGGTTCCTCTCTTCATCGAGACCGGCGAGAAGATCACGGTCAACACTACCGACCGCTCATACGGCCAGAGAGTCTAAGCTTCTGACTTTTGGATAAATAAATAGAGCGTCTCTATCTAGAGGCGCTCTATTTTAAGTTGCTGTATCCTGTAGCCGTCGTCTTTGGCGCTGACGAATATCGTGACCGAGAATGTCTCGCCTCCCGCGCTCAGATTGCCGAGGGCGTATTTCATATTGGCCCTCTCTGCGGTGTGGGTTATGTCGAATGACTGCGGACTGTAGAATTCGAAGAATGTCTTGATAATCTGCTTGGCCTGCGCCTTGCTGGCGCTGCTCTCCTGGGATGCCACGCTGACTTCGAGGTTGTCGTCGAACCACGCCGAGAGGCAGTCTGCATCGCCTTTGGCGATGTATTTGCCTATCGGGGAGAAGACATCGTTTCTCTCGGTCTGGGCCATCATCTGCGTGCAGACGAGGATGAGGACGGTCAATGCGGATATTTTAGCGAATGCTTGCACGGCTGCCTGAGGTTGCAAATATCGAGCCACATCACTATATTTGTGAGTTATGAAGATTACCCTCCTCACGGTCGGCAAGACCGACATCCCCTGGGTACGGGACGGGCTGGCGATGTACACTTCGCGGCTGGAGCACTATGTGCGCTTCTCGCTGGTGGAGATTCCCGAGCTCAAAAATGTCTCCGCCCTTTCCAAGGACAGTATCAAGCAGCGCGAGGGGGAGCTGATACTCAAGAATGTAAAGCCTGCCGACTATGTGATTCTCCTCGATGAGCACGGCAGGGAGTTCCGCTCCATCGAGTTCGCGGACCGCCTGTCCGAGATGCTCACGAGGGGCGGACGCGACATAGTCTTCGTCATCGGGGGAGCCTACGGGTTCTCGGATGAGGTCTATGCGAGGGCGGACGGCAAGATTTCGCTCTCGAAGATGACCTTCTCGCATCAGATTGTGAGAACGATTTTTGCAGAGCAACTCTACCGGGCATTCACGATAATGCGCGGAGAACCTTATCATCACGAATGAAGCTGAGCCGGAGAATACGGGACCTGATCGCCGCTGCGCTGCTCTTTGCGAGCGTGGCGGTAATGCTGATGTCCCTCAAGGAGACCAGAGTTTCCGGGGACACGAGGGCCGTGGCCGGCAGGGTGACCCGCCTCCTCGAGAAGCGGATGTCGAAGCTCGACGGCTATATCCAGCGTGCGCTCGACACCGACAGCTCGGAATGGATGGATATCGGGAATCTGCCTCAGGACATGGTAATCTACCGCTATTGCAGCGACACCCTCCAGTCCTGGTGCAACGAGTTCTCGGTCACCAACGACAATATCCGCCTCAAGGTCTATGTGCCTTTCCTCTCCAACCCGAGGACTTCGCCGATTTCGCCGCTCTCGCAGGTGAGCGATTCGGTCTCTTTCGTCAATATGGGCCCGAAATGGTACCTGGCCAAATCGGTGACGCAGGACGACGTCAAGCTGATTGCCGGCCTGCAGATAATTGATACTCAGGCTCCTGGGCCTAACGGCGGCATCAATTCCCGGCTTCATATTCCTCCGGAATACAATATCCGCCCGCTTCCTTCGAGCGGCGGTTCGATGGTGAGCGTGGGAGGGCGTCCGCAGTTCGAGATTCTCTGCGAGACTCTGACTTCCTCCACTTCCGCCAATGTGATGCTGCTCTGGCTTGCGCTGCTCCTGCTTACTGGCTCGGCCATCGTTTACCTCTCCGCCGACCGCTCCGTGAAGAGGTTCTCCATAGTCACGGCCCTGCTTCTGGCGGTGCTGGTGGCGTTCTACCTCTGGGGGCACACGATCAGGGAGCAGTTCACCCTCTTCTCTCCGCTCCTCTATGCCGGCGACGAGTTCCTGTACTCGCTCGGCGCGGTCGTGATTATCAATCTCGCGATACTGCTCGTCTCGCTGTTTACCTATATGTGCCGGGAGGCGCTGTCCTTCATCCCGCGGCGCAGGGGCGTGCGCATCGCCCTGATGGCGGCGGCGCTCGTTTCCGTGACGGCCATCCTTTTCTATACGCAGGCGGCGCTGCGCAGCATCATTCTCAATTCCGGCATTACCCTGGAACTCTATAAGTTCTCCGAGCTCTCGCAGTTCAGCGTGGTGGTCTATGCCTCGTTCATCACGATGCTGATGAGCGTGCCGCTGCTCCTGCAGACCATACAGCCGATGGCTGAGCGTGAGTTCGGCATCCGCTACGACGCGTTCTCGCTCAACAATAGGGTATTTTTCGCCCTGATTATCTCGGCTTTTCTTGTAACTTCTTCATCTGTAATCGGTTTCCGGAAAGAGCAGAACAGGATGGAGGTGCTCGCCAACCGTCTCTCTTTCGACCGGGACATCTCTCTGGAGCTTAGGCTCAGGAGCATAGAGCCGCAGATTGCCGACGATATGGTCATCTCGGCGCTGTCGGTGCTCAACAACACGGCCTCGACCATCCAGAGCCGCATCACCGATTACTATTTCTCGCGCAGCGACCAGGAATATACCGTCACGGCCTATGTATTCAACGACAACAATAATAGCCGGGCGGCGTCGGAGCAGTACAATTCCATCATCAAGGACGGCGTGCCGATTGCCGACAACAGCCGCTTCCTCTATGTCAAGCGGGACGCGGGACACTCCTACTATGTGGGCGTGTTCCTCTATCTGATTGAGGGAAGCGGAGTCTCGAGGGTGCTGATACGGCTCGAATCCAGGGATACCCGGGGCAACAAGGGCTACGCCGGCATCTTCGGCATCAACCCTCCTGGCAGGGTTACGGTGCCTGCGGGCTATTCATATGCGCGCTACGAGGGACCTGACCTCAAATCCTACCGCGGCAAGTACGCCTACCCGACCAAGATGGATTCGGAGCGGCGGGAGAAGGTCTATGAGAAGCGCGCCCGCTATATGAACAACGAGGGCTATACGCACTTCTTCTCGGTCATAGGTGAGCGGGAGTCGATAGTGATTTCGCGCCCTAGGGTGTCGGTGCTCAACTATGCGGTGTCCGGGATTTTCGTGGCGCTGCTCTCGTTCCTCGTGATGTCGCTGATGGTGGTGGGGCGCAAGCGGGAGAGGATTTTCGCGCAGAGCTACTACCGCTCGCGGATTACCGGCGTGCTGCTGCTTTCGCTCGTGCTGACCCTGGTGGCGATGGCTTCGGTGAGCGTGTATTTCGTCTATTCGCGCAACGATATCAATAAACATTCGGTGATGTCGGACAAGATTACCGCCATCACTGCGATGCTGGAGGCTGGTACCGTGGACATAAAGCAGACTTCGGACATAAAGCGCCGCGAGATGCGCAAGCTCCTCGAACAGGTGAGCTCAGATACCTATTCTGATATAACGCTCTATACGCCTGCGGGTCATATGCTGATGTCCACGACGCCTATGGTATTCGAGCGGCAGCTGCTGGGCGAGCGCATCAACGGCAGCGCCTACGGGCACATAGTCTATCAGCACCGCCGCTACTGGATACAGAAGGAGAAGGTGTGGAATGTGAAGTTCTACAGTATGTACGCCCCGGTCATGAACGGCTCCGGGGAGATGATAGCCATCATCTGTTCGCCGTATAGCGAAGACAATTACGACTTCGAGGAGGATGCGATGACGCATTCGATGACCATCATTTCACTCTTCCTGGTCTTCCTGCTGATGGCGCTGCTGATGGTGACGAGTGTGGTGGATAGGATGTTCAGGCCGTTGAGTGAGATGAGTCAGAAGATGAATACTGCCGGTCTGGAGTCGCTGGAATATATTGATTATAAGCGTAATGACGAGATTTCTGCCATCGTGCAGGCCTACAACCGGATGGTGAAGGAGCTGTCCGACAGCTCCAAGAAACTGGCGCAGGCTGAGCGTGACAAGGCGTGGAGCGAGATGGCGCGGCAGGTGGCGCACGAAATCAAGAATCCGCTTACCCCGATGAAGCTTCAGATCCAGAGGGTTATACGCCTCAAGCAGAAGGGCGACCCGGCGTGGCTGGAGAGGTTTGACGAGGCGAGCAAGGTGCTTCTGGACCATATCGACATACTCACGGATACGGCGAACGAGTTCTCGACTTTCGCGAAGCTCTATACCGAGGAGCCGGTGCAGATTGCTCTGGACAAGGTGATCCAGGAGGAAATGGCGATGTTTGACAGCAAGGACAATATCCGCTTCGACTTCATCGGGCTTAACGATGTGACTATCAGCGGTCCTAAGCCTCAGATTACGCGAGTCTTCGTCAATCTGATCAATAACTCCGTGCAGGCTATAGGGGATGCTCCGGACGGGAGAATCCTCGTGTCGCTGCGCAATTCGATGCGTGATGGCTTCTACGATATAGTCTTTGAGGACAACGGTCCGGGAGTGTCGGAGGAGAATGTGGGCAAGCTCTTCACCCCTAATTTCACGACCAAGAACGGCGGCTCCGGCCTCGGCCTCGCCATCAGCCGCAGCATCCTCGAGCGGTGCGGCGCCAGCATCAGCTACTCACGCTCCTTCTCCCTCGGCGGCGCCTGCTTCGTCATTTCGTATCCGAAATAGCGAGCCGCTGCGCGACTTGCTTAGCTACTCCAACCCCAGTCGGCTTCGCAGACAGCCCATCTTATACGGGGCTGCCGCCCCGAACCCCTGCGGCGCTCAAGTCGCTTTCCGACTTTGCTGCGCAAAGTCCCGCGACCGCGCCGGTGCTCTGATGAGCACTTCTAGGCAAACCCGGAGGCTGCAGCAATGTTTCGGTTGTGCCTATGAAGACCGTGGGCACCCGCGCCCACGAGCGGGTGGACCGGCGGAGCCGGGACGGGACGAGTGCGAAGCGCGAAGGGCCTGAAGAGGCATTGCCGAAACATCTGCCATCCAAGCCAGGTAGGGACTTCTCAGGGCTAAAAGTTCCCTACCTGGAAAGGCAACCAGCCCCAGAAGGCCTTCCAGGGCGCCTGGCAAATCCAGGTAGGGAAGAAAATAGCCCGAAACTTCCCCACCTGACCGGGCGGCGCTTTACAAAGAATTGTTGTACATTTGCATCCCGGCGGGAGCGAGTAAAGAATATATTTTAAGGCTCCCTTTGAAATCTGTTATGATAATGAAGAATGGAATAAAGCTTATGGGCATTGCGGCCTTGTGCGGAGTTGCTGCGGTTTCCTGCAGCAGGAGCGGATGGTCAGATGAGGAGAAGGCGCTGATAAACGCTGACGGTACCGTGATGAGGGTACTTACCGTTGATGACAGGCAGGACTCTCTGGTGCTGCGGACAGCGTGCCGGGAGATTAGCCGGGAAGAACTTGCCGGCGACGAGTACCGGGCTCTGGCTGCCAAGATGGTCTCGACGGTCACTTCGCCCGAGCAGGATGGAGTCGGGATCGCAGGGCCGCAGGTCGGGATACTGCGCAGGGTGGTGGCTGTGATGCGCTACGACAAGCCGGGCAAGCCTTTCGAAGTCTACCCGAATGTCAGGATCGTTGCCGTGAGGGGAGAGAAAGTCCTCGGACCGGAAGGTTGCCTCAGTATCCCGGGCAGACGCGGCGAAGTCCCTCGCTATCAGGACATTGATATCAGTTACACCTCGCCCGCGACGCTCACCGACACCCTCGAGACCGTCCAGGGCTACACTGCCGTCATCTTCCAGCACGAGTGCGACCACCTCGACGGCATCCTCTACACCGACTACCTCGCCGACTGATTAAGAATACTTCCGCGCTAACTCGGATTTTTCAGCAATTAGCGCGCAACAATCGCCTCTCGTCCATCTAAACGACCTCAGGATGTACGGGAGCTTTATTTTGCGTGTCTCGTCCATAATAAGGCCTTCAGGATGGACGGCAGGGTCTGGGACGGTCGTCGAGAGAGTCGAAGCGCCGGCCTGCCGACAATACCCATCGATGCTTCGACCTCCTCAGCAACCGCAAGCTCGGGGTTTGGGTTTACCCCAATAAAAAAAGGTGGACCAGGCGCGCGGCGGCTTTAGGGCGCTGGGCCCTCCCCAGGCAGAAATGACGGAAGGTTATTTCTGCCGGAAGTAGATCTGAATCGGGCAGCCGGTGAGCTTGAAGTTGGAGCGGAGCTGGTTCTCCACGAAGCGGCGATAAGGCTCCTTGACATACTGCGGCAGATTGCAGAAGAAGGCGAAGGCCGGGAAGCGGGTAGGGAGCTGGGTGGCGTACTTGACCTTGACGTACTTGCCCTTCCACGCAGGCGGCGGAGTCTCCTCGAAAATCGGAAGCATAGCCTCGTTGAGGCGGGCTGTAGGAATCTTCTGCGAATAGTTGGCATAGACCTCGGTCGCGGCGGTCAGCACATCCTGGATGCGCTGCATCTTCAGCACTGAGGTAAAGATTATCGGCACATCGTTGAACGGGGCGAGCCTCGCGCGGAGCGACTCGCGGTACTCCTTCATCGTATTGGAATCCTTGATGAAGAGGTCCCACTTGTTGACCACCACCACGCAGCCCTTGCGGTTGCGCACGATCAGGTTGTAGATATTGAGGTCCTGCGACTCCATCCCGGTGGTCGCATCGATCATCAGGATGCAGATGTCGGAGTTCTCGATGGCCCTGATGGAGCGCATCACGGAGTAGAACTCCAGGTCCTCGTGCACCTTGGCCTTGCGGCGTATGCCGGCGGTATCCACCAGCATAAACTCGAATCCGTATTTGTTGTAGTGAGTCTCGATTGAGTCGCGGGTCGTGCCGGCGACAGGGGTCACAATATTGCGGTCCTCGCCCAGCAGGGCGTTGGTAAGCGACGACTTGCCCACGTTCGGCTTGCCCACGATGGTGATTCGCGGCAGCGCGGCATAAGGGTCAGGGGTGCTTTCCGTCTCCTCCGGGAGGGCGGCGGTCACCGCGTCGAGAAGCTCGCCCGTGCCGCTGCCGTTGGCCGCGGAGATGCTGTAGAGCTCTCCGAGCCCGAGGGAGTAGAACTGGTAGGTGTCGTACATCTTCTCCCCGCTGTCAACCTTGTTGACGCAGAGTATCACCGGCTTGCGGGTCCGCCTCAATATGTCTGCAATCTCAGAGTCATAGTCGGTGATGCCGGTCGCGGCCTCCACCATAAATATCACGACATCCGACTCGTCAATCGCAATCTGCACCTGGGTACGGATTGCGGACTCGAAGACGTCGTCGGAGTTGGTGGTGTATCCGCCCGTGTCGATCACGGAAAACTCCCGTCCGCACCATTCACAGCGACCATAGTGACGGTCACGCGTCACGCCGGCCGTGTCATCCACGATGGCCTTCCTCATCCCGACAAGGCGGTTGAAGAGTGTCGATTTGCCTACGTTAGGCCTTCCTACTATCGCTACTATGCTCATATAACTTGCATTCTTTGCAGGCTTCACTTGCTCCTCCGCTGCAGGCCTGCCGCTGCAGCGCAGCATCCTCGTCCTTGTAGCAGCGTATCCCCCGGCGGCGCATCTCCTCGTTGGAGCCCACGTCGAATTGCGGGAACTCCTTGCCGTGCAGGATGTTGACGCTCAGCCCGAGCACGCACAGAAGGAGAATTACCGCCGTGATGAGGAATACTGCCAGCATAGACTAGAATGTCATATCTGTACTTATGGATTCGTAATTGTAAACCTTGTGGATCATGTCGGCGAAGACCTTGGTCATCGATACGATTCTGACCTTAGGGTCATCTACGAGCTCCGGATGAGGGATGGTGTCGGTGATGAACACTTCCTTGAGGGCGGAGTTGTGGATGCGCTCGAGGGCGTTGCCGGAGAAGATGCCGTGGGTCGCGCAGGCGCATACGCTCTTGGCGCCCTTGCCCATCAGCACCTCGGCCGCCTTGCACAGGGTGCCGGCGGTGTCGATCATATCGTCCACGATGATTATGTTCTTGCCCTCTACCTCGCCGATGGCGGTGATGGAGCCGACCACATTGGCCTTCTCACGGGTCTTGTGGCAGATGATTACAGACGCGTCGAGCTGCTTGGCGTAGTTGTTGGCTCTCTTGGCACCTCCCATATCAGGGGCGGCGATGGCGAGGTTCTCGATATTGCGGCTCTGGATGTAAGGGATGAAGACGCGGCTCGCGTAGATGTGGTCGAGAGGGAAGTCGAAGAAGCCCTGGATCTGCTCGGCGTGGAGGTCGCAGGCCATTACCCTGTCGGCTCCTGCCGCACGCAGAAGGTTGGCGACGAGCTTGGCTCCGATGGCTACGCGCGGCCTGTCCTTGCGGTCCTGGCGCGCCCAGCCGAAATAAGGCATCACTGCAATCACCTTGTCGGCGGAAGCCCTCTTGGCCGCGTCGATGGTGAGCAGAAGCTCCATCAGATTGTCTGCAGGCGGAATAGTGGACTGCAGGATATAAACGGCCGCACCGCGGACGCTCTCGGTAAACTGCGGCTGAAACTCCCCGTCGCTGAACGGAGTGACCTCAATCTTTCCGAGATGCAGCTCCGGTTCGTCGGCGTTGCGGATTTTGTTGAAGTCTTCGATGACCTTGCTGGCGAAGTCCTTGGACGCGCGGCAGGCGAAAAGCTCCAGTCTGTGAGAATGTAACATAAAAAATATAGTTGTTAAAGTGTGTCCAGTATCCCTCCGATATGGTCCAGTATTTCCTGCCGTCCCATTCCGCTCTCAGCCGAGCTGCAGAGTATCTGCGGCAGCTCCTCCCACTCGCGCAGCAGTATCTCCCGGTCCCTTTCCACCTGGGCGGCGAGCGCCACCGGGCCCTGTTTGTCGCACTTCGTCATTATCAGCGCGAACGGAATCCCGTGCTCCCCGAGTTCGGCGATGAAGTCCGTGTCGATGCGGCCTATGTCGTGCCTCGAATCTATCAGCACGAAGAGGCAGACCAGCTCCCCGGAGTTGAGTATGTAGTCCCTGATGACATCCGCAATCTTCTCCCGGCCGCGCTTGCCGAGCTTCGCGTATCCGTAGCCCGGAAGGTCCACCAGATACCACCTGTTGTCCACAAGGAAGTGGTTGACCAGCTGAGTCTTGCCCGGGGTGGAAGAGGTCATCGCGAGGCCGCGCCTGCCGCAGAGCATATTGATCAGCGACGACTTGCCCACATTGGACCGTCCGATGAAAGCGAATTCGGGCAAGCGCCTCGCGGGCCTCCCGGAGACGTTTGTGCTGCTGCCTGCAAAACTGGCCTCGGAGATTGTCATAAAAAGAACACCTATTCTTAACCGTCTTTTAACCGGTGCAAATATAGCAAATCTTTCCCATTTTTCTTATTTTTGCACTGATGGAAAGAGAGTATATAGATTTGTTTGAACTGCAGCGGCAGATGCGTGGGGGAATCGAAGAACTCTTCCCCGAACGGCTCTGGGTGCGTGCCGAAATTGCTTCCGTGCAGGTCAAGGCCAACGGCCACTGCTACATGGACTTGAGCAGCAGCGAGGACGGCCGGGTGCTCGCCCGCGCCAAGGCCGTCATCTGGCGCAGCCGCTACCTTCCGCTCGCGGCGCGATTTCAGGAAGCCACGGGCGACGGACTGCGTCCCGGGATGGAAGTCCTGCTGCGGGTGATGGTGAGCTACAGCGAGCTCTACGGCCTGAGCCTCAGCGTCGATGACATCGAGCCCTGCTTCTCGCTGGGAGCCGCCGAGCTCCGGCGCCGTCAGACCATCGAGCGTCTCACGCAGGAGGGTCTGATGGACAAGCAGAAAGAGCTCAGCCTCAGCGATATGCCCCGCCGTCTCGCGGTCATCTCCGCCAGGGATGCCGCCGGCTACGGAGACTTCATGCGCCATCTTCAGGACAACGAATACGGCTTCGCTTTCAGCGTGCGGCTCATCGAGGCTACAATGCAGGGCGCAGACGCCCCCGCTTCCATCAGCGACGCCCTCGCCGCCGCCGAGGCCTCGCGAGGCGAGTACGATGCCGTCCTGATAATGCGCGGCGGCGGCGCTTCCCTCGACCTCGCCTGCTTCGACGACTACGGCCTCTGCTTCACGATTGCCAACTGCTCCATTCCGGTATTCACCGCCATCGGGCACGAGCGCGACTACCACATCGCCGATATGGTCGCCTACGATTTCGTGAAGACTCCTACCGCCCTGGCGGACAGGTTTATAGATGCTCTGGCTGCGGAAGACGAGCGCATCTCGTCCTTCAGCACGCGGCTGCGGCTCGCATTCTCCTCAAGGATTGCGGCGATGGGCTCCGCCGTGGATATGATTGCCGCCCGGATACGCTCCGCCGACCCGCGAGCGGTGCTTTCGAGGGGTTTCACCCTCGTCACGGATGAGCGCGGCGTGGTGCTCAAGTCGAGCCGTGGACTTAAGAAAGGCGACGGGATATCGGTGCTCTTCGAGGACGGAAAGATAAATGCAACAATCGATTAACCATATGGAAGACCAATTTGACTACGCCGGCGCGATGGCCGAGCTGGAAAAGATAGCCCAGAAAGTGGAGGACCCCTCCACGGCGCTGGACGATGTCGAGAAATACATACGGCGCTCCGACGAGCTCATCGCGAAGTGCCGGGAATACCTCAGAACGATGAAAACCAAGACAGAAACACTATGACAGTCAAGCAGATATACGAGACGGACCCCTGGCTGGAGCCGTATCGCAGCGCGATAGACGCAAGGCACCGGAGAATACTCGACGACAGGCTCAAGCTTGCAGGTAAGGGGAAGCTGAGCAAAGCCATCAACAACCATATCTACTACCCTCTGCATCAGGAAGAAGGACAGTGGGTAATAAGGGAATGGGCTCCCAACGCCACCCGCATCTACCTCATCGGCGACTGCAACAACTGGAAGCGCACCGAAAGCTATGCCTTCTCCCCGGTGGGCGGGGGTAACTGGGAGCTGAAGCTGCCGGAGATGTTCCTGCGCCACGGCGAGCTCTACAAGCTCTGGATCGAATGGCCGGGCGGCGGCGGGGAAAGGCTTCCCGCCTATGTGACGAGGGTTGTCCAGGACCCCGAGACCAAGATATTCTCCGCTCAGGTATGGGCCCCCGCAGAGCATTATGTCTGGAAGAGCCGCCGCCCGGGCCGCCGGGAGCACCCGCTGATCTACGAGTGCCATATCGGGATGAGCTCCGAGGAGGAGAAAGTATCCACTTTCGACGAGTTTCGCCGCGATGTGCTTCCGCGCGTCAAGGCATTGGGATACAATGTATTGCAGATAATGGCCCTGCAGGAGCATCCGTACTACGGCTCCTTCGGCTACCAGGTCTCCAACTTCTTCGCCCTGAGCTCGCGCTTCGGCACTCCGGAGGAGTTCAAGGCCCTCGTGGACGAGGCGCACCGGCTCGGGATTGCGGTGGTGATGGACATAGTCCACTCGCACGCCGTCGATAACGAGGCCGAGGGGCTCAGCCGGCTGGACGGCAGGGACGACCTCTACTTCTACAAGGGCCCGCAGGGACATCACCCGGCCTGGGGTTCGCGTTGTTTCGATTACGGCAAGGATGAGGTTAAATATTTCCTTCTCGCCAACTGCAAATACTGGATGGAGGAATATCAGATCGACGGTTTCCGCTTCGACGGGGTGACCAGCATGATTTACTGGGATCACGGGCTCGGCAAGGCCTTCGGGGACTATTCCCTCTACTTCGACCAGGGAGTTGACGAGGCTGCGGTAAGCTATCTCGCCCTCGCCAATATGCTCATCCACGAGATCAATCCCAACGCGATTACGATTGCCGAGGATGTCAGCGGTATGGCCGGCCTCGCGGCGCCGTTCGCCGCCGGGGGAGCGGGCTTCGACTTCAGGATGGCGATGGGCATCGCAGACCACTGGATAAAGTGGATAAAGGAGCTCTCCGACGAGCAGTGGAGTATGGGCGGCATCTGGTGGGAGCTCACCAACAAGCGCGCCGACGAGAAGACAATCTCCTACGCCGAGTGCCACGATCAGGCGCTCGTGGGCGACAAGACCATCATCTTCCGCCTGATGGACAAGGAGATGTACTACGGAATGTGCCGCGGCTCGCAGAATATGACCGTGGACCGCGGGGTGGCCCTGCACAAGATGATACGCCTAGTCACTCTCGCCACCTGCGGCGGGGGCTATCTCAACTTTATGGGCAACGAATTCGGGCACCCTGAGTGGATTGACTTCCCTCGCGAGGGCAACGGCTGGTCCTACAAATATGCCCGCCGCCAATGGTCGCTTGCCGACAATCCGGCTCTGCGCTACGGCGCCCTGCGCAGCTTCGACTCCACTATGGTCCACTACATCCGCAAGGAGAAGGTCCTGGACGGCGATTTGAGGCAGCTCTATGTCGATGAAGGCAGGAAAGTCTTGATATTCAGCCGCGGAAATAGTATCTTTGCATTTAATTTCAACCCGACCGCTTCCTTTGAGGGTTTCCGCTTCGGAGCACCCGACGGAGAGTACGAGATGGCGTTCAGCTCGGATGACCCCGAGTTCGACGGATTCTCGCGTCTGGGCAGGGGTGAGAGGCACTGCACCGTGGACGGCCAGCTCTCCCTCTACCTGCCTAGCAGGGTGGCGATAGTGTTGAAAAAAATATAGTTTACAAGATGGCATTCTTAAAATTCAACAAGTCCGAACTTGTCAACCTAGCTTACTCGCTCAAGAGGGAAGTCCTCTGCGCGAACAAGACCGGTGCGTATTGCAACACATCCATCATCAGCTGTAATACCCGACGCTACCACGGTCTTCTTGCCGTCACCCTCGACCGCTTCGGCGGAGACCGCTTCCTGCTGCTCTCCTGCCTGGACGAGAGCATAATAGTGGACGGCAAGCGCTTTAACCTCGGAATCCATTGCTACGGAGACATCTACGAGCCGCGAGGCCACAAGTACATCGTGGATTTCGTGGCCGACCCGGTGCCTCAGATTACCTACAAGGTGGGGGATGTGCTCTTCCGCAAGAGCCTGATCCTCGCCCCGGACAAGGACCAGGCCTTCGTCAAATACGAGCTTCTCTCCGCTCCTTCGACGGTGAAGCTCGAAATCAAGCCTTATCTGGCGTTCCGCAACATCCACGCCCTCACCCACCAGAACCCGGAAGCCTGCACCGTGGGCACGGAAATCCCGGGCGGTATGGCGTTCAAGATGTACGCCAACTTCCCTGATCTCAACCTGCAGCTCAGCGACCCTCGCTCCAAGTTCGTCGCTTCCCCTGCCTGGAACCTCAATATCACCTATTCAGACGAATACCGCCGCGGCTTCGACTGCCGCGAGGACCTGCTTATGCCGGGCTGGTTCGAGACCTCGCTCAAGCCCGACGGCTCGGTAGTCTTCTCGGCTTCAGTGCTTCAGGAGAACCCTGCCGAGTTCAAGCGCAAGTTCAACTCCGCCGTCAAGACTTCCCGCGAGATCTGCGGCTACCGCGACCAGCTCAAGCGCTGCGCAGACACCCTCATCACCGAGCACAACGGCCGCAAGAAGGTCAACGCCGGCTACTCCTGGATGTACACCGGACTGCTGCGCGAGACTTTGATGGCGCTGCCGGGACTCGCCCTCTACGGGCTCGAGAGCGCCAAGACATTCGAGGAGACTCTCGACAACCTCATCGCGGACAATCAGGAGCGGCTTTTCCGCCGCACTACCCAGGTGGAGGCTCCGCTGCTGCTGGCGACCTGCCTGCAGGCATATATCGACTATGGCGCAGCCCCGAAGGCGGTCTGGAAGAAATACGGCATCATCCTGCGCGGAGTGCTCGAGAGCTATCTCCCGGGCGAGCGCGCCGAGGTGGCCATGCAGCCTAACGGACTGCTCTGGGAGCAGACGGACGGCGTGGCCCTGTCGTGGATGAACGCCTACATCAACGGCCGCCCGGTCACCGAGCGCGCCGGCTACCAGGTGGAGACCAATGCTCTCTGGTACAATGCTATATGCTTCGCCCTCGAGATGGAGGGCAAGTACGGCTCCAAAAAGAGCAGCTTCGCAGAGAAGTGGAGCGGCATCCGCGACCTCGTCAAGGCCAACTACCAGAAGACATTCTGGAACCCGGAGCGCGGCTGTCTTGCCGACTACGTTGACAACAACGGGCAGAATATGGACATCAGGCCAAATCAGATCTGCGCCCTGTCCTGCAAGTATTCGCCTATAGATGAGGAGCTTGCACCTTCAATCCTGAGGGTTGTGGACAACGAGCTCGTCACCTCCCGCGGCATCCGCACCCTCTCTCCGAGGGATAGTAAGTACAAGGGGGTTTACGAGGGCACTCAGCTCGACCGCGACCTCGCCTACCATCAGGGCTGCACCCGTCCGTTCCTGCTCGAGCCGTATATCGCGGTCTGCTTCAAGGTCAAGGGTCCGTCTTTCTACAAGAAGGCCGAGTGGCTGGTCGAGGGCTTCTATGAGGACCTCGGCAAGCACGGAGTGGGCGCGTTCTCCGAACTCTACGACGGAGACCCTCCTCACGAGCCGCACGGAGCCATCTCCTCAGCGCTCAGCACCGCCGCCCTGCTTTCAATCGAGAATATTTTGGATAAATATAAGGAGGACAGCAAATGAAAGTCCTGATGTTCGGCTGGGAGTTTCCTCCCCACATCGCCGGCGGTCTGGGAACTGCCTGCGAAGGAATAGTCAAAGGTCTGGCCCACAACGGGGTTGAGGTGCTCTTCGTGATGCCTCACGCCTCCGGCGACGAGGACCAGAGCTGCGCGAAAATCATCGATGCCAGCGATGTCGCGGTGGCGAATGTAAGCGACAGCGTCGAGGAGTTCATCAACAAGGTCAAGTTCATCAATGTCGATTCCAACATAGTGCCTTATGTCGATCCGGAAGAGTACTTCGAGGCCATCGAGAAGATGAAAAAAGAGCAGGTGCACGAGACCAATATCGGTTTCGGGCAGAAGTTCCGCTTCTCCGGCAAGTACGGTGCCAACCTCCTCGAGGAGGTGTCACGCTACGCTCAGGTCGGAGGCACCATCGCGATGGAGCACGCCGGCGAGTTCGATGTGATCCACGCCCACGACTGGCTCACCTACCTCGCGGGCATCGCTGCCAAGGAGCTCAGCGGCAAGCCGCTCGTGGTCCATGTGCACGCGACCTCGTTTGACCGCGGCACCGACGATATGGTCGATTCCCGCGTCTATGCAATCGAGAAGAGAGGTATGGAGGCTGCCGACAGGGTAGTGACCGTCAGCGACCTCACCCGCAACATAGTCATCAACAAATATGGCATTGACCCGGCCAAGGTCGTCACGGTCCACAACGCCGTCGATTTCAGCGGCAGGGATTCCGTCAAGGTCGAGAGGGGAGTCAAGGACAAGGTCGTGACCTTCCTCGGACGCATCACCTTCCAGAAGGGCCCTGAATACTTCATCGAGGCCGCCGCCAAGGTGCTCAAGAGGACTTCCAACGTGCGTTTCGTGATGGCCGGCAGCGGAGATATGATGAACCGCGCCATCCGTCAGGTGGCCCGGCTCGGCATCTCCGACCGCTTCCACTTCACCGGCTTCCTCAAGGGACAGGATGTGCAGAAGATGTTCGCTCTCTCAGATGTGTATATAATGCCTTCAGTGTCAGAGCCTTTCGGCATCTCGCCGCTGGAAGCCATGCGCTCCGGCGTGCCTGCCGTCATCTCCCATCAGTCCGGTGCCGCCGAGGTGCTCAAATATGCCCTCAAGGTCGATTTCTGGGATGTCGATGCGATGGCGGACGATATCTACGCCCTGCTGCAGTACCCGGCCCTGTCGGAGTTCGCTGCCAAGCACGGATACGATGAAGTCAACGAGCTCAAATGGAACGGCGCAACCGCCAAGCTCAAGAAAGTTTATGAATCAGTAGTAAAGTAAAAATATGAAGAAGTCTATCTGCCTGTATTTCCAGGTACATCAGCCGACCAGGCTCCGCCTTTACCGTTTCTTCGATATCGGCAAGGATTCCCATTACTATGACGATTTCGCCAACAGGACCATCCTCAAGAGAATAGCCACGAAGTGCTATCTCCCTATGAATGAGCTTCTTCTCGAGGCCGTCAAGGAAAACAAGGGTAAGTTTAAATGCGCCTTCTCCATATCGGGTTCCGCCATCGAGCAGTTCGCCCGCTACGCTCCGGAAGTCCTCGACAGCTTCAAGGCTCTCGCCGACACGGGCTGCGTGGAGTTCCTCTGCGAGACCTACAACCACTCCCTCGCCGCCCTGGGCTCCCGTCAGGAGTTCGAGCATCAGGTGCTCAAGCACAAGGCTGCGGTGGAGAAGTATTTCGGCGTGACCCCGAAGACCTTCCGCAACACCGAGCTCATCTACTCCGACAGCATAGGCAAGGATGTCTATGACCTCGGATTCAAGACGATGCTCACCGAGGGAGCCCGCCACATCATGGGATGGATGAGCCCTGACTATGTCTATAACAACGACTTCAAGAGCGGTCTCAAGCTCCTGCTGCGCAACTATTCGCTCAGCGACGACATCGCTTTCCGCTTCTCCGACAAGAACTGGTCCGAGTGGCCTCTGACCGCGGAGAAATACCTCGGCTGGCTCAAGGCCGCCGACGGCGAGATCGTCAACCTCTTTATGGACTACGAGACCTTCGGAGAGCACCAGGACGCTTCCTGCGGCATCTTCGACTTTATGAAGGCGCTTCCGAAGCTCATCGCGGGAGACCCTGACCTCGAGTTCGTGACCCCTTCCCGCGCCGCCACCAAGCACCGTTCAGTGGGCGATCTCTCTGTCCCTGAGCCAATTTCCTGGGCCGACGAGGAGAGGGACCTCTCCGCCTGGCTCGGCAACGAACTCCAGCAGGACGCCTACAACAAGCTCTACGCCCTCGAGGAGAAGCTTTCCCTGCTCGATGACGAGGCTCTCTGGGCCGATTACGGCCACCTGCAGGAGAGCGACCACTTCTATTATATGTGCACCAAATTCTTCTCGGACGGAGAGGTACACAGCAGATTCAATCCGTACGCGACGCCGTATGAGGCCTTCATCAACTATATGAACGTACTCAGCGACTTCAAAATAAGAGTAAACAACGCAATAGCAGAAAAACAGTAGTGTATTTATGAACAGAAACGAAACTGGGACGACACCATCGTGGAAAAGCGTTATGGTGACAAGACGTCTGCCGGAGCAACTCTCGGGGCTCGAAACCCTCTGCAAGAACCTCTGGTGGTGCTGGAACGATAACGCCAAGGCCCTCTTCCGGAGCATAGACTATGACCTGTGGCACCGCTCCGGCCACAACCCTATGGAAATCCTTGACAAGGTAAGCTACAAGAGATACAAGGAGCTCGCACAGGACGAGGTCTTCCTCGCCCGCCTGAACGAAGTGATGACCGAGTTCAACGACTATATGGCCAAGAAGTCCGAGAGGACAGAGCCTTCAGTCGGGTACTTCTGCATGGAGTACGGTCTCGACACCTCCCTCAAGATATATTCCGGAGGTCTCGGTATCCTTGCCGGCGACTACCTCAAGGAGACCAGCGACATGAATGTCAACCTCGTGGCAGTGGGACTGCTCTACCGCTACGGCTACTTCACCCAGAGGCTTACCCCTCAGGGCAACCAGGTGGCCGAATATCAGGCGCAGTACTTCCTCCGCATCCCTGCGGAGCCGGTAGTTGACGATAACGGAGTATGGAAATCCATCAAGGTGTCCATCGCGGGCCGCGACCTCTGCGCGAGGATTTGGAAAGTGGCCGTAGGCCGCACCGACCTCTACCTGCTCGACACTGACTACGAGGACAATATCCCTGAAGACAGGCAGGTGACCCACCACCTCTACGGAGGCGATTGGGAGAACCGTCTCAAGCAGGAAATCCTGCTCGGCATCGGCGGCGTACGCGCCCTCCGCACCCTCGGACTCAACCCGACCATCTACCACTACAATGAGGGTCACGCCGCGTTCGCAGGCCTCGAGAGGCTGCGCGAATGCATGCAGGAGAGGCATCTCTCCTTCGCCGAGTCGATGGAACTCATCAGGGCTTCCGGACTCTTCACGACCCACACCCCTGTCCCTGCCGGACACGACGCCTTCACCGAGGAGCTCATAGGCAAATATATGGGCTACTACCCTCAGGCCATCGGCATCGACTGGAGGACTATGATGAGCCTCGGCAAAATCAATCCGGACAACCACGACGACAAGTTCTCCATGAGCTATCTTGCCGCCACAATGTCCCAGAATGTCAACGGCGTATCCATGCTCCACGGCAAGGTCAGCCAGCAGATATTCTCAGGGATGTATCCGGGCTACCTCCCGGAGGAGCTCTATATCAGCTATGTCACCAACGGAGTGCACTATCCGACCTGGGCGGCGCGCGAGTGGAAAGAGATTCACGCACGCGTCTTCGGCAAGGATTTCGCCACCCACCACTACGACAAGAAGTGCTTCGAGGGCATCTACAATGTGCCTGACAATGAGATATGGGACACTCGCAAGCATCTCAAGAGCGACCTTATCACCGCTATCAAAGAGAGGCTTTCCGACCCTCAGCAGAGCGCGCATTACACTCCTAGCCAGATAGTTACAATCAAGGAGCAGCTCCGCGACGATGTGCTTACGATAGGCTTCGCCCGCCGCTTCGCCACCTACAAGCGCGCGACCCTGCTCTTCAGCGACCTCGACAGGCTCGATGCCATCGTCAACAACCCTAATCGTCCTGTGCAGTTCTTCTTTGCCGGTAAGGCTCACCCTGCAGACGGCGCCGGTCAGGATCTCATCAAGCAGATTATAGAGATTTCCAAGCAGGACCGCTTCCTGGGCAAGATAGTATTCATCCCGGGCTACGACATCACCCTCGCCAAGAGGCTTGTGCAGGGAGTGGATGTATGGCTCAACAACCCTACCCGTCCTCTCGAGGCCTCCGGCACTTCCGGAGAGAAGGCCGCGATGAACGGAGTAATGCACTTCTCCGTGCTTGACGGCTGGTGGGTCGAGGGCTATCAGGAGGGCGCAGGCTGGGCCCTGCCTCTCGAGAAGACCTACGATGACCCTAACTACCAGAACGAGCTCGATGCCGCGACCATCTACTCCACCATCGAGAACGAGATTGCTCCGGCATACTACGACACCGATGCCGCCACCGGGCTATCAGGAAAGTGGATAGGCTACATCAAAAATACCGTGGCCAAGGTTGCCTGCAACTTCACCACCAACCGTATGCTCACCGACTACTGCAATCAGTACTACTTCCCGCAGTGCCGCCGCTACGAAGAGCTCAACGCCGACGGCGCGAAGCTCGCCCGCGAGATTGCGGTCTGGAAGGATAATGTCAGAAACGAGTGGAACAACATCCGTGTCGTATCCTGCACCCAGCCGGATGCCTCCTATGTGCTCTCTCCTAAGAATATGCTCAAATCCGAGGTCGTACTTGACCTTGGGCGACTCAAGCCGGAGGATGTGGGAGTGGAAATCATCTTCACCTCCACCGACGCCAAGGGCGAGACGCATATTCAGAATTCCTGCGAACTCAGCATAGTTTCCTGCCAGGACGGCAAAGTCACCTATCAGGCGGAGATCTTCCCGGAGAGGACCGGTCTGTACCAGGTCGGTACCCGCATCTTCCCGAAGAATCCTCATCTGCCTCACAGACAGGACTTCCCGCTCGTTAAATGGCTGTAGTAGCTACAGGCTTCTTCGATGGCGTCCACCTCGGACACCGCGAAGTTATCAGAACTCTCGTCTCCTCGGCCCGTGAAAGGGGCGAGGAGGCGATTGCCGTTACATTCGCCACCCATCCCCGTGCAGTGCTTCAGCAGGATGCGCGCAGCCTCAGGCTGCTCTCTTCGCCTCAGGAGAAGATTTCGCTGCTCAAGTCGCTCGGGGTTGACAGGGTGGAAGTGCTGGAGTTTTCCCGTGAATTCTCCCGCTTTACTGCAGGAGAGTATCTCCGCGATACGATCCGGGCCCGTCTCGGCGGCACTGCTATCGTCCTCGGCTATGACAACCGTCTCGGTTCGGACAATCTGACCCCATCTTTGATTGAGCCTCTCGCACGGGGGCTCGGACTGGATGTCATCGTCGTGCCTGCGACCCTTTCTCCAGAGCGTAAGCTGGTCAGTTCCACCAAGATACGCGAGGCTCTCGCGGCGGGTCGGGTGGAAGAGGCGGCTTCGATGCTGGGTTATGAATACCCCGTCAGCGGGGTGGTGGTGGGCGGCAAGCAGCTCGGGCGCACTCTCGGCTACCCGACTGCGAATATGCAGCTCTATGAGCCGCTCAAGCTGATTCCGGGCAGGGGAGTCTATCTCTCCGAGGTCGAGACGCTCGGCGGGCGCTACTACGGGATGACCAATGTGGGCGACATCATCGAGACGCACATTTTCGACTTCTCAGAGGATATCTACGGCCTCGACATCACTGTCCGCTTCAAGAAGCGCCTCCGCAACGGCCAGCGCTTCGAGAGCCTCGACGCCCTCAAGG
>CAVJHI010000018.1:0-36834 GCA_963649415.1 bacterium
ATAAGGACACGACCGAGGTCGTAGTCGCCTGGTGGATTGATGAGGACGTGTACGAAGGTAGCATCAGAGTAGGTCATCCGGAGCAGGAAGTGAATGTCAGAGCTACGCCAGGAAATGTGGAAATCATTGGCAACACTGACCTCGATGAATACGATATGGAGCAGATAGCTCTTATGTTTGTGGAGTAGACCATGGCGAGCGGAGGTCACAGGGAGGGAGCCGGCCGGCCGACCGATCCTCAGGGAAAGAAAATTTTCCTCTCCCTCCGGGTTTTCCCGGGAACGAAAGCCAAGCTCCAGGAGCTGGCGGCAAAGCAGGGAGCGAGCGTAAGCACCTTCATCGACAGGATAGTCGAGAAACTATAGCAAAAGAGGATGGCCCGAAAGGTCATCCTCTTTCACTTTCATCTGGCGGCAGCCTACAGAGGCAGCGCGATGAGAGCGGAGAGCAGCGCGACACCCATAGCCACCAGGGCCACGCGATTGAACGCTCCAAGCACCTTCTCCGTCATCCAGTCAGCATCCTTGCACTGCTCGTACACCAGGCAGAGCACTGCAAACACGAAAATTGCCAATACGGCAATGATGATGAATACATTTTTCATATCAATCCAAGATTTTTAAGTTTCGCTGTCAGCTCCTCCGTCACGGTGCAGCCGTGCGAGATGAGAGCGTTGTACCTCTCCCGGATAGTCGCTTTCTGAGCGGCCGAGAGAGTCTCTTTCTTAAGAGCTTTGGAGATATAGCTCCGGGCTGTGGATTCCTTGAAGTCGGAGTCCGCCTTTGCCTTCTCCTGCTCCTGGGCCTTCCGGGCCAGATAGGTATCAATCTCCCTGAATCCTCCCCTGATCCGGCCATCTGTCTCAAGGACTCTCGCCCTGAAGGAGGCGCGGTCCTCATTAGTTGTGGCCATCTTCATCTTCTCGTGCAGACCTCTCCGGAGCTTGTAGTCCTCAGAGATGCCGTCATAGACCTTCTGGAGCTCTGGAGGCAGGTCAGCGCGGCGAGTCCGCCTTTCATCGTAGGTCTTGAAAATAATAGGCACGGCCGGAGCCTGAACCTCTGAAGAAGAAGCTGATGATGCTGTCTGCTCAGGCCTTGACCATCTGGCCAGATGAGTCGCCTGGACCGGATTGACCACTGGCTCCAGCTGCGAGAGCTTCTCCAGCTCGTACATCAACTTCTCCCGGTCACGCCGCCTGGAAATCCAGCTCATCAGC
This sequence comes from bacterium, assembly GCA_963649415.1. Lineage (GTDB taxonomy): Bacteria > Bacteroidota > Bacteroidia > Bacteroidales > UBA932 > Cryptobacteroides. The sequence goes on from CAVJHI010000018.1 coordinate 1,220, forward strand.
GGCTCATTACGGGAGTATTTGCAGAAAAGTGCAAAGCCGGCGTCAAAAGCCGGCTCTGCACTCTGCAGATAGTCAATGATTTCCTGATTCATCACGATTTCGGAGTGAAGGTCCCGGTGGCACAGTCGAGAGTGCCATCAGCGAGGACGATCTCCCCCTCATAAAGAGGAAGCGGAGTCACATCCGGGCATTCGACCTCGAAGGTGATACCTTTCGCCGAGCCAGCCGAGTCGCCGGTGTCGCCGGATGGAGCGATGGTCGCCCTGTAGTCCGGAGAGCCGATAACGTGGAAACGGCCAGCTGCCTTGACGATGAAGATGAAGTCCCCATTGGCTGCAGCCTTGCAGAATGCGATAGCTTCAGCTGTGATGTCAGGGAAAGAGAGAGATGCCTTGTTCGTGTACATCTTGCAATCGGTTTCACCGGTCACCTCGAAGGTAGCCTTGCCCTTGCCCTGGGTACTGTATAACTTATCGAACACAGCTCCTGAGACGAGAGAGAAGTCCCCCTCATAGCAGGCAAGAGATTTCACCGTTGGAGCAGGAGTACCGGAAGCATCAGGATCATTGCCGATAGTAGGCCAGGAAGCGATGTCCTTCTTGGCAATTCGGTAGATGGTAGCACCAATCCCTGAGGGATTGATGCCGCCGATTTTGAAGTCAAGATTTCCGAGATCCATAACTATACGGTTTTACGGGTTAAGCCGTTGGAGCGGCGGTGGTGCGAGCTACGAGCAGAGCTTCTGGCCTGATGCTCTCGAACTGAACTCCCCAATAGATGCACATAAAGAACTGGAGGGCTTTCGGGTTATCGCATTCGCGAATCTTAACCTTTTCAGCGTCTGATACCTGGTCGCAGCCGACAAGCATGTTCTCCTTAGTTGTGAGATAGATATATTCGCTACCCTTCAAGCCGATAAGCGGAACGAGCTCCACGTTCTCGGCGCAATGCAGACGATGCTTTGCATAGGTCTGGTTGTAAGACACAGCACCGAGAGTGCTGAGGCACCATTCCTCGTAAAGATCGAGCACGCTCTGAGGGACGAACATCTTGAGGTTCTCTGCTTCCTTGAGCTCATCGGATGCAGCCGCATAGATAGCCTTAAGCTGGTCACCGGCATTGGCTGCAGTGATAGCCTTGTAGATTTTCAAATTCCCGAGAGCCTCGGTGACGGTCTTGTCCTCGATTTCCTTGGCCGCGATGGTATTGAAGCCGTTGAAGAGATCGGAGGTCGTTGTGCCGGAGGCATTGCGAGTCGCGTTGAAGAGTACCTTCCCGAGCTTGCTGGAAACTTTCTTAGCCATAGCCAGAGACATATCCTTGACGATGTCTGCCTCCTTGCGTTCGGTCAGGGAGCTGAACTTCTCTCCATAAACGGTAGAGAACAGCTGGTACGGATCGAATTCTTCCACAACATCACCCAGATAGGTGGTGAGGGTACGACCATAGAATGAACCGGTGTCGGTGGCCGATTTCGTTGAAACATAAGGCCTGAGCTCTGCTCCAGAGTCATAGCCTCCGACAGTCTCGTCACCACGGATACCCTTTCGGATAGTCATGTGAGCGAGGCTCTTCTCGAGTGCCACTACAGGCATCGCGAGGATCTCCTTGCGAAATTTCGCACCGGAGTTAACAAGCACATTTTCAAGCTGCATAACTTTTGGATTTGTTTATGATTATTTCTTTCTGTTCAGGAATTCGCGGCAAACGTCCACTGCCTCGGCATAGGTCTTGGCCGGTCTTGCGCCGGCATTAGTCTCATTGGCAGGATCTGCATCCACGGCAACTGTGGCCGGCTGCTCCTCATCCGCCTGAGCGATGGCCGCCTCAAGCGAGTTCTCAAGTTCCGCGATACGAGCATCAGCCCTGGAGATAGTGTCCTCCAGACGCCTGATGGTCTGATTAAGTGAGTCCACCTCATTCTGGTGAGCCTCGGTGAGAGAATCCAGACGGTCCTGAAGAGCAGTCTCCTCAGCCCTTGGAGTAGAGAGTGCCTGCTCGATAGCATCGAGCTGACATTCCTGGAGGACGGTCGAGCCGTCCTGTTCATACTGTTGCTCCTTGAGCATCGGTATGCTTTCGAGAGTTGGATATTTTGACATCTGTGTAGATGAATTTATTAACGCCTTTGCCTCCGCGAGTTCAAGCACCTTCGCCACGGCATCTTCGAAAGAACCGATGGAGTCGATGAGCGAGCCCACCACATCCTTGGCAAAGAAGAGCTTGCCGTGCAGCTGGTCCTCGGTCACAGCCGGACGGTTCGCCTTGATGTCAGCCATAAATTGCTGGCAGAGCGGATCGAGAGATTCTTCCCTGATGACCTTGGCATCGCCTTCCAGGGCTGCCTCATAGTCGAGATTCTTTTCCTGAGAATCGGTCGCATAAATGCGGCAATAAATCTCCCCGGTCTGCGGATCCTTATGATAACGCGGCAATCCGGAGAGCTGCACCATAACGCCGATGCACCCCACCTCATCCATAGGCTTATGCGCCATTATATGGTCAGAGTAGGAGATTGCGTACATACAGGCAGAGCCGGCCATACCGTCAATATAGGTGACCACGGGCTTGGAGCACTTGGTTATGGCATCTGAAATCTCCGGAACGGAATTGCAGGCACCGCCGCCGGACTCGGCCACGATTATATGGCCAATGACCTCCGGATCACCGTCTGCGTCAAGCAGGCCCTGACCGATGGTCCTGGTCCCAGGTTCGCCACACATCCCATCGTGCTTGAGCATAGTGCCCTGCAGATAGGTTACATATACATACTTCTCAGAGCTGGAATCCTGGTCCTGCCTTGACATCGTCTCTCTGCGCCTGCCCTCCCGAGTCACCATAAATGGCTCCGGAGACTTCTCGAACTCCACGATGTTACCGGCTAAAATCCCCTTGAGTACAGGCATCATAACAGCTGCCTGCTCCGGAGTGATCATCCATGCTCCTCGAAGATTCTGTGCTAATGCTGACATCTTCATAATGCTGGTAGTTTATGTTGATTGCAAATTTATAACCCCATAAATGAGCGAATTCGGACTATAATCTAAGCCGAATGCACCAGAATGCCGTGTGTGGACTCGTTCTCGATACTGATTGAGAACTCTGAAGATGAGAGTCCTGACACCCCATCGCTCCAGGTGAATGTCGGAACGAACTGCGGCGAGCCGACCACATACACCTTTCCTTCCACCAGAGTAATCTTCCAAACGGTCTTGCGGCCACGGAGCCGGTTAAGCAGGCTGCGATACAACTCCTTATCCTTTCGGATAGAAGCCGCAAACGACACCTGAGAATGCTGGCCGCCCTCATCATCGAGCCACTGCTCGCTCAGGTCGGCGGTATCGGCTGTAAACGGGAGCTCTGAGAAAGAGCAGCCGTCCTTCAGATAGGATGCCAGGTCGATAGTGCTTCCAGGAGCGAGCTGGCTGAAGTCGTACAGATTGCGAGAGTCGCAATACTCAATTTTTTTGATTCCGAGAAGTCTCATTTTTGCCTATATTTTTCGGACGCCATGGCCCTCATATTTTATTCATTTACAAATTTTTGCGCCCCAAAATTCCAGGACGCCGTGGCCCTCAGAAAAAGATTGGAATCCTGAATTCATCAGGATACTTCTGCCGGTACCTGTACCAGTCTTTCGAGAGAGTCGAGATGATCTTGTTGTCGATGACCGGCTGGCAGGAGTCGGAGAGGAACTCGGTGATGGCCTCTGTTATGGAGATGTCCGGATTGTTGTTCATCGCTCCTCGCATATAATTATGGAAGGCGTTCTTGAACTGCTTCGACAGAAATCTCCTAACAAGATTCTCTCCCCTCTGGGAGAGGATGCACCGGTACAGCGTGTGAACCCGGTACTCGCTCTTCTCATACGGAGAGGCCGCCGCCCTGTAAGCTTTGGTATTCGATGAATCCTTCAGGAGGATGAAGGTTATGTACTCCTCTTTGTCTGCAATCGGCCTGTAGTCATTCGGTCGCAAGTCCAGGTGCTGCTTGATAATGCTCCAGAGATTCGAGTCCCGATCAAGCTTGATGGGATCCGGACCATACACATTGGTCACCCACTGTTTCAAGAAGGAACCGACCTTCACATCGACAGTGTTATGATCGTCTCTTTTCTTCATTGGTCTGCAAAATTATAGTGTCATTACTTCTTATCTTGGACATACAGAGGGATGCCTGCTTTCCACATCGACCAGACTGCCTCTTCATCCTTTTCCCTCATATACGAGGTCATATACTCTCCGGGCGAAAGCTGTGATGGATACAGGAAAGCCCGGCCATACCAGAGCTCCCTCAGGGACCTGACCGGCCGCATCCCTTCAGGTACCTTGTCATACACCCAGATGGGGAGCGATCGGCCGTTCAGGCTGATCCCGAAATCAAGTTTATACGGATATTTCTTCGCATTTCCCATTCAGTAAATTTCTACGTTAATAATTTCTTCAAAAAGTTGACGCTTTGACGCCACTATCCTCAATCTATTGAGTGCCAATCACTTTACCTGCGTCAACTTCGTTTTGACGCTCTTGACGCCGTTTCGGCAATCAGAGAGCGTAACTAATTGACTATCAATGGCGTCAACTTTTATTTTCAAAAAACAGCCTTCCAGGGCCCTCGGCGTCAACTTAAAACCATATTTTCAAAGTTGACGCCGCAAGTTGACGCCGCTTAACTCTTTCTATTTCAACACTTTCCTCTCTTTGGCGTCAAAAGGTCAAGAAAAAAGAAGAAAAACATATCAAGAGCAAAATTTTGTCGTTTGAGACCTAAGAAAAAGAGCTGCCTTCGAGCTCTTTTCCAAAGTTCCTTTGACGCCCTGACTAATAGCCGAAAATCGGCTGTTCGCCGTCATCGCCGCCACTGGAAATCTCGCCTTCCCCGGATAGGTCCGGGACGGACGGACTCTCTGACTCTCCGACCAGGCCGGTCGTGTCGATATAGAAGTAGTACACTTCCTTTCCGTTCTCCTTTCGCCGGATATCGTTCCTCTCCTTTTCGGAAACCGTTGTGAGCAGATTGTTCGGATTGAATATCCACTCCTTATAAGTGCAGTACTGAATGAGCTTTCGCTTGAAGGTTTGCGGCTTCATCATCGCTGCGAATTTTGGATTCAAGGTCGCTTTATAATCCTCGAATGTCTGCTGCTTGTCGACCAGACGGTTCAGCTTGTCCTCGGAGAAGTACTCATCAGCCCAGAAGATAAACTCATCGGAGAGGTCCCTCTGGAGAATTCGCTTCTCGATTGCCTTCATCGGAGGCTGAATGCGAATGTGCAGCTTATGCCATACGGAGAGACAGTTGAACATGAAATTGTAGAACTGATTCATCTCTTCTTTCGAATAGTCGCTTATGAGGTTCCGGTTCCCGAACTCCAGGAACGGAGACCTCTCCTTCAGTCCTCTCTGCAAGTCATCCGCGTGGTAATAGTCGCTGAATGCTGTGAACCAGGTTCGCCGCCTGAGCGAGGCATCGAAGCCCTTGATGGCGTGGTTCGAGGTGAATATCACTTTCGGCGAGTCCTTGAAGTCGATGGTGAACGCCGCCACATATTTCGGATTGACAACCATCTTGCCGGTTATCATCGGCATAAACTTATGCAGGTCGACCTGAGCATTAAGGTCATCCAGGAAGATGTTGTCAGTCACACCTCTCTCCACTCCCTGCAGCATAAAGTCCCCCTTCTTTGTGTCGAGATTCTGACCATCGATAAAGAGCTGCTTGCGAATCTGCTCCAGAGAGGAGGCAAAGAGTGATTTGCCTGTACCTCCCAGGTGGGTACCCTCCTCGCTCTGCTCCATTTCCATACAGAATACGGCATAAGGCTGTCCTGCACTCTTGTGCTTGCAAAGCAGGTAGCCGAGAGCCATCACCTTGTTGATGAAGTGCAGATCCTGCTCGGCCTGCTCGCTCTCGGTAAGCTGGTAGCCCATCTCGGTCTTGCGCCAATAGGTCCTCCCGGTGTTGTAGATGTATTTGAGGAAAGAGAAGTCCTTCCTGGTCCAGACGATGCGATACCGTCTAATATCCTCCACAGCGTCAACTTCCTTTTTAAGGAATGAATATTCGGGGGTGTCGGGGGAGTAGGCGTTAAGCTGGCTGAGCAGCTGAGCATATTCTGGCGTATATTCAACATCGAAGAACGGCATCTTGCCTGGTTCCCTCTCCATCGGAGTGAAGTCATACGGGAGTATTTTGTTTGCATACACAGAGCACGGCGAGTCCACTGCTTTAATTTGATTCACGCCATCTTTCGAGACGCGGAATATGCCATTCTGGAAGAAAAAATAATCGCTCTCCTCATCCCAGCTCTTGAAGTTCGGCTCGATGATAGCCAGCTTCTCGAGTGATGTCAGTCTAATTTGATTGCTTCGGTGCACAGTATTTGCCAGCGGCTGCGTGTAGTAGAACGGATGCGTCTTAATGTATTCCAGGAGATAGCCGGAACAGTTCGCCGATATGGCATTTTCGTCAATCAAGGTCACGACATTGTCCCTGACATAGCAGAAGGTATATCCTTTCGCGTTCGTACTGGTCGCGATGCGAAAGTAGCCGGACGCCTGCAGGAAACCATAGAGCTGCTCATTGTTTATGTCATAAACACGGCCGCCCTTCGTCATCTTCTCGCTCCAGAACTGCAGCCCTGCAGCCAGCTTGACCAGGTCATCGAAGAGCCTGAACGGGTTCTGGTTCTCCGGCCGCCGGAAATGCAGGAAGAAATCCTTTGCGTCTTTGCACGGCTTCCCCTTCCGGTCCTTGAACCGTTTAAGCTCATCAGGAAGCTTAATCATCTTTATCTCGAGGTATCTCAAGGCAATCCGGTACATATTGGCAACGCCTGTCTCATCAATATCGTAAAGAATATAGATGTTCTTCGCAAGCCGCTTGAGCACGGAGAATTCGTATTCATTGAGATCGGCCGTCTCGGAGTTTAGCCAGCAGATATGATAGTCGTTCTTGTGACCAGAGGCGTTTCGCACGTTAAGAGCATCCGATGGCCCGGAGCAGATAATGAGGTGCTCCCATTTGAGCTCGACCGTGCTTTCATTCCCCTCGTCATCAACCTCAATGCGGCTCATCTTGTAATCAGCGTTCGCCTTCGCTTTCTGATAGTTCTCGATGAATTCGAGATCCCCGAATATGAAGTTCTCCGGCTTCGATCCGTAGTACATAAAGCGCAAGTCGCCCAGAGGCTGATATATCTTACCCCACGGCTGCCTGTCATCCTTGTCCTTGCCGGCCGTGCCATAGTCATAGAAGTACATCGGATAGTTCTCGTTCGCCGCAATCCTGAAGCTCTTCCCGTCCTTGTTGCGAGGTGTGGTATAGGAGTCCAGCGGCTTGAGCCCGAATCCGTCACACCTCTCCTGGGTTATCCTGTAGCCGAGACAGGCCAGCTCGGCCTCGGTGAACTTTCCGCTCTCCCGGAGCTGTAGAGAATAGCCATTCTGAGCCGGTACTTGCTGAATGGTAGGCACTGGCTTGACCGGCGTGTAGTCCGTGCCCTCGAGAAGGGCCGGAGCGAAATGCTCTGCAATCCAGCTCATAGCCTGGCCGAATTCCAGCCTTTCGTTCTGCATAACGAGCTGGATGGCCGTCCTGGCTTTGTTGTCGGAACCGCCCTTATCCTGAATCATCCACACCCCGTCCTTGCTCCGGAATACGGCGCAAGAAGGATTCTTGTCATCTGAACGGATCTTAAAATTTTTCCTTCCGCCGGACGCAAAGCAGACCTCAGCCTGTGGGTAGTAGTGGCAAATGACAGTCTTGCCGAACTCGGTAGCCTGCCATATAGCCTCTTTAGTAATCCTGTAATCCTGTTTCATACGTTCGAAATCCGAGTAATCATCGCGTTGAGAAGGTCGTATCTCATCTTATATTGTTTTTCAGAGCCAAATTCCGTGGGAAAAAGAAAGTACGCCTGTTCGTAATATTCTCTCAACGCACATATAGCCTCCAACAGGAGCAGCTCTTCTCCCTGCGCCATCTCCATTAAGGATAAATGGCCAGCTCTATCTCTATCCGCATACATTTCATTCAAATGAGTTTATACCGTCAAAAAAATCTTTATAGAATTCAAAAGCTCCGTCATCGACAATGATGCAGGTCTGCTCACACCGTGGATTGGTGTTTATATTCGCCGATGAAAGGATGGCAAAAGAGAACTTCTCGCCTCGCCCAGCCATCACCTTCGAGTGATTCCTGAAGATGGCCATCCGACCAAGGTCTGGCTTCTGCTCGTAGAGCTCCTTCAGCGTGGCGTATTCAAAAGCATACGAGCCCTTAAAAATCTCTCCCAGGTAGATGTCCATCTTCTCAATCCTCCCGGCCTCGATCCACTCCCGAAGCTCGATGATGTCCTGAACGGCCATACACCAGGTCGATACCACCAGCTGTGAAAGAAATTGCTGTCTGAGCACCGCCTTAAGGTAGGAGAGGCTGTCCACATCCCCTCCGGAAATGAAGCAGTAGCAGTGACCTCTCTCGAAGTGAAAGCCATTGGTCCCGAGGATGTCAAGCAGCTGTACCTCGGAGAAAGCCCTGCGATACTCATATTTCAGCGACAGCTCCGTGTAGTGTATCGTGCGCCTGGCCTTTGTCATCGGGACCTCATCGACCGCCTGAGACGGCTCCTCTCCCTGAGGCTGCTCGCTCTCCTTCTCACGATCCTCCCGTCCTTGAGTATAGGCCTTCTCAAACTCGTAGGAAGGCTCCTGGATGTGCATCAGGGCCGCCACCTTCTGGAAGGAGAAGCCCTGTCGGGCGAGTGATCTCACCCTCTCGAAATCAATGGCCGTGGGTTCCATTACGAGAAGAGCTCCTTGTAGGTGACTGATTCGTTGAAAATGCTCTTGACCACCCTGGCGATGAATTTCTGCTCCAGGAGGCAAGGCTTTCGCTCACCTCTGAGCCACATATACACAGTGCTCGGCTTGCGGCCTGTCCCTGCACAGATGTCCCTCATCATCATACCTCTCTTGTCTGCATCGAGCTCGTAATAATATCGAATTGTTCGTTTCATTTGTAAATCGCTATAAACTTATGACCGTTGTCGAAAAATATCACCGACCGTCTGGCCGGCTTTCCTCCCAGGAGCCTCATCTTCAGATCCCAGAGCGAGGCCGATGCGACCGCGCTCCGGAAAAAGAAATTCGTCACCATTCGCTCTCCGGTTTAAGGACCTCTTTATGCCAGCACTGTGGAAACCAGTAAGACTCCCAGTACTCGGTGAAAGTCTTGAGCGAGTATTCGGCGAGCTCTTTCGATTTATAGGCAAGGCGAGAGCCGACAAACGAGTACGAGCTCGACCAACCGGAAGACGAGAACGCAAAGCCGAGGCCGGCAGAACCATCGGGACGGATGTAACGGATTTGGACGAATTCATCGTAACGGCCGCATTTGACCTCTGCGTCAGTGAGAGTGGCACCATATAGGCCATAACGATAACAAGACTCATCGAGCGGATCCCTCCACCCGTCATTGAGAGCTCTGGTAATTATCTCCAGCTTTATGAGGTCCTGGATATGGTCCGGGCAGAATTGGTATTTCTGCAAGATTTTATAGAAATCCAGCCCGAGATGCTTGCAGGCATCCTCAAAGGTCTTTATAGACCTGTAATCAAAAATCTCTCCCATAATGTAAACTATTTATCATCACAATTTTCCTCAGAATCGCCGTTGTCTCCGAAATACATCTCCGGGAGATTGCCCGTAGCTTCTCCGAGGGCGAAAAGCCCGGTCAGCCCTGTTATCAGGTAGCCCAGGAAGAAGCAGGTCCGGAGTCCCGTGCAGATGAAGTCGAATTCTACAATGGCGAAAAATCCGCACACTACTGCACCAATGAGCAGTATGATGGCGACAGCAATTTTCTCAGTCTTTTCCATAACTATAAATTTTTGATTTGTTCTTTCAGTTTCAAAATCTCCGGAGACAGCTCCTCATAATTGGCCAGTGTCAACCGTTCCTCAATCTTCTGGAGTCTCCGAGCCAGAAGCCAGCGTTTCAAATCGGCGACAGCTGCAGCCTGCATCTCGGTCATTCCTCTTTCCGGTATTTGTCAAGCAGAGCCTGGAGTCTCTCATCCTGACGGAACTCCAGCTCCAGCTCGGCCTGATGTTCTTCGCTGAGTCTCGATACCCATCTCTCCACCACATTGATGAGAGCCTGGATGGCGTCATTCATCCTATTGGCTGCGTCCTCGGTGACAAAGTTGTGCTCAGTGCCGTAAAGGGTGTTCGATAGCTCTCTCGTCTTGACCAGCACAGCTCCGAGATGCTGATCCATCCGGTCCCCTCCCATACAGGTCTTTGGGTTAATGACGGCATACCAGCCTTGGCCGGCGGCCGCAATCATATTGACGAGCCACAGCGAGCCGGAGTCCTTCTGAGTTTCGAAATCCATGAAGTGGGTGACGGCATTCATATAGGCCACCTCGGCCACCACCAGATGATGTGTGATAAATTCCTCAAAGATGTCGGTGAGCTCCAGAAGGAATTCCACCTGGTCCTTTGTGAAGATGGCTCTGTATTTGGCCGAATATTCGCGAAAAGCCTCAGAGATGGCATTGGCCATCTTGCGAGTCTCGAAACGGAAGCCTTTTTTGTGACCACGCTTGAAGCGGATCCATTCCTGGAGAGCTGCATCCATACAGAAGTATGGCAAGAAAGTCTTATGGCAGTTGAACGGTTCTCCCGGCTTCAGATGCCACCCGAAACTTTCGCAATACCTGACATTCATCTCATAGAGTATATCCATATAAATCTTACTAATTATGTTATCTTTGCGAGTTACTTTCGCGTAATCGTTGTGTAATTATCGTGTAACTCTTGTGCAAATATATGAATTATGCTTTAATTAAGCAAATAATGCTTTAATGTTTTTGTAAATTATTTTGATATGACTGATTTTGAGGCCTTTATAAAGGCAAACAACCTACGCAAAAAGGACATAGCTGAATTCTTAAAGGTGTCTAACGCCTTTGTAACACAGTTATGTTCTGGGGAAAGAACACTTCCTCCCCAGAAATTTGCTTTAATCAAATCCAACAACAAAGGATGGGATGTTTCTATGCTTAAGGAAGAAAATCCCGAAACGGCAGAAGAAAAACCGATTGATTCTATTTATCGGGAATTGCTTAACGAAAAAGACGCTCGAATAGCCGAACTAAACGAGAGGATCCTGGAACTCAAGGACACCATCTCCATTCTCAAAATTGAAAAGGGGATTCAACCAAAACCTGCAGCCAAGGATGCCCCTTCTGTATTCGTTCAATCACAAAATCTATAATGTCATGAAAAAGTATTTAGCCCTCCTATCCATTCTAATTTCCAGTCTCTGTGCCGCTCAGAATCTCTCCTATAGCAATGTACTTCAGGTCGAAGGTAAATCGGCCACCGACATCTATAATTCAGTCAAGATGTGGTCAGCCACAGCTTTTTCATCGGCAAAGAATTCTACACAAGTCGATAATGCTGAAAAGTGCTTTATAAGTTTCGCAGCGAATATAGAATATCGATATGGCTCGCTGAGTATGGCAGCCTATGATGGCTGGATCAATTTCGTCTTGACAATCCAATGCCGAGACGGTCGGTATAAAGTAGAAATGACAAATATAACTCACGAGAATAAACCAACCGCCACTAAGAGTTGCCAGCTCGGCGCAATTCTCGCTGATGAAAACGCATACAAGAGTTTCAACAAAAAAGTCGCATCAGATATTAAAGTCAAAACTGCAGCTCTCTTTGAGCAATTCTGTGCAGACATTCAAGCATCTGTGGACCAGGATGTAAATCCAGAAGAAGATGACTGGTAATTCCTTGCTATGATGTAAGATAGCCACTCTGTAAACGAGTCAAAAATGAGACAAAAGCCCCAAAATCAGCCATTGCGCTCTATTGATAATCAAAAAGTTACGGGAAAGGAAACGCCCGGCGCGTATCCGCCTCCCGCTACTAAATCGGTCGCAAGTGTAAGTAATTCAATAAATTACGCCACAAAAAAGCCAAGCGACCGAGACAAATCTGAGACAATTTTCTTTCCGGTTCCTGAGATGCCGGAAAGAAAAAAAATGCAATCCGGCCAACGAAAATCCCTCCCTGCAGCTGTCAAGGCCTACACGATGCCACAGCTCTCCACGGGCAAATCCTACTGGTACATCCATTTCAACGCCTATGATCCAGAAGCTGGGAAGATGAGGCGGAAGCGAATTCGCATCTCTCCGAAATTCTCCAAAGTCTCCGACCGGCGACAATACGCCAATGACCTCCTTGAGAGAATTACCCTGGAACTCCGCCAGGGATGGAACCCCTGGGTGAACTTCACAGCTCCGGAGCAATATGCCACCTGGCAGGATGTCTGCGATGCCTACAGGAACTGGATAGGCAAATGCAAGGGCGAATCCATCATCAGGCTCAAGACATGGAAGGGATACATCTCCTTCCTTGACAATTTCAACGAATGGAACTCCAGTCAGCCGAAGCCCATTTTTTATGCCTATCAGTTCGATGCCAAGCTTCTCAACCGCTTTGTCGATTGGTTATGGCTCGACAAAGGTCTTTCAGTCCGAACCAGGGATAACTATGTGATGTGGCTGCACACCTTCAGCAAGTGGCTGCTCGGCCACTCCTATGTGGAGACGGATCCATCGGCCAGCCTGCAGAGCATCGGAGGGAAAATCAAGAGCAACAAGAACAGGACGGTCATCCCTGCAGAAGCTATGCAGAGGCTCAAGAGCTACTGCCAGGAGCACAACCGGCATTTCCTGCTCGCCTGCTACATCTTATACTATTGCTTCATCCGGCCAAACGAGATGAGCTACATCCAGCTCTGCCACATCTCCATCGAGAAGGGGACCATCTACATCCCTGACTACAGCTCCAAGAACGGCAAGGGAGCATCCGTCACCCTCCCGGATGTGGTCCTGAAGCTAATGATTGAGCTCGACATCTTCAAGCACCCCGACTCGGCCTATCTCTTCAGCAAGGCCCTGCAGCCGGGGAGCGAGCGGCATTCCGCCAAGCAGTTCACCGACTTCTGGGGCCACTACATCCGCAAAGCTCTGAGATTCCCTCCAGAGTGGAAATTCTATTCGCTGAAGGACACCGGTATCACCGACCTCATCCGCGAGAACACCGACCTGCTCTCAGTTCGCAACCAGGCAAGACATCACAGCCTCCTGATGACAGACATCTACACCCCTCACGACATCGAACAGGCCAATGATGTCATCCGAAAGCGCAAGGCTGCCTTCTGACAGACAAAGAGCGGCTCGCTTCCCAGCGAACCGCCCTTGCCACATAATTAACACCATGAGTGGAATTACAGGATTTTCTTAATCAGGAATTTTAGCAAAATATATACGGCTGCTCCGGCCACCAAGGCCCAGAGCACCTTGCCCGAACCAATCCAGAACCGCTGCCACCAGGTGAGTTCCCTCTCCACATATTCAAAGACTGTTACCGTTTTCACCTCCTGATGCTCTGCGACCTCTCTCTCGCTATGGTAGTGCTCCTGCACCGCCACCTCCTTCTTCAGAACTCCGACCTTGTTCTCAAGAGTGTGATGCAGTCCGAGCGAGTCCGTCCAGGCATCAGAAGTGGCAAGTGCCGTCTCCAAATGGGAGGTGTCGGAGGAGGCGAGGAGGACCGAGCGAGATTCTACAGGAAGCTCCACGGAGACAGTGTCATATCTGACAGCCACAGAATCTCTGATATGCAGAGCCACTGAGTCCCTCACGTTCACAACCTCGGACGGCAAATGCCTCTGCACCCCACACGAGATGCAGAAGCAGCCGAGGGCCAGAAAAATGGTCAGAAAAACTGGCACTCTTGTTAAACAATCTGTATCCATATCTTCTCGCCCTGCTGGAAAGCCGGATAAAGGATGTCGTTCAATTTCTTGTAAGTCGCCTGGGAATTGATGACCTTCCCGACCACCTTGTTCTCTCCCACTATAAGACAGCCGAATGTGGAATTCTGATCAGTACCCGGGTGTATGCGGATGCCATCGAACCCAGGCACATTGAGAAGCAGAGGGAGTTGTCCCTTTAGAGCTTTCGCCCACGACCTGTCCTTGAATTTCGGCGACACGGTGTAGGTGATCTGGTATAGCCCACGGGGAATTGCAGTCTCCCCGGCCACCTTCGTAGCCTTGAGCTTCTCGATCGGCATCGAGGCAAACAGGCCCCTGTCGGTATCCTCGATGGAGTCACAGAAGTACTTGCCGTCAATATACACCTTTCCGATGGTGTAGGATGGCTTCTTAGCAATTCTCTTCAGCAATATCATCATGGTCTTTGTCTTTTGAAATCTCCACGGTTATATCTCCTTTGGTGAATTTCGCTCTTTCAAGAGATTCGATAAAATCGGGAGTCTTGGCCAGAGCCGCAAAGGCGAGGAGCATCCCCACAGCCTTGAGCACCGAGCCATCTATCACTCCCATCGGGGGCACAATGAATCCACCTATGAAGAGAGCCACAGAGGCCACCAGGCAAACCCAGAAAGCAACAGCGTTCTTATTCATAAGGCATTGTTTATATAAAGTTGTACATTACCAATCTCTCGGAAGCTTATACTGAATCCACGCGCCATAATAGGTCGTACCGCTTACAGTTCGCTGCAAGTCACGCACCCATACCAGTTCGAACGAATCGCACTCGCTCGGAAGGCTCAGCGTATCAGTCCCGGTCAATGTGTCGTTCTGATTGTAAATCAGACACGGACGGGAATAACGATGGCTCGTCCCATTATAAGTATAACAATAACTCATACGGATCTTAAGAGCTCCGCTGCCCAGACGTTTGAAGCGGATGACATGGCCGTCATCATACAGCTGCATCACGGGCAGTGTGAGTATAATGTCGGATGTATTGATAGCAATCACGTTGAAATCCGTGCGAGCCAATGTCTTGGCTGCGCTCACGATAGCATTGCTCATCGCAAAGCCTGTAACACTCCCTCCATCTATCTGCATGGCCACGTTCGTCCTCACCCCACGCGCGGAAAGTAGCATGCCGTAGTTGGAGCCCAGCCCATAGTAATCTGATGTGTCGTGGTTCTCAAAACGGGCCACCGCGCGTGCGCCCGTGGACGCCGGGAGGATATTGCCGCCGATACCGGCAAAAGCCCCACGGGCATCATTTCTGAACACCACATACGCATCATTTGTGTACGGATCATTTGTAAGGCCGTTGCCGGAAATCTTAAATCCGGCTATCTGCCCACTCTGAACGGTCACATTGTTGAAAGTCCCAGTCTTGCAAGTCACATTGCCGTCCTTCGCCTGAAACAGGACATTGCCGCTGGAGTCCTTCATGTCAATAGCTTCCACGCCCAGGTTCTTGACCAGGGCGTATGTAGCCAGAAGAATCTTTGTAGCAACAAGCTCGATGGTGTAGCCCAGCTCCCAGAGGTCCGCTCCGGCCGTGCTCCCAGGATAATTCGATGCAGTCTTTGTGTGCGAGGAGCTGCAGACATAGTAGTGGTCCTCAAAAAGCACCACATCCTTCCACTGCTCTCCGTCACCTCCAGCCTCGAAGCCATAGCCCACAGCGACATCCGACCAGGCCTGAGGTCCTCGTAGTGTTGCGCCCTTCTCGCCTCTCTCGCCCTTGGCCGCGATGCCGGTGTCCTCGTAGATGCCAATATTGGCGTTATACTCGAACCAATTACCGTTGGTGCCTACATACGGAGAATGACCGTCATCGCCCGTGGCTGAGCGGCCGCTGTCCACAAACTTGCCGGCACTGTCATCGTAGAAGAACCAGTTGCCATTGTCGCCCACATACGGTGAATGAGCGTCCTGGCCCTTCTCGCCGTCACGCCCGTTCGCGCCGTCCTTCGCTTTGCGCCTGACACAGATATGGCCTCTTGCAACAGTCATCACTCAGCGGTTGAGAGGTTCTCCAATTCAGCCACGGCAATACGGGCAATGGCCTTCGCGTGCACCCTCCATTCCTGGTAGGCTGAATATTCCGCCGAATATTCCGCTCTTTTCTCGTCCGAGATGCCGGATTCTGAATCCTTGGCCAGCTCGTAGTTGGCGATCAAGGCCTGATTGCTGTCAGCATCGTAGCGGTCATTGATGATGGCCGACACCATCAAAGCATAGCTTCTCCCGGTCACATCGACACTCTCACAGCATTTGAGGTCGGCAGGCACCTCCGCTCCCTCTTCGCGAGGCTCAGGATCTGTGAAGTCAAAGAAGAGCCTGGTGATTGCGCCCTCGAACACGACCTCTACACCGGATGCAGGGATTTCTGCGATTTGTTTCTGAGTTTTCATATTATAACGTAAATGATTATTCGTCAAAATAGTAAGAAGCCTTGCCGTCACCGAAACTGCGTTTGCGGATGATGACATTCTCCACAGGGAAAACGGTCTGACCGCCCTGCTCGGCCTTGCGTGCCTGATCCAGCACGTTCTTCAGCTCGAAGGCCGATGTGAGTGTCTTGCACCTCTCCCCGGCCTGGTTAGTATAAAGAATGGCATAACGGTCCTTCCCCTTGGATGTCTGGATGCCGGACTCGAAGTCCAGCACGGTGATGGGAGTGTTGAGAATGTCTGTTATAGGCACGCTCTTCACCTGGTAGTATTTCTTCCCGTCCTTGGTCTGACCGGACGCCCGGATGCCTTTGTCCGCAAAACTCATATCATTGTCGGTTAACACATTCCACAGATGCCGGCAATTGCCCCACTTGCACCATCCCCAATAGGATGCCTTCACCTGCTTCAGCTTCGTTTCATTTCTGGTCCTCTTGACCTTCACTGCAAATTTATGCTTAACACTTTTACGGAGTCGGACATTTTCCCTTGAGAAAACATACCCGAGGTAATCAATGCCCCGGCCCCTTACGGCCTTTACCTCGCTGCCGTTTCCGCTTCCTTTTCTTTCCATAGTTCTCCAGGTGAGCAATCGGTGCCACGATGGCTGATGCCTTCACTGTCAGCCCCAGCTCTGAAGAGAGCCTGTCATACTCATTCAGCTGCTTCCACGCCTCTCCTTTCGTCCTTGCGAGCCCCAGGGTGTCGTCACAGTAACGGAGATAGCATTTGACACGGAGCCTCTCCTTCATCCAGTGGTCTATCGCATTGACGGTGAAATTCCCGATCGGCTGGCTTGGATACCCTCCGATGGGCACTCCTCTTGCGCCGCCGCACCTCTTCTTCATTGAGCATATCAATTATGGTCTGGCCAGAATCATAGTTGAAGATGGCAACCTCCATCAGCTTCAGGAACCTCTCATCCTTGAATTTCCTCCGGAAAGGGAGCATCGCCGCCTCGTGCGGAATGCTCTGGTAGTATTTCTTGTAATCAGCTTTCCAGAAGTACTTATAATCCGGATAACGCCTGAGAAACATCTTCAGCCGCTTCACGCCAAAATGCAGCCCCTTGCCGCGGACGCAGGCAAAGGTGTCATAGATGAGGCTCTTGTAAAGAGCCTCATCTATCACCCTCATTATGGCGTGGTGCAGGATCCTCCAGGGAAAATACCGCTGTTTGGAGATATGCCTGTCCTTGCCGGAGTCATTGAGCAATTCCATGTCCATGTAGCCCGGGTCCGGGAAATCCAGTTCGAGGATCATCCTCCGGAGCTCCAGAAGGTCAGCCTCCGCGTGGAGATTATGCCTTCTGATGTGCCGGTTCTTCTTAGCCTTCCCGGCCTGAGCCTCCTGGTCGGCCCGTCTGAGATTGTCCATATCGGCAATCTTCTCAAATACATGTCCTATTCGCTTTGGCATAGTGTTGTTTATTGTTTCCGCCATACGGCCATCTTCTGGCCCAAATTTACAGGAGCTGCCATTCTTGCAATATCTCCTTGCCCGGAGCGTTCGAGACTTAACCTACTGGCACCGCTTGCTTTCCGCTTGTCCGGATAGCCTTTCCGCAATACGTTTTTCGACATCGGGGCCGTATATCGGCTCCTACATTGCACTCCAATGATGCAAGGTCGAGGCTCAGGGATTGTGTTTTTCTATTGTATGGCGAGAGCCGATATTCGAGTTCGAGTTCGACCAACCGTTATTCGAGTTCGCATAGCCGAGGCCGGCATTCGCGCCGTTGTTCGCATTACCGCCCCAAAACACGACACAGCTCTCAATCCCTTCTGCCTACCATCCTCACCTGTCGGCTTTCAGCCTCCCCCGAACGGGGAGGCAGGAGGATGGATTACCAAATCTATTGCTCATAGATGCAAGATTCCACTGATTCAAAGACCTTGATTCTAAACTATTCTGCAACCAGCTCCGCGCCGCTCTTTACGGTCAGTTCGCCATAATAGGCAAGGCGAGAGCCGCCAGCCGAGGCCGAGTACGACCAACCGCCATGCGAGTGCGCATAGCCGAGGCCGGCATTCGCGCCGTCGGTCGCAGCACCGCCCCAAAACACGACCTGTCCTGTAGCATTAGCATAGTGATAATCGCACCAGTAGCTGGTTCCGCCACCGCCATGAGCAGACGTTATGATGTCGAAGTGCTCGCCGAGGGCCATCGTCTTGATGTAGCCCGATGAGGTCAGTCGAGTGAGCTGCCTGTAATCACCATCAGGATGCGATGCAAGCTCTGAAGCAGAAGGAAGCCTGTTCCCTTCATACAGGAACACCTCCGTGCCATCCTGGCCGTCATTGCCGGAGTTGCCGCAATAGATGCCCTGAGTGAACTCCCATTGCTGAGCATAAGGGTTCTCGATTCCAAGGATGCTGACATCGCTCGCATCGAGCACGGCCGTGCCTGATGAGTTCGTCCAGGAGTGTGCTACAGTTCCCCACGCATCGCCGAGGCTCTTTGTCGCGCCGCAAAGGAAGGAGAGAGGAGTGGTGTAGTCAGATGAGTTGTTCGTGCCAGTCAGGCCGTTGCCGACCATCGCCTGAGCATTCGGGTTGCCGTACTCCGACAATAAAAGCATAATCATCAGCTGCTTATGCTGATAATTGATGATGCCCCAGTCCTTGCCGTTGACCTGAGCAGCGTTCCAGAAGGACGTTATGGACCTCGAGCCGGCCGGGGCCACGCCGCTTCGCGAGGTGAGGGCCGAGCCAGACATCGAGCCCTTGTATGCTCCGATGTTCGCTTCTGGGATGAAGTGCCCTCCGATAGGTATGAGACTCATCCAGAGGTAAGGCACACCGGAGACGGAGTCGGTCTGCACCTTATAGTAGAGCTTCGGGAAATGCACCATCACATGACCGAGGCTCTCGTCCAGAGCCGTGCCATCGGCATAGATGCCCGAGTTGCTGACAGAGAGCTTGGCCGCATGGCCATTGTTCTTCACAAGATAGCGACCGCTCTGCTCCTTGAAGAGCTCCCACATATCGAGGTTGCCCACTCGGCCCCAGGATGGAGAACTCTGAGTAGTCTGCTTGATCGGCACGCCCCAGGCCACTGACCGGAGCAGCTCCTCTTCGCCGGCGTTGATGCTGTCGATGAACTTGTCAAGAGTGATCCTCCTGAGCGAGCCATCGACCTCGACAAAAATGCTGTTGGTCTTGATAATTGCAGCGACCTGAGCAGCAGTTGCGATGTTTTTGAGTGCCATAAGAAATGGATTTTTAGTTTATGAAATATTTACGATAATGAATCGAACGAAACCTCGACCAGCACCTCGACATCATGTGTCGAGCCATCGGCCTGGTCGGTGTGCTCAGTTGTGACGGAGATGCTGTCCGAGCTTGATGTGCCCTTGACGGTCCATGTATCCCCGTCCATTATGGTGAAGCCCCAGACCGGATTGGACGGCACGAGCACAGAGTTGGTCGATGCCCGGACGATGCGAGCCTTGACCACCACAGGGCTGCCAGTATCCACCTCCTTGTTGGAAGAAGATATATAAGGCACCAGGATAATCTCATCCATAGTGTCGATGATGGAGACGCCTGCCCTGAACACATAGTCCGTGTCGCCGGACGCCTTGTAGAACTCGGCAATGAAGAGCTGGCTGCCGGCGATGTCATCCCGAGTCACGGTAATGCTCTTCTGTCCGGCCTTCGCTGCCCACTCATCGCTGTCCTTGTACCACTTTATGTAGTAGTCAGAGACCTCGGAGGCTGACAGCCAGAGCTCCGTTGAGAGCACTGCGCTGGTATGTGTACCGTCCAGCTGTGTAGTCGATGCGCTGATATAGCCGAAATAGGACGATGCGCCGCCCTTTTGAATCTGTATGTCCACGGACTTCGAGAGGTTGTACTCCGAGCCGGCCACAGTTGCCACGCAAGAATACTCAAGGGTATCATTCGCGATATTCACCGCGCTGGCCAGATTGGCCATAATCCTCAGGGCTCCATTGACCGGGTTCCGCCCGAATTTCCCTGTCGAATCAATCACATAGTCGCCGGATGTCGCTCCGTTGAAAACCAATGCCACACCGTTATACACCCAGTTATGCTGCGAGAGCGTCACAGTGTTACCTTTGGTCGATGAGGCTTTCGGAGTGAGGACCGGCTGATTCGCCGCCACGCTCCAGTCAGGAGAGGCCGTGCTCTTCTGCTCATCCCAGCTCTGATAGAGCGGCTTCCCGTTCAGTTCGAGAGTCAGGAAGATGGAGTCCCCGTTCCGGAGACGCTTGATGGTTATGGAACCTTGCGCTGAATAATTGCTCATTTCATTAGTCGTTTATGATGTTCAAAATCTCTGTAGATGAGTTATAGACGGTCCCCTCCAGGAGAGCCGCCCTGGCAGTCAGGTCCTCCCCGGCGGCAAGGGCCGGAGAGCAGAGCACCTCCTTTTCGTTAAGCACCACCTGAGCACCCTTGACAGTATGGTGGCTGATAGTGAACCGGTATTCCAGGGCCTTGGCCTTGGAGCAAAGAATGTATCTCATATCAGTTCCAAATTAGAATGTTTCCAAATTCATCAGTGAGCTCGTCACCCTCGTCATCCATAGAGACATAGTGCACGCCCTTCTGTTGAGCATCGACATAGACATCAATCCAGTCATTGGTGTAGTCTTTCCCGACACCTGTAGAGGAGAGCTGGAACACCGTTGTCGCGCCCTCGTTATGCTCCACTCCGGTGAGAGCGGATGAGTCCGTGTACCACGTTATGCGTATGACATTGCCAGGGCACTCGACTATCTTTCCTTCAGAGTCCACCTGCACCTCATCATATCTCTCGGTCTGGTCAGGCAGGATGCTGGTCTCGTTCGTAGGCCTGCAGGTGAAATCCGCCCAGATGCGATTGACTGCGAACTGCACCCTCGCGAGCTCCTCCGAGTCCTCGAACGCCTTGATCATATAGTCAGCCTTATCGATGAGCCGGAGGTCCAGGACGATGAGCGATGTGGAAAGGGAGACAATCTCATAGTCAGTGGACGGCGAGATCTCGGTGAGGTCATTCACGGAGTTCACCCTGTAGAGCTTCACGCTGTAGCCCGATGATAGCTTCTGCCCGGCGCGATAGACATTGAAACGGACGGCCCTGTCGTACTGATTCCCGTCCTTTGCTGCCGCCTCCGCTGCAGACGAAGCATTCACCAGCCCGTGCGCGACTTCATAATCGTAGAGATGCAACTTGTCGAGCAGCGGATTATATCGAATGTTCGGCTCCGAGATATCCATCGAGCAGACATCCTTAGCCACATCGACCGTGGAGAGCACCACCTCTTCCGTCCGGATAGGGAGGATGACGCCCAGACGGCTATCCACGAGATTAGCTTCGAACCTCAGAGTCACGGAGGAGCCCGGCGCGATGTTGCGTTTGATGGTGAGCGATCCACGAGTGGAGCCCACGGTGTCGATGGAGTAGAGCCCTGACCAGTCGGAGAGTGTCGTTATGTCCACATCATTGACATACCACTTG
The DNA here is from genome assembly GCA_963649415.1 of bacterium. Lineage (GTDB taxonomy): Bacteria > Bacteroidota > Bacteroidia > Bacteroidales > UBA932 > Cryptobacteroides. Next base: position 23,004 of record CAVJHI010000018.1, read on the forward strand.
ATGTTGGCGAGGCTCTCATTGGCCGAGGGTGTCGGCCAGCTGCCATCCGAGGCGCAAGCTGTGACGATTGGTCGGATGACGGTCGGAGACAGGAGCCTGTTCGGCTCGAACTCACCGTTGTATGCGTTGTAAACCTGCATCATCGGCGAGTAGGCTGAATCACAGACGATGGCCACTGACACTGTCAGCGGCGCAAAGTCCCTACGAATCCTATTTCTTGCTATTTCCATAAAACAATACGATTTCAAATGGTTATATCCGCCGCCACTGACTGGTCAGGCAGGATGGCTTTAACGGTGAAAACGGTCCCCGTGGCTGTACTGCTTTCGCCGAGGTCGTTCTCGCCCTGGCTGAAAACAATCTCTATCGTCCCCTTGAAGTTCTTGACCTTCTCCTTCAGCTGCCAGGCTGCATCCTCAATGAGCACTCCGGAGTTGCGGCTGATGCTCCATTCTGTCACCTGTGATGTCACCTCATCATAAACGCCTCTCCACACCTTGCAGGTCAAGGTCGTGCTCTCGCCCCAAGCCAGGAACCCGTCACCGCTGTCAATGATCTCCATCCGGAGAGGGAGCTCATCATAAGGCACGAAAATCTCCTTGATCCACGCCTTGATGGTTGCCAGCGATATTTTCTTCCACTCCTGCACATACGGAGACTGCACAAGGAAGAGCAGAGAGTCCTCGATGTTCGCTGTCGGGAAATCAACCAGTCTGGGTGCTAAAAAAAAAAGCTCTCCGGACGGAGACTGCACCGACACGGCCGGGAGGTCATCTGCACTCCTGGAGATCTTCAGGAGTTTCCCCTCTTCGCACAAAGTGTAGGAGAAGGTGCTTGAGTGCAAGTTCTCCTTGTCTGATGCACTTATGCTCGATCCATCGAGCACGATCTCTTCGATGTTGTCATCCACCACGGCCCACTGCTTGGATGCCGCAAAGAACTCCCACATCCAGGCCGCCTCGACCTTCCCCACATAGCCGGTGTTCTGGCTCCACGCCCTCTCCTGGCTGTCCGTTATGGTCATCTTCCTGGCCGAGAGCTCCGCGCTCTCATGGTCGATGGACGGCTGCAGTGTCAAGTTCCCTGTGAAGCAGAAGGTGTCGATGCCGCCGAGGGAGTTCACACACAGGTAGTAGTGCTCGTTCCTATCATCGGGAGCGAACACATATCTCTGGATATACGAGAGCCGTGTCCCGGCCAAGCTCTCCACCCAGATGTCCACGAGGCCATTGAGTTCATCCGCGCTGCGGCTGCAGAGGCTGAAGAGATGAGCCATCTGAGTGTTGTAGGTCATATAGCTTCCGGCTTCGGCCGAGCCCACGGAGACGATCTCCGTTGAACCGTTCAGGAGGTAGAATTTTGCTTTGACTGTACCAGCCTCACAGAAGTAGTATGAGAGGTGCTCCGGCTGATACCACCTGACCTTCTTGCTCTGAGGCTGCCAGGTGAGCCAGTTGGCCTTCAGGAAATTCTCTGTAGAGTCGGCGATTTTTCTCACGCCGCCCGAGAGCACTGTGAAGCTATGAATGAAGTCGCCGTCCACATAGACGCTGAAAACGGCCTTCGCCCCATCCTGGGAGTAGGCCTCCGAGGTCGGGAGCTCGACAGAGAGGTATTGCGCCACCACATCCTGGATGTCGATGGTCACGATGCCGGTCGAGTCTGCGTTGTAATCCTCCTCAATGACAGTGGCCGCGCCCTTCATCAGCTTGAAGGACACGGGCGAGGATGTGTTGATCCTGTAGCTCTTGAGGTTCCGGAGCAGATTCAGCGAATCCGGCCGCTGTATAACTGTTGCCATTTTCGGTACGTTTTATCAATCACAAATTTAGCATCAAGCACTATGGGAGCTCGGACAATTTCCTATGGAATCTCGACCGAGTCGAACCATTCCTGCAGGGTGTCGGTCTCCAGGTATTTGTCAGTGGTTGTCCTCCCGGCTGTCGTCCGCACAAAAAAGTAAATCACCCTGTCGAGCACCACGCTCTTCACCCCGAGAGCGGTCGGAGAAGGGATGAACACATCTTTGTTCTCGTCCTGGATGTACGGATCCGTCCCGTCATATTTCCACATCACCGTGCCGCTGGACTGCTGGGCCTGCAGCTCGGAGGCCTTTGAGGTAATCTGAGTCTGATTGAGCTGCCACTGATAGACAGGCTCCGGAGCCGTTATTGGCTCATCCTCCTGCCCGTCCGCGAAATCCTTGAAGAGCCGGTACTTCGCTTCGGTGCACTTCACTCGCCGTCCCACCTCGTATTTCAGATAAGTAGGGAGCAGCATCTGCCCGTCAAGCAGCTTTAGTGAGTACATATCATAGCCCATCAGCTGCTCGATGCTGAGGTTGAACTCGCCGGAGACCTCGATCGCATTGTTGCGGATATGCTTGTTGTACCCGGAAAAGAACTGCTTGACATAATCCTCCGGAGTGAGGGAGATAGCTCCGGAACGGAGATGCCCTCTATTGTTGTAAGCCTGTGTCGTTGCGAGATAGACCTTGCCATCCGATGTCTCAACCAGCCTGGTGTTCGTGCCACCGGAAACAGGGTACTCGTAGCTCTCGCCGAGCCCCATATAGTCAGCTATGATGATGTCCTGGTCCTCATCCTTCTCCGAGTCATTGTAGGAGGTGTTCCGGTGCGTGCGAGTCCCGACATAAGGCATCCTGACATAGGGATTGCCGGCGGTCACCATAGGAGGAACCAGGTCCTCCGGAGAGAACTCCTCCGAGTTATCGGCGTTCTCTCGGTCGTATTTGATGATATTAGTCCCAATCTTGACCTTTTTATAGGTTATACGAGAGCTCGAGCCGCCCCGGCTGCCATACGAGACGAACGACACCCTCACCTCGTAGTAGTCCCCGGTGGCGAGTCTCAGGCAGAGGCAAGGTGTGGAGAGAGAAGCGAAAGCACTCTCATCCACTGGGAGGATATACTTGTATTTCTTAACAAGGGCCTGTAGCGTCTCGGCCGCACCCTCTGCCCCTTCCAGGCTGGTGTCCGGAGTCATCACAACTCTGCTACCGGACGCATAGCTGTACTTCGGCGAGCCCACGGCCTTGCCGGTGAGGTCAAGGTCAAAGCCGGCGGCGATGATGTCCTCGAGAAGAAGGATGCTCACCTCTTTCGTTCCCGGCTTCACGGCGATCTGAGCATGGAATTTGCTATTCATCCATTCCAGAATCTCCGAGATGCTCTTGTTCGGTACCAGGTCGGAGTAGTCAATCTTTCCGTTGCATATCACATCGGAGCAGTTATGCAGTAGCACCAGGGAGGAGAGGTGGCTGTTCGTCACGAAGCAATTCCTGGCCACGGTATAGCCGCAAAGAGAGAAGATGAGTTCAAAGAACCTGTAGAGCTTAAGGAACGGTGCGATGCCATAGCCTTCAGGCACCGACACATCATCCCCTCCCTCCTGCACCACGCGAGGCTCGTGCATCAGCGGCCAGATACTTTTGTATTCCGAAGCAGCCGTATGATTCGGTTCATTGTTCACCTGATAGCTCCCGTCCGAGTAGTTCACGGCCACAGGGAAGATCCTGAAGTCACAGTCCACTTCCTGCTTGTAGACCTTGAAGAGGTACTCGTACCACGCCTCTGGCGTGGAGTAGTCTGTCAGTACCTTGGCCGAGAAAAGGTCCTTGAGATTGGTGTCCTTGTATTGCGTATAGAACTCCGAATCCTCGACCGCGATGGAACAGGAGACGGAGGTGTCATCTGTCGTTGTGACTACGAGCACGCCCTGCTTCTGAAAAACCCCTTTCTGCAATGTCGCCGGAAAGGAGTTCACATACCTGTTCTTCCGGCCGAGACGGTTCGGGAAATCCAGCTTCGCGAGGTCGGACGGAGTGGCCGGGATGGTCGCCGGGATAGTCTGAGCACCATCAGTGGAGAAGAACGCCGAGTTCTGCTCCACCTCGAAGGAAAAGTCTGAAGGGAGCGAGAGCTCCCCCTTAGGTACGGTCAGTTTCATTTCTTTCCAGTTTTCTGTTTAATCATTGCGCTCAGCTCCTGCTTGCTGTTCAGGTCAGAGAGCAGCACATAGGCAGGGACGCCATTGTCGATGATGTACTGCAGCACCGTTGTGAGCTGCGAGAGCACAGCCGGATCGAGTGTGCTCACCCCGGCCGAGGTCACGGCGGCCTGTGGCGAGGTCATCCCTCCGTCTGCGAATCCGGCCACTCCGGAGACCGATGTCCCTCTCTTGCGAGCCTGCTCGAGGCGGCGGAACACTATCGGATTGGCCCGGACCATGGAGGCCGGAGCCACCCATTCATTTGCGTGCACCACACCCACCTCCTGGTAGTCATTGCCTGCCTGAGCTGTGTACCCTCCGGACGAATAGCCGGTAGCCACTCGGGCCCCTGTGGTCGATGCTGAGCTACCTGATGAATTGATGGTAGTGTTCATGATGGCGTTCTTCTGAGCCACGATGGTCGCCACCTGAGCCGCCGTGGTGACGCCTATCACACCGGCCATCACCGCTCCTGCCACAGGGCCGAGCTGTGCGAATGCCTGCATGATGGCGAGAGCCCCGGCCGCGAGTGTCTTGGCGATGTTCACCACCATATCGGCCACAGCGTATTTCTTCTGCGTGTCGAGTTTCTTCTGCTCGTATTCCGCTTCTATTCGCTCACGCTCCTCTGCATTGTCCCCTGCAGCTGTGAGTTCAGCCTGCATCTGAGCGTCCAGAGCCGCCTCCTCCGCTTCCTGCAGGGCACTCACGGCATTGGAGGACTGCTCGCAGAATTGCTGAGCCGTCTCGATTCCTTTCATCCAGCCCTCCAGCTCGATGGCAAGGTTCTGCTTGACATAATCTTTGATGAGGTCCTGCTTCGCCTGCTCGAACTCCTCCTCCGAGAGAAGCTTGTTGTCGTACATCTCCTGCAACCCGGCTATCTCCGTCTCCAGCTGCTCTCCGAGAGCCGTTGACGGATCGAGTTTCCTGCGAACCTCATCCGCCTGGTCACACAGGTCAAGCAAGTGATCCACCTGCTCCTGGAAAGCCTCATCGACTTCGGCCATGATAGCCTCCATCTCGGCATCGCTCTCAGCCTCCAGGTCCTCAAAGACCTTCACCGCATCCGCCTCTGCCTCCTCGAGGATTTTCTTCAGCTCTTCCTGCTGCTTGATTGTCAGGTCCAGAAGCTGTGACTGGTAATCTATCGTCTCCTTCTTATAGCGTTCCGCGATTGCTTTCTTGCTCTTCAGGGCCGTCTCCTGGATAGAGACGAGCCGCGCCTGGTATTGCTGTTCCGAGAGCTCCCCGGCGGCATAGCCTTCCTTGGCCTTCAGCTCCATCTCCTTCTGATGCTGATCCACACCGGCAATCTCAGCCTTGTAGGCCTCATCGCTTTCGGCCTGATGCTGCTTTGCCAGCTCCTTCCGGAGCGAGCTGGAGGTGGAAACCATACGAGTCGTAGACCTATAGTACTCCGCATCAGCGTTGTTCATCTTCGCCAGAGCCTGCACATAGTTCCCCACGAGCTCATCATTGGAGATCTGGTACTTCGCATCGATGGCCACCCACTCTTTCACGGCATCAGAGGTGTTCGCCTTGAGGTCTGCAAGCTTCTTCTCGGCCGCCTCGATCTGACCGTACAGGCCGGCATTAGCAACCGGCTCCAGGTTATAAGCTTTAGTAAGGCTCTTGATGCCCTTCTCGAGCTCCGCCACCTGGGCCGAGTACTCCTGAGCCTGAAGGATGATTTCTCGATTGTTCTGATAGCCGGCGATATAAGCCTCGAGCTCGGCATCCGTCATCTTCGTCCGGTCCTGTAGCTCCATTTTCCTGGCTTCCGCCTCCTGAGCCGCGATGGCCTTGCGCTCCTCTGCCAGTTCCTTTTCCAGGCTCATAGCCTTATCGGCCGCCTCGAGCCGTTCCTGGTCGCTCTTGGTCTGGTCGCGCATTATCTGCTTGTTTCGCTCGATTTCGACATTATATTCTGACTCCTTCAAAGTAAGAGCGTTCTGCAGTTCAAAGAGTTCATCGAGCATCGTCATCACCTGCTGACCTACCTTATAAGACTCAGCCATATTCTCAATAAGTTCCTTCCAGCCCTTGCCCGAGGTCAGGTCAGCCACGAACGTGCCATAAGCCATCTTCGCCGAATAGGTGAAGTGAGCCCACCGGTCACCCACGAGCTGCGTCTGAGCCACGGCGTCCTTCGCGAACTGAACCACCGCCTTGCCGGCCACGGCAAAGACGGTCGCGAGGCCGAGCTTTGGAAGAAGGCCCTTGAGGGAGTCGAGTGTCTTGTTCGTCCCCCTCACGCTGCCATTGATCTCATCCATCCTGGACTTCACCTGCTTGAGCTGTCGAGATTTCTCCACGAACTCCTTCGTGCCAGGAGCGAGATTCTTGATTTGCTTGCTCAGGTTCGAATACGCCTTGGCCAGTTCGTTCAGAGTAGCTCCGTTGAGCTTCTTCATCAGTTCGGAGTAGTCCTTGGTCTCCTTACGGATGTTCTGCATAGACTTGTTCACCGAGTCGAGCTGCTTCTGGTATTTTGCAGCATCCTCGGTGTTTCCCAGCTTCGTTGCCTCGATCATCTTCCTACGGAGTTCATCCGCCGAGGACTTCAGGGCTGACAACGTAGCTTCCGCCTGCGAGGCGTTGAGAGTGACGACACTCTCGGTATAGACAGTGCTTGCCATTATTTCAGATAATATGCTAAATCATTCTTTTCAAATCGGCTCATTCCCTCGAACACGCGAAAAGCGAGCGATGCGGCGTCATAGCCGTACCGTTCAGCCATACAGCGGCCGAGGGTGTTCACCTCCTTCAGGAAGGTCGATGAGTACCAGGGCTTACGCTGGCGGCTGTTCCCCTTGCCGGCCTGCCCGAGCTTGACGGAGCGGCCCACACCCATATCGGTGAAGATACCATAGTAGAGATAGAGGAAAGTGATCTTCGCCGGCTTGCCCTGAGCATCCACAGCAACGTGCGCCTCCAGGCTCCGGAGCAGCTCGCCGGTCGAGCCGATGTCGAGAGACTGGATTTTGCGGATCCACCGCTCAATCACAATCTCGGCCCACCGCTCGGCCATCTCCTTATAGTCTATCTGTTCAGCCATTGCCCTGAGCTGGCTTAAGGTCATCCTCGGTCAAAAGCAGCGAGAAGTTCTGCCTGAAGGTGAGCACCAGTTCATAACCTCTGGCATTCGGTCCGCCGTATCTCTGCATATATGAGAATCTCTGATAGTCGAGCCCTTGCACCTCCGGTGCCCCGGCAGCCATATCAACCATCAGCTTGGAGACAATCTTCATCGCGAGGTTCTTCATCTGTGCGAAGAGAGCAGCCTCATCCTCGCCACGGCCGAGCTGCCCCATCACCCAGAGGCTCTGAGTGAAGGTGTCCACAGGCCCTTCCACATCAGCCACGGTACCGGATCCTCCAGCTTCGAGGATGACGCAAGGATAGACGACAGACCGCAAGTTCTGCAGGATGTCTATGACGCCGTCATAACCATTCCCCTGCAGAATCTGGCAGTCCGGGGAAACGAATTCCCTGAGAGAAGATAAGGAGGAAAGAAGAAAGCTATTTGTGAGCATTGTCCGAGTAGATTTTGTTCAGAGAGAAGAGCACCGAGTGCACATCGCTCTTGAGGATCTTGTCATTGTCCTGCGGCCTGTTCCCGTTCATGCAGGAGAGGAGCTCCTGCAGGATGTCAGCCGGAGTGGAGTCGGTTATGGAGCCGCCCTCCTGAAGCACATACGGGTACTTCATCATCAGGTATTTCTTCACACCGTTCCACCAGATCACCATGCCCTTCTGCTGCCAAGGCAGGAGCTTGCGGATGCGGCCGCCGCTCAGAGTCTTAGCCACCTCCTTCAGCCATTTGCCATCGCCCTCCGAGGCATAACGGAGCATATAAGCATCGGCCTGATAGTACTGCATGAATGAAATGCCATACAGCTTGCGGTCGATATGGTCGAGAGGAGACGGAGCGAGCCCGATGTCATCGAGGATATACTGCAACTGGCTACAAGCCTCCTGAATGACCTTTGGAGAGATGACATAGCTCTTCCCCCCGATGATGAACACTACATTATCCCGGATGTACTTCGAATCATAGTGAATTGGATTATCCGGCCGGATGTGCGCCAAAGCACAGAGGCACAGGAAGAGCGTCTCCTTGCGGCCGTGCGGCTGCGAGAGGACGGTGCAGACATTACGAAAGTCCTCCTGACTCATATTTTCCCAGGAAAGCGGATAAGCGATGTCTATCTTCTCGCCGTGCTTGAAGTGCAGGGTGAAGAAATACTTGATGCGGTCAAAAAGTTTCATATCTCAGAACATTGAAAAGATTGGAGTGTCGGAGTGGTCGATGGTTAAGGTCAGAGCCTCATCAGAATCTCTGTAGGTCGGAAAGTCATTCAGGTTCGCCTTCATCACGCTCACGGCTGCGAGCGTCTGCTCCAGACCGGTCTTGCCGTCACCCATGGCGAAAGCACAGATGGCGATCTTGACGAGTTTCAAAACTTTCTTCTCGATAGGAAGAAAAGTTTCATTATCGCGAATCTTCTCGATGATTTCCGTTGCATAATCCTTCGAGATGTATGACGCGCAATCGGTCATCAGAGCCACATTGAGAGCCGAGTTCAGTTCCAGAAACTCACCCCAGCTCTTAGGATAAGCCGCTGCAGTGACATTGTTCAGCACGGCGGCATCCTTAAACTCACCGTATGTGAGAATGAGCCCGTCCGAGAGCCGTGCGAACTCCTCAGTCCCTCTCCAGTCGCTGTAAGCTGAAGCTGAGAGGAGATACAGCACGAGAGCATCCTTGCTTTCATCGAGCTTGGCCTGCAGATTGACGGTGAGGGACTGCACCCTCTCCCTGCTGGCCATCGTGGTCTGCTCGTTGTTGACCACCGCGAAACCGGCATCGGTAAGCACCAGGTCGAGGTCAGGGATGCTCTTTAGGAAGGCCTGTTGCGAGATTACCCTCTGGCAGAGCTTCAGGAGCTTGGAGTCCGCGCCCTGCCTCTGCTCGAGCTTCGCCTCGAGGTCAGCTCCGATGATGTCGGAGACCAGACTGTTCTGCGCCACCTCCAGCGAGTCATCGAAGATGGTCGGTGTGCCTTTCATCTCCACAGCCGGGAGGAAAGGCTTCATTTCAGCATATCCTTTTACTATCATAATTATACCTCGGTATTAGTCGATTCCTGCTTTCCGGATTTGTTCTGGTCGAGAGTTGTGAAGATGTATTCCGGGACATTGATATAGATGTCCTTGTCCCAGCCGTTGTACTGTTTGATGAAACGGAGCGGCCGCATCACGCGGTCCACAATCGGCTTCATACAGGCCTGCTTCATCATGTAGAGCTCCCGAGCCTGCGTGCCTCCGAGGGTAGAGCTGCTCTTCCCCGGCGTTGCGCCGATAAGAGATGAATGCACACCCATTGCATAACAGATGATGTTCGCCGTGCTCTCGGTGTCATCGATGTACTCGCCGCCACTGATCTTGTTATCGATCGGCACAATCTCTATCCACTTGCTTTCCATCGTCCCGGATGTCGTGGCCACGCGGTCCTTGATGGCGAGGATGGCCTTGTTTGCATTCGTCTCGCCGGCGAGGAAGGAGTTGAACGCTTCCTTCTCCTTATTTACGCGTTCTGTATAGGTCTTGCGGTCATTCGGATCAATGCCCTCCATCTTGCAGATATTTTTGAAATAATCCTGGGAGACATAGATGATGAACTTCACCCCGAGCTGGTTCTTGAGTATTGCTTTCTTCAGCTTCGGGACCATCGTGCTATGGTCGTACCAGCCGCTGCGGAAAATAGAGTACCACTCAGGCTGCGAGTAGTACGGCTTGCCCGGAGACGGCATATAGACCGGATAAATGAACCTCTTAGCCTTGCGCTGAGCTTTGAAGATGTCGAGGTCCCTTGTCGTGTCGAACTCATCAAGCACCCTGGTAGCGATGATGTCCCTCTCGCCCGGGTTATCATTCCAATCTGCATAGTAGTGCCAGCGGATGTCGCCTTTGGCGTTCGCCTTGCCCCATCTCGAGAACACTGCCTCCTTATGACGGATTGCGCGAATCTTGTCAAAATTCTCGTCCAGGATGAGCTCAGGAAATGCGTTATAGAAGTATGCCACATCGGTGAGCTGCTGCTGCATGAAGAGAGGGATGTCGTTATCTTCGAACCAGTCGAAGATAGGGCCCTCCTCGACAGGTGCCCATTCGAGCACTCGGCCATAGGTGTCCCTGGCCACTGCCTTCACCAGCTTCGGCCCAAGACCAAACGCCACATCGCGGTTGAATCGGAGGTTCGCGCCAACGATGTCGCCCTTCTCCACCTTCTCCAGAAGATGCTCCGGCATAAGATTATCAGGGCCCCACGGCGCAATCTGGTACTTGCCGATCTTAATGGCGTCAATGTCATAGTCCAGGTGAAACTCTGACGATGAATCGGTGCCCAGGACTACCTGAGCCTCAGGAAAGAGCTGGAATCCTTCCACGATCGGAAGGCCGGCGTAAACTGCTTTGTCGCTCATAATATGACTTCTTCTCCGTTAAATTCGATAATAGTATTTCTATTCACTGTCCTCACCTGACCGGAGGCCGGGATGAGTATGTTCATCGTGTCGCCGTCCCCGTGGAACGAGGTGCAGCGGCACTGTGGCACTCTGACCAGCTCTCCATCCTCCGCCACCCAGGTGATGGAGAAAAGAGCGTGGGTTTGGATGAGTTCATGTATTTTCGAGGCATTTATCATAATGAAACAAAGTTACATAAGCATCCAGGCTGCAAGTCGGACAAATCGGGCCGTCTCAAACCACCGGAAATCAATCCAAAAAAGTGGCTGTCAGGCAGAAGAGACCTCCGGGACGGGGCCCGGAAAGGCACATCGCGGAAGCCGCTCCCAAGCCTTGTCCTCTCGCCGGTTCGGAAATTCTCCGACTTTTTGCCATATATGCTGACGCTCCTGAGCGGTCCTATGTTAGTGATGAGCCGATACCGATGGCAGCTGTGGTATAAGGAAACAGGGAATTTCCCAGATAGAGTGTATCGAAGGCGTCCGTACCGTCCGTGCGGTACTCCAGGAGGTTGTCCTCAGTCTCGGCGAGCTTCTCGCCGCCTTTGTGCTTGTGCCAGCCGAGCCCCGGAGTGACGGACACCTCGGCCATAGAGATGGCGATGAGCAGAGCCTCATTGTTCTCCTTGTTGAAAACAGGGAGCAGCCCCTTGTCGCCCTTGAAGCCGCTGTCGATGATAGTGTATTTCTCCGAATGCTTCATAGGCCGGCCGATGAACACCTCGGTCACGGTCCAGCCGTGCTTGTTGAACTGCTCGATGATGATCGTCTTGAAGTCCTCGGATGAGACGGCATAGTTACTACCCAGCGCGGTCGAGTCAAAGTAGAACACCACCTCCTTGCATATCATGGCCCTGTAGTAGTGGCAGAAGTCATCGACCAGCTCCCGGAGCTTCCGCTCATACTTCACATAAAAGCTCTTCAGGACCTTGAGCCTGGCTCCATCCCTCTGGCCACAGACCATCCAGTTGATGTTGGCGTTGAAGTCAAACGCAATGGCGATGGGAGCCTTGAGGTTCAGGTCCCCATCCAGGAGACAGCCGAAATCCGTCCCGGAGCTGTGTCCCAGCCCCTCATCCATCAGGGGTGTGTTGTTGTTGTCGATGTAAGTGTGGATAGATGGCTTGAAGTTCGGGTAGAAACCATCCCGGAGTCGCTCTATTCGTTTAGAGAGGATGGATGTCTGGAATACCAGAGGAGGGAGGTCTCGCTTCATCTGCCGGATATAATCCAGCCCGACCACGTCCACGTTCTCGAATGTGCTCCATTCGCGATAGAGCACAGCCTTGCGCCTGAGCTGCGAAAGCAGGCTGTCAATTCTTCCCAGCTCTTCAGTCCGGAGCTTCTCATCCTTCCAGCCCCTGACCTTCCACCGGAGGGCGAGCAGGCCCTTGATCATCTCGACAATGTCGGGCGTGGCCTTCTCGCGGTATGCCAGGAGCCAGTTTCCGGACTTGAGCACCGGCATGTCGGAGACGAAGAGCACCGAGTGGTGCCACGGTACATCGGAGAAGTACCGCCTGGTACCGCCATTCGCCGGGAATGTCTCATCCTTGAGTTTGTCGAAATTCAGGCCCTTTGCCTCATCACCTATAACCCAGTCAAAGGTCATTGAGTTCGAGCTCAACCGCACATCCTGAGAGACGATGACCATCTGAGCTCCGTTGTAAAAGGAGACCACATCATCGAAGGTCTGAAGAGGGATTATCGGTTTGGCATAGCCGAGCTTCTGAGGCGGCCGCTTCCCAACGACATAGTGGATGCCTTCAATCCAACCGAATTCAGCCAGGCCGGAGAGAGCGGCCGGGAGTGTCCGCTGGTGAGCCTGCTTGTATGAAGATGCCACAAAACAGCCGGTCGAGCCAGGCATAAACTCGACATTTCGGCGAATTCTGAGCGACACTATGCCGAATGACTTCCCGAAACGGCGGCCACAGATGTCAACCTCCGTGTGCGCGGCTATGGCAAGAGCCTCCTGCTGCGCCCTGTTCAGGTACTTAGCTTTCGTCTCCATCGCTTCGCTGGATTTCCGGGCCGTCAATCTCCTCGGTGTATGCCTTGAGCAGCTTCGCCGCCTTTTCGCGGACCTGTGGGATAGGTTCTATCCCGATGACGGACGGATCCACGGAGAGAGAGATGTCCACAGGGATAATCTCATCCCACGGATAATCCTCACCTTCCTGTTCCTCGAGCCGGTTGTTCCGGACTATTCCATCGGCGATTTTCGTCAGGGACTTGGCCTTGGCATCGTTCCCAGCCTGAGCGGCGGCCGCTGCAGCATCGTAGAGGTAATTTGCTTTGTAGCGCATCTGCTCCTTGTTGGAGACCTGGACGGAGCCGAAAAGCATCTTGACCAGAGTAATGTCGCGATACGCCTGAGATGTGGACACCTGATAAGTGGCCATCAGGTAGTCGCGCATCCTGTTGTCGGAGAGCAGCGGATTGGAGAGCCAATGGGTGTAAGCGTCCCGGAGCCGGTCATAGTGAGCCTGCTGAGCAGCGGTCAGCTGGACGGAGTCATTCTCCATCTTGCGAACAATGAGATCGAGTGTCTCGTTTTCCTTGAATTTCCGTCTCATGGCATCAACTCGTCTTCAGTTTGATTTTTCTCCCAACCATCCAGGATCTTTATGGCCCATTCAGCCCCTCCCTCGGCGGCTTTCAGGACGGCTTCCCGGCGTTTGATCTGACCTTCCAGCTTCCCGGCATAGTAGGCCAGGGCTATGTCGGATTTCGGGTTCATCAGGGCCATTCGGAGCTCGGCCACATCGCACATCAGCATTGTGGCAATCTGTGATATGGAGTACTTCAGCTCGGCCCAATGTCTGATATTCTCCAAATCAGCGTCATTCATAATCATAACGGTTCGATTGTTCATAGAGACAAAGGTAGCCGAAAAATCCCACCACCGTAGGACACTGACAGCAAGGCAGTTTGGCAAGGGATTGTCCGAAAAAAATCAAAAAAAGTGCAATTATTTTTGATTGTGTGTTGCATATTCAAAATATTATCACTACCTTTGTACTACAAGAAAGGAAGAAAGTTTAACAATTAAAATCAATAAGTTATGGCAAAGTTTTTTATTTTCAGAAACGCCGCTGAGGCCAGTATTCAGGAATATGACAATGAGGTATATCTGTCAAGCAGCGATGTTACAAAATGTGACATAGCCTCATGTGAGGCCGCAGAGCGAATACTTTCGACAGCGATGGGCGAGGTCCAATGCTACCGAGATAAGGACACGACCGAGGTCGTAGTCGCCTGGTGGATTGATGAGGACGTGTACGA
>CAVJHI010000019.1:0-36136 GCA_963649415.1 bacterium
ACCAACGCGCTTCCGAGCGGCTGGGGCTGGACAAACGTTCTGTGACGGCTGGACCCCGGGTCTGCTGGCATTCGGTCATTTGGCGAGAATTCATCCTGCATACCCTCTGCTCTACGCCGGCATCTGCGTGGCACTTTGGAAGAAAGGATAAACCGTTGAATATGAAAAAATAATGCTTCTCGCCCCGACCATATTGATTATCTTTCTCTTCTCGCTGCTCGCCAGCGGTGTGCAGAGGGTGTCCGGCTTCGGTTTCGGGATTATCGTGATGGCGGTATTCCCTTACCTGATGCCGTCCTACGGGGAGGCGACCGCTCTGTCGGGGATGCTCGCCATATTCACGGCCCTCGTGCCGGCGATTAAGCATATAAAGATAGTCCCGTGGAAGAAACTGCTCCCGATACTGCTGACCTTCCTCCTGGTTTCGTTCTTCGCCGTGGAGCTGGTCAGGCAGGTGGACAGCCGCTCGCTCAAGCACGTGCTGGGTGTGGTGCTGATTTTCATCAGCATCTATTTCTTCGTATTTAGCGAGAGGATACACATCAAGCCCACGGTGCCGGTGCAGATAGGTCTCGGCTCCCTCTCGGGCCTGATGGGCGGGCTTTTCGCGATGCAGGGGCCGCCTGCCGTGATATATTTCATCTCTTCCACCTACGACAAGGAGGAGTATATCGCTCTGACGCAGTGGTACTTCCTCGTGGGCAACACGATGATGACCCTCTTCCGCGCCCGCGCCGGGCTGGTGACCGCCACGGTGCTCGAGTCTTGGGCCATAGCCCTGCCGGCGGTGATCCTGGGCCTCTGGCTCGGCTCCAAGCTCTTCAGGCGCATACGCATCCGGCTGCTGCGCAAGCTGGTCTATGCCTTTCTCGCAGTCTCCGGGGTTGTGGCTATTATTTTATAAATTTTAAGAATTCCTCAGATGCACATCCATCTGGGGGAACGGGAAGTTAATTCCGGCCTTCGGGAGCTCGGTGTAGACGGTCTTGTTGTAGTCGTAGAGTACATCCCAGTAGTCCGCTGTCTTCACCCAGGCCTTGACGGTGAAGATCACCGCGCTATCGCCGAGCTGCGTGATGACCGCGCTCGGATTGGCCGCTCCCTTGACGGAGCTGTCAATCACCCTCGGGTCGGCCTTGACGAGCTCCAGCAGCTTGCTGCAGCAGAACTCCGCATCGGTGCCGTATTCTACCCCGATGCTCCACTCGACCCTGCGCACAGGATTGCGGGAGAAGTTGTTGATATTGCCGTTGATGAGGGTTCCGTTGGGGATGATGATGGTGCGGTTGTCGGTGGTCGTGAGGGTAGTGCTGGAGATGGAGACCGTTGTCACTGTGCCGGAGTAGCCCTGCGCCTCGATGAAGTCACCGGCCTTGAACGGCTTGAATGCCAGGATCATGATGCCGCCGGCAAAGTTCTGCACCGTACCGCTCATCGCCATACCGATGGCCATTCCTCCGGCGGCCAGCAGCGCCGCGAACGATGTGGTGTTGACCCCAAGCGTGCCGATGACTGCCGTAATCAGCAGTATGGTGAGGGTAATGGTCGTGATGCTTATGACGAAGGACGACAGCACCTTGTCGGTATTCTTTCGGGCGAAGACGCGGGTGAGTGACTTCTTGATCCTGCCGATGAGCCACGCACCAAGCATATAGACCAGGATGGCCACCACGAGCTTGATACCGAATTCGATGGCATCCTGACCCAGGTTCTGGAGGGTCGTGCTCGGGTCTTTGGCGAGGTTTTCGGCGAACTGTTCGATGGTAACCTTGGCCGAGTCGGCGCGCTCGGCAATCTCCTCCGGGGTCGGCCCGTTCATCTGAAGTAAATTGAAAAGCATCATTATCGGAATTTGGATTGCGAAGATACGAATTTTTAATTATATTTGTCTCCCTGCGTGCACGGTGCGCGCGGGTTTAATAATTGCTTATAACTATGAAAATTAGAGATTTGTGTGAGAGCGAAAGGCCTCGCGAGAAAATGATGGCCCGAGGGGCGTCCAGTCTCAGCAACGGCGAACTTCTGTCTGTACTTCTGCGCAACGGCAACAGGGCCGAAAGTGCTCTGGAGCTTTCCCAACGACTGCTTGCGATGGCCGACGGGCGTCTGAGCGAACTTTTTAACTTCCCTGCAGAAAAAATGTGTTCCGTACCCGGGATAGGCTTTGCCAAGGCCTCCTCGGTGCTGGCGGCGTTCGAGCTGGGCAAGCGCTTCCTCTCCGAGGGTTCGTCCGTCGAGAAGAAGCCGCTGGTCACGGCGCGGATGGTCTTCGATGTCATGCTGCCCCTGCTCAAGGGCCTCAAGCACGAGGAATGCTGGATTCTGCTGCTCAACGACAGCAGCTACCTGACTTCGAAGCAGAGAGTGACGAGCGGCGGCGGGCGCGCGACGGTGATCGATGTGCGGCAGGTGGTGCGGCTGGCCCTTGACCGCAGCGCCTCGGGCATCATCCTGGTCCACAACCACCCCAGCGGCAACCCTCATCCCAGCGCTGCCGATGTCAAGCAGACCGACGCCCTCCACAAAGCCGCTGAAGCCTGCGCCATCGACCTCCTCGACCACGTCGTCATCTGCGACGACTGCTTCTTCTCTTTCTCCGAGGAGCGGATGTACAGCGCGAAACAATAGATGATTTTCAACTTTGGCACAGTGTATGCTATATGAAAGGACAGCAAGTACCGTTTTGATTAAACATTAATAGAATACTCATTATTGGTGTGCCGCTGCCTGGGAAGGTGGCGGCACTTCGTTTATTGGGGTAAACCCCAAACCAGGCATCAAGCTCAGGCGCGGAGTCTATTTCCAGTTCTTGTACGGGTTCCCGCTCAGGGACGAGTTGTAGTATCTGCTCTCGCCGGTGACTTCCGCCCCGAGCCAGTCTGGATGCTCGAAGGGTTCGTCTTCGGCGCCGAGTTCGACTTCGGCAACGGTGAGCCCCTCGTTGTCGCCGTAGAATTCGTCCACCTCGAAGGTGTGCTCTCCCTTGGGTACGAGATAGCGGGTCTTGTCGATGACGCCGGGCTCGCAGAGCTCGAGCAGTTCGCGCGCCTCCCCGACCGGGATTTCCTTTTCCCACTCGAAACGGCTGGCACCGCTACTGCTCCCGGCACCTTTGACGGTGATGTAGCCCCTGTCGCCCTTGACCCTGACGCGCACCGTCCTCTCCGGCACGGAGCTGAGGTAGCCCTGGGTGATGCGGACTGCCTTGACGGCTTCCGACTTGAAGTCGCCCTTCACGAGGAATTTCTTTTCAATTTCCTGTCCCATAATTGCTTATCCGTTTGCTGAACCGATATGCCAGTGATGTAGATAGCTCGTGGCCGTATCGATTTTGTGCCAAGATACGACAAATTTCGCAAAGCTATTTGACGATGCCGATTCTGTCCTGAAGATAGCCCTCCGCCGGGGCTTCTGTGAGGTCTGGATTTTTTGCGCTAATGCGGTAAAAATGGTATATTTACGCAGAAAATAATTTACATCCTCTCCGAAAGCGCAGATAGACCTTCTCATTGACAGGAAGGATGTTGCCGATGACCTTTTTTATCTTGCGAATAATTCGTATTTTCGCGGTGATATACGATATTTAACCCAAATCTGATATGGACAACAAGTACGAATGGAAATACTGCTCCCTGGGAGGAGCGATCAGGGTGAACATCGCCTCAGGCGAGGACATCGCCCATCTCGGCGAGCTCGACCAGAAGCTCTGGACCGTGCTCAGCTGCCCTGTGGACTCGCTGGAGTTCGACAGGCGCACCCTTGACTACATTGACACTGACAAGGACGGCCGCATCAAGGTCGCCGAGGTCGTATCAGCTGCGGAGTGGCTGACCTCCGTCATTAAGGACAAGGACTCTATACTCAAGGGCGAGAGCAGCCTGGATATCAATAATATAGACACTTCCACCGAGCTCGGGCAGCGCCTGCACGACTCCGCCCGCCGGATACTCTCCGACCTCGGGAAAGAGGGGGATGTGATTACCCTCGGCGAAGCTTCCGACAGCGCCGCCATCTTCGCCGGCACCCGTCTTAACGGCGACGGCGTCATCACGGCCGCTACCGCAGACGACGAGGGCCTCAAGAAAGTGATTTCCGAAGTTATCTCTCAGATAGGTTCTTCCGCTGACCGCAGCGGCGAGCCCGGTGTGAATGCAGAGCAGATCGAGGCATTCTACGCAGCCTGCGCTGACTATGCGGCGTGGATGGATGCCGCCGAAGCCGACAAGGCGGGGATTTTCCCTTACGGCGACAATACCGCAGCAGCCTACGCAGCCTGCAATGCCGTCAAGGACAAGATTGCGGACTACTTCACCCGCTGCAGCCTGCTCCGCTACGACAAGGACGCGGCCGCCGCAGTGGCAGTCAGCGTGGACGACATAGCTAAGATAGGGGATTGCCCTATCGCCCGTCCGGAAGCTGACGGAGTGCTGCCTTTCGACGGCATCAACCCTGCCTGGCAGGCCGCTTTCAATAATCTCAAGAGTCTAGTGCTCGATGTGAAGCACAAGGGCGCCAAGGGCATCACCGAGGCCGAGTGGTCGGAGATTCTCGGCGGATTCGCAGCCTACGCAGCCTGGACCTCCTCCAAGAAGGGCGAGTCAGTCGAGGCCCTCGGCATCGATGAAGTCCGCTCCGTGCTCGCCGCCGACGGCAAGTCCGAGCTGCTGAAACTCATCGGGGAAGATCTCGCGCTCAAGGGCGAAGCCGACTCCATCGAGGAAGTCAAGAAGCTGATGCTCCTCTACCGCGACTTATATCACCTGCTTCGCAACTATGTGATATTCACCGATTTCTATTCCAACGAGCCGGGCGTCAGGGGAGACTTCGAGGCGGGCCGCCTCTTCATCGACCAGCGCTGCTGCGAGCTCTGCATCAAGGTCGCCGATATGTCCAAGCACGCCGATATGGCGAAGCTCAGCGGGATGTTCCTCATCTACTGCAGCTGCTCCTCCAAGCAGCTCGGCAAGACTATGGATATAGTCGCCGTGCTTACGGCAGGTGAGATTTCCGCTCTCCGTCCCGGCAAGAACGGCATCTTCTACGACCGCGAGGGCAACAGCTGGGACGCCGTCGTGACCAAGGTCGTGGACAACCCGATCAGCATCCGCCAGGCATTCTGGTCTCCTTACCGCAAGTTCTGGGACTTCTGCGTGGGCCTCATCAACAAGTCCGCCACCGAGAAGGACAGCAAGATAACCGCCGACCTGCAGGCCAAGGCCACTTCGGCAGCCGCTTCCGCTCCTGCAGATGCCGCGGCCGCCGACAAGAAGGCCACGGGCTTCGACATCGCCAAGTTTGCAGGTATCTTTGCGGCCCTGGGCATGGCATTGGGCTATATCGGCTCCGCCATCACCAAGATAGTCAGCGGAATAGCCAGTGTGCCGTTTTACTATACCTTGGGCGCGATAGTGATAATAATGCTGCTGATATCCGGCCCGTCCTGCTTCCTTGCGTGGAGCAAGCTGCGCTGCCGCAACCTCGGACCGGTGCTCAATGCCAACGGCTGGGCCATCAACTCCAAGGTTCTCGTCAATATCCTCTTCGGTGCACGTCTCACCGGAGTCGCCAGGTATCCGAAACTCAACCTCACCGACCCATACAAGGAGGAGAAGCCGAAGTGGCCGAAGTGGGTCGCCGGTATCCTGATTGCGCTCATCGTGGCGTTTGCTGTGCTCTATTTCACGGGCAGCCTTGCATTTATCGGTTTGGGAGCTAAATAATCATTGAATTATGGCCAACATCTTCAATCCCGAGAAGGTCAATGTGGGCCTCTTCTGCGACTGCTTCCCGCCTGTGATGGACGGGGTGTCGGTGTGCATGCAGAACTATGCATACTGGATGCAGAAGAAGGTCGGCGGTACCTGCGTGATTACGCCCAATGTTCCCGGCGCGGACTACGAATCCCTTGATTACAAGGTGTTTGACTATTTTTCAGTACCCGTGCCGAAAAGGCATCCGTATGTGACCGGCATTGCCGCGATCGATCCGGCATTCCTCGCAAAGATGGCGAAGATTCGCTTCAAGATAGTGCACGCGCACTGCCCGTTTACCTCGGGCGCTGCGGCCCTGCATCTCGCACGGCTTCAGAACATTCCGCTCGTGGCGACCTTCCACTCCAAGTACCGCGACGATTTCGCCCGCGTGCTGCCGGCTGCGGCGGTCAATATGATTGTGAAATACATCATTGACTTCTACGAGAAGGCGGACCTCGTCTGGGTGCCGCAGGCTTCGGTGGTCGATGTTATCCGTGAATATGGCTATAAGGGCCGCGTGGAGGTGATGGACAACGGTTCCGACCTGGTCGCCGACTACCCGGACAGCTATTTCGCGGGCGCGCGCACCAAGTTGGGCATCGGCAAGGACGAGTTCGTGCTGCTCTTCGTGGGCCAGCACATCTGGGAGAAGAATCCGCGCCTAATCATCGAGGCGCTCGCTCTCCTCAAGGACCTGCCGTTCAGGATGTATTTCGTCGGCGTGGGCTATGCGGCCGAGGCGATGAAGGCTCTGGTCAGCGAGCGCGGCCTTGACGACAAGGTGACTTTCGTGGGCTCGATCACCGACCGCAGCCGGCTCACCGACTACTACGCCGCCGCGGATCTCTTCCTCTTCCCGTCGCTCTACGACAACGCTCCGCTCGTCGTGAGGGAAGCTGCCGCTCTGCACACCCCTGCGGTGATGGCGAAGGGCGCGACCGCCTCCACCATTCTCACTGACGGCTGCAACGGCTTCCTCGTGGACAACGATGCTTCCGAGATGGCTGCGCTGCTGCGTTCGCTCTCCGCCGATCGCGAAAAAATCCGCAAGGTGGGTCTGGAGGCTTCCAGGACCATAGTCCGCTCGTGGGAAGACTGCGTGGACGAGGTGATACGCCGCTACAACGCGCTGCTGGGCTTCAAGGGACTGCCGCTGATTGAGAGGATTGATGACTAAAGTTTCCCGCCTTGGGCGCTGGCCGCAACTTGCGGAAAATTAGACGATTTTTCGGGCCCGGCAGTTGGAATGTGCCGAAATTTGTGTAAATTTGCAGGCTTTTCCCTTTGGAGGGAGAAAGTTTTGAAATATTAACTTTAATTTTTTGCTAAGATGGCTGAATATTTGATGCCTGAGAAGAAGCAAGAGATTTTCGCGAAGTACGGAAAGTCTAATAAGGACACCGGCTCACCAGAGAGTCAAGTTGCTTTATTTTCCTACCGTATCGCTCACCTTACCGAGCACGTGAAGAAGAACAAGAAAGATGTGGTTACACGCCGTTCTCTTCTCCGCCTCGTCGGCAAGCGTCGTCAGGTTCTGGACTACCTCCAGAAGGTTGACATCGAGAGATACAGAAACATCGTCAAGGAGCTCGGTCTCCGTCGATAACCACGATAGGAAAGATTCAGGGATGGTTCCTGTAGGAGGGACCATCCCTTTTTTCGGAAAGACGTAAAGAAACACAATAATGAACATCATCAACAAAAGAATTGAGCTTGCGGACGGCCGCGTGATCGAGATCGAGACCGGCAAGCTCGCGAAGCAGGCAGCAGGTTCAGCCGTAGTAAAGATGGGTGGCACTATGCTTCTCGCCACCGTGACAGCAGCGGAGGAAGTCAAGGAAGGTACCGACTTCATGCCGCTGACCGTAGATTACAAGGAAAAGTATTACTCCGCGGGACGCTTCCCGGGAGGATTCATGAAGAGGGAAGGCAAGTCGAGCGACTACGAGATCCTCATCTCCCGTCTCATCGACCGTCCTATCCGCCCGCTGTGGCCGGAGGACTTCCATCTCGAAGTATTTGTCAATGTGACCCTTATCTCAGCCGACAAGGATACTCAGCCTGACGCTCTTGCAGGCCTTGCAGCTTCCTGCGCTCTCGCCACCTCAGACCTCCCGTTCGGGGGCCCTATCTCAGAGGTACGCGTGAGCCGTGTCAACGGGGAGTTCGTCATCAACCCTAGCTTCTCCCAGATGAAGGACAGCGACCTCGAGCTTATGGTCGCAGCCACCGAGGAGAACATTATGATGGTCGAGGGTGAGATGAACGAGGTCAGCGAGCACGATATGCTCGAGGCCATCAAGTTCGCCCACGAGGAGATCAAGAAGCACTGCCGTGTACAGAAGGAGCTGATGCACGAGCTCGGCACCGATGTCAACAAGCGCGACTATCCTCACGATGTACAGGATGAGGAGCTCCGCAAGGCGGTTCACGATTTCTGCTACGACAAGTGCTACGCTCTCGCCAAGGCCGCAAAGCCTAAGAAAGAGCGCGAGGCCGGCTTCAAGGCCATCAAGGAGGAGTTCCTCGCCACCATCCCTGAGGAGGAGCTCGAGGAGAAGACCCCTCTCGTAGAGAGATATTACCACGCTGAGGAGAAGGAAGCTATGCGCAACCTCATCCTCGACGAAGGCATCCGTCTGGACGGCCGCGTTTGCAACGAGGTTCGCCCTATCTGGTGCGAGGTCGGCTATCTGCCTTGCGCCCACGGTTCAGCCATCTTCACCCGCGGCGAGACCCAGTCCCTCGCGACCGTCACCCTCGGCACCAAGATGGATATGAAGGAGATGGACGAGGTGCTGATCCAGGATGACCAGCAGTTTGTCCTGCACTACAACTTCCCTCCGTTCGCAACCGGCGAAGCCAAGCCTCAGAGAGGCGTGGGCCGTCGCGAGATCGGCCACGGCAACCTCGCTATGCGCGCCCTCAAGCCGGTAGTTCCTCTCGCTCCAGAGAACCCTTACGCAGTCCGCGTAGTATCCGATATTCTTGAGTCAAACGGCTCATCTTCAATGGCTTCAGTCTGCGGCGGCTGCCTCGCCCTTATGGACGCCGGCGTCAAGATCAAGAAGCCTGTTGCAGGTGTTGCGATGGGCCTCATCACCGACGAGCAGCACCCTAACGACCGCTACGCCATCCTTACCGATATCCTCGGCGACGAGGACCACCTCGGAGATATGGACTTCAAGGTGACCGGTACTGCCGATGGCATCACCGCCACCCAGATGGATATCAAGGTGGACGGACTCTCCTACGAAGTGCTTGAGAAAGCCCTTGAGCAGGCACGCCAGGGCCGTATGCACATCATGGGCGAGATGATGAAGACCATCAGCGAGCCTCGTGAGGACTACAAGCCGTTCGTTCCTAGAATCGAGCAGCTCCGCATCTCTTCCGAGTTCATCGGAGCAGTCATCGGCAAGGGCGGCGAGACCATCCAGAAGATTCAGAAGGAGACAGGCACCGTCATCACCATCACCGAGGAGCCTATCCCTGGCACCAATATGACTGAAGGCGTCGTTGACGTAGCTTCCGACAATAAGGAAAATATGCAGAAGGCTCTCGAGTGGATCAAGGGCATCTGCGCAGTTCCTGAGGTCGGCACCGTATATCACGGAAAGGTCGTTTCCATCCTCGAGTTCGGCGCGTTCGTCGAGATTCTTCCTGGTAAGGAGGGACTCCTGCATGTGTCCGAGATTGCCTGGAACAAGACCGAGAATGTCGAGGATGTCCTCAAGGTGGGCGACGAGATCGATGTCAAGCTGCTTGAGATTGACTCCAAGACCGGCAAGATGCGTCTCTCAATGAGGGCTCTGACCGAGAAGCCTGAGGGCTATGTGGAGCCTGAGCGCAGACCTCGCGGAGAGCGTCGCGACGACCGCAGGGGCGGACGCGATGACCGTCGTGGAGGCCGTGACGACCGCAGAGGCGGACGTGATGACCGCCGCGGAGGCCGTGATGACCGCAGAGGCGACCGCCGCGATGACCGTCCTCGCCGCAACAATGGCCCTCACAACGAAGCCCCGGCCCCTCAGGCCGATGACTTCAAGGAGCCGGTTGACGAGGTATTTTAGTCGATTGGACATCGCTAAATAATAAAAGAGGATGATCTTGCAAAAGGTCATCCTCTTTTTTAGTGTTGAGGTACCAGGATTCGAACCTGGGCAGACAGAACCAAAATCTGTAGTGCTACCATTACACCATACCTCAATTCCGAGCTGCAAAGATAACAATTATCGCTTGTTTTTGAAATACTCGCTGACCGCTGCCCCGCATTCTTCGGCGAGCACGCTGCTCTCTACCCGAGTCCTGGGGTGGAGCAGCGACGGGGAGTAGAGCGAATAGCCGCGCTTGGGGTCCGCCGCGCCCCAGACCAGACTTCCCAACTGAGCCCAGCACAGTGCGGCCGCGCACATCGGGCAGGGCTCTACCGTGACATACAGTGTGCAGTCATTCAGGTATTTGCCGCCCAGCGCTTCCGTGGCGGCGGTGAGGGCAATCATCTCCGCGTGGGCGGTCGGGTCGTGCAGCCTCTCGGTCATATTGTGCCCCCGGGCTATGATGCGCCCCTTGCAGACCACCACAGCCCCCACGGGCACCTCATCCTCTTCCACCGCGGCCTGAGCCTCGCGGAGAGCTTCACGCATATATTTTTCTTTATCTTCCATTGTCACAAGTTTTGCAAAAATACAAAGTTTAATCCACGAATTGGCGGGGTTTTACGGACAAACCGGGATTCGGACTGAATTTCTCCATAAAAAGGCGGGGTTCCGTGGAGAAACGACTTCCAATTTTCAGTAAATTTGCCTCTGTTATGGAAGCGGGTGTGCGCGGGGCAATACTAAAGACTGGCCGCAGGCGCCGCCGGATAGCAAAATGTAAACGGAAATGAAATCTCTCAAGGAACTGTATAAAATCGGGCGGGGACCTTCGAGCAGCCACACGATGGGGCCCCAAAAAGCGGCTATTATGTTCGCCGCGAAGCATCCGGAAGCCGCCTCGTTCGAGGTTACCCTCTACGGCAGCCTCGCCGCCACGGGCAAGGGGCATCTCACCGATGTCGCCATCACCGATGTGCTGAAATCGGCCGGCAGCCCGGTCGGGGCGCAAAACGAAACCCCCGTGGAAATCATCTGGAAGCCTGAAATCTTCCTCCCTTATCACCCCAACGGGATGACCTTCGTCTCCCGCGACGCAGAAGGGAACTGCACCGACGAGTGGACCGTCTATAGCATCGGCGGCGGCTCGATCTCCGAGGGCGAGGGCTCTGCCATCGAGGAGGGCC
This sequence comes from bacterium, assembly GCA_963649415.1. Classification (GTDB taxonomy): domain Bacteria; phylum Bacteroidota; class Bacteroidia; order Bacteroidales; family UBA932; genus Cryptobacteroides. Next base: position 11,035 of record CAVJHI010000019.1, read on the forward strand.
CCGACATCTACCCGCTCAACACCATCTCCGAGATAATGCAGTGGTGCAAGGACACCGGCCGCAGTTTCTGGGAATATGTGGAGCAGTGCGAGGGTCCGGACATCTGGGATTATCTTGAAACGGTGTGGAAAGCGATGCGCGAGAGCGTTGAAGCCGGCCTGAGCAACGAGGGTGTATTGCCAGGTCCGCTGCACCTTTCCCGCAAGGCGGCCACCTACCATATAAAAGTTTCCGGCTACAAGGCCAACCTCCAGACCCGCGGACTCGTATTCTCTTATGCGCTGGCAGTCAGCGAGGAAAATGCTTCCGGCGGCACAGTGGTCACTGCCCCGACCTGCGGGGCCAGCGGGGTGATGCCGGCAGTCCTCTACCATAGTTGGAAGGGGCATGCCTTCCCGGAAAAACGCCTCCTGCACGCCCTCGCCACGGGCGGGCTTTTCGGCAATGTGGTCAAGACCAACGCCTCCATCTCCGGGGCTGAAGTCGGCTGTCAGGGCGAGGTCGGAGTGGCCTGTGCGATGGCATCGGCAGCCACCTGCCAAATCTTCGGAGGTACCCCGTCGCAGGTGGAATATGCCGCCGAGATGGGCCTTGAACATCACCTCGGGATGACCTGCGACCCGGTATTCGGGCTCGTGCAGATCCCCTGCATCGAGCGCAACGCGATGGCCGCGGCGCGCGCCCTCGACTGCAACCTTTACGCCGCGTTCTCCGACGGCTTCCACCGCGTCTCCTTCGACGAGGTGGTCAGCGTGATGAAGCAGACCGGCCACGACCTCCCGTCCCTCTACAAGGAGACCAGCGCCGGCGGACTCGCTGCGCGGATGAAGGTGAAGGCTTGAATTACATTCTTTCCTGGATTTCAGGAAACTTTGGATATTTACGGGAAAGCGGCTGCTTGCCCCATTCGACCCGATTCAGAAATAATTTAACCATGTCAAACAACGTCATCTGTACATTCTTGGGTGTCGCGATGCTCGCTCTGGCACCTCTTTGCGCCTCGGCGCAGGTTTCCGCACCGACCGGCGGGGAATGGGAAAACCCCGAAACATTTGCCGTAGGCAGGCTCGCACCGCGTGCCACCGCACTCCCGTATCCGTCCAGGGCTGAGGCCGTACAGGCGGGCGATTCGCCTTATGTGATAAGCCTCGACGGGATGTGGAAGTTCCGTTTCTGTCCGAACCCTGCTGCTGCGGACGATGATTTCTATGCCCCGAGCTACGACATCTCCGCCTGGGATGAGATCAGAGTGCCGTCCAACTGGGAGATGGAGGGCTACGGGATTCCGATCTATTCGAATATACCTTACCCGTTCCCGAAAAATCCGCCGCTCATCCCGCACGATGACAATCCTGCCGGCTGCTACCGGAGAAATTTCACCGTGCCGGCAGAATGGGACGGCAGGGAAGTGTTCCTGCATTTCGGGGGCAGCACCGCCGGGATGTATGTGTGGGTCAACGGCTCGTATGTGGGTTATGCTCAGAATACCAAGAGTCCTTCTGAGTTCGATATTACCGCCTTCGTGAAGCCGGGGAATAACTGCGTGGCAGTCAAAGCCTTGCGCTGGACGGACGGCTCATATCTGGAAGATCAGGACTTCTGGCGGCTCTCCGGACTCGACCGCAGTGTCAGCATCTACAGCACCGCGCCGCTCCGTATCCGGGACTTCTTCGCCAAGTCCGGGCTTGACCGCGCATATAGCAAGGGAGTGCTGGAGCTGACAGCGCAGATTGCCTCCTACGGCCCCGACTCAGCCTGCTCGCTGGAAGCGGAACTGCTTGACGGTGAGAAGACTATATGGCGTGACACGCGCCGTCTCAAGACTTCCGGCGGGAGCGCTGATGTCTCATTTCCGAAAGCTGTCCTCAAGGGGATAACTCCCTGGAGCAGCGAAACCCCCCGGCTTTATACGCTAGTGCTGAGCCTCAAGGACGCTTCCGGGAAGGTCGTGGAGGCGACTTCCTGCAAGACCGGCTTCCGCAGCGTCGAGATTTCCGACGGGATGCTCAAGGTCAACGGAAAGCGCATTATGGTGCACGGTGTCAATATGCACGAGCATAGCCAGACCCGCGGTCATGTGGTGGACGAAGCGACGATGATGAAGGACATCATCACGATGAAGAAGCACAATATCAACGCGGTACGAATGTCCCACTACCCTCAGAGCACCCTCTGGTACGAACTCTGCGACCGCTATGGACTCTACCTCGTGGACGAGGCGAATGTCGAAATCCACGCGATGGGCGCGATGATGCAGGGCCTGGAATACAATAGCCCGTGGCACCCTGCAGCCAAGCCCGAATGGAAGGCGCAAATCCTTGACAGACAATACTCTCTGGTCGAGCGGGACAAGAACCACCCGAGCGTAATCATCTGGAGCATGGGCAACGAGTGCGGCAACGGCGACAATTTCCAGGCGGCCTACGACTGGATCAAATCCCGCGATGACAGCCGTCCGGTGCAGTTCGAGCAGGCGGGCGAGATGCGCAACACCGACATCGTCTGTCCGATGTACCCAAGTATGGAGTCGATGCGCGAATACGCCCTGCGCACGAAGCCCGAGCGCCCTTATATAATGTGCGAATATGCCCACGCGATGGGCAACAGCACCGGCAATTTCCAGGAATATTTCGATATTATCTCGATGAGCCCGCATATGCAGGGCGGATTCATTTGGGACTGGGTGGACCAGGGCCTGCTCTCCCGTAACGGCCGCCTTGTGTCTGAGGATCACAAGGTAGCAATAGACAACGGCTACTACTGGAGCTACGGCGGAGACCTCGGCGCGCATATCTATACCCACGACGAGAACTTCTGCATCAACGGACTCGTGCTTCCGGACAGGACTCCGCACCCTGGGCTCAATGAAGTCAAGAAAGTCTATCAGGACGTGCTCTTCAAGGCCGAGGACCTCGGCTCCGGCAAGGTCAGGGTAGAGAACAATTTCTTCTACACTCAGCTCTCCCGCTATGTGCTCCGTTGGGAGCTGCTGCGCGATGGAGAGCTGGTTTCTGACGGCGAACTCGTGCCTGACGTCGCGCCGGGCAAGTCGGCGGTGCTGACTTTCCCTGTGCAGGCGGACCCTTCGGCAGACTGCTGCCTTACTTTGTCTTTAAGGACGGCGTCTGAGATGGGGCTTCTGCCTGAGGGACACGAGATTGCGCGCGAGCAGTTTATCCTCTCCGAGGCTGCGGACCACTCCTATCTGGCTTCTTCGCTCAGCAAGGCCGCTCCGGGAAAGGTTTCGCTTACCTTCGCCGGAAGGATGTACAAAGTTAGCTGCGGCGGAGTTGAGGCACGCTTCAATTCTGCCGACGGCAACCTCGTCTATTATAGGGTGGACGGCAAGACTCTGCTGGACGGCGCCATCGAGCCGTCGTTCTGGAGGGCGCCTACCGACAACGACTGGGGCAACGGCGCTCAGGTCCGCTGCAATATTTGGCGCTGTGCCGCGCAGAACCGCCGTCTGAAATCTTTCGATGCCTTTGAAACTGGGCAGGGCGCTGAGGTGAGGGTCGTATGGACTCTTCCGGATGTAGCCTCCGATTACAGTGTCACATACTCTTTCGCCCCGGACGCTTCGATGAAGGTAAGCGCCAGCTGGAGCAGTGGAGAGGAGCTGCCGGAGCTGCTGCGTTTCGGTCAGCGGATGGTGCTCCCGCGCGACTTTAACTCCGTCAGCTGGTATGGACGCGGCCCGTGGGAGAACTACTCCGACCGCAAGACCGCAAGCTTCCTCGGAGTGTGGTCGGCAAAGGTTGAGGATATGTTCTTCACTTATGTCCGCCCGCAGGAGTCCGGCAACAGGAGCGATGTCCGCTGGGTCACTCTGACAGATGAGAACGGACTTGGCTTAGCCGTGGTAGCTGACACGCAGCCGCTCTGCTTCACCGCCACCGACATCCGGATGGAGACCGTGGACCCGGGACTCAGCAAGGGCCAGAGGCATATCGACGACATCCACCGCGACCGCACGCGCATCTGGCTCAACATCGACCTGCAGCAGAGGGGGCTCGGCGGCGACAACAGCTGGGGCCGCGGCCCGCACAAGCCGTACCTGCTTAATGATAAGCACTATGAATACTCATACACGATAGTGCCTGTCCGGCCCTGATGCCGACCGGGTGCATTAAACCTGAAATGGGAATGCTTGGTTCTTGTTACAAGTACTTTTCTCTCCGTGTCACTTTGTCCGGGCGCCGTTCAGCGTGCCGGGCAAAATGCTAAATTTGGGCTGTCATGAAAAAGATAAGTACATCCATTCTCCTGCTTATCGCTGCGCTCAGTCTCCGGGCGCAGCCTCAGGGAGCTCCGCCTGAAGGCGGATTTGGAGGCTTCCAGATGCCTGAAATCCAGATGGAGTATTCCGCCAAGTACGCTGACATCGACTATGCCGGTGACGGTCAGGTCTATCACAAACTCGACATTTACATTCCTAAGGACGACAAGGCCACCCACCCTGTCGTGGTGCATATCTACGGCAGTGCCTGGTATGCCAACAGCGCCAAGGGAATGGCCGACCTCGGCACTATCTGCCAGGCCCTGCTCGATGCGGGCTATGCGGTCGTCACTCCTAACCACCGCTCCAGCGGCGACGCCAAGTTCCCGGCACAGATTCAGGATATCAAGGCGGTAATCCGCTTCGTGCGCGCCCATGCGGGCGAGTACGGCTTCGACACCTCGTTCATCGCCACTTCCGGCTTCTCTTCCGGCGGCCATCTCTCTTCCCTTGCAGCCACTTCCGGCGGCGTCAAGGAGCTTGAGGGCGAGGTCGGCAGCTGCCTCGGCGTGAGCAGCAGCGTGGATGCTGCCTGCGACTGGTCCGGCCCTATTGACCTCACCAGGATGGACTGCGCCGGCCCTCGCGATATGCAGGTCAGCCCGGAGGAGGACCTTACCGGAGTCAAGTTTACCCCTGAGAACAAGGCGGCTTTCGAGGCTCTGAGCCCTCTTACCTATCTCGACCCTAACGACCCTCCGGTCATCATCTTCCACGGCGTCAAGGACAATGTCGTCCCTTGCTGCCAGGGCACGATGTTCTACGAAGCCCTCGACAAGGCCGGCATAGAGACCCAGATTACCCTTGAGCCCGAGGGAGGCCACGGCTTCAATATGTATAGCGAGACCAACCTCCGCAATATGGTCGAGTTCCTCAATGCTGCGCGCGCTGCCAAGGCCGCCCGCAGCGTCAAGGCTGTGCCGCATCGCACTGTCAATGCCGACGGGAGCGTCAGCTTCGAGATTCGCGCTGACAGCGCTTCCAGCGTCGTGGCTGACATCTGTAGCGTGAAATACCCTATGACCAAGGGTACAGACGGCATCTGGAGGGTTACCTCCGCACCGCTCGTGCCGGGCTTCCACTACTACTTCCTCGAAGTGGACGGGGCGAGGTTCTCCGACCCGCTCAGCGAGAGCTTCTACGGCTGCGGCACGATGGCCAGCGCCGTGGACATCCCTGAGGCCGACACCGACTGGATGAAGGTGCAGGATGTGCCTCACGGGCAGGTGCGCGTTGTCAATTACCATTCTGAATTTACGGGAAAATGGAGGCCGCTCTACATCTATACCCCTGCCGCCTACGAGAAGGGAAAGGGCAAATATCCGGTGCTCTACATCCACCACGGCGGTGGTGAGGACCATCGCGCCTGGATGCAGCAGGGCTTGACTGCCAACATTATGGACAACCTCATTGCAGAGGGCAAGGCCGTGCCTATGATTGTGGTCGCGGTAAACAGCAACCTTCCGGGGGCCAGGGCGGCCTACAGCTGGGAGGGGATGCAGGACTTCCGCGAGGAACTGGTGAAGTCCGTGATTCCTTTCGTGGAGAAGAACTACCGCGTCAAGACCGGGGCGCAGAACCGCGCGATGTGCGGGCTCTCTATGGGCGGCGGACAGTCGTTCTACATCGGTCTCCGCACCCCTGAGGTGTTCGGCAATGTGGGCCTCTTCTCATCCGGAATCTTCGGCGGCATCTTCGGAGCCGGCGAGATGGATTTCGAGAAGGAAATCCCGGGAATGATCAGCGCTACCGACAAGTTCAACGCTTCGCATAAAGTCTTCTATATCAGCTGCGGAGAGCAGGACCAGCGCATCGTGCCGACCACTGCGGCGGTGAAGAAGATGCGTGAGGCGGGAGTTGAAGTCATATTCGAGTCATACCCCGGCGACCACGAGTGGCAGCCTTGGCGCAAGTCCCTCCACAGCTTCGCACAAAAGATTTTCAAATAATACTCCGAATATCTGCAATTCACGTTCAGGCGACAGTGCCCTGCAGGGCCGTAGAACTAAGATGTGGCTGAATGTCGACCGACTTTAAGTCTTCGACATTCAGCCACTTCCTATTCTGACGGCGTTCTGCGGCCATATGCCCTGAACGCCTTTTGTAATCCATTGGCCCTTACGCCACCTTGACCTTGAAGATGGCCTTGTGGATGCTGCCTTCTCCGATGAGAGGGGCGTGGGCGGTGTCAGGCTCGAAGACTATCATCTCGCCGGCCTTGACGCTCACGGTCTTCCAGTCCTTGTCCTTGTAGAAGAGGATGTCCTTCTCGGCGTTGAACTCTCCCTCCGGCTCGCGGCACTCGCTGCGCGGCTTCACTCCGAAGCTCTCGTCCTTGGAGAGCGGAATCTGGATGTCGATGTACTTGTCGTGCACCTCCAGACGCGCCTGCTCGGGGGTTTTAAGGGCGGAGTCGTTGATATTGACGAAGAGATTGTCCCCATCGATAAAGTGCTTGCCGGCTTCGAGAGCATTCAGATCAGTATTCTTGATATACTCGAGAGCCTTGATATAGTTCGGATTCTTCTCGCAGTTCATATTCTAGAAATTAAAGTAGTTCTTGGCGTTGTTGTAGGAGATGTCCTCAATCATCTGACCGATTCTCTCCATCTCGGAAGCAGGCAGCTTGCCGTTCTCCACATCCGTGCCGACCACATCGCAGAGGATGCGGCGGAAGTACTCGTGGCGAGGATAGCTGATGAAGCTGCGGGAGTCGGTGAGCATACCCACGAAGCGGCTGAAGAGGCCGAGCACTGAGAGTGCGTCCATCTGGCGGCGCATTCCGACCTCCTGGTCGAGGAACCACCAGCCTGAGCCGAACTGCATCTTGCCCGGAACGGTGCCGTCGTTGAAGTTGTATGCCATAGTCATCATCACCTCGTTGTCCTTAGGATTGAGGCAGTAGAGGATGGTCTTGGCGAGCTTGCACTCGGAGGCGAGCCGGTCGAAGAACTTGTTGCCCGCTGCGGCAATCTCCTGGTCGTGGATGGCATCGTAGCCGGTATCCGCGCCCACGAGGCCGAACATGCGGGAGTTGTTGTTGCGGATGGCTCCGATGTGGAACTGCTGCGCCCAGCCGGCCTCGGCATCCATCACGGCCTGGTCGTGCAGGAACGCGCTGCGGAACTTCGCAAGCTCGTCTGCGCCCGGCTTCCTGCCTGCGAGCACGGCCTTGAATATAGTCTCGACTTCGGCGTCGGTGTAGTCGGCGGAGTAGAAGTTCTCCAGACCGTGGTCGGAGAGCTTGCAGCCCATTGAGGCGAAGAAGTCGTGCCTCTTCTGAAGAGCCTCCTGAAGGTCGCGGTAGGACTTGATTTCCATCCCGGCAGCTTCGCCGAGCTTCTCAATATAGGCCTTGTATGAAGCAGGGTCTTCTATGGCCATAGCCTTGTCAGGCCTCCAGGCAGGGATGACCTTGGTGCCGAAAGGATGCTCGGCTATCATCTTGTGCCAGCGGAGGTCGTCGGCAGGGTCGTCGGTGGTGCAGACGGTCTCGACTCCGAACTTGCGGATCAAGGCCTGACCGCGGAACTCCTCGGTGGCGAGCTTGGCGTTGCACTCGTCGAAAATCTCGCGCGCGGTCTTCGGGCTCAGCAGCTTGTCGATGCCGAAGACGCGGCTCAGCTCGAGGTGAGTCCAGTGGTAGAGCGGGTTGCGAAGGGTGTAAGGCACCGTCTCGGCCCATTTCTCGAAGGTCTCCCAGGCAGTGTGCTTGCCTCCGGTGATATAGTCCTCGGACACGCCGTTGGCCCTCATCGCTCTCCACTTGTAGTGGTCGCCGTAGTGGCCGTCCACCAGCCAGAGCTGGGTGATGTCGCGGAACTGGATGTTCTCCGCAATCTGCTGAGGCACGAGATGGCAGTGGTAGTCGATGATCGGCATACCCTCGGCGTGTTCGTGGTAGAGCTTCCGCGCCGTGGCGTTGGAAAGCATGAAGTCTTCGTTTATGAATGACATGGTATCAATGGTTTTATGTTAATATTCAATTATCTTCCAAAGGTCGCGGATGCGCTGCTCCGGGTCCCATTTGCCGTCGAAAGTCCAGCGCGCGGTCATCGCATAGGATTCGGTAGTGCGCTTGGCTTTGTGGATATTGTCGTCCATCCAGCCGCTCTGCCCGCCCTCGCGGATATCGCGGTAGTAATAGACCCTGTGCCCCAGGACGCACGGATCGAGCACCTTGTCGGAGTAGGCGTAGTGGATGTCGTGGTCGAGAATGTTGCGGGACATTACGCTATTGATGATAAATATCTGATGGTCGTGGTGATAGCGCCCGAGCAGAGTAGGGACGCTGGCGTCAAAATCGGAATCCCTGATTACGAACTTCTGATCCTTGTCACCGCGCCCGTCGTGCCATATCATTGCTCTGCTTCCGCCATAGAAGCGGCAGCGGGTGGCGTAGCACCAGCCGCGAGGGCAGACGAAATCGACTCCCGGGCAGTTGACGGTGAGGTCGGCGTGGTAATACATACCTCCATTCTTGGCCCAGAGCGAGAGGGCATCGTTGCCGTTGGACTCGATGGTGCAGTTGACTATGATGGTGCGGGTGGCCGCTCCCTTGACGGTGAAGCGGTGCTTTACCCAGTGCGGCTGCATGGTCTCGTCCGGTGTGGCATCGAAGCAGTTGCGCAGCGTAAATCCGCTGATGACGCAGTCTGATGCCGCCTCGGCGATGTTGACTATGGTATGCGGTTCCTTCTCGCCGGCTGCGAGGTCAGCCTCGGAATAGGTGATTATAGTGGACGCGCGGTCCTCGCCCACCAGCACTACATTAGGTTTGTCGATGTTGAGAAGCTGGTGGTATTCTCCCTTGAGCACCAGTATCTTGAACGGCCCGGAAGACTGGGCAGGGGCCTTGTCCACGGCGGCCTGGATGCTCTCGCCCGGCTTCACCACGACATCATAGTTCTTCTTGTCGAGCACCGGCTTGCGGAACATATCTATCGTTCCGTTTACATTGGCGCCCGGAGTATCAAGGCTGATTTTGACCTTGTGGCGCTTGTCGTATTTGGCGGCCCACTCCTCATAGAGAGGGTAGAGCTCGGCTGGGCGGGAATTGTACCAGCTGTAGCCGCTGCGGCGTTCGCGGCCGATCTGCTCCAGACGGCGGCGCATCACTCCGTCGCGGTCGCATACATAAGGCTCATTAAGCTCCAGGTCATAGAAGCGGGCCCAGATAGGCTTCGCGGACGCGTCTTCCACGAGTCGGGTGTCGCGCACTCCGTCGGGGCTCACGCTGCGCTCCACGCGCAGGCCTGTGAGCTTGTATTTGTCGAACCAGCGCATTGCTCCGTGCACGGCCTCCTTGACCTTGGCATCAGGGTTAGGGAGCTCCATCAGCAGACGCACGATGGAAGCGCTCTCCGCGGAGCAGAACGAAGGCAGCTCATAGGCGCGGGCGGATGCCGGAGCAAGGCTTACAGGGTCGTTCTGCTGGCACCATACGGTCGGCTTGCCTTTCACCCTGATCTGGGTGGCGAGGATGCACTCGATGCCCTTGTCGAAGGACTTCTGCAGGCGTTCCCTCATCTCGTTGTCCACAAGGTCACCGCCGTAAGGCTCGACTCCGTTTATTATATCCCGGAAGAGCTCCAGGGTGTTGACGATAGCATCGTCGTTGAATGTGATATTGACTTGATAGTCACGCATCTCCGGCCAGAACTGCGGCCAGCCGCCGTTGTCGTACTGACCGCTAAGCAGGTACTCGACCCCATTGCGGAATCCCTCGCGGAAGCGCTCCCCGGAGGTGGCCTGATAGAGCCTTGCGAGGTAGGTCATCTGCATTGTAGTGGCATCGTTGTCGATGGTGGAGTCGTTGCGGCGCGACTTTTCGGCTCGCACTTTGGCAAGCTCTTTCTGAGAGTGCGGACGGGCCATGTCTATGTTCTTAGGCCAGCCTCCGGTGCACCTCTGGTAGGCAAGCACCTGGTCGCCGATTGTTGCGGCTTCCTCCGTGCGGAAGAAGTCTTCTGAGGTCTCGCGCAGCCCTCTGCTGCGCGGCTGGGCCATAAGGCCTTCGACGGAAAGCAGGGAAATCATACTCACTGCCACCGCCCTGATGATGGTACGGTTAAACATAATTTTGTGTTAATATACTTCCACTGAGCCGCCGTCGTTCTTCTTGATATCGGAGATGGCGAAATATCCTACCTTAGCTCCGATCCACTCACCGGCACTTCCGGTAAACTCCGGTCCGAGCGTCTTGAACTTCTTGCCGTCGAGGCTGTAGGAGAATGTGCAGATGCAGTTCTTCTCCACCTTGACGCGGATCCATACGGTGTTGAAATCCTGCTTCTCCAGCCCTGTAGAGGCGACAATCTGCTCTGCGGCGCCCTTGTTGGCATCGATGCAGTCGCGGCGCACGAGGCTCAAAGCCTCGCCATCGTAGTTGAGCTCTATGGTGCTGTAGCTGCGCCCGGTCACGATTACTCCGACTCTTTCAGAAGCGTAGGACGGGCGGTAAACGAGTTTGGTAGTGAACTCGGTGCGCGGGCCTACTACCTTTTGCGCCAGGATGTTAGGCGTATCGCGCAGGTTCTTCCAGCCCTCCGGGCTCTTGATGCAGTTGAGCCTCAGGCAGCCAAGGCTTGGGTTGAGCATATACCAGTAGAATTTAGGGTTGGCCTCCCACTGCCAGTTGAGCGGGATGGAGGTGCCCGTAAATCCGGTGCTCGTGGCGATTGCGCTGACGCCTTCGAGCTTTGTGCCCTTATATTTCTCGGCAACTGCCGGCCTACTGTGCTTGAGTACAGGCTCGCCGATACCGTCGCCGTCACGGTCTATGCCGATTATGCACCAGCCGTCTTCGCTCCAGCTCATAGGCTGGAGGTGGCAGACGCGGCCCCAGGCATAGCGGTCCTCGAAATGGATAAACCAGTCCTTGCCCTCCGCATCTGTCACCCAACCGCCCTGGTGAGGGCCGTGGATGTCGGTATTGCCCTGGTGGAGCACTGTGCGGTATTCGTATGGGCCGTAAACATTGCGGGAGCGCAGCACGAGCTGCCAGCCTTCCTTGACTCCGCCGGACGGGGCGAAGATGTAGTACCAGCCGTCGCGCTTGTAGAACTTAGGACCCTCTACGGTGTCGTTGTTGTTCTTTTTGCCGTCGAAGACGAGTATCTGGTCGCCGATGACGCGTCGGCACTCCTTGTCGAGCTCGCAGACATTGAGAATGCTCTTGAACCCGGCACGCGAACCCGCCCAGGCGTGGACGAGATAGACCCTCCCGTCATCGTCCCAGAGCGGGCTGGTGTCGATCATTCCCTTGCCTTCCAGCACCAGATGAGGCTTGCTCCACTCTCCGCGCGGGTCGGTGGTATTGATCTGGAAGATTCCCTTGTCCGGGTCACCCCAGAATATCCAGTACTTCCCGTCGTGGTAGCGGATGCACGGAGCCCATACCCCGTTGCCGTGTGAAGGCGCGTCGAATGCCGGGCCGAGCTCGGGCAGCGCCGCCCCGGCTATTTCCCAGTCCACGAGATTGGTGGAATGCAGGACCTGAAGTCCGGGGAAACTGGTGAACGAGGATGCGGTCATCCAATAGTCATCCCCGACCCGGATGACATCCGGGTCGGAGTAATCTGAAAACAGTATAGGATTGGTGTAGCTGTCATTGCTGCCCGGAGCGAGCATCATCAATGAAGCCAGAAGTGCAAGCAAATGCATTGTTATCTAGTGATTTTTACAGATTTGAGCGCCTTAGGCGAAGAGCTTGACCCGTAGTAGAGGGTGAAGTGTCCCGGAGTCGCCTCCATCTCGCCGCTGGCAGCGTTGTAGGTTTTGAAAGTCTCCTCGGTCAGAGGTATGCTTACCTCGACGGTCTGGCCTGCCGGGATGTGCACCCTGCGGAAGCCTCTGAGAGCCATCTTAGGGCCTTCCTTGTCCTCGGATTTCTTGACATAGAGCTGTACGACCTCGTCGCCGTCCATCTTGCCGGTGTTGCTGACTTTGACAGTGAGAGCGCCGTCGGAAACCTTGGCGCGGCCATACTTGAAGGTGGTGTAGCTGAGACCGTAGCCGAACTCGAAGAGCGGCTTACCCTCGAAGAAGCGGTAGGTGCGGCCTGCCATGTCGTAGTTGTTGATGTCAGGCAGGTCGGCGTCGCTGCGGTAGAAGGTCACAGGCAGGCGGCCTGCAGGGTTGTAGTCTCCGAAGAGCACATCGGCGATGGCAGTGCCGCCCGCTTCGCCCGGATACCAGGCCTGCAGGATGGCGGCGCAGGTCTTGGTCTCTGCAAGCAGACCCATTGCGGAGCCTGACATATTGACTAGCACGACTTTCTTGCCGGCAGCCTTGAGAGCCGCGATTTCCTTGCGCTGTGCTGAAGGGAGCTCGATGGTGGTGCGGTCGCCCCTGTCGAAGCCCTCGATATTGTTGTAGCGCATCTCTTCGCCCTCGAGCTTAGGAGAGATTCCGCCCACATAGATGACGATGTCGGCCTCGTCGGTATTCTCGGTCACATTGGCTGCGCCGACCTTGGCCCTGATGCCCTCTATGGCAGTTACGGACGATACCGGCGTACCATTGTAGTTGCCGTTGAGCACGACTGAGTCGGCTGCGTTAGGTCCGATGACGGCGTACTTGACTCCGCTCTTGCCGAGAGGCAGGATGCCGTCGTTCTGCAGGAGGACCATAGTCTCGCGGGCCATCTTGAGGGAGAGGGCGCGGGACTCTGCGCAGGCGAGGCGGTCTTCAGGAATCTTGTTCCAGCTGACCTGGTCGTCCGGGTCCATCTCGCCGAGCATAAATCTGTCCACGAGCAGGCGCTTGAGCGAAACATCGATGTCCTTCTCGCTGATTTTGCCTTCGGCAACGGCGTCGATGAGGTGCTTGTAGGAGCCGCCGCACTCGAGGTCGGTGCCGGTGCGCACCGCATTGGCGGTGGCGGAGCTAGGGTCATTGAGGAAGGTCCCGTGGGCGTTAGGACGGAAGAAATCGCTGATGGCGCCGCAGTCGCTGACTACGATGCCCTTGAATCCCCATTTGTCGCGGAGGAGCTGTCCGAGGAGCTGGTCGTTGCCGCAGCAAGGCTTGCCGTCAAGCCTTTGGTAAGCGCACATAACCTCCTGTACGTCAGTATCCTTGACGAGTCTCTCGAAAGCGTAGAGGTAGGTCTCCATAAGGTCCCTGTAGGATACTGACACATCAAAGCTGTGCCTCGTCCCCTCAGGGCCGCTGTGTACCGCATAGTGCTTGAGGCAGGCGTGCAGCTTGTCGTATTTGCCGTCATTCTCACCCTGAAGTCCCGTCACTACGGAGTAACCCATGCGGGCAGTCAGATACGGGTCTTCGCCGTAGGTCTCCTGTCCGCGTCCCCAGCGCGGGTCGCGGAAGATGTTGATGTTAGGAGTCCAGACCGTAAGTCCGTGATAGCGCGTCACTTTATCCTTGCGGGCCTGTATAAACTTGATTCTCTGCTCGTCGCTTGCGACGGTGAAGACTTCCTTGAGGAGAGCCTCGTCCCAGGATGAAGCCATACCGATGGCCTGCGGAAATACGGTGGCGATGCCGGCGCGGGCGCAGCCGTGCAGGGCCTCGTTCCACCAGTCATATTCGCGGATTCCGAATTCCGGAATGGCCGGGCTGGTGTTCATCATAAGGGAAACTTTCTGCTCGAGGCTGAGCCTTCCGAGGAGGTCGTCCGCGCGCGTTTCGGCAGGGAGGGAAGAATCCTGATAAGGATAGTTCTGCGCGGTGAGTCCGGCGCACATCAGGCAAGCGAGTGCCAGGGTGATTGTCTTTAATTTCATAAAAAAAATTGATTGGATTATTAGCGGTGGCGGTATTATGCGATGGTAAATTATTTGTCCGTTCCGTTAAGTTTGTCCTGGTCGCGGAGGAATTCGTCCGGGCTCAGGGCCCGTGGGGTAATCCGTATCCGGAAAATCGCCCCGTTGAACCAGCACACCAGATTCTGCCTCACTCCGAGAGAGGTTTTCCCCTCGCAGATTAGAGGCCGGTAGGGGAGGTCTCCGGTGCATTGGAGCACTCCGTCCACATAGCTTTTGAGCCCGCTGCCGTCGGCGACCAGGGTAAGGTTGTACCACTTGCCGCAGGGGTGCGTGAGCTCGGGATCGATGAGCACGCAGGACCGCTCCTTGTCCTCCAGATACACGAAGGCGTCGAAGTACCAGGTGCTATCCGGCTTGACCCTGCTCTCGAACATCAGGCGCGCGCCCTTGTAGGCGCCGAGGTGCATAAAGCGCTGCTCGAAGCTTCCGCCGGGGTATTGGTTGAATATCATCTCGACGGTAAATTCCTCCATCCCCTCGAGCGGGACGCTGTCCAGAAACACTCCGTCGTCGATTCCGTCGAACTCGACGGCATCCCCGAGAGCCGTGCCGATGAGCTTGGGCTCACCGAAAATCTCCAATATCTGAGGGTGATCGGCCGCTGTCCAGTCAATCACCCCCGGGATATTGAGAATCAAACTAATCAGCAGAGTCAGCATTTTTTACTGAAGTCCGTTGACGATTTCGAACCAAGATGCAGAGTTCTTGACATTGCCCTTGGACCAGCAGGAGCCGAAGTAGTAGGTGAGAGGCTCGCCTGACTTCACGCTCTTGACGCAGATGCCGTGGGAGCCGTCAGGAGTGACGCTGACAGACTCGGCGCCCGGCATATACACGCCCACTCCGAGCCTTCCGTCCTCAGCCTCGATGCTCTGGTCGGAAGCCTGCTCCCAGATTGCATAGCGGTCGGCTCCGATGAGCTCGTCCTCGATGCTGTCCTGGGAAGGATGGCGGAACACGCCTGCGGCAACCGGGATGGTCTCGGCTCCGCTGAAAGTGTAGGTGTCCTCAACCTTGCTGAAATACTGGTCGGCGCTGACGGTGATTTTCTTGTCGAGCTTGACGCTGACAGAACCCGCCTGCCATTCAGGATAATGCAGGATGAAAACCACCTTGTCGTTGCTCTGCTCCACGAGGTCGCAGGAACGCCAGTTGGTGGAAGGGTACCAGAGTTCTCCGTCAATATAAGGCACTGATGCGCCGCCGCCGAGGCTGACCGCCACCTTGTAGCAGTCCTTTCCGCCGTGGTCGCGGTGGTAGTAGGAGGCGTCCTTGAGAGCCTCTGCGTACCACTCGTCCGCGACGAGCTTGCCCGGAAGCTTCACCCAGATGTCGATGCCCGGAGAAGTCGGGTTGCCCTCGAGCGCCTTGCCGTAGATGCGGCCGGCGATGAGGTTGTTTTCGAAGACGAAGTCGTCGGCCCTCTCAGGCACGTAGCGTGCCATCACCTTCTGCTCCGGAGCGGAGTTGCAGGCGCACACGAGTCCGGCGGCAAGTGCCATCGCTATGATTGCTTTCCTCATAATTACTTCATATCTGTGGTCTTGCAACCGTCCATATCATTGTAGTCGTCGTTCTCGCCGCACATACCCCAGATGAAGGTATAGTTGCGGGTCGCGCAGGCTGCGTGGATGCTCCACTGCGGAGAGATGACTGACTGCTCGTTGTGCATCCAGATGTGACGGGTCTCCTGAGGCTCTCCCATGAAGTGGCAGACTGCAGCGTCTTCCGGCAGCTCGAAGTAGAAGTAAACCTCCATGCGGCGGTCGTGGGTGTGGGCCGGCATAGTGTTCCAGGTGCTGCCCGGAGCGAGCTCGGTCATACCCATCTGGAGCTGGCAGCAAGGTACTACCTCCTTGACGAGCAGGCGGTTGATGGTGCGCTCGTTGGACTCTTCGAGAGAGCCGAGGTGCATCACTACGGCGTCCTTCTTGGTGACCTTCTTGACCGCGGTCTCGCGGTGTGCGGTGGCCGAGCAGAAGTAGAAATGTGCAGGCTTGTCGGCGGAGTCGCTCTTGAAGATGACATCCCTGTTGCCGCGGCCCACATAGAGGGCCTCCTTGTAGTCGAGGTGGTACTCCTCCTCGCCCACTACAACGGTGCCGGCACCGCCCACATTGATGATGCCCAGCTCACGGCGCTGCGTGAAGTAGTCCGCGCGGAGGATTTCCGGAGCGGAGAGCTTCAGCTCCTCCTTGACAGGGACTGCGCCGCCTGAGATGATGCGGTCGAACATAGAATAGACCATATTGATCTCGTCAGGCACCATCACGTTCTCAACAAGATACTCCTTGCGGATGCGCTCGGTGTCGTAGTGCTTCGCGTCGATATTGCTCGAAGCCTGGCGTACTTGACAGTTGAGTTTCATGCCGGCAGAGATTATTTAGGCTGTTTTCCGATGTATGCGAGGATACCTCCATCTACATAGAGGACATGGCCGTTGACTGCGTCTGACGCGTGTGAAGCGAGGAAGACTGCAGGTGCGCCGAGCTCAGAAGGGTCGAGCCAGCGTCCGGCAGGGGTGCGGCTGACGATGAACTGGTCGAACGGATGACGGCTGCCGTCAGCCTGACGCTCGCGGAGAGGAGCGGTCTGAGGGGTAGCGATGTAGCCCGGTCCGATGGCGTTGCAGTTGATGCCGTACTCGGCGTACTCTGCGCAGATGTTGCGGGTGAGCATCTTGAGGCCGCCCTTGGCTGCTGCGTAGGCTGATACGGTCTCGCGTCCGAGCTCTGACATCATTGAGCACATATTGATAATCTTGCCCTCGTGCCTCTCCATCATCTCAGGGAGCACTGCAGAAGATACGATGTACGGTCCTACGAGGTCGATGTCGATAACCTGCTGGAACTGTGCGCGGGTCATCTCGTGCATAGGGATGCGCTTGATGATGCCGGCGTTGTTGACGAGGATGTCGATGTTGCCCACTTCCTCGTGGATCTTGGCTACGAGAGCCTTGACGTCATCTTCCTTGGTCACATCGCAGATATATCCCTTGACGTTAGTTATTCCGGCCTCTTTGTAGTTGGCGTAGCCCCTCTGGAGGAGTTCTTCGTTGATGTCGTTGAAAATGATGGTCTTGATACCGGCAGCGACGAAAGCCTTGGCGATGTTGAAGCCGATACCGTAGGAAGCGCCTGTAATCCAGGCATTCTTTCCTTCAAGTGAGAATGGATTGTTTGTCATAATGGTAATGATAAATTATAAGTGTATAACATTATTTGAGTTTTTCCATTTCGAGCGATGCCCAGATGAACGGCCCGACTCCCTTGGAGTCGTTAGGTCTCACAGGCTCGCTGAGATAATATGCGAAATCGCCCATGCGGTTGTTGGAGCCGCCGAGCCCGCCCACTGAGCAGCATTTCTCGAGGCTGATGTGGCCGGTGTCGTCGGTGGAGATGAATGCCTTGACTACATCTTCATAGAGCTTCTTGGCGTAAGGCAGGAGCGAAGCGTCGAGATAGCCCTTGCGGATGCCCTTGAGGTAGGTGTAGGAGAACATTGCGGAGCAGGTGGCTTCGAGGTAGTTGCCCTCGCGCCCCGGCTGGTCGAGCACCTGATACCATACTCCGCTCTCCGGGTCCGCCCACTTCGGGAGTTCGGCGCAGATGCCCCTGAGCAGGTCGATAATCTGCTGACGCTCAGCGCTCATTTCCTCCGGGATGAAGTCGAGGACCTCCACGGCGGCCATGCAGAACCATCCGAGCGCGCGGCCCCAGCAGTGCTGCGACTGCCCGGTCTCCGGGTTGCACCAGAACATGGAGCGGGACTCGTCCCACGCGTGGCGGTAGAGCTTGGTGGCAGGGTCGTAGGTGTGCTTCGCGGCAATCACGAATTCGTTGGCAATCTCCCTGTAGGCCGCTGTCTGCTCCTCGCCGCTGAGATAGCGGGTGGCGTATTCGGCATAGAACGGCTCGGCCATATAGACTCCGTCGAGCCAGATTTGGTGAGGATAGACTTTCTTGTGCCAGAACGCTCCCTCGGAAGTGCGAGGGTGGCCGTCTATCTGCGTCTTTATCAGGTCGATGGCTTTGCGGTACTTCTCGTTGCCGGTCTTGTCGTAGAAGTAGAAGAGGGAGCGGCCCGGGCAGATGAGATCCACATTGTATTTCTCGACTGAATATGTGTTGATGCTACCGTCTTCGTTTACGGCCTGGTCATACCAGCGCAGCACATAGTCGTAGATGGTCTGGTCGCCGTAGGCTTCATATACGTCGAGGAAGGCCTTGAGCTCGAGCCCCGGGGTGTAGCCCCACTTGAATCGGCCCTCGGCGTAGTCGAGGTAGGTAGGCTCCGGGCAGCGGTACATCTGTGAATGTACCATCTTCTCCGACATCGGCTCGGACTTGCTGCAGGACAGCAGGGCGGCGAGTGAAAGTATTGCGAGTGTGATTTTTCCGTTCATAAGGCTATTCGTTTGTGAAGTTCTTGACTCTCATCGTGGTGATGGCGTCCCCGCTCTTAGGGAAGCACTCCACGTTCTTGAAGGTGATGTCCTGCGAGTTGCGCAGCACTATGCCCTCGTCGGCGCTCATCGTGCAGTCTGTGACATTGATGTTGCGGACCGGCATCTCAGGCAGGCCGTTGAAGAGCATCGCCCTTGAGGCGCCGTTGCAGCATACATTATTGATATAGATGTCGCGGAACTCCGGGGTAGTCTCATCCACCGGCACGGCAGGCACCTGGATGCTTTCGTCCTTCTCGGCTGCGGCCTCGACAGCCGACTTGCCTCCGTAGAAGAGGTCGAAGAGGATGGCGTCAGCCACGATGTCCTTCATGTATATATCGTTGATATAGATGTTCTTGACTACTCCTCCGCGGCCACGGGTGCTCTTGAACCTGAGGCCCACGTCAGTGCCGAGGAAGCGGCAGTTGGACACCTTTATATTCTCGACTCCACCGCTCATCTCGCTGCCGACGGTGAATCCGCCGTGGCCGTGGAATACGGTGCAGTTGTCCACGATGAGGTTGCGGCACGGCTTGGCGCGGCGCCTGCCGTCAGCGTCCTTGCCGGACTTGATGCAGATGCCGTCATCGCCCGCGTCGAAGGTGGAATTGACTATGAGCACATTCTCGCAGCTGTCCACGTCAATTGCATCGCCGTTCTGGGAATAATATGGGTTGCGGATGTTTACCTTGCTGACTATCAGGTTCTTGCAGAGAAGCGGGTGAACATTCCAGCAAGGGGAGTTCTGGAAGGTGCAGTCCTCGAGAAGCACGTTCTCGCAGTTGCGCAGAGACACCATATTCGGGCGGAGGAAGCTCTTGTATTCGTTCCACTCCTCCTCGCTTTGGATGAACCCCGGCACGTTCATATTGCTCATCTTGCTGGCTCTCAGGAAGGCTTCGTCCGGGTACCAGGTCTTGCCGTCTTCGCTGACGATGCCGCCCGATGCCACCTGCTTCCTCCACTCGTTGTCGGTGAGCTTGGATTTCTTGACCATCCTCCAGGCCTCTCCGCTGCCGTCGATCACGCCGCCTCCGGTGATGGAGATGTTGCGTGCGCCCTCGGCGTGGATAGGGGATTCGCACCTGCGGGTGTCGAGCCCCTCGAACACGGTCTTGATGATAGGATAGAGGTCGCGGTCAGGGTTGAATATGATCACGGCGTTCGGGGTGACATGCAGGTCACAGTTGCTCAAGAGCTCGATCGGGCCTGTGTACCAGATGCCTGCAGGCACGACGAGGTGTCCGCCGCCCTTGTCGGAGAGCTGCTTCATCGCAGAGGCGAAGGCCTCGGTGTTCATCGTCACTCCGTCTCCGACACCGCCGAAGTCGGTGATATTCACGCTGTAGTCAGGGATGGCCGGCCTTGAGACTCGGTCCATCTTGAACGGAAGATTCTTGTAGAGATAGGCAAATTCGTCCCCGCCGCCCTTGCAGGATGCGGTCAGAGCAAGCGTCGCAGCGGCTGCGAGCACTGTCAGAATACGGTTGGATGGTTTCATTGGTATTGGTATTTGTCGTTATTTGATTACTTCAAGTTCCTTGCCGACTTTGATGAATGCGGCCACTGCCTTGTCGAGATGCTCTTTTTTGTGGGCTGCGGAGAGCTGAACCCTGATGCGGGCCTGCCCCTTAGGCACTACAGGGTAGTAGAAGCCGGTCACGAAGATGCCTTCTTCTGCCATCTTGGCGGCGAATTCCTGGGAGAGCTTGGCGTCGTATAGCATCACGGCGCAGATAGCGGACTGGGTCGGCTTGATGTCGAAGCCCGCGGCAATCATCTTCTCGCGGAAGTACTCGACATTCTCCTGCTGGCGGTCGTGCAGGGCGTTGCTTTCGCCGAGCATCTTGAACATCTCGATGCCGGCGGCGACAATCATCGGCGGCAGGGAGTTGGAGAAGAGGTAAGGGCGGGAGCGCTGGCGGAGCATCTCGATGATTTCCTTGCGGCCGGTGGTGAATCCGCCCACGGTGCCTCCGAAAGCCTTGCCGAGCGTGCCGGTGAAGATGTCGATGCGGCCGTAGCAGTCGAACTGCTCTGCGACGCCGCGTCCTGTCTTGCCGACCACTCCGGCGGAGTGGCTCTCGTCCACCATCACGAGCGCGTCATATTTCTCCGCGAGCTCGCAAATCTTGTCCATAGGGGCCACATTGCCGTCCATCGAGAAGACTCCGTCCGTGCAGATGATGCGGTACCGCTGCGCCTGGGCCTCCTTGAGGCAGCGCTCGAGGTCGGCCATGTCGGCGTTGGCGTATCTGTAGCGCACCGCCTTGCAGAGGCGCACGCCGTCGATGATGGAGGCGTGGTTGAGCGCGTCGGAGATGATGGCGTCCTCCGGTCCGAGCAGCGGCTCGAATACTCCGCCGTTGGCGTCGAAGCAGGAGGCGTAGAGTATGGTGTCCTCTGTGTGGAAGAAGTCGGAAATGGCTTTCTCGAGCTGCTTGTGCAGGTCCTGCGTGCCGCAGATGAAGCGGACTGAGGACATGCCGAAGCCGTGGGTGTGCATCGCTTCCTCAGCGGCCTTGATAAGGCGCGGGGAGTCGGCGAGGCCAAGGTAGTTGTTGGCGCAGAAGTTCAGGGCCTTGGAGCCGTCCTGAAGGGTGATTTCCGCAGACTGGGCGGAGATAATATTGCGTTCGTCTTTGTAGAGCCCCGCTTCCCTGATGGACGCAAGCTCATCCTGAAGGTGCTTTTGAAATTTCCCGTACATGATGGCAATGGTTCTATAGTGTCAATTCCTACAAAATTACGATTTTTTTGTATATTCGCGGCAATATTTATTACACAATGTCGATGAAAAATATTCTTGTGATCGGCTCGACCGGCCAAATCGGCTCCGAACTCACGATGAAACTCAGGCGTCTGTACCCGGAAGGCAATGTTGTCGCCGGCTATATCAAGGGCGCCGAACCGTCAGGAGAACTGCTCGAAAGCGGCCCTTCAGCCGAGGCAAATGTGCTTGACGCAGCGGCACTTGCAGGAATAGTGGACAAATACCGTATCGACACCGTCTATAACCTCGCCGCCCTGCTCTCCGCAGTGGCCGAGAAGAAACCTCAGCTCGCCTGGGATATCCAGATAAACGGACTTTTCAATATCCTCGAGATTGCCCGCGAGAAGGGATGCGCGGTCTTTACCCCGAGTTCCATCGGCTCGTTCGGGCCGGATACTCCCCGCGTGAATACCCCGCAGGATACGGTGCAGCGCCCGCGCTCGATGTACGGCGTGACCAAGGTGACGACCGAGCTGCTCAGCGACTATTATCATCTCAAATACGGAGTCGATACCCGTTCCGTGCGTTTCCCGGGGCTTATCTCCCACGTGACCCTGCCGGGCGGAGGTACTACCGACTATGCGGTAAACATCTATTACTCAGCCGTTAAGGGCGAGGAATTCGTCTGCCCGATCAAGGCCGGGACCTTTATGGATATGATGTATATGCCGGACGCGCTCAAGGCCGCCGTCGATATAATGAACGCCGACCCTTCCCGTCTCGTGCACCGCAACTCCTTCAACATCGCGTCGATGAGCTTCGACCCGGAGATCCTCCGCGCCAAAATTGCCGAGCACATCCCGGGATTCAGGATGCGCTACGAGATCAATCCGGTCTGCCAGGCGATTGCGGATTCGTGGCCGGACAGGATGGACGACAGCTGCGCCCGCGAGGAGTGGGACTGGAAGCCGTCCTACGACCTTGAGGCGATGACCGTGGATATGATTGCCGAGCTTCGCAAGAAGCTTCTGTAGAATTGATTTTCAGAATAATAAGACGCCGTCGGCCCCGCCGCACCCTGCCCGAGACGGCGGAGGTGGCGCAGCTGCGCGCCGCAGCCAAGGCCTACCTGCCGGGGAGGCTGCGCGAGCTGGCGGCGCAGTACGGATTTGAGTTCAATCAGGTGCGCATCAAGCACAATGTCTCCAACTGGGGGAGCTGCTCTTCAAAAAAGAATATCAACCTCAATCTCAATCTGATGCGGCTTCCCGCCGAGCTGCGGGACTATGTGATGCTGCACGAGCTCTGCCACCTGCGGCAGATGAACCACGGCCCGGAGTTCAAAGCCCTGCTTGCGAGCGTCTGCCCCGACTGGCAGCGGCTTCGCGCAGAGCTGAAAGAGTATCGGTTGATATAGTCCCGGCCCCCGAGCCTGTTACGGCATCGGGGTGATGCCTTCCCAGCGTACATCCCAGGTCCCGTCTTTAGGGAATCCCGGGTTCTGCTCATCGCAGCCGTCCCAGCCGGCGCACATCAGGCCGACAGCGAGCAGCAGGCCTCCGTTGCCCGGGAGATACATCCTCAGGCGCTCTGTGCGGTAGTTGTTGCCGCTCGGGAGGAGCAGGTCGCTGCGCCCGTCCATCGTGGCAGCGCGCACCGCTATGTCGCTGCGGTGCAGGCGGGTGGCGTTCATCATAAGTGAAGGGTAGTTCCAGCTCCAGCTGCCCCCCTTCCACCCCCAGTTCTCCGCGGCGCGCTCCACAGTCTTCTGCATATTCTCCTCGTTGAAGAGGCGGCAGGCAGGGAGCATGCCGTAGGCGAGCAGGTTTTCGGACGAGGTGGCGCGGATGTAGAACGGATCCCTGCCCCCGCGGTCCGCCGGCTTGGCTTTGACCTCGGATTTAGGTCGGATGCCGTTGAAATATCCGCCTGCAGGGGCGGCCGGTCCCACATCTTCGCCGGCAATCATATTGACGAAGTCCGGGATGCCGGGGCCCTTCTCAGCCGGCAGGTAGATGCCGTCCGGGCTGGTGGAGAGCGGTGCGAGTTTGGCGAGGATGTCGTCCCACTCCGCAATCCGATCCTTTCCGAGGCGCTCCCTCCACTCCTGGGCGGTCTTGAGCCCGAAGTGCCAGTAGGACATCTCGAATGCAGGGTTGACTGTGCTGCGCTCGTGGTAGGATTCGTTGGCGGCGCAGGCTCCCTGGATGATGTAGCGGTCAGCGGCTGAGTCGTAGCTTACGAACGATGCCATAAATTCGGCGGTCTGCTGGACCATATTGGCATATTTCTCGAGCACCTCGGGGTCCTTGGTGGCGCGGTAGATTAGTTCCGCCATATAGATAGGGTGCGGCTGCTGCCAGATGATGAACGAACCCACATCGGACGGAGCCTCAAGTCCCGACGGATCGGTCATCTTCATCCATCTCACGCCTGCAAATCCCTGCCGCTCAGCTATTTCGCGGGCCTGCGGCATCACGCTCAGATACCAGCTCAACTGCTTGTCGAGCAGCTCGGGCTTGCCCCAGGTGGCGTAGTGGAAACTGTGCCACATCACCATCTCGAGGTGGAACTTGCCGAACCAGCTGTTGTAGGTCATTCCGGTCTCCGCCGGAGGAAAATTCTGCGCCTCCTGGACCCTGATGAGGTACTGTGACTGGACGACCCTCTTCTCGAGGAGAGCCGCGCGCTCATCAGTGCAGCGCGAGAAGTCCACCACGCCGCTCGTCTTCCAGTAGCTGTTCCAGAGCTTGCGGGCGGCCTTGCGGGCCTCGGCGAAGCTCAGCGCAGGAGAGTCGGGAGCATCCTCCGTGAACTCGGCGCTGAAACTGAAATCCCCTTCGGAAGGGCTGAGAGTGAATGAGTTGGCTCCGCTCCTGCTGAGCTCTGCCCTGCCTTCCCAGGCGAGACTCACATAGTAGCTGCTCCCATCTACGCTGCGCTTGATGACGGCGCGGGACGCATCCTGAGAGATGATCTCGCTGCTGTGCTTCTCATCGGAATTCCAGTCCGACGCATCGTCGGAGTGGACGCCGGTGGGGTAGGGGAAGCGGATTACGAGCGGAAGAGGCTCGGAGGAGCTGATGCTCGCGGCGAAGACATCGTCGCTCTCGTCGGCGCTGACGGTGCGCACTGAGACAGGGGTGCCCTTCCACTTGAATTCGGAGCGGAGTTCTCCGTTCCACATATCGAGGGTCTGGGACACTTCGCTGATTTCTTCGGGGTTCATGCCCGAGAAGCCTATGTTGCCAAGGTGCATCCTGTGCGGGTTGGCGCGGACCCATTCCGCGGCTGCCTTGCCGCGCTCGGAAAGATCGCCTGACTGTACGGAATAGATTCCGTGCGGATGGCCCGGAAGCGGGTGATCCTCGAGGGATTCAGCCTGAGTGTAGCCTTCGGTGTCGGGGAATGAGTGCCAGCCCCATTCGCTGTAGGTGCCGAGCGAGAGACCGTCCTTGTAGTATTCAGGGAAGGTCTGCAGCCCGGTGGCGTCGAGGGTAATGGTGAACTCCCCATTGCCGAGGTTCAGCGAGTGCAGGGGGTTGACCTCCGTCACCTGCGGGTTGTTGCGGGTGACAAGCGCCTGCCGGTCAATCTTCTCCGTGCAGGATGCAAGCACAACGGCTGCCACCGCAGCCAGAGTGATAAACTTCTTCATAATGATTTTTTGTGGTTCCCGGCTTCCCGGATTTGCCGGCTTTCGGTTTACGGATTTCCCGGCTTTCCGCTTTTCGGGCATAAAGGTACAGCAAAATCGCGTAAAGGCAAAATCCGGCCGTGACGGCAATTATTAGCGGCCCCTTATTTTACGAAAATCCGGCCGCTGTCGGACTTGGTGCCGTCGAGGTCGAGGGAGGCGCCAATCAGGCTCT
>CAVJHI010000020.1:0-35704 GCA_963649415.1 bacterium
GGACTACAAGAACTCCGGCCGAATTTTCGGTCGGAGTTCTTTGTGTATCAGCGGCGCCCTACCAATTATCCGAGCGGAACGGGACGGCGGGGAGGTTGAGGATGCCGGTGAGGTTGCCTATCTGGAAGTCGCGGAAGCAGTACCGCACCGCCACAGGGGCCGGGACGGCATCGCAAGTGACGATCACGCTGCCGTTCACGCGGCGGGCGGCGGCAGGATGGAAGACCTTGTCCTCGCCGGCAAGTTCGAAGCCGACAATGTCGCGCCACGGGCTCAGCCCGTCGTAAATGGTATTTTTGAAGTTGACCTTCACCTCGCTGCCGTTCACCTCAAATCCGTCATACACAGGCCCCTCGCACGGCAGGGAATACATCCCGTAGGTCTTGTTAAGGGCGAGCAGCGCGAGCCTTTCGCCCACCTGGCGCTTCTGGCAAGGATGGATCTGGTCATATTCATAAGGGTAGGCAAGGTCGGCGGTGCTGACGATTCCGCTGTTGGGGATGATGTCCACAGCCGCCCTCTGCGCCTCGCGGATGCGTGCGCCCAGGGTACCGTCGCCGCCATAGACATAAGGCGCGAGCTCGACCTCATAGAACGGGAGTTCGCCCTGACCCCAGAGCTCCCTCCAGATACCGACCATCCTGGCAAGGCGCTCGGCATAATACTGGTACAGCCAGGCATTGGTCTCGCCCTGATACCAGATGAATCCCTTGATGGTATAGTTGTGCACAGGATAGAGCATTCCGTTGTACATCACATAGTTGGAGGTGCAGTTGTACCAGCCTCCCTCATCGAAGAACGGCTCGTGCCTCTGGGACGGAATGGTATTCTCGGGATAGGAATAGACAACCTCCTTAGGCACCCAGCTCTCCACCGCGGAACCGCCCCAGTTACAGGCGAGGATGCCCACCGGCACATCTACTGCCGCATTGACGGCGGTTGCGAAATACCAGCCGACGGCGGTGAAGTCGCGCGCCGTCTCCGGATTGGTCTCCACCCATTTGCCCTGCACATAGTCCTGAGGCTCGGTAGCTCCGGTCTTCGGAATCTTCACCTCGCGCACCTTGTTCTTCCACTGCCCCGCAGCGAGGATGGTCTCCAGCGAGCCCTCAACCGGGCAGCTGTGGAATCCGTTGAGAGGCATCTCCATATTGGACTGCCCGCCCGCGAGCCAGACTTCGCCGATGAGCACATCGCTCAGCGTCACGCTGCCGTCGCGGTCGGAAATGGTAATCGTCTGAGGCTCATAGCTTCCCGCAGGGGTATCCACGGCGATGAGCCATTTGCCGTCGGAGCCTGCGACGGCGCTGTACTTGTCTTTGCTCCAAGAAACTTTCACGCTGACCTTGGAACCGGCAGCGGCTTCGCCCCAGAGATTGGCGCGGGTCTGCTGCTGAAGGATACAATGGTCGCCGAGAAGTTCGGGAAGGGTGATTTTAGCCCGGGTCGGCACCGCGCAGAGCAGGAGGGCTGCAGAGGCGGAGGCCGCAACGAATGATTTCAGTGTCATATATGATTAGATTTTACAGATATCGTCCCTTTCGCGCAAATCCCTGATGCGCAGCTGGATAGATGAATTGCCGCGGTAGTAGTTCTCCACTATCGCATAGCACACGTCGAACGGGTTGCCCTCGCGGATGTAGTCGAAATAGTCGGCCATATTGAAGGCAATCGACGGAATCTGGTGATACGGCTGCGACTCCTGTATCAGGTCGAGCTTCATATGCACCCCGCCTGCGCCCACCTTGCGCCCAGTGCCCGCGTCATAGACATTCTCCGTCACGAAGATAGGGTTGTTGTTGCCCGGCCCGAAAGGCTGGAACTGCTTGAGTATGCGGAAGAATTTAGGGGTAATCTGGGCGAAGTCTAGCTTCGAGTCCACCTCCACCACCGGGGTAAGCATCTCCGCGGTCACATGGCCGGCGATGTACGCATCCATCCTGTCGGCGAACTCCTGCAGGTTCTCCTCCTTGAGGGTGAGGCCGGCAGCATACATATGCCCGCCGAAATTCTCCAGCAGGTCTGCGCAGCTCTCGATGGCATCGTAGAGGTCGAATCCCGCGATGCTGCGGGCCGAGCCGGTCACGAAACCGTTGGACTTGGTCAGCACCACGGTAGGCCTGTAATATGCCTCCACGAGCCTTGAGGCCACGATTCCGACCACACCCTTGTTCCACTTGGGGTTATAGACTATGGTCGCGTTGGCGCTGCAGAGGCAGTTGCCGGACTGCACCATTTCCAGGGCTTCCTGGGTTATTTCGCGGTCTATGTTCTTGCGTTCGTTGTTGCTCTCGTTGATTTTCTCCCCTATCGCCATCGCCCTGGACGCGTCGGCGGAGGTCAGTAGCTCCACTGCCAGGCGGCCGGACTCCATTCGCCCGGCGGCGTTGATGCGCGGGCCGATTTTAAAGACGATATCGTCCACCGTGATGTGCCCCGGCTCCAGATTGGAGAGGTTTATCATCGCCAGGAGTCCCTGGCACGGGCTGTCGTTAAGCTGCTTAAGTCCGAAATGGGCGAGGATGCGGTTCTCTCCCACCATCGTCACGAGGTCGGAGGCGATGCTCACGACGAGCAGGTCGAGCAGCGGAATCAGGCTCTCGAACGGGATGCCGTAGCGCTGCGAATAGGCCTGCACGAGCTTGAATCCCACCCCGCAGCCGGAGAGGTCGTCGAACGGATAGCTGCAATCCTCCCTCTTGGGGTCTAGCACAGCCACGGCCTTGGGGAGCTCGTCCTCTGGGAGGTGGTGGTCGCAGATAATCACATCGACCCCCTTGCCGGCGGCATAGTCAACCTTGTCCCTGGCCTTGATGCCGCAGTCCAGCGTGATGAGCAGGCCGAAACCATTGTCCGAAGCCCAGTCAATCCCCTTGAATGAAACCCCGTAGCCCTCGTCGTAGCGGTCCGGGATGTAGAAATCGACGGCGGAAGTGAATCGGCGGATGAAGGAGTAAACCAGAGCCACGGCGGTGGTGCCGTCCACATCGTAGTCTCCATAGACGAGAATCTTCTCCCCGGAAACTATCGCGCGGCGCAGCCTCTCCACGGCGGCATCCATATCCTTCATCAGGAAGGGGTCGTGCAGCCGGTCAAGGCTCGGCCTGAAGAAGAGGCGGGCCTCCTCGAAGGTACTGACCCCGCGCTGCACCAGCAGCTCGGCAAGCACCTTGTCGATGCCGACCTCCGCGGCAAGCCTCTCGACCGTCGCGCTGTCCGCAGACTCTCTGATAATCCACTTGCAGTCCTTAGCCATATCTCAACAAAGATAGCATAAATTTTGGAATTTTTATCGTATTTTTGCGCTATGGAATATAGTGAACAGGAACTTTTACGCAGGGAGTCTCTCGCAAAGCTGAGAGAACTGGGCATAGAGCCCTATCCCGCAGCGGAATACCCCGTCAACGCCACGGCAGCCGAAATAGCCGCCGGATATGATGCCGAGAAGGGAAATTTCCAGGAAGTGTGCATAGCGGGCAGGCTTATGAGCCGCCGTATAATGGGCGCAGCCTCCTTCGGAGAGCTGCAGGACAGCACCGGCAGAATCCAGGTCTATGTCAAGCGCGACGAGATCTGCCCGGGCGAGGACAAGACGATGTACAACACGGTGTGGAAGAAACTCCTCGACATCGGGGACATCGTGGGCATCAAGGGCTTCGCTTTCATCACCCAGACCGGCCAGCTCAGCGTGCACGCCAAGGAGCTTACCCTGCTCAGCAAGTCACTCAAGGTTCTCCCGATAGTCAAGGAGATGGACGGTCAGGTCTTCGACGCCGTCACCGACCCTGAGCTCCGCTACCGCCAGAGGTATGTGGACCTCATCGTCAACCCGCAGGTCAAGGACGTCTTCGTCAAGAGGGCGAAGATTATCTCCACGATGCGCCGCTACTTCGACGAAGCCGGCTGCCTCGAGGTGGAGACCCCTATCCTGCAGAGCATCCCGGGAGGCGCGACCGCCCGCCCGTTCATCACCCACCACAACGCGCTAGATATCCCTCTCTACCTGAGAATCGCCAACGAGCTATACCTCAAGAGGTTGATTGTAGGCGGATACAACGGAGTGTATGAGTTTGCCAAGGACTTCCGCAACGAAGGAATGGACAAGACCCACAATCCCGAGTTCACCTGCATGGAGATTTATGTAGCCTACAAGGACTACAACTGGATGATGAAGTTCGTCGAGAAGATGCTCGGCGAAGTTTCAATGGCTGTCAACGGCACCACCAAGGTCAAGATCGGCGACAACGAGGTGGACTTCGGAGGAGAATACCGCCGCCTGCCTATACTCGACGCCATCCGCGAATACGCCGGAGTCGATGTGAGCGGGATGGACGAGGACGAGCTCCGCAAGACCTGCAACTCACTGAATGTCAAGATAGAGCCTTCAATGGGCAAAGGCAAGCTCATCGACGCCATCTTCGGCGAATTCTGCGAGGACAAGCTCATCCAGCCAACCTTCGTCACCGACTATCCGGTGGAGATGTCCCCTCTGACCAAGCGTCACCGCGACAACCCGCAGCTAACCGAGCGCTTCGAGCTCTTCGTCTGCGGCAAGGAGCTCGCCAACGCATATTCCGAGCTCAACGACCCTATCGACCAGCTTCAGAGATTCGAGGAGCAGGCAAGGCTCAAGAGCAAGGGCGACGACGAGGCGATGTATATTGATATGGACTTCGTGCGCGCGCTCGAATACGGCATGCCGCCGACCTCCGGACTCGGAATGGGAATCGACCGTCTGACCATGTTCATGACCGGGCAGACCACCATCCAGGATGTGCTCTTCTTCCCTCAGATGAAGCCTGAGAAGAAACTCAAAAAGGAAGAGAAACAGTGACGGAGACGCTCACATCGGCATCCAATCCCAAGATTAAGAAACTTCTCGCGCTGCAGCAGAAAGCATCTGAGCGGCGCGAAAGTTCTTTATTCACGGTGGAGGGCCGGCGCGAGCTGGAACATTGCCTGGAAGCGGGCTACGAAGCCGACACCATCTTCATCTGCCCGGAAATCGCGGGCGAGGTGCAGCTTCCAGACTGCCGCATCTGCGAACTGAGCCGGGAGCTCTACGCCAAGGTCGCCTACCGCGAGGGCACGGAGGGCATCATAGCCGAGGTCAAGGCCCGCGAGCATAGCCTGAAGAGTCTGAAGCTCAAGGAGAATCCGCTCGTGGCGGTACTCGAAAGCGTGGAGAAGCCGGGCAACATAGGCGCGGTGCTGAGGACCTGCGACGCGGCGGGAGCCGATGCGCTGATAATCTGCGACCCGCGGGCCGACATCTACAACCCCAACCTCATCAGGGCATCGCTCGGTGCAGTATTCACGGTGCAGACCGCAGTCTGCGAAAGCGCCGAGGCAATCAAATATCTGAAAGATAAGGGGATACAGATCCTCACGGCACAGCTTCAGGATTCCTCCCTCTACTACGACCGCGATATGCGGGGCGGCACCGCCATCGTGATGGGCACGGAATCTACCGGACTCAGCGAAGTCTGGCGCAAGGCCGCGGACGCACATATAATGATACCGATGCTGGGACGGCTCGATTCGCTCAATGTCTCCGTCTCGGCTGCGATACTCCTCTATGAATCTGTAAGACAACGCAATAATGGATAAATTCGGACTTATCGGCTACCCTATAGCCCACTCGCTGAGCCCAAAGCTCTTCAACGCAGCGTTCCACGGCAAATATGCCTACGAACTCATCGAGACCCCCGACTTCGAACTGGCCTGGGAGACTTTCCTCAAAGAATACAGGGGCATCAATGTCACTTCCCCGTTCAAGGGGACGGCATACGAGCGCGTGGACTGGAAGAGCCCGGAGTGCGAAAGGGTCGGCGCGACCAATCTCTGCCTCAACACCGAAGACGGCGTAAAGGCCTGGAACTCCGATTATATGGGAGTGCGCGCCCTGCTTGAGCCCCTCGACAGGGGCACGGCAGCGGTAATAGGCTTCGGCGGAGCCGGCAAGGCGGCGCTCGCGGCTGCCGAGGACCTCGGATTTCACACTGTGCTCTACCGCCACGACGGCATCGCCCGCGGGGTCAAGGCTGATGTAATCATCTACACCCTGCCTTCCGCCGTGGAGGGCATCGACCTGCTTGACTGCGAAGTGGTTATCGAGGCCAATTACAAGAATCCGTGCCTCTCGTCGCACCACGGCTACATCCCCGGCACGGCCTGGCATCTGCAGCAGGCGGTCCTCGGCTACAAGATAATGAGCGGGGACGAGCCGGAAGTGGAGGCTATGCGGAAAATTTATCTTTGATCATATCGGCTATATCCCTCACCGTCAGGCCTTCAGTGTCGATGATAAGGGAAGCTTCGCTATAGACAGGCTCGCGCTCAGCGTAGAGCCTGTCCGCGTCTTTGAAGAGAGGCCTGGACGCGTCTTCGCTGCCCAGCCGCTCGCGGATTAGCGCCAGTGGAGTGCGCAGATAGACGCTCCGGGTGCGGGAAAGAATCTCCGCACGGGAGTCGGGATTGCAGAAGGTGCCTCCTCCGAGCGAGAGCACCGAAGGCTTCCAGATGGACTCGGCATCGTCCAGAAATTTTCTGAGAGCCCGGAGCTCGGCGCTGCGGAAGGCGCTCTCCCCGCCGCTTTCGAAAATCTGCGGGATGCTCTTGTGCTCGGCGCGGACCACGAGGCAGTCCAGGTCGGCATAGTGCGCGTCCAGCAGGGCCGCCAGCTCCCGCCCGACGCTGCTCTTGCCGCAGCCCATAAAACCTGTCAGGGTGATGATTGTCTTTTTCACACGATAAAGATAGCGAGTTTTTCATCGCTTTTAGCAAAAAAATCTGTATCTTGCAGAGTAAAAAAATATATTGTTATGGCACTGAATAAAGTTATGCTTATCGGCAATGTCGGGAGGGACCCTGAGGTCCGCTACCTCGACGGCAACGCCCCGGGAGGGCAGGGAAGAAAAGTCGCGAGTTTCACACTGGCGACGACGGAGAGATACAAAGACCGCAACGGGGAAACCAAGGAGAGCACCGAGTGGCACAATATCGTGGCCTGGGGGCAGCCTGCGGATGTGGCCGAGCGCTTTGTCAAGAAGGGTACGCAGCTCTATATCGAGGGCCGTCTGAGGACCAGGTCCTGGACCGACCAGAGCGGCGCCAAGAGATACACGACCGAGATCAATGTGGACAACCTGCAGCTTCTCGGGCGCAGGGAGGGAGGGGCTCCTGCAGATGGAGGATACACTCCGCAGCAGAACTATCAGCAGTCCGCTCCGCAGCAGCAATACCAGCAGCCTGCACAGCAGCAGGCCTATCAGAGACCGCAGCCTGCTCCGGCGCCGAAGCCGGCACCCGCAGCGGCTCCGGCAGAGGGCTTTGACGACGCACCTGCCGACGACCTTCCGTTCTAGTAGAGAAATCAACTTTCCGGGCGGAAGACGCCGCCTTCCGCCCGCTTAAAACCTGATCCTTATGGCAGAAAAGACCAAGAAGCTGCTCAACGACTATCCTGCAGCAAGATGGGGCGTGCTGATACTCATCGCCCTGATGATGTTCTTCGCGTATATGTTCGTGGACGTTATGTCTCCGCTCAAGTCTCTCGTAGAGAGCAATCTGGGCTGGGACAGCGGAGTCTTCGGCAAATATGCGGCATCTGAATATATTCTCAATGTCTGCGGTTTCCTCATCATCGCGGGCGTCATCCTCGACAAGCTCGGAGTCCGCTTCTCCGGCGTGCTCTCCGCAGGACTTATGGTCGCCGGTGCGGCCATCAAGTTCATCGGTATCAGCGACTGGTTCCAGACCACCGCGTTCGCGCAGTGGCTCGGCAGCTGGTGGGTTGAGATGCCGGCAAGCGCCAAGATGGCTTCCCTGGGATTCATGATCTTCGGCTGCGGCTGCGAGATGGAAGGCACCAATGTCTCCAAGATTATCGCCAAGTGGTTCAAGGGCAAGGAAATGGCTCTTGCAATGGGACTTGAGATGGCAATCGCCCGCCTCGGCGTCTTTGGGGTGATGTGGATTGCTCCTCTCATCTCCGACAAGTTCGACGGCTCCGTCGTGGCTCCGCTCGGATTCTGCGGCGCCCTGCTCGTCATTGGTCTCATCAACTTCGTCATCTTCGGAGTGATAGACCGCAAGTTCGACAGGCAGCTCGTGGAGGAAGGCCTCGCCACCGAGGAGAAGTCCCCGGAGGACGAGTTCCATGTCAGCGACCTCGGCGCCATCTTCAAGAGCAAGATGTTCTGGATCGTGGCCCTGCTCTGCGTGCTCTACTACAGCGCCATTTTCCCGTTCCAGAGATATGCGACCAACTTCCTCGAGGAGACTCTAAGCATAGATGCGGCTTCCGCCGCGCAGCTCTTCAGCTGCTTCCCTATCCTTGCGATGGTTCTCACTCCGGTACTCGGCATCTTCCTCGACCGCATCGGCAAGGGAGCGTCCATGCTTATGGCCGGCTCGGTGATAATGATCGTCTGCCACCTCTGCTTCGCGTTCCTGCTTCCGGCATTCCCGAGCAAGGCTTTCGCGCTGGTGCTCATCGTGGTGCTCGGAGTGAGCTTCTCGCTCGTGCCTGCAGCCCTCTGGCCGTCAGTGCCTAAGATTATCGACGAGAAGATTCTCGGCAGCGCCTACTGCCTCATCTTCTGGGTTCAGAACATCGGGCTCTGCCTCGTGCCTATGCTCATCGGTTCTCTCCGTCAGAGCACCGGCGGCTACACCGTGCCGATGATTGTCTTCGCCAGCTTCGGCGTGCTCGCATTCGTGCTCAGCATCTACCTTAAGGCCGAGGACAGGCGCAAGGGCTACGGCCTGGAGCTCCCTAATATCAAGAAATAACTGCGCGGCCCGGGGGCAAGTCTCCCGGGCGCAAGTTGTAATATATGTCAATGGTGAAGAAAAATAATGGCGGCAGCGCCGCCTGCTGGATTGCGCTCGTCTGCCTGATGGTGCCGATGTTCGCGTCGTACTTTTTTGACGACATGTTCTCGACGCTCTCGCAGATATTCCAGCACCCCGAATGCCTCGAACTCGGCTGGGACAGCGCCGACTACGGCTTCTACGCCGGCGGATACAGCTTCCTCTGCGTCTGCGGCGGGCTGATTGTGTGCGGAGTGCTGCTGGACATCTTCGGGGTGAGGGTGATAGGTTCGGTATTCGTCGGACTTATGGCCCTGGGAGCCGCGACCGTATTCTTCGCCATCCGTTCCGGCCTGCCTGCCGGGACTTCGCTCGCCATCGCCTACGGCGGCTGCATGGTCTTCGGACTCGGCAGCGAGATTGCCGGAGTGGCGGTGACCCGCTCGATTGCCAAATGGTTCAAGGGGCGCAATGTAGCCTTCGCCATGGGGGCACAGGTGGCCGTGGCCCGGCTGGGCACCGCGGCGGCGTTTATCCTCTCCCCCGTGCTCGTTGCGCAGAAGGCTGAGGGTGAGATATATACGCTCGCCGAGACTTCCCGCCCGGCGGCATTGGGGCTCGCCCTGATACTGCTTGGAGTCCTGCTCTGGGGCGTGTTCGTCGCCATGGACACGCGCTTCGACAGGGAGCGGGGCATCGTCAGCGGCCGCGGTGCCGTGAGGGAGGAAGATAAGTTCAAGTTCTCCGATATCCTCAGGCTCATCACCAACCCCCGCTTCGTGATGATTTCGCTGCTCTGCGTATTCTTCTACTGCTGCATCATTTCCTTCAAGAAGTTCGGCACCTCGATTGTGATTCCGCGCTTCGGGATGGATGTGGACAGCGCCAAGTGGGTGATTTCGATGATTCCGTTCTTCACGGTGGTATTCACCCCGATTTTCGGCGCGCTAGTCGATAAGGTTGGCAAGGCAACCCTCTGGATGATAATCGGTTCCGTGATGGTGCTGGCAGCCCACCTGCTGCTGCGCTTCGCCCCGCAGGGAGTGCCGTTCTGGGGATACTTCTCGATTGCCGTGCTCGGCGTGGGCTATTCGCTCGTGCCGTCGGCGATGTGGCCTTCCGTGCCTAAGATAGTGCCGGAACGCAACCTCGGCACAGCCTATTCGATGATTTACTGGATTCAGAATATGGGCATGCTGCTCGTGCCTGTCTTCGTTGGGCGCATCTTCAAGAGCTTCACGGGAGTCGAGGCGGCAGAGAGGGCCGAATACATATTCATAGGTCTGGGCGTAGTGGCCGGGATAGTGGCGGCGGCGCTGCTGCGCTCGTCGCGAAAGCATCCCGAGCTAGCGCTCGACAAGCCAAGCGGGGGGAAGTGATGTACGAACTTCTCGACAGCATAAACTCCCCTGCCGACATCAGAGGCTTCAGCATCCCCCAGCTCAGGCAGCTCTGCGCCGAGCTTAGGGACTGCATCATACGGACCTGCGCCGAGAGCCCGGGGCATCTCGCGTCAAGCCTCGGAGCGGTAGAGCTGATAGTCGGGCTGCACTATGTCTTCGACACCCCCGACGACAAGATAGTTTTCGATGTGGGCCATCAGGCCTATGCGCACAAGCTGCTGACGGGACGCAGGGAGAGATTCTCCACTCTGCGCACTGGAGGCGGCCTGAGCGGCTTCCCCAACAGGGACGAGAGCGAATACGACTGCTTCGGGGTCGGGCACTCCTCCACCTCCATCTCGGCCGCGCTGGGATTTGCGGAGGCTGCGAGGATGCAGGGCCTGAAGCGCAAGGCGATAGCTCTCATCGGCGACGGTGCGATGACCGGAGGCCTCGCCTACGAGGGACTCAACAATGCCGGAGCGAGCGGGGCCGACCTGCTCGTGATACTCAACGACAACAACCAGTCCATAGACAACAACACCGGAGCGATGCACGAGTACCTGCTCAAGATCTCCACGAGTTCGTCGTACAACCGCTTCAAGACTCATATCTGGGACCTGCTCGGAGACGGCAAGTTCAGAAGATTCATCCAGCGCTGGGTGCGCAGCCTCAAATCGTGGTTCGTCAAGGGGACGGGCGGCGACCTCTTCGAGGCGCTGGGATTCAGATACTTCGGGCCGATAGACGGCAATGACATAGAAGATGTGGTCAAGGCTCTCTCCAGGCTCAAGGGCATCAGCGGGCCGAGAATACTGCACTGCCTCACCGTCAAGGGCAAGGGCTACGCCCCGGCCGAGGCCGATCCTGTCATCTGGCACGCTCCGGGACGCTTCAAACCCGAGACCGGCGAGCGGATCAGAGCCCCGCACACCCGCGACCGCTACCAGGATGTCTTCGGACAGGTGCTCCTGGAGCTCGCCGAGATGGACCCCAAGGTAGTCGGAGTCACCCCTGCGATGGCCCAGGGCTGCGGGATGAACCTCCTTGCCGCCGAGAGGCCGGGACAGTTCTTCGATGTGGGTATCGAGGAGGAGCACGCGGTCACATTCGCTGCCGGACTCGCCGCAGGCGGTATGAAGCCGTTCTGCAACATATATTCTTCGTTCTCCCAGAGGGCCTACGACCAGATAGTGCACGATGTGGCGCTCCAGAAGCTGCCGGTGGTGTTTTGCTTCGACAGGGCAGGGCTCGTGGGCGAAGACGGAGCGACGCACCACGGGGTGCTAGACATCGCGGCTCTGCGCTGCGTGCCCGACACCATCATCGCCTCCCCGCGCAACGAGGAGGAACTCAAGGCTCTGATGTACTCCGCCAAGGAGCACGGGAGCGGCCCTTATATTATAAGGTATCCGCGCGGGATGGGAGAGGGCGTAGAATGGAAGGATGCGCCGTTTAGAACTCTCGAGCTCGGTAAGGCTGAAGTCCTCGTCGAGGGCGACGAGGTGGCGCTGATTTGCACCGGACCGGTCACTAACAGGGCTCTGGAGGCGGCCTCAAGCTATCCGGGACGGGTCGGAGTCTATAATTTCCGCTTCGTGAAGCCGCTGGACGAAGAGCTGCTCGCGGAGATTGCCGGAAAGTACCGTCACATAATCACCGCGGAGGACGCTTCCCTCAAGGGAGGTCTGTATAGCGCTGTGTGTGAATTCCTTATGTCAGGAGGGTACAGCATCCGCGCCGAGGGGCTCGGCGTGCCGGACCGCTTCATCGCCCAGGACAGGCAGAGCAGCCAGCTCGCTTCCTGCGGCCTCGACAGGGAAGGAATTGAAAAAAGTTTGAAAAAAGTTTTTGTAGATTAGAAATAATTCCTATCTTTGCAATCCCTATCGCAAGGGGGCTTTGAAATAGGCATTGCCGATGTAGCTCAGGTGGCCAGAGCACGTGATTTGTAATCTCGGGGTCGTGGGTTCGACTCCCTCCATCGGCTCAAGGCTCTGAAGCTGATTCGGGGCATTCGGGAGGATCGCATAGCGGCAATTGCGGCGGACTGTAAATCCGCTCCTTCGGGTTCGGTGGTTCGAGTCCACCTCCTCCCACAAATTCTGCGGAAGTAGCTCAGTTGGTAGAGCATCAGCCTTCCAAGCTGAGGGTCGCGAGTTCGAACCTCGTTTTCCGCTCCAAATGCCGATGTAGCTCAGGGGTAGAGCGCATCCTTGGTAAGGATGAGGTCATGAGTTCAATTCCCATCATCGGCTCCATGCCGGTCTAAAAAGCCGGCTTGTTTTTGCAACAACTTTTATACGTAATATTATGGCAAAAGAAGTTTTCAAAAGGGACAAACCGCATGTTAACATCGGCACCATCGGCCATGTTGACCACGGTAAGACCACCCTTACTGCAGCTATCACCAAGGTACTTGCAGAGAAAGGTCTTAGTGAGGTCAAGTCTTTCGACCAGATCGACAATGCTCCGGAAGAGAAGGAGCGCGGTATCACCATCAACACTGCTCACGTTGAGTACCAGACCCAGAATCGTCACTATGCGCATGTCGACTGCCCGGGCCACGCTGACTACGTGAAGAACATGGTTACCGGTGCTGCTCAGATGGACGGTGCAATCCTCGTGGTTGCCGCTACTGACGGTCCGATGCCTCAGACCAACGAGCACGTCCTCCTCGCAAAGCAGGTAAATGTGCCTAAGATGGTTGTATTCCTCAACAAGGTTGACCTCGTAGAGGACGAAGAAATGCTTGATCTCGTGGAGATGGAGGTTCGCGACCTTCTCAACAAGTATGACTTCGACGGCGACAACGCCCCTATCATCCGCGGTTCCGCCCTCGGCGCCCTCAACGGAGAGCCGAAGTGGGAGGAGAAGGTAATGGAGCTCATGGACGCTGTGGATACTTACATTCCGCTTCCAGTACGTGAGAACGAGAAGCCATTCCTTATGCCTATCGAGGACATCTTCTCAATCACCGGCCGTGGAACCGTTGTTACCGGACGTATCGAGACCGGTACCATCCACGTCAACGATCCTGTTGAACTCGTCGGCTTCGGTGACGCTCCAAGGAACACCGTTGTAACGGGTGTCGAAATGTTCCGCAAGCTCCTCGATCAGGGTGAGGCCGGAGACAATGTAGGTCTTCTCCTCCGCGGTATCGACAAGAAGGAAGTCAAGAGAGGTGAGGTTGTTGCCAAGCCAGGTTCCATCACTCCTCATACAGAGTTCCAGGCTCAGATCTACGTCCTCAAGAAAGAGGAAGGTGGTCGTCACACTCCATTCCACAACAAGTATCGTCCTCAGTTCTTCATCCGTACACTTGACGTTACCGGTGAGATTACTCTCCCTGCAGGTGTCGAGATGGTTATGCCTGGCGATAATGTCGAGATCGACGTTAACCTCATCACTCCTGTCGCTCTTAACGAGAACCTCCGCTTCGCGATTCGCGAGGGTGGCCGTACCGTTGGCGCAGGTCAGGTGACCAAGATCCTTGACTAATTAGTCTGAAGACGGATGCCCCGAGGGGTGTCCGTCTATTCAGGGGAATAGAACAATGGTAGTTCAGCGGTCTCCAAAACCGTCCATGTGGGTTCGATTCCTGCTTCCCCTGCAAATATCAAAGGTTACGATTTGGTAATTGTTTAACAGATGCCGCTAAACTGCTTCCGACAACGGCATCCATTAAATGTAAAGATGAGAAAGATTATCAATTACTTCAAAGAGTCTTTCGTAGAGTTGACCAAGAAGACGACTTGGCCTAGTTGGGCAAAGCTTCAGAGCTCCGCCCTTTTGGTCATTGTCACCACAGTCATCCTGGCCGCTCTGCTCTGGATTATCGACTTTGCTTTCCAATCTCTGATGACAGGAATCTACACTCTGTAACTTTTATCAGCGGACTCAATGGGAGAAATGAAATGGTATGTCCTGCGGACCGCAGGCAGTAAGGAAAAGAGAGCCAAGGAATACCTTGAGAAAGAGATAGAGAGAGCCGGTCTTCAGGACGAAGTCGCTCAGGTGCTCGTCCCCGTCAAAAAGGAGATCGTTACCAAGAACGGCAAGCGCAAGGCAGTTGACAAGCTGCTCTATCCGGGTTATGTACTCATCCAGGCTGAGCTCAGCGCTAAGCTTGAGAACATAATCCGCAATCTTGTACCAGGTATGTCAGGCTTCCTGACTGAAAAGAAGGCCACCACTGGATCCCAGTTCGAGAGGGTTCCGGTGCCTCTTCGCGATGAGGAGGCCCAGAGGATTCTCGGCAACCAGGACGAAAACATCGACAGCGGCGCAGAAACCTATGTCGATTACTCCGTGGGCGAGTCCGTGCGTATCACTGACGGTCCGTTCAGCGGCTTCAGCGGTACAGTTGACGAGATTGTAGAAGACAGAAGCAAGATTAAGGTTATAGTCGAGATCTTCGGGCGCAAGACGCAGGTTGAACTCAACTTTACACAAGTGACTAAAGAATAACAAAGTATTATGGCAAAAGAAGTTACCGGATACATCAAGCTCCAAATCAAGGGCGGCGCCGCTAACCCGGCTCCTCCGGTAGGACCGGCACTCGGTTCCAAAGGCTTGAACATAATGGATTTCTGCAAGGCCTTCAATGCGGCTACGCAGGGACAGGCGGGCAAGATCCTTCCAGTAGTGATCACCGTCTATTCAGACAAATCCTACACATTCGAGGTAAAGCAGCCGCCGGTTGCTGTATCACTCAAGGAAGCCGCGAAGATCAGCAAGGCTTCAGGCGAACCTAACAGAAAGAAAGTGGCATCCGTCACCTGGGATCAGGTTAAGACCATCGCAGAGGGCAAAATGCCGGATTTCAACTGCTTCACCCTCGGCTCAGCTATGAGGATGGTTGCAGGTACCGCGAGAAGTATGGGTATCACCGTCAGCGGTGAATTCCCTGAGGACCTTAAATAGACACGCGAATTATGAGTAAGATTACCAAAAATCAGAAGGCTGCTGCGGAGAAATTCGACTCCCACAAGCTCTACCCGCTCAACGAAGCGTGCCAGGTAGTTAAGGACATCACCTTCACCAAGTTCGACTCCAGCGTTGAGCTCCACGCCAACCTCGGCGTTGACCCTCGCAAGGCGAACCAGATGATCCGTGGCGTCGTCACCCTGCCTAACGGAACCGGTAAGGTAGTGAGAGTGCTCGCACTCTGCACCCCTGACAAGGAGAACGAGGCTAAGGAAGCCGGCGCTGACTATGTAGGACTCGACGAATACATCGAGAAGATCAAGGGTGGCTGGACCGATATTGACGTTATCGTCTGCACCCCGTCAGTGATGGCCAAGGTCGGAGCGCTCGGAAAGATCCTCGGACCTCGCGGACTTATGCCGAACCCTAAGACCGGCACCGTAACGATGGAAATCGGCGCGGCTGTCAAGGCATCCAAGGGCGGTAAGATCGACTTCAAGGTCGACAAGACCGGTATTGTGCACACCGCCATCGGCAAGACATCTTTCACTGCAGAGCAGATCTACGAGAACGCTGCAGAGGTGCTCAACGCCATCGCTAAGCTCAAGCCGCAGTCCCTCAAGGGAACATATATGAAGAGCGCCGCTCTGTGCTCAACCATGAGCCCGGGCGTCAAAGTTGATCTCAAGGCATTCCTCAACGGTGCTGAGTAAAAATTCAATATTATGAAGAAGGAACTTAAAAGTCAGATTATTGAAAGCATCTCAGCGCAGATCAAGCAGTATCCAAACTTCTACATCACGGATATCGCCGGCCTGAATGCAGGACAGACAAGCAGACTCCGTCGCGAGTGCTTCAACGAGAAGATCGTCCTCAACGTAGTGAAGAACACCCTGTTCGCACACGTGCTCAACAATGTAGAGAACGAGGAGGTCAAGACTCTTGCGGAGACCCTCACGGGCAACACCGCCATCATGTACACCGAGGCTCCGGCAGCTCCTGGCAAGCTCATAAAG
Organism: bacterium; assembly: GCA_963649415.1. Lineage (GTDB taxonomy): Bacteria > Bacteroidota > Bacteroidia > Bacteroidales > UBA932 > Cryptobacteroides. The sequence continues at coordinate 16,145 of CAVJHI010000020.1, forward strand.
AAGCTCCAGCGCGAAGGCTTCACCAAGCCTGTAGTCAAGGGCGCTTATGTGCAGGACTGCGTATTCATCGGTGAGGACAAACTCGACCAGCTCGCAGCCATCAAGACTCGCGAAGAGCTCATCGGCGACATCATCGGTCTCCTCCAGAGCCCTATCCGCAATGTCGTATCCGCTCTCGAGAACGCTTCCGAGGGCAAGGCTGAGGACGAGAAAATCGGCGCCGCAAAGCCGGCTGAGGCTCCAGTAGAGGAGGCTCCGGCAGCAGAAGCTGCTCCGGCCGAGTAAACAAGTAAATATTAACAATTTAAAAAAATAAAAACAATTATGGCAGATGTAAAAGCCCTCGCAGAAGAGTTGGTAAACCTCTCTGTGAAAGATGTTCAGGAACTTGCAAAGATCCTCAAGGATGAGTACGGAATCGAGCCTGCAGCCGCAGCAGTAGTAGTTGCAGCTGACGGTGGCAACGGCGCAGCAGCAGAGGCTGAGCAGACTGAGTTCGATGTAATCCTCAAGTCAGCAGGTCAGGCTAAGCTCAACGTCATCAAGGTTGTCAAGAGCGAGCTCGGTCTCGGTCTTAAGGAAGCCAAGGATCTCGTTGACGGTGCTCCTTCAACAGTAAAAGAGAAAATTTCCAAGGCAGAGGCCGAAGCTCTCAAGGCAGCTCTTGAGGAGGCCGGTGCAGAGGTTGAGGTTAAGTAACTTCATCCCTCCCTGCTTTAGGGGACAAACAGGTTTAGAGCCGGGGATAATAGGCTCTAAACCTTTTTTCCGTATTTAAGTTTTTCTCTATTTCCAAAGGCAGAATATGTCAAAAAAGACCAATAACAAGCGTATAAACTTTGCTACATCCAAGATCCTGGAGTACCCGGATCTCCTGGAGGTGCAGCTGAAGTCGTTCAAGGACTTCTTCCAGCTTGAGACCACCCCGGAGAACAGGAAGAACGAAGGCCTGTATCAGGTTTTCCAGGAGATTTTCCCGATCGAGGACACGCGCAACAGCTACAAGCTCGAGTTTATCGACTACTTCATCGATCCGCCGCAGTACTCGATTGAGGAGTGTCTTGACAGAGGCCTGACCTACAACGTTCCTCTGAAGGCGAAACTCCGCCTTTCCTGCACGGACTCCGAGCACGAAGACTTCGACACCAGGGTTCAGGATGTGTATCTCGGGAACATCCCGTACATGACTCCTGCCGGCACATTCGTGATCAACGGCTCCGAGCGCATCATCGTCTCCCAGCTGCACAGGTCACCTGGCGTGTTCTTCGACCAGAGCATGCACGCCAACGGTACGAAGCTCTATTCAGCCCGCATCATCCCGTTCAAGGGCTCCTGGATTGAGTTCGCCACCGACATCAACAATGTGATGTATGCCTACATCGACCGCAAGAAGAAGCTGCCTGTAACGACGCTTCTGCGTGCGATCGGTTTCAATTCGGACAAGGACATCATTGACATCTTCGACCTTGCGGACGAAGTCAACGTGAGCGAGGCGGAGCTCGAGGCCAACAAGGGCCGCAAGCTCGCGAGCAATGTGCTCAAGACCAAGTTCGAGGACTTCATCGACGAGGACACCGGAGAGGTGACCCCTGTCGAGAGAATCGACATCATCGTCAAGAGAGGCGAAGTTCTCGACGACGATACCATCAGCGCCATTCTCCAGGCTGACCAGAAGACCATCCTTCTCCAGAAGGACGAGGCCAACTCCAACGAATATGCAATCATATTCAACACCCTGCAGAAAGACCCGACCAATACGGAGATAGAAGCCGTCAACTACATCTACAAGCAGCTCCGCAACTCGGAACCGCCTGATGAGAGCACGGCAAGAGATGTCATCGACAAGCTCTTCTTCTCCGAAAAGAGATACGACCTCGGCAATGTCGGCCGCTACAGACTCAACAAGAAGCTCGGTCTCACCACCGACCCTAATGTGCGCGTGCTGACCAACACCGACATCATCGAGATCATCAAGTACCTCATCCAGCTCATCAACTCCAAGGCTACCGTCGATGATATCGACCACCTCTCCAACCGTCGCGTACGCACCGTGGGCGAACAGCTCGCCAACCAGTTCAGCGTCGGCTTAAGCCGTATGGCCCGCACCATCAGGGAGAGGATGAACATCCGCGACAGCGAGCAGTTCAACCCTATCGACCTCATCAACGCCAAGACTCTCTCGTCAGTCATCAACTCATTCTTCGGAACGAGCCAGCTGTCGCAGTTCATGGACCAGACCAACCCTCTCGCGGAAATCACCCACAAGAGGCGTCTGTCAGCCCTCGGTCCGGGAGGTCTTAGCCGAGATAGAGCCGGATTCGAGGTTCGAGACGTACACTACACCCACTACGGACGCCTCTGCCCTATCGAGTCGCCGGAAGGTCCGAACATCGGACTTATCTCATCTCTGTGCGTATATGCGCGCATCGACGACCTCGGATTCATCGAGACTCCGTACCGTGACGTAAAGGACGGCAAGGTGGACCTCAGCGCCGCCGGCTGCCACTATATGAGCGCCGAGGAGGAGGAGAACAAGCTCGTTTCCCTTGCCAATGTGCATATGGACGACGACGGCAACATCCTCGACGACCGCATCCAGTGCCGTCTTGAGGCCGACTTCCCTGTCGTAACCAAGGACGAGGTCAACTATATGGATGTCGCCCCTAACCAGATGGCTTCCGTGGCGGCTTCCCTGATTCCGTTCCTCGAGCACGACGATGCGCACCGCGCATTGATGGGCGCGAACATGATGCGTCAGGCAGTTCCGCTTCTCAAGCCGGAGTCCCCTATCGTGGGTACCGGTCTGGAGGAAAGAGCCTGCATCGACTCCCGCACCCAGGTTGTCGCAGAGCGCAAGGGTGAAGTCACCTATGTGGATGCCAACGAAATCCGCGTACGCTACGAGCGCACCGAAGGCGAGAGCTTCGTAAGCTTCCTGCCGGAGGAGACCACCTATAAGATGCCTATCTACCGCAGGACCAACCAGAGCACTACCATCACCCTGAAGCCTATCGTCCGCAAGGGCGACAAGGTCGAGAAGGGCCAGGTGCTCACCGAAGGCTATGCCACGCAGGACGGCGAGCTCGCGCTCGGACGCAACCTCATGGTGGCGTTCATGCCGTGGAAGGGCTACAACTACGAGGATGCCATCGTGCTCTCTGAGGAGATGGTGAAGTGGGATGTGCTCACTTCCGTCCATGTGGACGAGTTCATCACCGAAGTGCGCGACACCAAGCGCGGAATGGAGGAGCTCACCTCCGATATTCCTAATGTCAGCGAGGATGCCACCCGCAACCTCGGCGAGGACGGTATCGTACGCGTGGGCGCACATATCGAGCCGGGCGACATTATGGTCGGCAAGATTACCCCTAAGGGCGAGAGCGACCCGTCACCTGAGGAGAAGCTCCTCAAGGCCATCTTCGGCGACAAGGCCGGCGATGTCAAGGACGCATCCCTCAAGGCCAACCCGTCACTGAGCGGCACCGTGATCAAGACCGCGCTCTACACCAAGCTCTCCAAGGAGGGCGGCCGCAAAAGCGCAGTCAAGAACGACCAGAAAGCGCGTCTGGAGATGCGTCAGGCAGAGTACGACCGCAAGGCCGAGAAGCTCTACTCCGACTTCCTCCAGAAGCTCGTGGCTCTAACCAAGAACAAGAAGAGCGCCGGCATCACCGACCTCTACGGCGTGGAGATTCTTGCCAAGGACAAGAAGATCACCACCGAAGTTCTCAAGAGCATCGACTACAACAATATCAACTCCAACAAGTGGACTTCCGAGAAGGAGACCAACGCGCTGATCCGCGACCTCATCAACAACTATTGCATAGCCCTCAAGACAGAGCAGGCCATCTGCAAGCGTGAGATGGACAAGATCAAGATCGGCGACGAACTCCCTAACGGCGTGATGCAGATCGCCAAGGTTTACATCGCGAAGAAGCGCAAGATCACTGTAGGTGACAAGATGGCGGGCCGCCACGGCAACAAGGGTATCGTGGCCAAGATTGTCCGTCAGGAGGACATGCCGTTCCTCGAGGACGGTACTCCTGTGGACATCGTGCTCAACCCGCTCGGCGTGCCTTCACGAATGAACCTCGGACAGATTTACGAAACCGTTCTCGGATGGGCGGGAGCGAAGCTCGGGCTGAAATTCAGCACCCCTATCTTCGACGGTGCAAGCATCGAGGAGATCTGCGACTACACCGACAAGGCAGGCGTGCCTAGATTCGGTAAGACGCATCTGCGCGACGGTGGCACCGGAGACTACTTCGACCAGCCTGCGACCGTCGGCGTGATCTACATGATCAAGCTCGGCCATATGGTTGACGACAAGATGCACGCCCGTTCAATCGGACCGTACTCGCTGATTACCCAGCAGCCTCTCGGAGGTAAGTCCCAGTTCGGTGGACAGAGATTCGGAGAGATGGAGGTTTGGGCCCTCGAGGCATTCGGCGCGGCCAACGCCCTCCAGGAAATCCTGACCGTCAAGTCAGACGACGTGACCGGCAGGGCCAAGACTTACGAAGCCATCGTCAAGGGAGACCCTATCCCTCCTGCAGGCATTCCTGAGTCACTCAACGTGCTCCTCCACGAGCTCCGTGGCCTCGGCTTAAAGGTAACATTGGACTAATTTGTTTGAACGAATAGTAATATGCCCGCTTTCAATAACAAAGACAATAAGATCAAGAGCAACTTCCAGACGATAAGCATCTCGCTTGCGTCGCCTGAGGACATCACCGCACGTTCCTGCGGCGAGGTCCTCAAGCCGGAGACCGTCAACTACAGGACATACAAGCCTGAAAGGGACGGACTCTTCTGCGAGAAGATCTTCGGCCCGACTAAGGACTACGAGTGCTACTGCGGAAAGTACAAGAGGATCCGCTACCGCGGAATTGTCTGCGACAGATGTAATGTGGAAGTCACCGAGAAGAAGGTGCGCCGCGAGAGGATGGGCCACATCACCCTGACCGTCCCGGTTGCACACATCTGGTACTTCAAGTCTGCGCCGAACAAGATTTCCGCCCTGCTCGGACTCCCTGCCAAGAAGCTCGAATCCGTCATCTACTATGAGAAATACATAGTAGTGAAGCCGGGTGCAGCCGACATCGAGAAGATGGCTCTCCTCTCCGAGGACGAGTATCTCGACGTGCTCGCACGCATCCCGGGCAACTCCAATCTCCCTGACTCCGACCCGGACAAGTTCATCGCCAAGATGGGCGCGGACGGTATCTACGACCTTCTCAAGGAGATTGACGTCGAGGAGCTCGGCAAGGAGCTCCGCCAGAGGATGCTCGTGGAGACTTCCCAGCAGCGCAAGGCAGAGATTCTCAAGAGGCTTCAGGTAGTGAAGTGGTTCCAGGAGTCAAAGGGTATCAACCGCCCTGAGTGGATGATTATGAAGGTGATTCCGGTGATTCCGCCGGATCTTCGCCCTCTCGTTCCGCTCGACGGAGGAAGATTCGCTACGACTGACCTCAACGACCTCTACCGCCGCGTCATCATCCGCAACAACCGTCTGAAGAGACTCATTGAGATCAAGGCTCCGGAGGTCATCCTCCGCAACGAGAAGCGTATGCTTCAGGAGGCCGTGGATTCCCTCTTCGACAACTCCAAGAAGTCATCTGCAGTCAAGAGCGAGTCCAACAGGGCGCTCAAGTCCCTCTCCGACTCCCTCAAGGGCAAGCAGGGCCGCTTCCGTCAGAACCTCCTCGGTAAGCGTGTGGACTACTCCGCACGTTCAGTAATCGTCGTAGGTCCTGAGCTCAACATGCACGAGTGCGGTCTGCCTAAGTACATGGCCGCAGAACTCTATAAACCGTTCATCATCCGCAAGCTCATCGAGCGCGGCATCGTGAAGACCGTGAAGTCCGCCAAGAAGATTGTGGACCGCAAGGATCCTGTGATCTGGGACATCCTCGAGAATGTGATGAAGGGACATCCGGTGCTCCTCAACCGTGCACCTACCCTCCACAGACTCGGTATCCAGGCCTTCCAGCCGCGAATGATCGAAGGCAAGGCCATCCAGCTGCACCCGCTCGCATGTACCGCGTTCAACGCGGACTTCGACGGTGACCAGATGGCGGTGCACCTCCCTCTCGGCAACGCCGCCGTCATGGAGGCGCAGCTCTTGATGCTCGGTTCACAGAACATTCTCAACCCTGCCAACGGCGCGCCTATCACCGTGCCTTCCCAGGATATGGTGCTCGGTCTGTACTACATCACCAAGCTCCGTCCGGGCGCAAAGGGAGAGAACAAGAGGTTCTATTCACCTGAAGAGGTGATTGTGGCCTACAACGAGAAGGCCATCGATATGCACGCGAAGATCTATGTCCGCATCCCTGCCGACAAGCAGGACCCTTCCAAGGGCACGCAGATGGTCGAGACCTCCGCCGGCCGCATCATCGTCAACCAGTATGTTCCGGACGAGGTTCCGTATGTAAATGAGGTGCTCGGCAAAAAGTCCCTCAGAAAGATCATCACCGATGTCATCAAGCACACCGGCGTGACCCGTACGGCCAAGTTCCTCGACGATATCAAGAACCTCGGATACGACCAGTCGTTCCGTGCCGGTATATCCTTCAACCTCGGCGACGTGCTCGTCCCTGCGGAGAAGACTTCTCTCGTGGAGGATGCATACAAGCAGGTTTCTGCCATCCGCGACGACTACGACAACGGTTTCATCACCAACAACGAGCGTTACAACAAGGTCATCGACCTCTGGTCAGCGGTGGACAACAAGCTCACCAAGATCGTGACCAGCCAGATTTCAGCTGACCAGCAGGGCTTCAACCCTGTCTATATGATGCTGGATTCCGGAGCCCGCGGTTCAACCACCCAGATCAAGCAGCTCTGCGGTATGCGTGGACTTATGGCCAAGCCTCAGAAGGCCGGTGCCTCGGGAGCGGACATCATCGAGAACCCTATTGTCTCCAACCTTAAGGAGGGTATGACGGTGCTCGAGTACTTCATCTCCACCCACGGCGCCCGCAAGGGTCTTGCAGATACCGCCCTCAAGACTGCCGATGCAGGTTACCTGACCAGGCGTCTGGTTGATGTGTCACACGATGTAATCATCAACGAGAGCGACTGCGGCACCCTCCGCGGACTTATCGCCACGGCAATCAAGAACAAGGACGAAGTCGTTGAGTCTCTGGGCGAGAGGATCCTCGGACGCACCTCCGTACACGATATCTTCAACCCTCTCACCGGCGAGCTTATCATCAAGGCCGGCGAGGAAATCAGGGAGAAGGAAGCCGACCTCATCGACTCCCTGCCTATCGAGCAGGTCGAGATCCGCTCAGTGCTTACCTGCGAGAGCCGCAAGGGCGTCTGCGCGAAGTGCTACGGTCGCAACCTGGCCACCAGTAGGATGGTCGAGAAGGGCGAAGTCGTCGGAGTCATCGCAGCCCAGTCCATCGGCGAGCCTGGTACCCAGCTTACCCTGCGTACCTTCCACGTCGGCGGTACGGCATCTTCTTCAGCCGCTGACTCATCCATCGAGTCCAAATACAACGGTATCCTCAATTTCGAGGAACTCCGTACCATCGAGAGAGTCACCGACGAGGGCCAGACCCAGACCGTGGTTGTCAGCCGAATGGCCGAACTCCGCATCATCGACGAGAACACCGGCATCACCTTCTCACAGTACGACGTGCCTTACGGAGCAGTGCTCTACAAGGGCGAGGGCGACAAGGTGAGCAAGGGTGACCTGATTTGCGACTGGGATGCATACAACGCCACCACCATCGCAGAAACTGCAGGTACCATCCAGTTCGAGAACATGATCGAGGGCGTTACCTTCCAGAAGGAGAGCGCCGACGAGTACTCTACAAGCACCGACAAGGTCATCATCGAGTCCAAGGACAAGACCAAGAGCCCTACTCTCGTGATTGTCAACGACAAGGGCGAGAGCATCAAGCAGCTCAACCTGCCTGTGGGCGCGCACCTTATGGCCGAGAACGGCGACAAGGTCAAGGTCGGCGACGTAGTGATGAAGATCCCTCGTGCAGTCGGCAAGGCAAGCGATATCACCGGAGGTCTGCCTCGAGTTACCGAGCTCTTCGAAGCCCGCAACCCGTCAAGTCCTTCCATCCTTTCCGAAATCAACGGCGAGGTCATCATGGGCAAGGTCAAGAGGGGCAACCGCGAGATTACCGTGCGCAACAGCAACGGTGTCGAGAAGCACTACCTCGTACCTCTCAGCAAGCAGATTCTCGTGCAGGAGAACGACTACGTCAAGGCGGGCACCCCGCTCTCCGACGGCGGAGTTTCTCCGAGCGACATCCTCAACATCCTCGGGCCTGTCAAAGCTCAGGAGTATATCGTCAATGAAGTTCAGGCCGTTTACCGTCTGCAGGGCGTTAAGATCAACGACAAGCACTTCGAGATCATCGTGCGCCAGATGATGCGCAAGGTCGAGATTACCAACCCGGGCGACACCGAGTTCCTCAGCGAGGAGATGGTGGACAAGTGGAAGTTTATGGAAGCCAACGACAGCATCTACGGCAAGTACTATGTGCTCGACGCCGGCGGTTCACAGCGCTACGAGGCGGGACAGATCATCTCTGCCCGCGACCTCCGCAGCGAGAACGCTTCACTTGAGCGTCAGGGACTCGCTCCTGTCACGGCACGCCCTACCCGTCCTGCTACCGCACGCCTCGTGCTCCAGGGCATCACCAGGGCCGCGCTGAAAACCGACAGCTTCATCTCCGCAGCATCCTTCCAGGAGACCACAAAGGTACTCAGCGAAGCCGCCATCCGCGGCCGCGTCGATCACCTCGAAGGCCTTAAGGAGAATGTAATCTGCGGTCACCTGATCCCTGCCGGAACCGGTCTCAAGGACTACCAGGACATCATCGTCGGACGCAATGACGAGCTCACACAGGAGCTCAACGAACTCTAGACGACACTCTGAATAGCGAAAGGGCGACCCTCGGCGGGCCGCCCTTTTTGTGTCTGCCAAATATTTCGTATCTTCGTGGGATTATCGATTATTGACAATGAGAAATCTTAGCCTTACCAATACCCTTTCGCACAGAAAGGAGTTTTTCGTGCCGGTGCATCCGGGGCACGTCGGGATGTATGTATGCGGACCTACCGTCTATGGCGATGCCCATCTCGGGCATGCACGCCCGGGAGTGACCTATGACGTGCTCTCCCGCCTGCTGCGCCATCTCGGATATAAGGTGCGCTATGTGCGCAACATCACCGATGTGGGACATCTGGAGCACGATGCCGACGAAGGTGAGGACAAGATAGCGAAGAAGGCCCGGCTGGAGCAGCTGGAGCCGATGGAGGTGGTGCAGACCTATACTCTGCGCTACCACGAGGCAATGCGCAAGCTCAATGTAGCCCCGCCGTCCATCGAGCCGCGTGCCTCCGGACACATAATCGAGCAGATTGAGGCCATCAAGAAGATTCTCGCCGCAGGATACGCCTACGAGAGCAACGGCAGCATATATTTCGATGTAGCCAAGTACAATCAGGACTTCCACTACGGCGTGCTCTCCGGGCGCAATCTCGATGACACGCTGGAGGGGACTCGCAGCCTCGACGGGCAGTCCGACAAGCGTGCGCCTTACGACTTCGCACTGTGGAAAAAGGCTGAGCCTGAGCATATTATGCGCTGGCCTTCACCGTGGGGAGAGGGTTTCCCGGGCTGGCACCTGGAGTGCTCGGTGATGGGAGAGAAATACCTCGGGCGCGAGTTCGACATCCACGGCGGCGGAATGGACCTTATGTTCCCGCACCACGAGTGCGAAATCGCCCAGAACCAGGCTTCACGCGGCACTCAGGGCGTACATTACTGGGTGCACAACAATATGATCACCATCAACGGCCAGAAGATGGGCAAGTCTCTGGGCAACTTCATCACCCTGCCTGAGCTCTTCTCCGGCAAGCATCCGAAGCTCACGCAGGCCTACAGCCCGATGACGGTGCGCTTCTTCATACTCCAGGCCCATTACAGGAGCACCCTGGACTTCTCCAACGAAGCCCTGCAAGCTTCCGAAAAGGGCCTCAAGAGGCTTATGCAGGCCGCCCGCGAGCTCTATGCAATGGTCGGCCGCCCCGTGCCGCAGCTTGCCTACGGCGAGCTCAGCGAAGCCGTCGCTCCTGACACTTGCCCGGCTGAGAGCGCCGAGGTAAAGGCAATTTTCGAGGGGGTTTACGACGCTCTCTGCGACGACCTCAACACCCCTGTCGCGCTCGCGCACATCTCAGAGGCCGTGCGCCTCGTCAACTCCGCCAAGGCTAAGCAGCTGACTCTCGGCGAAGGCGACAAGACCACTCTCGTGCAGATTTTCGACGACATAGTCTTCGGTGTGCTCGGCCTCAAGGACGAGGAGGCTTCAGAAGGCACTGAAGGCAAGGTGATTGCGGGACTTATGGATATGGTTCTCGAGCAGCGCGCCGCAGCCAAGGCCGCCAAGGATTGGACCACCTCCGACCACATACGCGACACGCTCAAAGCCCTCGGCATCCAGGTCAAGGACACCAAGGACGGAGCGGAATGGACTCTTGAATAAGGAAACTTCTACTCGCTGAAGTCAATCGGACCGCAGCTCTGCCGCACGCTGCGGTGAACGCTGCGCAGACGCAGGGAGACGGCTATCATTATCGCGCCGATCACTATCAGCGCCACTCCGGTAAGTATCACCACTACCGCAGCGCCGAAGAACGGCTTGAAGATGATGAGGACGGAGAGGATCAGCAGAAGTACACCTCCGGCGATGCCCCAGCCGGCACCTGGCACATTGAAAATATTCAAGTCTCCGCCCAGCCCGATGAGCATAAAGCTGTGGTACATCACCCAGATGCCGAGGAATACAGGCAGAAGCGCGGCCGTAACTGACGGCATCGCGCAGAGCAGTATGCCGACTATCAGGTCAAGTATGCCTCCGGCTATATTGTAGCTCCTCATCATAAAGTAGTTGAGGCTGCTGAACGCAGCGACGAGCTCAGCCACGCCGGTAACGAGTATCACGATGCCGAAAAGCAGACTGAGAGTCATATAGCTCTCGAGCGGGTTGAAGAATACGACGATGCCCGCCCCGATGCAGAGCAGGCCGCATATAAGGAACAGCCACCAGCACCTCACTGCCCTGGATGCCCTGTCAAACATTTTTGAAAACAAGTCGTTCATAAAAATTATCTTACTTAAATAATACGGCTCCCGAGGTCAAAAAGTTGCATCCAATCAAAACAAGTTCTTATCTTTGGATATGAAATTCATAAGCTGGAATGTGAACGGCCTGAGGGCCGTGGCGGGAAAGGGCTTCCCGGAGATTTTTGAGGGGTTCGACGCGGACTTCGTGTGCCTGCAGGAAACCAAGCTGCAGGCGGGTCAGATTGACCTGGAGTTCCTCGGATACACTTCTTACTGGAATTATGCCGAGAAGAAAGGCTATTCCGGGACCTGCATCTACACCCGGCTGGAGCCGCTCGGGGTAAGCTACGGCATCGGGGCGGCGGAGCACGACAGCGAGGGGCGGGTCATCACCCTCGAGATGCCGGACTTCTACCTCGTCAATGTATATGTCCCGAACTCTCAGGACGGGCTGCGCCGACTCGAATACAGGATGCAATGGGAGGACGCCTTCCGGGGATATGTCTGCGGTCTCGCAGCTAAGAAGGGAGTGGTAATCTGCGGCGACATGAACGTGGCACACGAGGAGATTGACCTCAAGAACCCGTCAACAAACCGCCTCAACGCCGGATTCACCGACGAAGAGAGGGGCAAGATGAGTGAGCTTCTCGCCGCCGGCTTCCACGACAGCTGGAGAGAGCAGCACCCGCAGGAAGTCAAATACTCCTGGTGGTCCTACCGTATGGCGGCAAGGGAGAGGAACGCGGGCTGGCGTATCGACTACTTCCTCGTGTCGGACGGCATAGCGGACAGAATGGTCTCAAGCGAAATCCACAACGAGATTTTCGGCTCGGACCACTGCCCGGTGGAGCTGATACTGAAGGACAACTAGGCCGTCTGCTTGCCGGACCTGGAACCGAGCACCTGGAAGAGCACCACCAGTGCAACTCCGATCACGCACCAGAGCACAGCCCCCGGAATCTCAAGATTGAGCGGGTCAGCCACGCCGGTGCGAAGAATCTGCGCTTCGCGGATGGCGATCCCGTCATACCACGGCCAAACCCTTATCAGAGAGCCCAATACAAAGCCCAGCAGCACCAGAAGCGTCTGACGCTCCCAGCGCGCGAGCAGCCAGTGCAGGAACTTCGCAAACGCGAGGATTCCGACTACGCAGCCGATGGCAAAGACTATGATTACCGGCCAGTTAAAATCCGAAATGGCCTGCATCACATAATGGTACTTACCCATCACGAGCAGGATGAAACTTCCGGAGATGCCAGGGAGAATCATCGCGCAGATGGACACCGCCCCGCAGACAAAGATAAACCAGAGGTCATCCGTGGTCTGGGTCGGCGACAGGGTGCAGACCACCACGCCGATGACTATGCCCAGCACTATAAATAAGGCATCCTTCCAGCACAGGCCCTTGACATCCCGGAACATTATGACCGTGGAGGCGAGGATGAGCCCGAAGAAGAACGCCCAGGTGAGTATAGGGTATAGGGTAAGGCAATATGTCACGACCTTGGCGAGGGAGAATACGCTGACGAGGATACCGAGCAGCAGCGCCACCAGGAAGTCCCCATGGATGAGCTTCCAGAATTCACCGAAACGCCCCTTGAGCAGGGCCTGCCAGGTCTGTTTCTCGGTGACGGCGTTGAGCGCGTCCACGATGTTGGAGTAGATGCCGGTGAGGAGCGCAATCGTGCCACCGCTTACGCCCGGCACCACATTGGCGGCTCCCATTCCGAAGCCCTTGAGGGCCACGGCGAGATAGTGGGATAGTGATTTCATCGGATTATGTTCAAGTAATTCTTAATTTCTGCAAATACTGCGGTCTGGCTCACTTCCGGGGAGTTCTCCGGCGCGAGCACGACCATATCGAATACATCTCCCGGCAGCTGGCGGCGCCCCACCTTGAAGCAGGCGCGGCTGCATCTCGCCTCGTACTCGGAATAGAAGCTCTCCGGGCTGTCCACCAGCGTGATGAAGAGCTCCCCCGAGCCCTCCTGCGCGCGCGGTCCGCGGACCTTCTTCTTCAGCGTACCGAGCAGGTCGAGCTCACCCTTGACGGGTACGAGAATATGTACGGGAATATTGTGATAATCAAAATATTGCTTTACGCCAGCACGGGCGGAGGCGGCATCCTCGGCTGAGGAGTCGAGCAGCACCGTGGCAGTGCGTATCCGGCTGAGCGGGCAGAGCCCGTGCGGGGCGCCGCTGCCGTTGCGTCTGAGGGCAATCCGCCTCAGGAGGGACTGTAGCGGATTCTTCATTCGGACTTGGCAAAGAGTTCACGAATCTCCTGCTTGGCATCCCTCCAGCGCGGGATATCTATCTTGGTGCCGACTACCTCGACGACCTTGGCGGCGATGATGGAACCGACTTCGCCGCAGACCTTGAGCGGCTTGCCGAGGGAGTGCGCATAGAGGAATCCGGCGGCGTAGGTATCCCCCGCCCCGGTGGCATCGACGGTATCCGCCGGCCACGCCTCGATGAAGTGGACCTCATCTCCGGAGCGTATCCAGCTGCCGTCCTTGCCCACCTTGACCACGGCAATCTTGCAGAGCGTGGCGATATCGTCCAGCGCCTTGACAGGATCGGAAATCTTGGTGAATGCCTTGGACTCGGTCTCGTTGGCGAAAACTATATCGACATATTTCTCAATTATATCGTGGAGGAACGCAAGATTTGACTCCACCACATTGTAGGATGCCATATCAATGGAGATGATGCAGCCCGCCTCGTGCGCAAGCTCCACGGCCCTGCGGGTAAGAGCTTGATTCTGCACAAGATAGCCCTCGATATGAAAGTAGTCATAACCCTCGAACCACTCCGGTTTCAAGTCTTCCGGGACAAGGTCGAGCGCCGCTCCGAGATAGACCGCGAAGGTGCGCTCTGCGTTGCCTCCGCTGATGAAGACCATCGAGCGTCCGCTGGAGTGCTGGCTCTTGAGTAGGGTGGTCTTCACTCCGTACTGCTCTTGATCGCTCTTGAAGAGCAAGCCAAGCTCGTCGTCGCCGATCTTGCCTATAAAGCCTGACGGCATCCCGAAGATGGAGGTGCAGGTGATGGTGTTGGCAGCGGAGCCGCCGGCCACATATTTGACCCCGAGCGGCTTGAGTGCAGCCCAGATCTTGTCGCCTGTCTCCATATCCACATGCTGCATGCTACCTTTCGGCAGGTGATAGGTATTAAGCAGAGAATCATCCGGCAGAACCGCCAGAATGTCGGTAAGGGCGTTGCCTATTCCAAGTATCGATTTCATAACTTGCAAAATTAACATAATTATCCGTAACTTTGCGCCCTATGAACAGGAAAGCGACCAAAGTGATTAAGTACCTGCTGTCAGTCGGGCTGGCGGCGGTGCTGGTGTGGTTTGCGTGCAGGGGAGTCGATTGGAAGGCTTTCCTAGACGGACTTCTTGAAACCCGCTGGGGGTATGTGGTGATATTTACGTTTGTTTCCGTACTGGCGCTCTACTTCAGGGAGGAGAGATGGAGGGTGATGATGGAGCCTCTCGACCCGGATGTGAAGCGGATTGATGCCTGGGACGCGTCGAATGTGGGCAATATCGTGAATGTGGTGCTCCCGGGCGCGGGTGAATTCGTGCGCGGCGGCTATATCCGCTCCAAGAAGATGAGTTACGACAAGATTATGGGCACCATAGTCTGCGAGCGGGCCTGGGATGTGTTCTCGGTACTGCTGATGCTCATAATCGCACTCCTGCTGAAATGGGACACATTCGGGGCGTTCTTTATCGAAAATATCTGGAATCCGCTGACACACAGTCTCGGATTCTCAATGTGGTGGATACTCGCGCCGATTCTGCTCGCGCTCGCCATTTTCATCTGGGGCGTGTTCCACTGGCAAAGCAAGTATGAGTTCTGCGCCAAGGTCGCCGGGACGATACGCGGGCTAGGCACCGGTATCGCCAGTTTCGTGCACATCAAGCGCAAATGGGCGTTCGTGCTCTACACCCTGGGCATCTGGATTACCTACCTCCTGATGACCTACTACAACTTCCTGGCTATTCCGGCGCTTGCGCACCTGACATTTTTCGACTCCATCTTCGTGTCAGCGGTGGGCAATATCGCCTCCGTAATCCCGGTCCCGGGCGGTCTGGGGGCATATCACTACCTCGTGGCACTGACGCTGGAGTCAATCTACGGCGCCACCTGGGAGACCAGCCTGCTCTTCGCGACGCTCAGCCACGAGACCCACGCGCTGCTGCTCATCATCCTCGGCATCGCCTCCTATGTGCGGCTGAGTCTGAGACGCAAGCGTTCATAAAAAATAGCCGGCCAAAAATTGCTTTTTAGTCGGCTTATTTCTAACTTTGCACTCCCCTTTGGGGATAAGGCCGGTTCCGTAGCTCAGTTGGATAGAGCAACAGCCTTCTAAGCTGTGGGTCGCGCGTTCGAGTCGCGCCGGAATCACTTCCCTTTTTTCTTCAACTGCTTGTGGTCGCTCCAGAGACCATAGACCTCGCTGACATTGCCGGCGGTAATGAACGCCTTGATGTCGTTGTTGCGGATAAATTCCATCACGGCCGCGAACTCGTTCTGGGTAAGCAGGGTCTGGATTTCCATATATTTGTCGCCCGTGTAGCCGCCTGTCACCTCGTAGAGCGAGCAGCCGCGCACAATGTCCTCAATGATGAATTTGCGGATGCGTTCGTGCTCCTTCGAGATTATGCAGACTCTTTTGCGACGGCTGAGGCTCGCCATGAAGTAGTTCACTATCAAACCGTTAATCCAGGTGCCGATGAGGCCGATGATGACCAGGCGGAACGGATTGATGAGGAAGGCGGTGCAGCAGATGACGACGCCAGCGATAGTCACCGACATACCCATATCGAAGTGCAGGTACTTGTTGAGAATCTTGGCGAGAATGTCAAGGCCGCCGGTGGAGGCGTTGATGCCGAAGAGTATGGCCTGCGAGGCGCTAAGCACCAGTACAAAGGTGAGCAGGTCGAACCAGAGGTTGCCCATCATCGAGGCGGAGCCCGGCTCCATCAGTGCCTCATACGGGCAGATCATAGCCCACACATCCATCATCGGACCCAGCACCAGCGCGGCGTAGGCCGTCTTGACCCCGAATTCGGGGCCAATAAGAAGGTAGGCCACCACAAGCAGCACCGCATTGATTATCAGCACTATCGTGGAAACTTTGACGACAATGCCCATATTGGCGAGCACTCCGCTTATCACGATAGAAAGGCCGGAGATGCTGCCCACGACGAGCTTGCTCGGCAGGAGAAAGTAATACACCGCCGCGGCGGCGATGAACATAGCGATGGAGATGATAAGCATCTCCTTCCAGAACTTGAGAGTCCGGATAGATTTCGATAGTGATTCTTCTTTCATTTTGGTTATTAGTGTGTCTGTCAGTTGGCTTTAAGGTATTCATCGATGGCTTTGGCAGCCTTGCGGCCAGCGCCCATCGCGAGGATTACCGTTGCAGCGCCAGTGACTGCGTCACCGCCGGCGAAGACTCCCTTGCGGGTGGTCGCGCCCTGCTCATCGGCCACAAGGCCACCCCTGCGGTTGGTCTCAAGGCCACCGGTTGTATTGGCTATCAATGGGTTGGACGAGGTACCGAGGGCCATTATGACGGTGTCGGCGCAGAGCTCGAACTCCGAACCGGGGATAGGTACAGGGCTCCTGCGTCCGCTGGCGTCAGGCTCGCCGAGTTCCATACGGATGCAGCGCAGCGACTTGACCCAGCCGCGCTCGTCGCCGAGGATTTCCACAGGGTTGGTCAGCAGGTCGAAGACTATCCCCTCCTGCTTGGCGTGGTGTACCTCTTCGCGGCGCGCAGGGAGTTCGGCTTCCGTGCGGCGATAGACGATGTGCACCTCGGCCCCGAGCCTCAGGGCAGTGCGCGCCGCGTCCATTGCCACATTGCCGCCTCCGACGACGCAGACCTTCTTCCCGGCGTGGATAGGGGTCAGGTAGTCCTCCCTCCAGGCGCACATCAGGTTGTTGCGGGTGAGGAATTCGTTGGCGGAGAATACGCCGCATAGGTTCTCCCCCGGTATACCCATAAACTTAGGCAGACCGGCTCCGGTGCCGATGAATACGGCCTTGAAGCCCATCTCGTCCAGGAGCGAATCCACATTGACGGTGCGGCCCACGATTACATTGGTCTCTATCTTGACGCCGAGCCTGCGGACATCTTCTATCTCGTGCGCGAGGACCTTCTCCTTAGGCAGACGGAACTCCGGGATACCGTACTGGAGCACTCCGCCGGCCTTGTGCAGGGCCTCGAAAATGGTGACATCGTAGCCCCATTTGGCGAGGTCCGAGGCGCAGGCAAGCCCGGCAGGGCCGGAGCCTATTATCGCCACCTTGATGCCGTTGGAGGCTGCCTTGTTGAGCGTTGTGGTGCTGTCGGTGCCGCGGTTCTCCCTCATATAGTCGGCCACGAACCTCTCCAGCTTGCCGATTGCCACCGGTTCGCCCTTGACTCCGAGCACGCAGCTGCCCTCGCACTGGGTCTCCTGCGGGCACACGCGGCCGCAGACTGCCGGCAGGGATGAATCCTGGGCGATGATGTCGGATGCGCCGGCGACGTCTCCCTCGCGGAGTTTCGCGATAAAATCCGGGATTTTCAGGCCCACAGGGCAGGCACCCACGCAGCGCGGGTTCTTGCAGTGCAGGCAGCGGCTCGCTTCGAGCAGGGCCTCTTCCTTATTGTAGCCGTAGCAAACTTCTTCGAAATTGGTTGCGCGGGTCTTGGGATCCTGCTCGCGCACAGGTGTTCTTGGTATCCTTTCTGCCATCACTTTCCCCTCCCTATTCTGCATTTATGGTTCTGAAGCGCTTCGGCTTCTTCTGCTTTGTATTGTCCCTGGCGGCGCATAGCCTCGTCGAAATCGACCTCGGCGCCGTTGAATTCCGGGCCTTCCACGCAGGCGAAGCGGGTCTTGCCGCCCACCGTGACCCTGCAGGCGCCGCACATTCCGGTGCCGTCCACCATCAAGGTGTTGAGGCTCACTATAATAGGGAGCCCGAGCTTCTGGGCGGTGAGGGCCGTGAATTTCATCATTATCATCGGACCTATGGCTACGGCGGTGGTGTATTTGCGGCCGTCTTCGCGGACCAGTTTCTCGAGCAGGGCGGTCACCATCCCGTGGAATCCCTCGGAGCCGTCGTCGGTGCAAATGAAGAGGTTGTCGCAGACGGAGGCCATCTCATCCTTGTAGATGAGCAGGTCGCGGGTCTTGGCGCCGATAATCACATCCACCTTGGCGCCGCGGGCGTGCAGCCACTTGGCCTGCGGATAGACCGGGGCCGTGCCGACTCCGCCGGCTATGAAGATATAGCTGCTCTGCGCGAGAGTCTCGGGACTGTCGGAGACGAACTCGGACGCCTTGCCGAGAGGGCCGGAAACGTCGCTGAAAGCCTCGCCGGGCTCAAAGGAGACTATGTCTCTGGTGGAGGCGCCGATGGCCTGCGTGACGATGGTTACACTCCCCTCCTCCGGGTTGTAATCGCTGATTGTCAGCGGGATACGCTCCCCTTTCTCATCCGGGCGCACCATAAGGAACTGACCCGGTGCCGCCGCGCGGGAGAGCAGCGGGGCGTGCACCTTCATCCGACAGATTGTCGGTGTAAGCATCTCTTTGGTTAAGATCTCGTACATAATGGCATCAAATGTAATCAATCTACAAGAAAGATGCAAGAGGGATAAGGGGCTAGCAGCGCGCCGATGCATTTCGATGCAGGCACTCGGCGGGCGGTCGCATATTGCCCCGAAGCTGCGGCTCCCGAGCCTGTCGAGCGGGCTGCTAGATAGCCGAACAACTGCCGATTTCTCCGAACTCGCGAAGAGACGACAGGGCCGGACCCACTGCAGCGGTCTGTGGTGGGCCCGGCTCTGCACTGCCCCTCTTTTAAGATGGGGTAACGCAGACTACCACCCGTTGCAGGGCCCTGTGGGCCGGGAAGCCATGTCACCTCTTCGTGAGTTTGCTATCGCTGTTTGTTTGTCCGAATTAATTTCTACATTCGCACTTGTCACCGGAAGGTGGCAGACATACTGATGAAAGTGTCAGGCTTTTATCCTTGCAAGGAAATCTGGTAAATTTCAAAAAGTTACAGGGATATTGGGGTAATCAGGTATATAGTTCCCAATAAATTCAGGGGTCAGGTTAAAGGTATCTGCAGAGAATTTCATATCTTTCATATCCACTATCGTGGCCAAACTGAACAAATGTACTATATTTTTTGAGAAATCAAAATTTTGACAGATTCCAATGGTTTCTATAACGGATTATGATTATCTTTGATTCGAAGTAACCACAGCAGGCAATAGAAACACTATGGATCAGCCGAAGCAAGACAGGATGTTGCGCCTGATGAAGATGATGTCGGGCAACATCAACTATACCATCGAGGAACTTTCGCAGCGCCTCGATATGTCGCCGCGTACCATCTACCGCTACATCGACACCATCAAGAACGCCGGCT
>CAVJHI010000021.1:0-34441 GCA_963649415.1 bacterium
GCATTTTGCAGAAGTCGAAAACAGTTCGTATATTGCCGGCAGATGAAAATTGACGAGAGACATATCCGGCTCATTGCGGGGGCGCTCTTCTATGCCGAGATTGCTGTGTGCTTCGCGGTGAGACCGCCGGAAGCGACGGGGATGGCGGCGGCGGTGCTGCTGCCGCTTGCCTTGCAGCTGCTCTGCTCTGTCTGCTCGAGGCAGTGGAACCACCTTGCCGCGGCGCTCACGCTGATACCTGCGGCCGCAGTTGCCGGCGGCATTGCCTGCGCCGAGGCCCCGCTCCATATCTCAGTCTTCCTGCCGGCGCTGCTGCTCGGCGCCGCAGTGCGCATCGTCAACGGCCTAAAACGCTGGCCCGACCCGAGACCGAGCACCCTCCGCTGGCTCGGAGCCGCCGTCGCGATGGTGACCTTCGCCGCCACCGCCGCACTCATTCTCGCATAGCGGCCTGCGGCATTTCGACAAGCTCAATATCCGCCCCGGGATAATCTTCCCGGAGCCGGAAGCCGACAAAAATAAGCGCATACAAACCCAGCGGTCTTGAGTTTTTCAAAACAAATCACTATATTGCAGGATAGTTTCGCCGCGCCCCCGGCCCACGGGTCTTACAGGGAAGCGGCCGGAATCTGCAAATAACTGATAAACAGAGATAAAATGTTCAAAGGTCAACCAAAAGGTTTGTTTGCGCTGGCACTCGCCAACACCGGTGAGCGCTTCGGCTACTACACGATGCTTGCCATTTTCATGCTCTTCCTCCAGGCCAAATTCGGCTGGGAGCAGGCAGCGGCAAGCCAGGTTTATTCCATTTTCCTCGCCGCCGTCTATTTCATGCCTGTAGTGGGCGGCTGGCTGGCTGACAAGATCGGCTACGGCAAGTGCGTCGTCACCGGTATCAGCGTAATGTTCCTCGGCTACCTGCTCCTCGCAGTACCGACGGCCGCCAACACCCTGGGCGTCAGCCTGATGCTCGGAGCCCTGCTGCTCATCGCCATCGGTACCGGCCTCTTCAAGGGCAACCTGCAGGTGATGGTCGGCAACCTCTACGACGACCCTAAATACGCCTCCAAGCGCGACTCCGCATTCAGCCTCTTCTATATGGCGATCAACATCGGCGCGATGTTCGCTCCGTCCGCAGCCACCGCCATCACCAACAAGTTCCTCGCCAAGGCAGGACTCATCTACAAGGCTGACATTCCGGCACTTGCGCACCAATTCCTAAATGGGACAATCACTCCGGAGAACAGCGACAAGCTTGCCGGACTCGCCGCACAGATGCCTGGCGCGGAGGCCGCCAACATGAGCCTCTCTGACTTCTCGAGCTACTATATCGAGCACCTCTCCTCAGCCTACAATATGGGCTTCGCTGTAGCCTGCGTCTCACTTATAGTATCCATCCTCATCTACTTCGGCTGCCGCAGCTGGTTCAAGCACGCCGACATCAACGCCAAGCAGGCCAAGGCCGCAAATGTCAAGGTCGAGGAGCTCAGCCCGAAGCAGACCCGCGAGAGGATTGTGGCCCTCTGCCTCGTATTCGCCGTGGTAATCTTCTTCTGGATGGCATTCCACCAGAACGGCCAGTCACTTACCTGGTTCGCCCGTGACTACACCCAGGCCACAGCCGAGGGATTCACCAGATTCGGATTCAACATCTGGATTCTCGCCCTCGTGGCCATCTCCATCTACACCCTCTTCGGAGCCTTCCAGTCCGAGAGCGCGAAGGGCAAGAGCATCTGCGGCATCGTCACGCTGGCTCTCTGGGGCGGCGCTTACGCCATCTACGCCGGCATGCCTGCCACCCTCGACATCCAGCCGCAGCTCTTCCAGCAGTTCAACCCGTTCTATGTGGTATTCCTGACCCCTGTCTCAATGGCCCTCTTCTCCGCCCTGGCAGGCAAGAAGACCGCCAGGCACCCTAACGGTCTGGAGCCTTCCGCACCTAAGAAGATCGGTCTCGGAATGTTCGTGGCAGCCCTCGGCTACCTCATTATGATAATGGCATCGCTCGGACAGCCTTCACCGGCAGAGCTCAACGGCACAGTATCTCCGGATCCGGTTGTACCGATGTATCTTATAAGCACCTATCTGGTGCTCACCTTCGCCGAGCTACTGCTCTCCCCTATGGGCATCTCCTTCGTCTCCAAGGTCGCACCTCCTAAGTACAAGGGACTTATGATGGGCCTCTGGTTCGCCGCCACGGCTGTCGGCAACTACCTCAGCTCCGTGCCGGGACTCCTCTGGAAGGCAGTTCCGCTCTGGGCCAACTGGGCTATCCTGCTCGCGCTCTGCGTAATAGCCGGCGCTATAATGTTCGCGATGCTCAAGAAGATCGAAGCAGCAACAGCATAATACAATGGCCAAATCCGGAAAATTCGGCAGCACGCTGATGTATTGCCTGACAAGGCCGCTTGCCATCCTGCCCCTCAGCTTCCACCGCAGATGCGGGAGGCTGATAGGCAGGATTGCCTGCAATCTGCTCAGGTACCGCCGCGACGTGGTGATGATAAACCTCGCGCGCAGCTTTCCGGACAAGAAATACGACGAGCTCAGCGACATCTGCAGAAAGACCTACGCCCACTTCGGCAAAATCTTCGCCGAGGCGATGTGGTTCGGGGCGCGGAGTCCCGAGGCGCTGCGCAAATCCGGCATAGCCCGGATAGAGAATGTGGCCGACATCAACGCCTGCTACGACAAGGGCCGGAGCGTATTCGTGATGGGCTCGCACTGCGGCAACTGGGAACTCTTCGGGGGCTACCGCTCCTACTGGGCCGACGAGCCTTTCAAATTCGACGAGACCAATATGTGCGTGGTTTACCGCAGGCTCTCCAGCCCGACCTGGGAAGACTTCATGAAGCGCAACCGCCTCAGGCCTATCATCGACAAGGAGCACTACGACGGCATGGTCGAGTCCTTCAGCCTGGTAAGGCACGTGCTCGGGCACCGCGACAGTAAGATGTTCTACAGTGCGGTCGCCGACCAGTTCCCCTACGCCTCCTCAAGGCTCAAGGTCGATGACTTCTTGCACCAGGAGACCTGGTCGATGGACGGCGCGCCGGCTCTCGCCCACAAGCTCGGGATGGCAGTCTTCTTCCTCAGTATGAGGGAGATGGAGGACGGCCACTACGAGATGAAGTTCACCCCTATCTGCGAAGACGCGCGCGAGATGAGCGTGCTCGACATACTCAACAGATACTACGCCCTGCTCGAGGAGGAACTCCGCGCGCAGCCGTGGAACTATCTGTGGACACACAAAAGATGGAAATAACCCTAACAATTATCAACTAATATGACTATCAAGGATTTACAACCGGCTGTAGTCTGGGACGCATTCTACGGACTTACACGCTGCCCTCGTCCTTCAAAGCACGAGGAGATCGTTCGCCAGCACATACTTGACTGGGCGAAGGAGAACAATGTGGATGCATCCGCCGACGAGACCGGCAATATCATCATCCGCGTACCGGCGACCCCGGGATATGAGAACCGCAGGGGCGTAATCCTCCAGGGGCACATGGACATGGTGCCTCAGAAGACCGCCGACACTCAGCACGACTTCCTCAAGGACCCTATCAAGACCCAGGTTGACGGCGACTGGCTCAAGGCCACCGGCACCACCCTCGGAGCCGACGACGGCATCGGAGTGGCAATGGGTATGGCAGTGGCAGTGGACAAGAGCGTCAAGCACGGCCCGGTCGAGGTGCTCATCACCTATGACGAGGAGACCGGAATGACCGGCGCCAACGCGCTCAAGCCGGGCATCCTCAAGGGCGACATCCTCATCAACATCGACTCCGAGGACGAAGGCGAACTCTGCATCGGCTGCGCAGGCGGACTGGATGCCATCGCCGACTTCAAATATGAGAACGAGAAGATGCCTGCAGGCTATGTGGGCTACAAGCTCGATGTCAAGGGCCTCTCAGGCGGACACTCCGGAATGGACATCTCCCTCTATAGGGCCAACGCCAACAAGGTCATCGCCAACGCCCTCATCCCGGTAATGGAGAAATACGACGGCAAGCTCGTCTCAGTCAAGGGCGGCAGTCTGCGCAACGCCATCCCGTTCGAGGGAGAGGCGGTAGTAGCCGTGCCTGAAGAGAAGGCTGCAGCCGCTCTCAGGGCAATCAAAAAGAACTTCGCTGCCGTGACCTCAAGGTACAAGGAGAGCGACCCGACAATGAGCTGCACCGTCGAGAAATGCAAGGCCGGAGCCAAATGCATCGAGAGCAAGGTTGCCCTCAACGCACTCAAGGCCATCTCAGCCTGCCCTTCAAATGTAATCAGGATGAGCCAGAGCATGCCGGGCCTCACCGAGACCTCCATCAACCTCGCCATCGTCAAGAGCGGCAGAGGCCACATCCAGGTGGCTTCGCTCATGCGCAGCGCCATCGACGAGTCCAAGGCCGAGCTCGCGCAGAGGGTACGCTACATCTTCGAGTTCGCGGGCGCTTCCGTCAAGTTTACCGGAGGATACTGCGGATGGATACCTAAGCCGGACGCTCCGATCATCACCATGATCAACGACACCTACAAAAAGATGTTCGGCAAGTCAATGAACGTCCTCGCGACCCACGGCGGCCTCGAGTGCGCGCTTCTCGGAGCCAAGTATCCTAACTGGGAGATGGTTTCCATCGGACCTACCGTGCGCTACCCGCACTCCCCTGACGAGAGGGTCTATATCCCTTCAGTTCAGCAGGTTTGGGACTTCCTCAAGGCAGTGCTCGAAGACATCCCGGAGAAGAAATAACACCTCCCCAGAGATGACTCCGGAGGTCAAAGGGCAACTCATAGACTGGGCCGACAAATACAACGACCCAGTCTATTTTCAAGAGGATCCGATATCCTTCCCGCGGCATTTCGCAGAAAGCGGGGCTCGCCTGCAGGACATAGAAATCGCGGCCGTATTCGCCTCGCACCTCGCCTGGGGAAGACGCTCGATGATAGTCCGCGACTGCCGCAGGCTCTTCGACGAGATGCAGTGGAAGCCCTACGACTATGTGATGGGCGGCTGCTGGAGGGACGACCCGACGAGCATACACCGCACGGTGAAATGGTCGGACATCGCCGCCATCTGCCGTTCGCTCAAGGACTTCTATTCGGGCAGCGATTCGCTCGAGAGTCTGGAGGCCAAACAGATACGCGTGCGGATATTCTCGCAGAAGCCTGATCCTAAAGCCCCCGACAAGAAGATCAATCTGCTGCGCCGCTGGCTGGTGCGCCGCGACGGCAGGGTGGATCTCGGAGTCTGGACGCACACTTCCCCTTCTGAGCTTCTGATACCTCTGGATGTGCATGTATATGACACGGCCGTAGCTTTGGGTCTCACCTCCCGCCGGAGCAAGGACATCACGACTGCCCGGGAGATCACGGACGCATTCGGGGAAATATTCCCGGACGACCCCGCAAAGGGAGATTTCGCACTCTTCGGATACGGAATAGACAATGCCTAAAATGTATATAATATCGGGTTGCAACGGCTCCGGCAAGACGACGGCGTCCTACACCCTGCTGCCCGACCTGCTGGACTGCAGGGAGTTCGTCAATTCGG
This sequence comes from bacterium, assembly GCA_963649415.1. GTDB lineage: Bacteria > Bacteroidota > Bacteroidia > Bacteroidales > UBA932 > Cryptobacteroides. The sequence goes on from CAVJHI010000021.1 coordinate 5,546, forward strand.
ACGAGTTCGCCAAAAGCCTCTCGCCCTTCGACCCGGCTGCCGCCTCCATCACCGCCAGCCGATATATGCTGATGAAGATCAACTATCTTCTGGGGCGCTACGAAGACTTCAGCATCGAGACCACGCTCGCGACCCGCTCGCTGGTGAAAATCATCAACGAGGCGCATTCCGTGGGCTACGAGGTCACGATTCTCTATTTCTGGCTCAATTCTCCGGAACTCGCCATCCAGCGCGTCCGGGACAGAGTCGCCGCAGGCGGGCACAACATTCCCGACGCTGTGGTGCGCAGGCGCTATACGATGGGCCTGCAATATTTCTTTGACACCTACCGTCCCATCTGCGACAGATGGATACTTGCGGACAATTCCAAGTCCAATTTCACCGTGGTCGCGGAAGGCTCGAAACAATACTCCTACATCAGGGACAACGACAAGTACAACCTGATTTGGCACACAATTCATCCAGATGAAGAATTATAATAGATTCGCTCTCACGGAAGCCCAGCTGCGCGGCATAATCTCGGAAGGGATGCGCCCGGGCGGCGACTGGTGCGACCTTTATTTTGAGGACACCGAATACGGCGACCTGCTCCTGCGCGATGGAGAGGTCACTTCCGGGGGGCACCATATAGACTGCGGCTGCGGCATACGCGTGCTAAGCGGCGAGAAGACGGGCTACGCCTACTCCGAGGGGCTGGACTACGCGTCCCTGCTCAAAGCGGCCTCGGCAGCCGGCTCGATAGCCGCTGTGGGCGGAAGCGTTTCGCGCAGAGAAGCATTTGCAAGTCAAGCACTTGCGCCGGACTTCACCGCTCCGGACAGATACCCGATGCTCTCCGACTGGAGGGGCTCCGACACCCTCGCGCTCGAAGATTTCCTGCGCCGGCTCGACTCGGAGATACGCCGACGCGACAGCCGCGTCATCAAGGTAATCGCCGCGCTCTCCTGGTCGGTGAGCGAGGTGATGATGTACAATTCTCTCGGAGAACTCACCTCCGACAGGCGCCCTCTCGGCAGCGTGTCGGTACAGACCATATTCAAGCAGGGCGAGCGCACCGAGAACAGCAGCGTCTCCCGGAGCCTCCGCGCCGGAGTGGAGATGATAGGGCCCGAAGTGCTCGAAGACCTCGCCTCCAGAGCCGTGGCGGGCATCGACGGGCGGTTCGAGGCACGCAGGCCAAAGGGCGGGCAGATGAGCGTAGTGATGGGCGCGGGCGCATCCGGCATCCTGCTGCACGAAGCGATGGGGCACGCCTTCGAGGCCGACTTCAACCGCAAGGGGCAGTCAATATTCTCCGACAGGATGGGTCAGCGCATCTGCGCGAAAGGCATCAATATAATCGATGACGGCACCATCTCCGCCAACCGCGGCGCCTGCAGCTACGACGACGAGGGCATCCCGGGGCAGAAGACCTATATGGTCACGGACGGGGTGCTGACCTCCTACCTGCACGACCGCATCAGCGCGGCGTACTACGGGGTCGCCCCTACCGGCAACGGGCGGCGGGAGTCGTTCCGCTACAACCCTATCCCGAGAATGCGCGCCACCTATATGGAAAGCGGCGACGGCGGCACGGTGCAGGACCTGATCGCCTCCGTCAAAAAGGGCATCTATGTGGACCAGTTCGCCAACGGGCAGGTCAAAATCGGCGAGGGCGACTTCACCTTCTATGTCAAGAGCGGCTTCCTCATCGAGGGCGGCCGTCTGACGATGCCGGTCAAGGATATAAATATAATAGGTAACGGGCCGCAGGCGCTCGCCGACATCGAGGCGGTGGCATCCGACCTCAAGATAGACGAGAGCACCTGGACCTGCGGCAAAGAGCAGAGCGTGGCCGTGTCCTGCGGCATACCTTCCGTGCTCATCAGCAATCTTACGGTAGGAGGAGAATAGACAATGATAATCAGCGACAAAGACATACAGCTCGTGGAAGCGAGCCTGGAGCTGGCCCGGAAATCCGGAGCCGACAAGGCCCGCGCGACCCTCTGCAGAAGCGAGGAAGACCTCGTGGCCACCCTCAACGGCGAGATAGACAGGGTGACTCACTGCGCCGACAGCTCGCTCAGCCTCTCGCTCTACGCAGACGGGAGATTCGGCAGCTTCTCCACCAACAAGCTTAGCCCCGAGGCTCTGCAGGACTTCATCCGGACCTCGGTAGAAATAGTGCGCAGCATCTCCCCCGACCCCTGCAGGGACCTCCCGGAGAGGGAGCGCTGCTGCAAGGACGCCGTCAGCGGCGACGAACTCCATCTGATAGACCCGGCCCGCGAGACCGTCAGCCCTGAGATGCGCAAGCAGCTGGCCTGCGAAGCATCGGCATTCGGCTGCGGAAAAATCCTCTCCGAGGAGGGCGAATACTCCGATAGCATCTACGACACCCTGCTCCTGGACAGCAACGGCACCCTCTGCCGGCACTGCGAAACCTCCTTCGACTACGGAGTCGAGGCCACGGTGGAGCGCGGCGGCGAGAGATACAGCGGATACTGGTGGGACTCATCCTCCAGGCTTGCACGGCTTGACGCCCCGTCCTGCGGACGCAGGGCGCTGGAGCGGGCGGAAGCTATGGCAGGCGCCGAAGCCATCGGCAGCGGCAAATACAATATGGTGATAGACAGCGATGTGGCCTCAAAGGTCGTCTCCCCGATTCTCAAGGCCATCAACGCCTACTCCATCCAGCAGAACAACTCCTTCCTCGTGGGAAGCCTCGGCAAACAGCTTTTCCCCGAGGGACTTACGATAATGGATCTGCCCCACATCGAGGGCCAGACCTGCTCCAAACTCTTCGACTCGGAGGGCGTGGCCACGCGGGAGACTCCGATAATTGAAAAAGGGAGCGTAAACCAGTATTTCGTCAACACTTATATGTCCCGCAAACTCGGCATAGCGCCGACCATCGAGGACGCGACGCGCCCGAAAGTCCTGCCTTGGCCGGGCCCGGGCCTCGGACAGAGCGACATCCTCAAACTCTGCGGCCGCGGCATCCTCGTCACCGACTTCAACGGCGGCAACAGCAACCCCGTGACAGGCGACTTCTCCTACGGAGTGGAGGGATTCTGGTTCGATAACGGCGTGATACAGAGGCCGGTAAGCGAGATGCTGGTGACCGGCAACTTCCTCTCCCTCTGGAAGGGCCTGATAGCCGCCGGCGACGATGCGAGGAGTTGTATGTCGAAACTTATTCCTACCTTAGCGTTCGCAAATGTTGACTTCAGCGGCTAGACACGCCCCGTCAGCAGGACAGATATAATTGAAACATAATAATTTACAGATATGAAAATCGAAAAGAACAAAGTCGTTTCCCTCAGCTACGAGCTGACTGTGGAAGGCAAGACCGCAGACAAGGCGGGCTCAGATGCACCGCTCGAATACATACACGGCACCGGCATGCTGCTGCCGAAATTCGAATCCGAAGTTGACGGCAAGGAAGTCGGAGACGAATTCGAATTCACCCTCAGCCCGGAGGAAGGCTACGGCACCTACGACCCGAGGTACGAGATCGACATCCCGCTGGCGGCGTTCGAGGTGGACGGCAAGCTCCGCGACGACCTGCTCGTGCCGGGCAATGTGATCCCTATGCTCAACTCAGCCGGACAGGTTGTCCAGGGCGTCGTGAAGTCAGTGGGCAAGGAAAGCGTCAAGATGGACTTCAACCACCCTATGGCAGGCAAAACCCTGCACTTCACCGGCAAGGTGGAGAAGGTGCGCGAGGCCACCGAGAAGGAGCTCACCGAGGGCCTGCACGGAGAATATCTCCCTAAGGAAGGCTGCTGCAGCGGAGGATGCCACGGCGGCTGCAAAGAAGGCGAGTGCGGCTGCGGCGAAGGCTGCGACTGCGGCGAGGGCTGCGACTGCAAGGAAGGCGAAGGCTGCGNCTGCGGCGAAGGCTGCGACTGCAAGTAAAATTCCGCCAATTGAAGACGGCCGTCGTCATATTGAACTGGAACACGCGGGACTACCTCGCGCAGTTCATCCCTGCCATCGAGGAAAGCCTGCAGGGGCTTGACGCCGGCCTGGTAGTGGCGGACAACGCCAGCTCGGACGGCTCGCCGGAGATGCTTTCGGAGCACTTCCCGGGCGTGAGGACGATACGGCTCGCGGAGAACTACGGCTTCACCGGAGGCTACGACCGCGCATTCGCGCAGCTGCTGGACGGCGGTGCGGACGAGCCGGAATATATCGTTCTCATAAATTCCGATGTCTTGGTAAGCTCAGGCTGGCTTGGCACGCTTATAAATTATATGGATTCCCACCCCGACTGCGGGGTCTGCGGGCCGAAACTGCTCGCCCTGCTCCACGAGGACGGGGAATACCGGCGGAGCGGACGCCTCGAATACGCCGGCGCGGCCGGGGGCTGCCTCGACCGCTACGGCTACCCTTTCTGCAGGGGGCGCGTACTTTCCCGCACGGATGAGGATTCTCCGCGCTACGGCGCCGTCAGGGATGTGCTCTGGGTTTCCGGAGCCTGCCTGATGACCAGGTCCGCGCTCTGGAAGGAGATCGGCGGCCTGGACGACAGGTTTTTCGCCCATATGGAGGAGATTGACTACTGCTGGAAGGCTCAGCTGCTCGGCTACAGGGTCACGGTCGTGCCCGACTCGAAGGTGTATCACCTCGGCGGGGGCACGCTCCCGAAGACATCGCCCGCGAAGCTGAGGCTCAACTACCGCAACGGTCTGCTCCTGCTGGACAACAACCTCGCCGCCACGATTGGCCCCTCAAGGGCCCGCAGGCGCATCAGGGCCCGCATTCTCATAGATGACTGCAGCGCGCTGGCGTATCTGCTCAGGGGGCAATGGGACAATCTCCGCGCGGTGCGCCGGGCTCACCGGGAATACCGCACTCTGAAGGCGAACCCGCGAAGGATTGCGGAGCCGAAAGGCAGGCCGGCAGGCTTGACCGACATCTGCATCATCCTCCAGGCTATGCTGAGGGGGAAGAGGATATTTGATTATTTGCAACGCTATGAAGATAGTCATTGAAGGCGCAGGCGAGATCGGGACGCATCTCGCCAAGATGCTCAGGGCCGAGGGCAATGAAATCACGGTCATCGACGACAATCCCCAGAGGATTGACGCCCTCGCGGCCACATCCGATGTGGAGACCGTCACGGGCAACCCCTCTTCGCTCAAGGTTCTGCGCGAAGCAAGGGTGAGCGATGCCGACCTCTTCATCGCGGTCTATCCTTTCGCGGCCCAGGAAATCAACATCGTGGGAGCGCTGCTCGCCAAGCGGCTCGGCGCCGCCAAGGTAATCGCGCGCATCAGCGACGAAGACTGCCTCTCCGCAGAGAACAAGCTGCTCTTCAAGGAGTTGGGTATAGATATGATGTTCTACCCCGAAAGGATTGCGGCCGATGAAATCATCGACTTCCTCAAGCACAACTCCACCGCCGAGACTATGGAGTTCGCGCGCGGGAAGCTGCAGATTGCGGTGTTCAAGCTCAACGAAGACTCCCCTCTCCTGGACCTCAAGCTCTCCGAATTCATCAGCACGGTGCCGCCGGACCAGCTCAGGGAGTTCCGCGTCATAGCCCTCTCCCGCGACGGCAGGACGGTGATTCCGAAACTCAACACCAAATTCCGCTTCGGCGATCTGGTGTTCACGGTCACCCGGCGCGAAGGCGTCGAACTCCTGCACAAGCTCTTCGGCAAGAGCAACATAGAAATAGACAGTGCCTTTATCCTCGGAGGCAGCCGGACGGCTGAGATGCTAGCGCGCTCGCTCGCGCATAACGGCCTGTCCGTCAAGATAGTGGACAAGGATCGAGAGCGCTGCATCAAGCTCTCCGAGAGCCTGCCGGACAGCGTCCTGGTCATCAACGGCGACGGCCGCAACTCCGACTTCCTCTACGAAGAGGGCATCCAGCAGTACGACGCGTTCATAGCCCTGGGCGACAACGACGAGAGCAATGTGCTCTCCTGCGTGGTGGCGCGCAAATTCGGCGTGGCCCGCACGGTGGCCGGGGTCGAAAACATCGAATACATACGGCTCGCCGAGGAGATGGGCGTGGACAATGTAATCAACCGCAAACTCATCACGGCGGGCAGGATTTTCCGTCTCACGCTCTCCGGCAAGGCACGTTTCGTCCGCTATATGGCGGGCACCGACACCGAGGTGATAGAATACACCGTGGCCCCCGGAGCCGCCATCACCAAGGCTCCGCTCAAGGGGATTGACTTCCCGCAGAACGCCATCATCGGCGGCGTAATCAGGGGCAACGACGCCTTCATCGCCGTCGGCGACACTCAGATCGAGGCCTACGACCGCGTGGCGATATTCGCCCTGCCTGAGTCCATCAGCGAGATAGACCGCTTCTTCAGGTGACAATATGTCACTGGCAGGAGATTTGATTTGAGAAGGGCGTAAACAATGATTGAATTATGGCAGAAAAAGAAGATATAAAGCAGGAGCCTGAAGTCGAAAAGGAGCCTGAGACAGTTGACAACAAGAAGAAAAAGCAGAAGAAGGAAGACCCGCTCCGCAGGCAGGTCGAGGAGCTTACTGACAAATTGGCGAAGGAGAAGGACGACTACATCCGTCTGATGGCGGAGTTCGAGACTTTCCGCAGACGCTCCGCCGAGGAGAGGCTCTCTCTGGTCGCTTCCGCTTCAGCCGACACCGTCAAGGGTATGCTTCCGGTGCTCGACGCCTGCGAAAGGGCCATCGAGATGCTCGCCAATTCCGCCGACGAGGCCGCCAAGGAGGGCACCAACCTCATCTACGACAAGCTGATGGGCTACCTCAAGTCCAAGGGGCTCGACCGCATCGAGGCCAAGGGCGAGAAGTTCGACACCGACTTCCACGAGGCCGTGACCCAGATTCCGGCGGGAAGCGAGGATATGAAAGGCAAGGTTGTCGATGTGATTCAGACGGGCTACACCTTCAACGGCAAGGTTATCCGCTATGCCAAGGTAGTTGTGGGGGCATAATATGGCAGAGAAAAGAGATTATTATGAAGTGCTCGGCCTCCAGAAGGGGGCGAGTGCCGACGAGATAAAGGGCGCATACCGCAAGGCTGCGCTCAAATGGCATCCGGACCGCTGGGTAAGCGGCACGGACGAGGAGAAGAAGACGGCAGAGGAGAAGTTCAAGGAAGCCTCCGAGGCCTATTCTGTGCTCAGCGACCCCGACAAGAAGGCGAAATACGACCAGTTCGGCTTCGCCGGAGTATCGGGCGGCGCAGGCCAGCAGGACTGGGCGCAGGGCTTCGGCAACCTCAACGACATACTCAACAACCTCTTCGGAGGCGGTTTTGACTTCAGCGGCGGCGGTTTCGGCGGCTTCGGCGGCGCGAACTACGGCGGCAGGAGTCAGCGCGGCGGCTCGCGCACCATCAGGGGCAACGATGTCACCGTCAGGCTCCGCCTCACCCTGGAGGAGATTGCGACGGGCTGCGAAAAGACGGTCACCATAGACCGCAACCGCCCTTGCCAGAAATGCGGCGGCCGCGGCACGACCAGCTCTTCCGATGTCAAGACCTGCCAGACCTGCGGCGGCAGCGGCCAGATAATGAGCGGCGGATTCCTCTTCAGCAGGACCACAACCTGTCCCAACTGCAAGGGCACGGGCAAGATAGTCAGCAACCCCTGCTCAGCCTGCCGCGGCACCGGCGTGGTGAAGGTAAGAGAAAGCGTCAGCGTCAGGGTCCCGGCGGGAGTCGAGAACGGAATGCAGCTCACGGTGCAGGGCGGCGGCGACACCGGACCGCAGGGCGGAGTCAACGGCGACCTTTGCGTAATCATCGAGGAAGCGCCGCACTCACTCTTCAAGCGTGACGGGGTCAACCTCTTCTACACCAAGGTCATACGAGTCACCGACGCAATACTCGGCTGCGAGATTACCATACCTTGCCTTGACGGGCCTCAGACCATCAAACTGCCTGCCGGCACACAGTCAGGCACGGTGCAGAAGCTTCGCGGCAAGGGTCTGCCTGCAGTCAACGGCTACGGCACGGGCCGCGGCGACCTCTATGTCAAGATACTTATCTGGGTGCCTCACAAGCTGAGCCGCAGCGAGAAAGAGGCTCTGGAAGCGATGCGGGGCAGCGACAGCTTCAAGCCGGCCCCTACCCGGGACGATATGGAGATACTCAAAAAAGAGAGCGAATTCTTTTAAAAAATTTTGCAGGATTGCAATTATTCGCTATATTTGCAGTCCGAAAAAAGCAGCCTCTCTTCAGACGGTTTGATGACGCTGCGCTTAACAACATAATTTAAGATTATGGATTTGATGAAAATCGTGGAGCAGTCTTTCTCTGAGAACAAGGCTGCATCCTACCCGGAGTTCAAGGCAGGTGACACAATCACCGTGACCTACAAGATTAAGGAAGGTGACAAGTTCAGACTTCAGAGTTTCCGTGGCGTAGTTATCCAGATTTGCGGATCTACCCCGTACACAAAGACTTTCACCATCCGCAAGATTTCCAACGGAGTCGGAGTCGAGAGGATTTTCCCTTACGAGTCACCGGCTATCGAGAAGATTGAGCTCAACAAGGTCGGCAAGGTTCGTCGCGCACGCATCTTCTACCTCCGCAACCTCGCAGGCAAAAAGGCCCGCATCAAGGAGGCGAAGCGCAATGTAGCGAAGGACGCTCCGGCAGAATAAAATACGAACCGGCCAAGTGCCGGTTACGAATTGGCGCCTTAGCTCAGCTGAATAGAGCATTTGACTACGGATCAAAAGGTCGCAGGTTTGAATCCTGCAGGCGTCACACTAAAGAACCGACCATCGAGGCCGGTTCTTTTTGTATTTAATCAAAGCAAACTTTATTTCCTAAGCGTGAGCACTTTCACTCCGAGGCTCTCGATACGGGACGCCATCAAAGGGTCAATTTTGGAGTCGGTAATCAGCGTGTCGATCAGAGAGATGCGGCCGAGGCTCGCGAAAGACGGGCTGCCGATTTTGGATGAGTCGGCGAGCAGATAGACCTTGGAAGCCGCACGGATCATAGCCGACTTGACGGCGAGGTCGCTAAGAGACGGATAAGTCAGCAGGAAATCGTCATCGGAAATGCCGGCCGTGGCAAGGAAGAGCTTGTCCACGTGGATACCCTTGAAGAGGCCGGCGGCGATATCACCCGTCAGCGAGAGGGTCGGAGCCTTGAACTCTCCCCCGGACACGAGCAGGTTGATACCCGGATTTTCTCCCAGAATATACGCGATATTCAGAGCGTTGGTAAGCACATTGAGACCTTTGAAGCCTGCGAGTAGTTTAGCGAGCTCGGTGGTAGTCGAGCCGGAGTCCAGGATGATGCTGTCGCCCTCATCCACAAGACTTGCCGCCAGAGAAGCAATCTCCTTTTTCGCCTCCATATGGGACTGGTTGAAAAGCTGCCCCGTCTTGGCAAACGAGCCGACATCTTTAAGAAAAGCCCCTCCGTGCTCTCTCTGGACGAAGCCGAGGTTCTCAAGCTCCTCCAGATCCTGACGAATCGTAACTTCCGAAACTTTAAATATTTTCGAAAGCTTTTGGACTTTAGCGTGTCCGTCCTCTTGAATGAGATGTAGTATTTCTGTTCTTCTTTGATTTAGCGCCATCGCAAATTTCGGAAAGCTTACCGCATTTAATTAGTTATCAGTCTGTTCTTACAAACTTAGCAAATATATGAATAAATTGTCTTTAATCAAAATCAAAAGAAAAAACTAATATTTTCTTTCGTTTGTATTTGCTTTTTACTTTCGTTTGCTTACCTTTGCGAACAAATAATAACACAACGGAAGCATCTGCTTACACCAATGGACATAAAATCTCTAAAATTGCTTTCGGAAAGCAGCCGGAAGCGTCTGATTGAAATAATCTACAAAGTTAATGCCGGCCATACCGGCGGAGACCTGTCCTGTCTCAATCTTCTGACAGTACTCTACAATCACTACCTCAACATCTCGCCGGACACGCTACAAAGCCCCGACCGCGACCGCTTCGTGCTCAGCAAAGGTCATTGCGTGGAAGCCCTGGATGTGGTTCTTGAGGCCAGAGGAATACTCAGCAGGGAAATGCTCGACACCCTCGGGCAGTTCGGCTCGCCTCTTGCAGGACATCCGCTCTGCACGACCCCGGGCGTGGAAGTCAACAGCGGAGCTCTCGGGCACGGACTTTCGTTCGGAATCGGGATGGCCCTGGCCGGGAAGAAGGACTCCCGAACCTACAAGACCGTGGTTCTGATGGGCGACGGCGAACAGGGAGAAGGGTCCATCTATGAGGCGGCGATGGCAGCATCGCACTACGGACTCGGCCGCCTGATAGCCATCATTGACCGCAACAAGCTGCAGATCAGCGGCTCGACTGAAGATGTGATGCCGATAGAAAGCATCCGCCGGCGCTGGGAGGCATTCGGCTGGGAAGTTCTCGAGATGAACGGCGACGACATCGCCGACATCGTGAAGATCCTCGATTCCATCGATGTCGCATCCGATAGGCCTCATCTCGTAATCTCCCACAGCACAAAGGGTTACGGAGTATCCTATATGGAAAATGCAGCGGCCTGGCACCACAAGGTCCCGACCCTCGAGCAATACGCGCAGGCGGAAAAGGAAATAGACGAAAGAATCAGGGAAATCTCAGAATAGATTATGAAAGATTGCAGAAAAAGTTTCACCTCCACCCTGCTGGAACTCGCCCGCAAGGATAGCAATATAATCGCGGTCACGACCGATGCCCGCGGCTCTGTCACATTGAGTGATTTCGCCCGGGAGCTCCCGGAGCAGTTCGTGGAGTGCGGCATCGCCGAGCAGAACGCGGTCGGCATCTCCGCGGGACTCGCCCACAGCGGCAAGAGCGTATTCTGCTGCGGCCCGGCCTGCTTCTATGTGGCCAGAAGCCTGGAGCAGGTCAAAGTGGATGTGGCCTACAGCCGCAACCCGGTAAAAATCCTCGGAGTCAGCGGTGGCATCGCCTACGGCGCCTTGGGTGCCACCCATCACAGCATCCACGACATCGCCGTTCTCAGGGCATTTCCGGGAATGAATATAGTCCTCCCATCCGACGGCAATATGACGGAGAAGCTCGTGAAGTTACTGGTTTCCTACCCAGAGCCGGTATTCGTCAGGGTCGGCCGCGGGGAGATTGGAGAAGTCTATGACAATGACGATTTCGACTGCATCCCGGGCAAGGCCAATGTCCTCCGCGAAGGCAGCGATCTTGCTATTCTCGCCACCGGAGAGACTGTATGCCAGGCAGTTGCCGCCGCAGACTCTCTCGCTGCGAAGGGAATTCGCGCCAGAGTACTCGACTACAGCTGGATCAAGCCGTTCGACAGGGAGGCTCTCCACAAGGCCGCCGAGCAGACAGGCTGCATCGTGACGGTCGAGGAGCACAGCATCTACGGCGGGCTCGGAGCCCTCGTCACCGAGGAGCTCAGCGAAAGACCAGTCCCCGTACGCATCCTGGCCCTCCCGGACGAAGATATGCTCCACGGCACATCCAAAGAGCTGTTTGCGCACTACGGCATTGATGCCGCGGGCATCGAAAAGTCCGCAGAAGAATTCTTCAACAAAATCAAGAAATAGTTATGGCTTCCTATGTTATATCGGTCGACCAGAGCACTCAGCTGACCAAAGCGCTGCTCTTCGACGAGGGAGGGAAGCTCCTCTGCTCGCACGCAGTTGCCCATCGGCAATATTATCCGAAGCAAGGCTGGGTCGAACACGACGCCGAAGAAATTTATACCAATACCATCGAAGCAATCCGCAGGGTCAAGGGCAAGCTGGACGACCCGAGAGCATCGTTCTCGCTTGCCCTGACCAACCAGCGCGAAACCGTGGTGGTCTGGGACCGCCGAAACGGGAAACCGGTCTGCAATGCGGTCGTATGGCAGTGCCTGCGGGGACGCGACATCTGCGAAAGCCTCAAGTCGCAGGGCTTCGGCCCGCTCGTACAGGAGAAGAGCGGCCTGATGATAGACCCTTACTTCTCCGGCAGCGGCATCAAGTGGATACTGGACAATATCCCGTCGGCGCGCGAGGATGCCGAGGCAGGGCATCTGCTATTCGGCACCATAGACTGCTGGCTCATCTGGAAGCTCACCGCCGGCCGCGTACACGCCACGGACTACACCAATGCCTCCCGGACGATGCTTTTCAACATCCATACTCTCTCCTGGGACGACGAGCTCCTCTCTATGCTGACTGTACCGCGGTCCATGGCGCCGCAGCTCCTTCCCTGCGACAGCATCTTCGGCACGACGGACTGCGAGGGCGTTTTTGACAAGCCTGTGCAAATCGCGGGCGTGCTCGGAGACTCCCACGCCGCTCTCGCCGGACAGATGTGCTTCGCGGAAGGACAGGGCAAGGTGACCTACGGGACCGGCTCCTCGGTGATGGTAAATATCGGGACCGATGCGGCCAAAGCTCCCGAAGGGCTGGTCACCTCGGTCGGCTTCGCCGCTCTGGGCAAGGTATTCTACGCTTTCGAGGGCAATATCCACTGCACCGGCGCCACCATAGCCTGGCTTGAGAAGGAGCTGCAGCTCATTGGCAGCGCCTCCGAAGTCGAGGCTATCGCCACGAGCGTCCCCGACAACGGCGGGGTTTACTTCATCCCTGCTTTCGCAGGTCTCGGCGCTCCCTGGTGGGACAGCGAGGCGCGCGCACGCATAGTCGGGATGACTCTCGGCACCGGCAAGGCACATATATGCAGGGCAGCGCTGGAGTCCATCGGCTATCAGGTTGCCGATCTTGTCGGCACGATGACCGACAAGGCCGGAATCTCACTCAAGGAGCTCCGCGTTGACGGCGGTCCGACCAAGAACCGCTTCCTGATGCAGTTCCAGGCCGACCTTCTCGATGTCCCCGTGGTCCGTTCCGAAGCCGAAGACGCTTCCGCTTTCGGAGCGTTCGTCCTCAACGGCTTCGCCCGCGGCAAATGGGACAGCTTCGGGCAGGCCGAAGAAGTCTGGGTCAGCGACTCCCCTACTTTGCCTTCCGGAGGCAGAGTGCCTGCACAGAAGGCTTGGGAAGGCTGGAAAAAGGCCGTTAAAGAATTAGTAAACAATTAAATACTCCACATAATTATGTACAAGAAAGACAAAAAGCTCTGCTTCGGCGTGATTATAGGCACGCGGGCATATTTCAACTCGGCGCTGGCCAAGGATGTACGCGCTCATCTCCTCAAAACCCTCGAGGCACAGGGCTACGACTATGTAATCCTCCCCGAGGACGCCACCCCGACGGGGAGCAGCAGCATCGAGACGCGCGAAGACGGCCTCAAATGCTCGAAACTCTTCCGCGAGCACCGCGACGAGATTGACGGAATAATAGTTTCCCTGCCTAATTTCGGTTTCGAAATCGGCATCATCAATGCCATCAAGGATGCAGACCTCAATGTCCCGGTACTCGTGCAGGCCTGCGACGACGAGAACGACAAGGTGGACCTCGACAGCCGCAGGGACGCGTTCTGCGGCAAGATTTCCGTCTGCAACAACCTCTATCAGTACGGAATTCCGTTCACTGACACCGCTCTCCACACATATTCCATCTATTCTGACACCCTCATTGAGGACCTCCACAAGTTCGCAGGCATCTGCCGCGTGGTAAACGGCCTGAGACATTGCCGCATAGGCCAGATCGGAACCCGACCTCTCGGCTTCAACACCTGCCGCGCCAGCGAGAAACTTCTCCAGAGAACCGGCATCACGGTAGTTCCCGCCGACCTTTCGGAGATTATTTTCGCAGCTCAGAAGATTGAGGACAACGATCCCGAATATCTTGCAAAGGCTAAGGCCATCGCCGAATATGCAGCGGTCCCTGAGGCTTACAGCGAAAAACTCCCTCTCGTGGCCAAGTTCGCAGTAGCGGTAGAGCGCTGGAGAAGCGCCAACGACTGCGACGCCCTTGCCATCCAGTGCTGGGATTCCCTCGAGCAGAACTATGGCTGCGCAGCCTGCGTATCCATGAGTATGTTGGGCGACAGGCTCTTCCCTTGCGCCTGCGAGACCGACATCGCGGGAGCGGTCTCAATGTACGCCCTCACATTGGCCTCCGGCCAGCCTTCAGCCCTTATGGACTGGAACAACAACTTCGCGGAAGACCGCGAGAAGTGCGTCTGCACGCACTGCGGCAACTTCCCTCGCGGCTTCGTCGGCAACTCCGACCTCAAGCTTGCCCCTCTCGGAGTGCTCGGACGCACCCTCGGCAAGGTCAAGACCTTCGGTGCAGTCTGCGCTAAGGTATCGGGAGGCGACTTCACCTATTTCCGCATCTCCACCGACGACACCAGGGGAGAGATCAAGGCCTACCTCGGCGAGGGCCGAATCACTGACGACCCGTACGGAATGGACGGCTGCATCGCAGTCACAAAAGTCCCTGAGCTCCAGAAGCTTATGAAGCACATCTGCCGCAACGGCTTCGAGCATCATGTGGCGGCCTGCCGCGGAAAGGTTCAGGAAATCCTGCGCGACGCCATCGAGAACTACCTCGGCTGGAACCTCTATGTCCACGAATAAACTCCTGCAGCTATGGTACTCGTAACCAATTCGATAATAGGGCTCATCTGCTGCATCTACTGCTGCATCTGCTGGGGCTCCTGGGCCAACACCCAGAAACTCGTCACCCGCAAGGGATGGCAGTTCCCTCTCTTCTACTGGGACTACATCTTCGGCTTCTTCCTGACTGCGCTCGTGGGCCTGCTGACCCTCGGCGGTGCCGTCACCGGAGAGCTCAACTGGCACAGCATCGGCTATGCCGCGCTCGGCGGAATCATCTGGAATTTCGCCAACATCTTCCTGACTGCAGCCAACAATATCGCCGGGATGTCGGTAGGCTTCCCTATCGGCGGCGGACTCGGCTGGGTAGGCGGTATCGTATTCAACTATTTCGTAGGCGGATTCAGCGGCAACAAGACCCTCCTCTGGATTGGTCTCGTCCTCGCGGTCAGCGCTATGATTTTCTGCGCGGTTTCTTATAACCGCCTGACTACAAGCAAGAAAGAGACTCCGGTGAGAGGCATTGTCTATGCCGTCATTTCCGGTTTCGGGCTCGCGTTCTTCTATGGCCTGGTAGTGAAGTCCATCGACCCGCAGTACATTTCCGGCGGAGTCGGCACGCTCACTCCGTATGCGGCGGTATTCTTCTTCGCGGTCGGCGTGCTTATCTCCACTCCTCTTTTCAACGGCGTGGCTATGGCCCGCTCTGCGGAAGGCAAATGCACGATGAAGGATTACTTCTCCAAGGGCGACGCCAGGACCCACCTGATCGGTATGCTCGGCGGCTTCATCTGGATGAGCGGTATGGTCATCAGCTTTATGGCCTCCGGCTCCGGCAACCCGGCCGTCACCTATGCGCTGAGCAACGCCTCCCCTCTCATCGCGATGATCTGGGGCGTGCTCATCTGGAAAGAATTCAAGGGCGCACCTGCCGGGACTGGCAAATACCTCTCAGCAATGTTTCTCTTCTTCCTTGCAGCCCTCGTAATAATCGCAATATCAAACTAATATGAAACATCCTTTTACCATTGTTTTGGCCGCCTCGGCGCTGTTGCTCGCTGCCGTATCCTGCGGCACCGAAAGCAAGCACGGCCCGTCCTCGATGACATCCCGCCCGAGGATTCTGATATCCAGCGACATAGGCGGCACCGACCCTGACGACAACCAGTCGATGATGCACTATCTTCTCTACTGCAATCTCTTCGACTGCGAGGGTCTGGTATCCTCCCCGTCCTACGGCGACGGCAACAAGGAGGAAATCATCCGTATGATCGGGCTCTATGAGCAGGACCTGCCGGTGCTGAAGCAGCACGCCGAGGGCTGGCCGGAGCCTGACTCCCTCAGGGCTATAGTCAAGCAGGGCCGCAAGGGCGCAGCGCCGATGTGCGGCTACTCCAGCGCCACCGAAGGCTCGGACTGGATTGTAAAATGCGCGAAGAGAGAGGACCCGCGCCCGCTTTACCTGCTCGTCTGGGGCGGTCTGGACGATGTGGCGCAGGCTCTCCACGATGCTCCGGAGATCGCCGGGAAGATAAGGATACACTGGATCGGCGGTCCCAACAAGAAATGGAGCGTCCCGAGCTACTGCTACATAGCCGAAAACTTCCCTGACCTCTGGTTTATCGAGAACAACGAGTCCTACCGCGGCTTCATCGCCGACTACAAAGACGAAGGGCGCTACCACGCAGGCTTCTACAAGGCCTATGTCGAGGGAGCCGGACATCTCGGAGAAGATTTCTACAACTATCTGGAGGGCAAGCCGAAGCTGGGCGACACCCCTACCCTGCTGTATATGATGGACGGCGACCCTGCCGACCCTGAGCGCGAATCCTGGGGCGGACAGTTCGAGAAGATCAGCCGCAGCGCGCGATGCATCTTCAACGGACCGACCACCGCAGCCGACACGGTCCAGAGGGACGGAGTCATCGAATGGCATTTCAACGGTCCGGAGCTTAAGGCCGGGAAGCATCCTGTGGTACGCGAGAGATGGTCTTCCGGCGCCGAGAACGAGGTGGGCTCGCTCACGGTGGACAATCAGAAATGGCCTGTGTACTACCTCGGCGACGGCAAGTATATGTGCCGCTACTCCACCTACAAGACAGGTGTCAGGGACTATACCATCGACGCCGACATCCCGGGATTCCCTTCACATAAAGGCCAGTTCTTCGTGGAGAACCTCTTCCCGGGCAAAGAGCGCGAGAGCGACTTCGTGCTGGGGAAGACCTGGTGGTGCGACCTATCCGACCCTGCATATTATTCCGAACTCAATCAGTGCCAGGGTGCGGTGACCACATCCAAATGGCGCGACGAGGTAATGGAAGACTGGGGGCAGCGCTGCGCCTGGCTGAGATAGAGAAGCCTCTGCATAAAAGAAAGAACCGACCGTCAAGGCCGGTTCTTTTTGTATGTCATTAAGCTCGGGCAGCTTCCCTACTGCTCTGGCTGCTCCTTGTCCGGGTCTATCTTGGTGAAGTCCACATCGCCGAACCACTCGCGCAACTTGTCCTGAGCCTGCTTCTTGACGCCGTCGGAAAGGTGACCCTTGACATAGGAATACGCGGCGATGAGGGCGGCGAAGTCATCGACATAACCGGCCATCGGCACAAAATCCGGCACGAGGTCAATCGGCAGGATGAAATAGCCCAGCGCCCCGAGCAGGATAGCCTTCTCCTTGGAGCTGACTGCAGGATCGCGCAGCTCATAATACAGAATCATAGCCACATACACGGCTCCGAGCCCGGCCTTCTTGGCGGCTTTCTTAATTTTTGCCCAAAACTCGTTCTCGGAATACTCGTTCTGGTATTTTTCGATGTCTTCAGGTATCATAACTCCCCAAATTTTTCATGGTTGGTACAAATATAAGAAAATTTGCCGCAAATGTGCATAGCAGCGGAGCTTCGGCTCAATTTTAATAGCCAAAAAGCAATACTATCGTTATAATCGATAGCCATCATCGAAACAATGAATTAAGAAAAATTTTTAAAAACTAATTTATTGGCTTATCTTTGCGCCTGTTAGTTAGTACCAATAATATTATTATGGAACTGAGACAACTGCATTATTTCGTCCGGGTTGCCGAGACTCTCAATTTCTCGGAAGCCGCAAGGGGCCTGTTCATCACGCAAAGCACCCTCTCCCAGCAGATTAAGCAGCTGGAGGAGGAGCTGGGCATAGCCCTCTTCACGAGAGACTCGCACTCCGTGTCCCTCACGGAGAACGGCGAGAGGCTACTCCCGCTGGCGGAGAAGACGCTTCTGGACGCAAAGGACTGTCTCAACCAGATTCGCGACCTGCAGGAAATGGTCTCCGGCGAGCTCATCATCGGGGCCACCTATTCTTTCTGCCCCATCCTCACCGAGACCCTGCGCAACTTCCTGGATGCCTATCCGGGTGTCAAACTGCGCATCTACAGCCGCAGGATGGAGGAACTGATGGAGATGCTGCAGAAGCGCGAGGTCGATTTCGTGCTGGCGTTCAAGCCTAGCAGCCTGAGCGAGGAGATTGAGTCCCTGACCCTCTTCGACGACAAGCTCTCTGTCATCCTCCGCAAGGATCATCCGCTCGCAAGCCGCAGCACTCTCAGCATCAAGGACCTCGAGAACCAGAGCATTGTCCTGCCGGCGAAGGGCCTGCAGGCGCGCAACGCCCTCGACAGGATGATGGATGTGAACACGTCGGGGCTCAATATCCAGGTGGAGCTTGACGAGGTGAATATGCTCCTCGATGTGGTGGAGGGCAGCAAGATGCTCACCTTCCTCTCCGAGGCCACCATCTACCACCGCGAGAGCCTCAAGGCGATTCCGCTCGACATCCCGGGCAACCAGGTGGAAGGCTGCATCCATATGCTCCGCAAGGCCTACCGCAAGAAGTCCGCGAAAGTCTTCCTCAAGATGCTCCGCGAGTCCAATGAAGTGACTACCAGAAATATAAGGTGGATATAAAATAATCGTTTGACAGAAATGATAGATTTCTTCAATTCCCTCTTCGAGGGCACGGCAGGTGCCTGGAGCGGCGGCATCGCGCACTCCATCATCATTCTTGCGTTCGTGATAGCGCTCGGCAAGATTATGGGTAAGATAAAGGTGGCGGGAGTCAGCTTCGGCGTGACCTGGGTGCTCTTCATCGGCATCATTTTCAGCCATTTCGGGATGACGCTCGACGGCAATCTGCTGCACTTCCTCAAGGAGTTCGGCCTCATTCTCTTTGTTTATAGCATCGGTCTGCAGGTCGGCCCCGGCTTCATCTCCAGCCTCAAGAGCGGCGGCCTCGGGCTCAATGCTCTGGCGTTCCTGGTAGTTATCCTCGGCATCGGCGCCACGATTGCCCTGCACTATATTACCAATGTCCCGATGACCACTATGACCGGTATAATGTCCGGTGCGGTCACCAACACCCCGGGTCTGGGTGCGGCGCAGCAGGCATATTCCGACACATTCGGCACCAACGCCCCTGACATCGCGCTCGGATATGCAGTCGCCTACCCTCTCGGCGTCGTGGGCTGCATCCTCAGCTTTATGGTCATCAAGAGCCTCTTCTACCGCGGCAACCTCAAGCCGGAGAAGAAGCATAAGGAAGAAAAGCCTCGGGAGATCATCGACACCCGCAGCATCGAAGCCCCGGAGCACCTCAGCGACAAGAAGTTCATCTCCCGCCGCATCATCATCTCCAAGCCTAAGCTCAACGGGATGGTGCTCGGCAAACTCGAGCTCGACACCGTGCTCGGAGCGAGCGTGACCCGCATCCGCAGGGCCGGTATCGAACTCAAGGCGACCCCGGACATCCGCCTGCAGTACGGCGACCAGGTGACGGTGGTCGGCAGCGAGCAGAGCATAGCCGCAGTGGAGAAGGTGCTCGGCAATTCGCGCAAGCGTCTCGACGAGCCTAACCTCGTGCCTATCTTCATCGGCATCGCTCTCGGCTGCATACTCGGAAGCATTCCTATCCGCTTCCCGGGCATTCCTCTCCCGATCAAACTCGGACTCGCGGGCGGCCCTCTTATCGTCAGCCTCCTGATGAGCCACTTCGGGCCGCAGTTCAAGGTCATCACCTACACCACCGCCAGCGCCAACCTTATGCTGCGCGAGATAGGCATCTGCATCTTCCTCGCCTGCGTGGGACTTGAGGCGGGCGAAGGTTTCGTGGACACCATCGTCAACAAGGGCGGATATGTGTGGATCGGCTACGGCGCAATCATCACGATAGTGCCAATGCTAATAGCAGGTATCGTCGGACGCTATGCCATGAAGCTGGACTACAACACCCTCATCGGCGTGCTCTCCGGCTCAAGCACCAACCCGCCTGCACTGGCCTACGCTGGCGAGCAGGACAAGAGCAGCGACGCTGCGGCGGTAGGATACGCGACCGTTTACCCGCTGACGATGTTCTTCAGGGTGCTCTTCGCGCAGCTGATGATCCTCTTCTTCGTGTAATCTGCCGATAGCCGTTATCGGGGCGCCCGATAGGACTATCGAAAATAGCGAACAAAAGTATCGAAACAAAGCGTAACCAATGCTTTCATAGGGTTTGCGGGGGCAGTACCTTTGCACCGTAAGAAATTAAAACACAAACATATTATGAAAGCATTACTCATTATCCTCTTTGTTATGGCAGCAGCGCTGACCTACAGGTTCGTTGAAATGATCAAGGTTCGCCGCGAAGCATCCAAGCTTGACGATACCAAGCTCGCAAAGTACATGAGCCTTGACGACTAGTCATTGCCGAGCCCCTCTCCGGGGCTCTTTTTTCTGATAATATTATTGCTGACAGGGTCCGGCCGCGAGGCTGGGCCTTATTTTATTGGGGTGGTGTTATTTGGTTGGCGCGGCCACCAAGCCTGCCGAGGGGCCAAACTGCCGCCGCTTGCTGAGCCTGCCGAAGCACCGCATAACAGATTGCAGGGAGGGCGAAAACCGGCGAAAAGTTAACGCGTGCGATTTTAAAGAAGTCAAAATTGAGAAAATTAAAGAAAAGACTCAGCAAAAAATGACAAAGTGAAAGAAAAACCGCCGTTTTCGCGAACAAAAGTTCCAAAAATCAAAAAAAAAAAAATAATCCGATAAATATTTGGTAGATATAAAAATCCATATTAACTTTGCGCCTTGTTGAGCCTAATCGTAGCCAAACCAATCGGATGCAACACTAAGATAAGCTTCAGCATCTTACAAAAGGCTAACGGAAAGGCGCCGGGAGATAGACAGAGGCGAGACAAGTTCAGATGCGGGTGAAACCGCGCGGGACTACGAGCAATGGGAAAACAGAATTCACTGGCGGCAAGCCTGATGGCTTGCGTATGCATAATCTTCCACTCTACGGCGTTTGCGCAGGAGAGCGGAAGATTTATCGATACCCCCTTTGCCACCCCCCGCCACTTCTCCGCCGTCCCGGACACCACCATCGCCCGCCACGCCGACTTCTTCGTCGACTTCCGCTGGGACAACTCAGTCCTCGACCAGAAATATATGAAGACCGGAGCCAACCTCCGCGCCCTCGCAGACTCCATCGCCTCGATCGACATCAACCGCATCGACTCCCTCAACATCTTCTCCTACTCCTCCCCTGAAGGCCGCTTCGCCTACAACCAGAAGCTCTCCCAGCGCCGCGCCGCAGCGATGAGGGGCTACATCAGCGAGCAGTACCCGGAGCTCCTCGGCCGCACCCGCATCGTCCCTGACGGCGAGTCCTGGCACCTCTTCCGCGAGAGAGCCCTCACCGACTCCACCCTCACCGACGACCAGAGGCAGCACCTCCTCTCCATCATAGACTCCCCTACCAGCCCCGACCAGAAAAAGCTCCTTCTTAAGAGCTACGACCGTCCCCTCTGGAACCGCATCGTCAAGAACTGGTTCGTCGATATGCGCCGTTCTTTCATCCGTCTCTCCTGGACCGAGGACATCTACGAGCCCCTGCCCAGTTTCGAGACCGTCTCATCGGTCAGCAGCAAAGTCCCTCAGCGCGGCGCCGACTTCACCGACCGCAGCAGCATCCATCCCACACGATACGATGTCTATGAGTGGAAGACCATCGTCGCCCTCAAGACCAACCTGCTCTACGACGCAGTCACCGCGCTCAACTTCGAGGTCGAAGTGCCTATCGGCGAGCGCTGGTCCATCGCAGTCGAGGATGTATTTCCCTGGTGGGCCTGGGGCCCGAACGACAAGAAATACTGCTTCCAGATGTGGGAGATCGGCTTCGAGCCGAGGTGGTGGTTTGCCCGCACCCCGGAGCGCGACCGCCTCTCCGGACACTTCCTCGGAGTCTATGGGATGTCATCCCGCTACGACTTCCAGTGGGACACCGACCTCTGCTGGCAGGGCGAATACTGGTCTGCCGGCCTCAGCTACGGCTTTGCCTTCCCCATCGGCAAGGTCTGCAACTTCGAGCTCTCAGCCTCAGTGGGCTTTCTGCGCAGCGACTGGCGCCACTATATGCCGGACGCAGCCTACGAGCACCTCTACCGCGACCCGAGCAGAACGGGTGTATTCTCATACTTCGGCCCGACGAAGCTCAAAGCCTCTCTGGTCGTGCCAATCCAGATAAAATACAGGAAATACGCACGATGAGAACATTTAGGCTGGCCATACCTATTTTTATAGGAATTATACTGACGACACTCGCCGGCTGCGTCCGCCGTCCCCTCGAGGAGATGGACTACAACACCCGCATCAAGGTCAAAATCAATGTCGAGGCCATCTACAATGTCACCTGCGACATCTACAACTCCAAGATTCCTATCCCTGAAATCCAGCTCGACGTAATGCACGCCCTCTTCTTCGAAGAGAACGAAGACAAAATCGCCGCCGAGACCTACCTCACCGGCACCGAGCTCGACGAAGACGGCAACACCGTATTCACCGGCGACCTCAGCATCGTCCCGGGCACCTACCGCCTCTACTCCTACAACTTCGGCACCGAGGCGACCCTCATCAAGGACCCCTACAAATGGGAGAGCGTGGAAGCCTACGCCCTCGGCGTGCCGGACCGCATCTCCAGCGCCTACAGCACCAAGGTACCCGCCGACGAAAGCTTCACCTACAGCCCTGACCACCTCGTCGTGGCCCGCAGCCCGCAGGAAGTCATCCCCTACCACACCGGAGTCTATACCGTCAAGGCCGAAGCCCGCTCGGTGGTCGAGAGTTACTACCTGCAGATCAAGGTCAACGGTCTCGAATATGTCAACTCCGCCACCGCAGTGCTCTCCGGGATGTCCAGCGCCAACTTCATCGCCCTCGGCAACAGGGTTGACGACCCCAAGTCCACGGTATGGTTCGAGATGCAGAAGAGCGACGACAACGGCGTGCCTGTCATCTGCACCATCTTCAACACCTTCGGCCACCCGGACGGCTCCGACAACGACCTCGAGGTCACCTTCGACCTCCAGACTAAGAGCGGCACCGTGCAGCGCACCTTCAACATCTCCGACCTCTTCCTCTCCGAGAACGCCATCAAGCACCATTGGCTGCTCCTCGACGAGACCATCACCATCGACCCTCCTACCCCATCGGGCGGCAGCGGCGGCTTCGAGCCGAGCGTGGACGACTGGGAAGAGGAGCATCACGACATAATACTGTAAAAGATTGAAAATAAATTAAAACATATATCAATATGAACGCAAAAATCATTATCATCGCCACTTCCGCGCTTGCTCTCCTCGCAGCGTGCAGCAAGTCAGAAGTGCTCCCGGTGGAAAGCGCTCCGCAGGAGATCACTTTCCAGACCATCGAGACCAAAGCGGCCTCAGGATTCTCTGAATCTAACAAATTCTACTCCTATGCCTTCTTCCTCGAAAAAGGGACAGGAACTACAGCTAAGAACTGGGCTGATAATCACGGCGAGTCTAAGGCTTACATCGCCAACTCCCTGATTGAGTACAATAGCACCGACAAGGCTTGGAAGAACGCCTCTACCAAGTACTACTGGCCAAAGGAAGGAAGCCTTACCTTCTTCGCCTGGACAGACAACACAGCATCTCCGGCAGTCGATCCTAATTCTGCAGTTTCCTGTGCTCACGACACCGGTATCAAGTTCACCGACTACGACATTAGTTCCACCACTAACAAGAACAAGGACCTGCTCGTAGCGGATATGGTAAAAGACCAGTCCGAGAACACCGTGTCATATACTGGCACTAGCGGCGAGTGGACGAAAGGTGTACCTACCGTATTCAAGCACATTCTTTCAAATCTTGTTTTCAATGTCAAGACTGACTACGCTACCAGCAACGACGTGTACTCAAGCGTAGATTTCAATCTCAAGAGCATCGACCTCAAGAATGTTTACACCAAGGGTACTTACACCCAGGGCTCACCGACCGCATCAGCCACTCCGTGGGGAACTTACAGCGAAAGCGAAACACTCAAAATCTTCAACGGTTCTCTTGCAGTTACCAAGGCTACAGACACTCCTACCGCTATCACCAGCGACTATTCCATCGTGCTTCCGCAGACTTTCGCGGCTGTAACGACCATCGATGCAAACACCCCTGTAATCACGATTGTTTACGACATCGTTACCAACTACACCGGCACTGCAGTCACCGAGACCATCACTACTACCAAGTCTCTCAACGAGATTTACAGCGGCAGCTGGGAGCCTGGCAAGAAATACACCCTTACCCTCATCCTCGGCCTCAACGAGATCCTCTGGGATCCGGATGTGACCGACTGGACCGATGTCGCAAGCAGCATCAACATCTAACATAGCAATAGCCTGACCCGGGCCGGAGAAGAAGGCCCGGGGAGGCAAAAAAGAAACAACCATCTAAAAATCAAATTAATACTCAAAAAAATGAAAAAGTTTATCCTTATCGCAGTACCGGCGCTCGCACTGATCGCCTCCTGCTCCAAGACTGAGATCACCCCGGCCCAGACCGCCCCTCAGCAGATTGCGTTTACTCCGCTCAACGGCAAGCTTTCCACCAAAGCTATGATTAGCGGAACCACCTACGCCACCACTGACCCTTCATTCGGTTCTCTCGCCTACTACCTTGAGGCAGGCAAAATCTGGAACACAGATATGGCATCTGCCAGCCTCTATGTCCCTATCAGCGAGGTAAAGTATAACAGCACAGCTACGACCTGGACTACCGATACTCCTTACTACTGGCCAAAGACCGGTGGAGTGACATTCTTCGCATATAGCCCATACAAGTATCAGGAAGGAACGACTCCAACAGAAATATCTGTTACCGCAGGGACCAACTACGATGGTATCGTTATCGCAGACTACGATGTAGATGCTCACCAGCTTACCGACCTTATGGTAGCAGACGCCACCAAGAGCAAGGACCAGGTCAAGAACATCGACGCAAATACCGGTGACAACAAGTCAACTTACAAGGGTGTCCCTATCATCTTCCAGCACAAGCTTTCTCAGATCGTAGGCATCAACATCAAGACCGTCAAGACAAATGCCTCAGGTGAATTGGAGGAGCACGACTACGCAAACAAGCATACAACTTATGTAGCAGGCGATGTTGTCTTCAAGCTCAAGAATGTATCCATCAACCTGCTCAACACTAAGGGTACTTTCACCTATGCAGCAACCAATACCGATAATCCTACTTCAGTTTGGTCAGGACATAATGCTGCGAAGGATGCTTATGCTTGGTATGACTACACCAACGACAATGCTAGTGCTCCTGAGGCATTCACGAACAACACCAAGTTCGAACTTACATTCAATAGCAAGCACACTGCCAACGCCAACGATTATCTTCTCGTACTTCCACAGCCTCTTGAGGCAAACGCTACAGGCACCGTTTACGGAGGAAGCAGCAACACAGCAACCAAGCCTTACCTCCACCTCGAGTATCAGGTACTCACCTACACCGACGCGGCCAACTACGCTACCGAGAATGTAACCGAGGATGTGGATCTCTTTACCATCCACAATACTGTTACCGCCTCTGCTGTCGAGATCGCTCAGAACAAGAAGATCACCTACAACATCCAGATTAACCTTGAGAACCGTCAGATTTACTGGGCACCAAGCGTAGTTGATTGGGATGTACAGAACTTCACCTACACCATCGAGTAATCGATGACAGCAATATCGGCACTCTAACCGCTGTTTTTCCAAACTTCAAAATGGGGCGGAACTAAACCGGGCAAAGGCGCAGCGAAACCCCGATTCAAATTAAATCTTGAAGATTGCGTGCTACGGCAATAGCTCAAAAACAGTAGCGCCCGCCTGGGGGCGAGCGAAATCTCCCCCAGGTACCAAGAAAAGAACGAACGAAATGACACTCAGACACTTCGGCATAGCGTTACTCGCAGCGGCAGCCCTGCTCCCGCTCGCCGGATCGTGTACCAAGATAGAGCTGGACGAAGCGGACAGCCGGGTCGCCCTCGACTACAATGTGGCCCTGGAGCAGCCTTACCGCCTCGAGCAGCCGCAGTCCAAATCGGCAGCATCCCAAGCCGCCCCGCTCACCAAGGCCGCCACTGCCTACAGCACCTCCGACACCTTCAAGTCCTACGCCTGGTACCTCCCGGCAGGGCAGAACTGGACAGCGAACAAGGCGGATGCCGCGGCATATTTCAGCGATGTGACCGTCGAATTCCAGACCGACAAATGGCGCGGCGCCGACCAGAGGTATTACTGGCCTAAGGAAGGCAGCCTGAGCTTCTGGTCCTATTCCCCGG
Source organism: bacterium (assembly GCA_963649415.1). Lineage (GTDB taxonomy): Bacteria > Bacteroidota > Bacteroidia > Bacteroidales > UBA932 > Cryptobacteroides. Next base: position 31,604 of record CAVJHI010000021.1, read on the forward strand.
CAAGCATCCCTGGCGCCAGCAGCACGAGCGGGGTCAGCGTCACCAAAGACGGCGTCACCCTCAACGGCTGGACCGTGGACGCCAGCACCCACCAGAACATCGACTTTATGGTCGCCGACTTCAAGAGCGATCTCAAGACTAATGTCCAGACCTACGGCTACCTCGGCGTCCCTACCCTTTTCCGCCACAAACTTGCCAAGGTCACCGTCAAGGCCAGCACCGCTTCCGCACGCACTACGACCAATGACATAAAACTCTACAAGGTCAGCTTGAAGAACGTATATACCACGGGCAATTTCACTCTGACACAGACGACGCAGGACACAAAGGCGACAGAGTCCTGGAGCGGCTTGGGCAATCTGCAGGAAATCGTCGTATTCGAGAATACGGCTGGACTTGAACTCGACCTCACCGCACAGAATGTCACCCTCAACGGCAACGACCTTCTCGCCATCCCACAGGTGCTCAACGCCGACGACAAACGCGGCACGGACAACCCGGTCATTCTCTGCCTTGAATACTCGATCAACAGCACCACACTCTCCACTGCCGAAAAGAAACTTCCCGATATTAAATCTCAGCTCTGGGGCATCGGCCAGCACATCACCTACAGCGTGGTCTTCGGAGAGGAGAACGAGCCTATCGAGTTCAGCGGCAGCGTAAGTGGTTGGGGCACAGGCAATTCAACAGATGTAAACATCGGAACGGAATAATGAACAGGATAGTCAAATACATATTGATATCTGCACTGCTAGTAGCGGCAGTCTCTGCCTGCAGAAAGGATGACCTGGCGGAGACCGGACCATCCATCTCCTTCCGCGCGGATGCCTCTGCCGCGGAAAATGTCGCAGCGACCAAAGCCACCAAGACCGACGGCAGCAATCTGACTTCCAATCCGTTCGGCGTCTATGGCGTCTATTCCGGCACCAAAGGCGGCTCGCAGAGTACCAATGTCTTCGACAATTCCTCCGCCCTCAAGGTAGAATACAGCACTTCCGGCAATTGGGAATATACCCGTACGGGAGACAAGCCGAAATACTACTGGAAACGCAACCAGCACTACCGCTTCCGCGCCTACCATCCATACTCCGCCTCAGTGGAGACGGGAGGTTCCAGCGCCGACGGAATACTTATCAACTACCGTATCATCCAGGACCAGTACGACCTGCTCGTGGCGTTTTCCACCCGCTGCCCTAACGAAGATGCCGACGGCATAGCCAGAGTTCCGATGGTATTCCAGCACGCACTCTCGGCGCTCCGCTTCCGCGTGGCGTTCGACAAGAGTGTGGACGAGGGCACGACCGACACCCTCACCGAATTCCATATCAACGGCGTAATGGCGGCAGGTGTACTAAGTTATACTCATAACGGAGACTACCTCACCCCGGTAATCAAATGGACTTCCGACGCGTTTGACGCTTCCACAACCTTTTATCAAAGTACTACAGCCCGCACATTTGGAGTTTATAATCCAGATAAACCGGCAGTTTCTGTCGAACCTGTGGACATTTTCGGCACCAATGACGCTGACAATGTGGTTTTCGCCATCCCGCAGACCTGCAGCGACCCTTACTACGGCGACACCTCCATACATTTCAAGACCACCGGCGGCGGTGATGTGGACAACACTGCGGTGCTGCCTACTCTCACCTGGGAAGCGGGTAAAATCTACACCTATACCCTTCTTATCAAGCGCTCGAGTGTACAGGTAGTCGTAAGTATCAAGGATTGGAACGAAGTGGAGTCAACCGTTGACATAAACATTTAATTATGAAGACATTTTTTGGACATATACGCTTTCTGCTTCTCACTCTCATCCTGGGAGCGGGTATGATCGTATCCTGCGGGAAACTTCAGTCTCCGCAGACAGGCCGCGGCGAAAACGGGCAGAAAGGCGATGCGACGCTGACTCTTACGATAAGCTCTGCCCCGGAGACCAAGGCCGATGGCGACAAGAGCGCGAAGGACGGGGACAAGATGCTGAATCTGCGCGTCTGGATGGTGGACGGCAGCAATAAGGTAAGCGAGTTCGCGTCCAGTGCCAATACAGGAGAAGTCACATTCAGCTCAGATGCCACCACCGCGACGGTCACATTTTCCGATGTCGTCCGCGGTGACTACACCCTCTACCTCCTGGCCAACAACACTTCGGAGCTGACTTCTTATGTTCTGAACAGCACTATCGACGACTCGTTCACGAAAGCCGCCCTTTCGCTCCCTTCCGGTTCCACTTATCCGTCATACTCCGTCACCGAAGGTATGCCGCTGTCACTTAAGAAGAGCATCAGCGTGGGCCCGGGCGTGAACAAGATCAGCGCCGAGATAGTCCGCGTCTGCGGGCAGATCAATGTCACGATAAACAACAGAACTACCGACAGGCCCATCTACATCACTGGAGTGAGCCTCAGCAAGCGCAGCCCAAGCAGCGGCTATGTCTTCCAGCAGGATGACCACTCCTCCCCTGACGGCACGACACAAGGAGATTTGGCATCCATTACGACCCTCACCCGCATCAATCCTGGCGAAGGAAACACAATGCTCAGCTGCTATCTCTTCGAGAACTGCAGCGGAACGGATGCTCTGGAGCTTACCGTCACCGGCGGCCTGTACGACTCATCGGTCACCTCTGTAGAACGCAAGTCCGGATATGAGGCCACAGGCTCAGCCACAAACACGGGCATCAATACATCAAAATACTATTTTATAGCTTCCGCCGTTGCACAAAGGCATTTTCTCAAAGCTGATGCCAGCGGGAATCTGATTCAAGAGGAAGTTGGCTCAGACAGTGAGCTTTTCGTAAAGGATGATGTAACCAACTACCTCTGGCAGTTCAGTTCG
>CAVJHI010000022.1:0-12197 GCA_963649415.1 bacterium
CCGAGGGAGCGTGCAGGGTTGACAGAAGTGCCGGTGAGGTTGATGCAGACGAGGTGGATCAGCACGAGGCTGAGGCCGATGGCCAGTCCTGCGAAGTTGCCTGCACCCTTCTTCTCGTCAGTAGCGCCGAGCACTACGAGCACGAAGATGAAGGTGGCGATAAGCTCAACGAGGAGAGCGCCTGCAGGGCCGCCTGCGTTGGCGACGCCGTTGGTGCCAAGACCTGAAGGGTCACCCATTGCGCCCGGAGCGCCGGTCACGGAGACGATAAGGTAGAGCAGAGCCGCTCCGATGACGCCGCCCAGGATCTGTCCGACCCAGTAGCCGCAGGCGTCCTTCCAGCTCATACGGCCGGAGAGAGCCACGCCGAGGGTGATGGCAGGGTTGATGTGGCAGCCGGAGATGCCTCCGATGGTGTAGGCCATTGCAACAACGGCGAGGCCGAAGGCGATAGCCGTGCCCACTACGCCGGCAGGGGTACTGCAGCCCACGAAGACTGCGGTTCCGCAGCCAAGAAGTGTCAGAACCATAGTTCCGACAAGTTCAGCAAAATACTTTTTCATATTTTTTGTTTTTGCGGGCCGCGGGCCTGATTTCTGACGAAAGAGAGCGTCGCGGTCCAAATTTTAGTGCAATTATAAGAACTTTTTTGTATTTTTGAACATTATGTTTGATAGCAATAACGGATTATATGTAGCTCACGGCCCTTCAGGGCCGATAAGCATCATCGGACGAATGGCCAACCGCCACGGTCTGATCGCCGGCGCGACCGGCACGGGCAAGACAGTTTCACTCCAGGTACTCGCCGAGACCTTCAGCCAGGCTGGAGTTCCCTGCTTTATGGCAGATATGAAAGGCGACCTCTCCGGCATCAGCCAGCCGGGGAAGATGAGCGGATTCATAGAGAAGAGGTGTGCCGAATTCGGCATCTCCAACCCCCGGTTCGCAGGCTGCCCCGTGCGGCTCTACGATGTCTTCGGGGAGCAGGGGCACCCTATGCGCACCACCATCTCCGAAATGGGCCCTCAGCTCCTCTCAAGGCTCCTAGGACTCAACGACGTGCAGTCGGGAGTGCTTGACATAGTATTCAGGGTGGCGGACGAAAAGGGCCTGCTGCTCATCGACATCAAGGACCTGCGCGCTATGCTCGGCTATGTCTCCGAGCACGCCGCCGAGTACCGACAGCAGTACGGCAGCGTCAGCTCAGCCAGCGTAGGAGCCATCCAGAGGGCGATACTCTCTCTGGAGTCAGAGGGAGCCGAGAAATTCTTCGCCGAGCCTTCGTTCGAAATCTCCGACCTCTTCGCGGTGGAGAACGGCCGGGGCGTGATGAGCGTGCTCGCCGCCGACAAGCTGATGCAGAACCCGAAGCTCTACTCCACCTTCCTGCTCTGGCTGCTCTCCGAGATATATGAGACCCTGCCTGAAGTAGGCGACCTCGATCTGCCTAAGATGGTATTCTTCTTCGACGAGGCGCACACCCTCTTCACCGACACGGCCCCGGCCCTCGTGGCCAAGATCGAGCAGGTCATCAGACTCATCCGAAGCAAGGGAGTGGGAGTCTATTTCATCACCCAGAGCCCTACCGATATCCCGGAATCAGTCCTCGGACAACTCGGCAACCGCATCCAGCACGCCCTCAGGGCCTATACTCCAAAAGACCAGAAGGCTGTGCGCTCCGCAGCCGAGACCTTCCGCAGCAACCCTTCGTTCGACACTCAGGAGGCCATAATGAACCTTGCCACCGGCGAGGCCCTCGTCAGCTTCCTTGACGAGAACGGAGCTCCGTCAGTGGTCGAGCGCGCCCGTATCCTCTTCCCGCTCAGCCAGATAGGCGCCATCACCGAGGGCCAGAGGCTCGACCTGCGCAACTCCTCCCCTCTCAAGGGCAAATACGACACTCTGATCGACCGCGAGTCCGCATTTGAAGTGTTGCTCGCCGACAGTCAGAAGGCAGCTCAGGAGCAGGAGGAAGTCAAGAGCAAGAAACAGGAGCGTTCCGGCCGCAGCACCGCAGCCAAGATCGGCGGAGCCGTGCTCACGGCGGCGGCCACCGCAGCCCTCTCCAGCGTCAGCAGGAGCGCCGGCACGGCAGCGGCCAACGCCATCAGCGGCAAGAAGAGCCGCTCAACGAAAAGTGTAGGCGAGAAAGCGCTCTCCAGCGCCACATCCAGTGCCCTGCGCGCTCTCACAAGAGGCATCTTCGGCAGTCTTTTAAAATAAGCCTTCGGGTATGAAACTAAGAAATTATCTCCTGCTCGGCCTCGCGCTCTGCACCGTGGCCTGCGGACGCAAGGGCCAGGGCGACACTGCAGCGGAAGAGGATAGCACTCCCCCGCCGCTCGGCTTCTACACCGAGCGCTACTCCGCCGACACCACCGAAGTCCGCAGCGGCGACACCTTCTCCGTCCTGATGCACCGCCTCGGTATGAGCAACGCCGACGCCTACGCTCTCAGCAACCTCTGCAGCAAGGATGTATTCGACCTCCGCAGACTAAGAGCGGGCAATCATCTGCACGCCTACTACGAAGACAGCGACAGCAGCCGCATCCTCCGCTATGTTGTATATGAGCAGGACAGGATACGCTCCACCGTCTTCCAGTGCAGCGACTCGCTCGCCATCTGGAATGTGGACAAGCCTACAGTGCAGGAGAGGCGTACCGCCGATGTGACCATCCGCACCTCGCTCTGGAACGATATGCTCTCCGCCGGGGGCACGCCGAACCTCATAATGAATCTTGCCGACATCTACCAGTGGAGCATCAACTTCTTCACCCTCAGGGAGGGCGACCGCTTCCGCATCATCTACACCCAGACTCTCTGCGAGGGCGAACCCGTCTCCATCGACACCGTGCACTTCAGCCTCTTCAACGGCGCTGACGGCAAGCAGGTGGCCGCAGTGCGCTACAGCACCGGCGAGGGCGGAAGCAATACCTACTGGGACAAGGGCGGCGTCAGCCTCAAGAGGATGTTCCTCAAGGCTCCGCTCAAATACAATCGCGTCAGCAGCAAATTCTCCTATCACCGCAAGCACCCTGTCACCGGCAAGGTCAAGGCCCACACCGCAGTGGACTACGCTGCCCCGACCGGCACTGAGGTCCACGCCATCGGCGACGGAGTCGTCACGAAATGCGGATGGGACGGCAGCGGCGGAGGCAACCGTATCAGAATCAAACATATGCAGGGATATGAAAGCTGCTATATGCACCTTTCCCGCTTCGCCAAGGGCATCAAGGTGGGCACCCGCGTCTCCCAGGGCCAGCTTATCGGCTATGTGGGCGCTACCGGCACCGCCACGGGCCCGCACCTCGACTTCCGCATCTGGGAGAAGGGCCGCCCAATCGACCCGCTGTCCCTCAATTCCCCGGCATCCGAGCCGCTCGCGAAGAAATATCTCAACGAGTTCAACGCCCTCTACGAGGAGTATATGGCCGAGATAGGCGAACTCGCCCCTAAGGCTCCGGCCTCCACTGAAGAAAACAGCAATGGAAATTAGCCCCGTCGCTTATTTCCGCTCCCCTATAGGAGGCAAGTTCGGTCTGCCGCGTCAGTCCGGGCTTGCCTCTTCGCTTCGCGGGGAGGTGGTCCTTGAGAACGCTTTCGCTTCTCCGGACGCTCTGCGCGGTCTGGAGGGCTTCGACTACATCTGGCTGATCTGGGGCTTCAGCCTCAACCGCCCCGAGACTTCCCCGCACCTGACCGTCCGTCCCCCGAGGCTCGGCGGCAATGCCCGCGTCGGGGTATTCGCCTCGCGTTCTCCCTATCGCCCCAACCCTCTGGGACTCAGCTCCGTTCGCATAGAAAGCATAGATTTTGAAAAGGGAATAATCTCCGTGCTGGGAGCCGACCTCGCTGACGGTACGCCCATATTCGACATTAAACCTTATATTGAATATGCTGACAGCCACCCTTCCGTGCGCAGCGGCTTCACTGATAGCAGCGAGTGGCGGAGGCTGGAGGTAATGATTCCCGATGCCCTCTCCGGCGAGTTCGAACCCGCTCGGATGACCGCGCTGCGCGAACTGCTCGCCGAGGACCCGCGTCCCCGGTATCAGGACGACCCGCAGCGCCTGTACGGCCTGAAGTTCCAGGGACGCGATGTGCGCTTTAAAGTGTGCGGGAATATTCTCGAGGTGGTGGAAATTGTCTAATTTTTTTACTACCTTTGTAGCCCGTGATGCAAAACGGATTCGATAACGAAAAGTATCTCAGGATACAATCAGAGCACATAAAAGAAAGGATAGCCAAGTTCGGAGACAAGCTCTATCTCGAACTCGGCGGCAAACTCTTTGACGACTACCACGCCAGCCGCGTCCTGCCGGGATTCCAGCCCGACAGCAAGCTCAGGATGCTCCAGCAGCTGAGCGACTGTGCCGAGATTATCATCGTCATCAGCGCCAATGACATAGAGAAGAACAAGATGCGCGCCGACTACGGCATAACCTACGATATGGACGTGCTCCGTCTGCGCACCGAATTCCAAAACAGGGGCTTCCTCGTCAGCAGCGTCGTCATCACCCACTTCAACGGCCAGACCAGCGCCAAGGCCTACCGGGCCAAGCTCAAGAAGATGGGCATCAAGGCCTATTACCATTATACAATAGACGGTTACCCCGACAATGTCTCCCTCATCGACTCCGAGGAAGGCTATGGCAAGAACGACTATGTCCCTACCACCCGCCCGCTGGTCATCGTGACGGCGCCGGGCCCGGGAAGCGGCAAGATGGCCGTCTGCTTGAGCCAGCTCTACAACGAGCACAAGCACGGGGTCGCCGCCGGCTATGCCAAATTCGAGACTTTCCCTGTCTGGAACCTCCCGCTAAAGCACCCTGTCAACATAGCCTACGAGGCAGCCACGGCCGACCTGAACGATGTCAACATGATTGACCCGTTCCACCTCGAAGCCTACGGCAAGACCGCCATCAACTACAATCGCGACATCGAAATCTTCCCTGTGCTGAACGCCCTTTTCGAAGGAATCTACGGGGAGAATCCGTACAAATCCCCTACCGATATGGGGGTGAATATGGTCGGCTACTGCATCAGCAGCGATGACATCTGCTGCAAGGCCGCCAACGACGAAATCATCCGCCGCTACTACAAGGCGCTCGGCGAGATGGCGGACGGCAAGGACAACGAGAGCGAGGTCGGCAAAATCGCCCTACTGCTCAAGCAGGCCCGTATCACCACTGAATATCGCCGCGTCACTGTGGCCGCCAAGCAGCGCGAAGCCACTGCCGGCAACCCTTCCGCGGCCATAGAGCTGCCGGACGGCACCGTGCTCAGCGCCGAGACCTCCGAACTGCTCGGACCTTGCGCGGCCCTGCTGCTCAAGGCGATGAAGCACCTCTCCGGCATCGAGCACTCGGTCAAGCTCATCCCGGACCGCCTCATCGAGCCTATCCAGAAGACCAAAGTCACCTACCTTAACGGCAGGAATCCGCGCCTGCACACCGACGAGGTGCTGATAGCCCTCTCCGTGCTCAGCCCGGACGACGAGAACTGCCGCAGGGCGCTCGGCACCCTCCCTCAGCTCAAGGGCTGCCAGGTACACTCCACCGTGCTCCTCGCCGACATCGACCGCAAGGTATTCAAGAAGCTCGGAGTTGACCTGACCTGCGAGCCGATGCACGAACAACACTAGTACCCCTGAGATATTAAAGGCGCCCCGGTTTTCGTCGAGAGAATCGGGGCGTTTGTCGATTGCGCTTGCACCGCCCGTCAGAGACTGATATTTTCGCAGCCGTATCAACAAGAAGTTATGAAAGCGAAATCAATCATTCTCACTCTTGCGGCTTCGCTCACATTGCTTTCCGCAGCGGAGTCAGCGGCTCAGACCAGGACCTGGTCCCTCCAGGACTGCATCGACTATGCTATCGACAACAACATCTCGCTGCAGCAGATCCGCAACCAGCAGCTCTCCGGCTACGAAGACACCAAGCAGGCCAAAGCCGCCTTCTTCCCTAGTCTCAATGCTTCTGTCAGCCAGGGATTTACCAACAGGCCGTTCTCCGAAAGCGGCAGCAGCACCGTCATCGGCTCTGACGTCTACAGTACTGGCTCCTCAAGCTACTCCGGCAACTACGGGCTCAACGCCTCCTGGACACTCTTCAGCGGTGGAAGCCTCGTTACCTCGCTCAAGCAGAGCAAGTTGCAGAACTCCGTGGACTCCCTTTCCGTGCAGGAGACCACCAACGACATCGTCAAGTCGCTCGTACAGGCATACATGCAGTGCCTCTATGCAGCCGAGGCAGTCAAGGTCGGTGAGCTCACCGCCGAGTCCAGCAAGGCGCAGCTCGAGCGGGCCGTGGAGCTCAAGAATGTGGGCCAGCTCAGCAAGGTAGATGTGGCCCAGCTCGAGAGCCAGCACGCAAGCGATTGTTATCAGGTCACTTCGGCCAAGGTCAGTCTCGACAACTACCGCCTTCAGCTCAAGCAGTTGCTCGAACTTGGGGTGAACGATGAGATCGAACTCGCAGAGCCTTCCGATGATGAGGCTGAAGTACTCAAGCTTCTTCCCGCCAAGGAAGACGTCTACAACAATGCGCTCGCTATGATGCCTGAGATCCGCAAGTCCGACCTCAATGTGACGTCAGCCGAGCTCAGCGTGCGTCAGGCGCAGGCCTCATGGTCTCCTACGCTGATGGCCACCGCCTCCCTCGGGACCACCAACGTCTCAGGTCTCGACACCTCATTCGACTCCCAGATCAAGAAGAACTTCAGCGAGAGCATCGGACTCAGCCTGCAGATCCCAATCCTGCAGGGCCGCAAGGCGCGGACAGCCGTCAACAAGGCCCGCATCGCTGTGGACAACAGCCGCCTTGAGCAGCTCAGTGCCCGGAAAACCCTCCTCAAGGAAGTCGAGGACATCTATCTAAACGCAGTCTCTGCCCAGTCCAAATACACTTCCGCCAAGGAGCAGGAGAAGTACGCCGAGCAGAGCTACGAGCTCACCGCCGAGCAGTTCAATGTCGGAATGAAAAATACCGTAGAGCTGATCACAGCGCAGAACACCCTGCTCAACGCCCGCGTGGAGCTGCTGCAGGCCAAATATACAGCGCTGATGAACAATGCGCTGCTCGATATTTACCAGGGAAATTATAAAATCAACACAAAATATGAAAACTAAAGTTATATGGATTGCCGTTGCGGTGCTCTGCGTCGCCGCAGCCGTATTCTTCGTGATCCGGCCCGGCAGCAAGGGCAGCGTCGCCCTCGAGACCTCCAGAGTCGAGAGAATTGACATAACCAACTCCGTCACAGCCACCGGTACGGTGGAGCCTGTGACCAAGGTGGAAGTCGGCACCCAGGTGTCCGGCATCATCGATAAGCTCTTTGTGGACTACAACGACGTCGTCAAGGCCGGACAGGTCATAGCCGTGATGGACAAGGTCAACCTCGAAGCCGAGCTCGTCTCTGCGGAAGCCCAGCTTGCCGCCTCCAAGACCGAATACGAATACCGTGAGAAGGAGTACAAACGTACAGAGCAGCTTCACGAGAAAGATCTAGTGAGCGACTCCGACTATGACACCGCTTACTACCAGTACCAGACTGCTAAGAACAACTTCAGCCAGACCCAGGCCTCATACACCAAGGTGAAGCGCAACCTTAGCTATGCGACCATCACCTCCCCTATCGACGGAGTGGTCATCAGCCGCGCCGTGGAGGAAGGCCAGACCGTGGCTGCCGGATTCGAGACCCCGACGCTCTTCACCATTGCCAAGGACCTTACCGATATGCAGGTGATTGCAGACGTTGACGAAGCCGACATCGGACAGGTCAAGGAAGGACAGAAGGTAATCTTCAATGTCGATGCCTATCCTGATGACGAGTTCAGCGGCACCGTGGAGCAGGTCCGCCTTGAGGCTACCACCACCTCCAACGTTGTCACCTACGAGGTGGTAATCTCCGCCCCGAACCCAGACCTAAAGCTCAAACCGGGTCTCACCGCCAACGTCACCGTGATAACCCTTGAGGAGAAGAACGTGCTCGCTGTGCCTACCAAGGCGCTGAGGTTCAATCCTGACGAGCAGATACTCTCCGGCATCGGCATCAGCGTCAGCGGCAGCGCTTCCTCTGAAGCGGACACCAGGACAGTCTGGGTAAAGAACGGCAACACCATCTCGCCGAAGGCTGTCACAGTCGACCACACCAGCGGCGACAAGACCGGCATCCTCAGCGGCCTCTCCGAAGGTGATGAGGTCGTGACCGGACTCGAAGTGGCCACTGTGGCCAAGACCGCATCCACAGAGCGCAGCCCGTTCGCACCGGGTCCGAGGTAATAAAAACACAAGGAAATGAAAGAGGTAATCAAACTTGAAGACATCCGCCGCAACTTCATCGTAGGCGATGAGACGGTCCACGCCTTGCGCGGGGTCTCATTCACCATCAGCGAAGGCGAGTTTGTCACCATCGTAGGTACTTCAGGCTCAGGCAAATCCACCCTGCTGAACATCCTCGGCTGTCTCGACACTCCGACTTCCGGCGAATACTATCTGGACGGTGTGTCTGTGCGCACTATGGACAAGAACGCACGTGCCACGCTCCGCAACCGCAAGATAGGCTTCGTCTTCCAGAACTATAACCTGCTCGCGAAGACCACCGCCGTGGAGAATGTAGAACTGCCGCTGATGTACAACCCCAAATACTCCAAGTCCGAGCGCTATGAGCGCTCCGTCGAAGCCCTCAAGGCAGTGGGACTTGGAGACAGGCTGGAGCACAAGAGCAACCAGATGTCCGGAGGTCAGATGCAGAGAGTAGCCATAGCGAGGGCCCTGGTCAACGATCCGGCGGTAATCCTCGCCGACGAGGCCACCGGCAACCTCGACACCCGCACAAGCTTCGAAGTGCTTGTGCTCTTCCAGCAGCTCCACTCCGAGGGCAGAACCATCATCTTCGTGACCCACAATCCGGAGATTGTCAACTACAGCACACGTACCATCACCCTGCGCGACGGTCGGGTCACGAGCGATGTCCGCAATGAGCATATCCTCGATGCGGCAGAGGCTCTATCCAAACTTCCTGTCGAGAACGATGTATAAAAATTTGCTTGAAATGAACTTTGGCAATTTATTCAGAATAGCGCTCAAGGCATTGGGCAACAATAAGTTCAGGGGATTCTTGACTATGCTTGGCATCATCATCGGCGTGGGCTCGGTGATTACTATGCTCGCCATCGGTCAGGGCTCCAAGAAGAGCATTCAGGACGAGATCAGCGAGATGGGATCCAATATGATAATGATCCACCCGGGCGGCGATATGAGGGGCGGCGTGATGCTGGGCCCGGACGATATGCAGTCGCTCAAGGTCAAAGACTTCGAGGACATCAGGAGCGAGTGCAGCTACGTGTCGCTCATCTCCCCTTCCGTCAACTCTTCGGCCCAGGCTGTCTATGGGGCCAACAACACCCCGACTTCCGTCTATGGAGTCAATCAGGACTACCTCGAGATCCGTGGCTACAAAGTCCAGGACGGTGACATCTTCTCCGACCAGGACATCAAGACGGCCGCCAAGGTCTGTCTGGTCGGCAAGACGGTCGTGGACGAACTCTTCACCAACGGTGAGAACCCTATCGGCAAGGTGATCCGCTTCGGAACCATTCCTTTCCGCATCGTGGGCGTACTTGAAAGCAAAGGCTACAACAGTATGGGTATGGACCAGGATGACCTGATCATCACTCCTTACACCACGGTGATGAAGAGGATCCTCGCCATTACCTACCTCCAGGAAGTAGTATGCTCCGCGCTGAGTGAGGAATACACCGACCAGGCCATAGAGGAGATTACCACCGTGCTGCGCCGCAACCACAAGCTCAAGGAGAGCGACGATGACGACTTCGACATCCGCTCGCAGCAGGAGCTCTCCTCGATGATGACGAGCACCAGCGATATGATGTCCACCCTCCTAGCAGCCGTAGCAGGCATCTCCCTGCTGGTCGGAGGTATCGGGATTATGAACATTATGTATGTCTCCGTCACCGAGCGCACCAAGGAAATCGGACTCCGTATGAGCATCGGAGCCAAAGGCCGCGACATTCTGGCGCAGTTCTTGATTGAAGCGACACTGATCAGCATCACGGGCGGTTTGCTCGGAGTGATTCTGGGAGTCGGTGCCTCCTACCTCGTCAAACTGCTGCTGTCATACCCGATAGTCATACAGGTATGGAGCATAGTGCTCTCGTTCCTTGTCTGCACCGTCATCGGAATCTTCTTCGGCTGGTATCCGGCACGCAAGGCATCCAATCTGGACCCTATCGAGGCCATCAGATACGAATAGAGTCAATACGGAAGTTGTTTCAAAATAGTCGCTATGTTTTCTAAGATGGATTTTTATGGTTACCAAATGATGATTATTTGAAGCAACTTCCGTATTTTTGTAAAAATCACTGACCGGGATGAGCACAATCAAGCACAACAGAGGACAATACATTCACCTTGCCGTGTGGGTGTTGATACTGGCGATGCCGTTCTTCTCTCTGCAGCCGGGGCGTCCGCTGCACGGCGGGATGGACTATATCTGGTTTCTGCCGGCTATTGCTTCGTTCATAGCAGTGTTCTATGTCAACTATCTCTACCTGGTCAAAAAATACCTCCTCGCGCACAGGACGGGCATATTCATCGCTTCGAACATCGTGCTCATCGCAGCCGCGACCATCTTCGTGCGGGTGTTCTTCGTGCTCTTCATCGCCCCTTCCTCTCCTGGGCCGGACCTGCCTCCGAGACCGTTCCTTGACAGGTTGAGTTTCGTCCTCTACAACACTATGGTCTATGCGTTCATCGCCGGCATCGCCGTGGCACTGAGGATGACCACCGAGTGGTATCGCAACGAGTCGGAGCGCAAGGAGATCGAGAAGGCCGGCACCGAAGCGGAACTGGCCAACCTCAAGAACCAGATCAATCCGCATTTCCTCTTCAACACGCTCAACAACATCTACTCCCTCATCCAGATTGACCCGACCAAGGCACAGGAGGCGGTGCACGACCTGAGCGGAATGCTTCGTTATGTGCTCTACGAGAGCCAGACACCTACCGTGCCGCTCTCCAGGGAGTGCGGTTTCATCAGAGAGTACCTAAAGCTGATGAGCGCCAGGCTCTCCGACGATGTGAGTCTGAGCGTCAGCCTGCCCGATAATCCCTCCAATACCCAGATCGCTCCCCTGCTCTTCATCCCGCTGGTCGAGAACGCATTCAAGCACGGCATCAGCGACACCGAGTCTTCCTTCATCAGGATTTCGTTGAGCGAAGACAATGGCACAGTGCTGTTTGTGGTGGAGAACAGCTGCTTCCCGAAAGACGGCTCAGACCGCAGCGGCTCAGGCATAGGACTGGCCAACCTCGTGCGCAGGCTTGATATGCTCTATCCGGGCAAATATTCATTTGAGCACGGCAAAGTTCAGAGCACCTACCGGAGCCTGCTCCGGGTAAACGCGGCAGACTGATATGGACAAGCGGATCACCTGCATAGTTGTGGACGACGAGCCGCTTGCGGCTCGCCTTGTCGAATCGTATGTGCAGAAGACGCCTTTCCTGGAGTTGAAAGGCTGCTTCAACCGCGGCACTGCGGCATTCGACTTCCTCCAGAGCAATCCAGTGGACCTGCTCTTCTGCGACATACAGATGCCGGTGCTGAACGGGATGGAACTCTCGCGTATGCTCCCGGAGCGGACTCGCATCATCTTCACGACGGCGTTCAGCGAATACGCCGTCGAGGGTTTCCGCGTGAGGGCGCTGGACTATCTGCTGAAGCCCATCTCCTATCAGGATTTCCTCACTGCTGCACTCAAGGCAAAGGAATATTTCTCCCAGTCCGAGACTCCAGCAACGCCGTCATCCGTGACCGCTGAACGGCAGCCGCGGAGCATCTTCGTCAAGACTGAATACCGCCTGCAGCAGATAGAGCTCGAACGTATCACATATATCGAAGGTTACAAGGACTATGTCCGTATACACCTGGACGGCGAGCCGGAGCCCGTCCTCTCGCTGATGAGACTCAAGAGCCTTGAAGACAGTCTCCCCTCACCCGGCTTCGTGAGGGTGCACAAGTCCTACATCGTGCAGACCTCCCGCATTGAGGCCATTGAGCGCAGCCATATCATAATAGGCAAAGAACGCATCCCGATTGGCGCAAGCTATCAGGACACGCTCTTCAAAATCATTTCCGGTTCGTCTATTCTGCCGTAATCATTGGCAGGAAGTTAT
>CAVJHI010000022.1:12759-29319 GCA_963649415.1 bacterium
TCCCCCGTCCCGTCCACATCGTCCTCGATCACGGCTTCCTCCTCCGTCTCCTCGACGATCTGCTCCTCGAGGTCGGAGTCTGCCATCTCTTCGATTATTTCCGTAGGGACTTCATTCTCAAGCGCTTCCTTATCCCCGCCACGACTTACTCCCCGGACCATAAAGCCGAGGAGGAAGCCTATGACGAAGGGTATGGCGAGGATGAGAAGACCTTTATAGCTCTTCTTCATCCTCTTATGCCTGATATTTGACTATTGGCTGGCGCGCGGCGCGGGTCTCGTCCGGACGGCCTATAGGAGTGTTGTGAGGTGCGGAGTGCAGGAGCTCCGGAGAGGTCTTGGCCTCCTCGGCGATCTTGCGCATCACGGCGATGAACTCGTCGAGGGTCTCCAGCGACTCGGTCTCGGTAGGCTCTATCATTATCGCCTGGTGGAAGAGCAGCGGGAAATAGATGGTCGGCGCGTGGAAGCCGTAGTCGAGCAGGCGCTTCGCGACGTCGAGCGTCGTCACCCCGTTGTCCTCGATGAGCCCGTCGAATACGAACTCGTGTTTGCAGACTGTCGGGATAGGCAGCTTGTAGCAGTCCTTGAGCGACTCCTTGATGTAGTTGGCGCCGAGGGTGGCGAGCTTGCCCGCGAGACGGATATTTTCCTTGCCGAGCATCAGGATGTAGGCGTAGGCCCTCAGGATGATGCCGAAATTGCCGTGGAATCCGCTTGTCCTCGGGATATCGACCAGCTTCACGAGCCTGTCCGCGACACCCACAGGGCCGCTTCCCGGACCGCCGCCACCGTGAGG
Organism: bacterium; assembly: GCA_963649415.1. GTDB lineage: Bacteria > Bacteroidota > Bacteroidia > Bacteroidales > UBA932 > Cryptobacteroides. Next base: position 13,558 of record CAVJHI010000022.1, read on the forward strand.
GGTGGAGAAGGTCTTGTGCAGGTTGAGATGCATTATGTCGAATCCCATATCGCCCGGACGCACTACGCCGAGCAGCGGGTTCATATTTGCCCCGTCATAGTAGAGCAGACCGCCGCAGGCGTGCACGAGTTCGGCGATTTCCTTGATGTCCTGCTCGAAAAGTCCGAGGGTGTTAGGGTTGGTCATCATTATGCCGGCGATGTCCTCGCCGAGCAGAGGCTTGAGGGCCTCCACATCCACGAGACCGTTCTCCCTGGACTTCACGACCACTATATCGAGTCCGCAGACTGCTGCGGAGGCAGGGTTGGTACCGTGCGCGCTGTCAGGTACGATGACCTTGGTGCGCTTCATATCGCCGCGGCTGAAGTGGTATTCCCTCATCAGCATCAGGCCGGTCAGCTCGCCGTGCGCTCCCGCACAAGGCAGGAAGGTGAACTTCTTCATCCCGGTGATCTCGCAGAGAGCCTTGTCGATACCCTCATAGACCGCGCGGGCGCCCTCTACGGTGCAGGCCGGCTGAAGCGGGTGCAGGCCGGTGAATCCCGGCATTGCGGCGACTTCCTCGTTGATCTTTGGGTTGTATTTCATCGTGCAGCTGCCGAGCGGATAGAATCCGGTATCCACACCGAAATTCATCTGGCTCAGGTTGGTGTAGTGGCGCACCACATCCGGCTCGCTGACCTCAGGGAGAGCAAGCGGAGTCTGACGCCATACCTTCCCCTCCTTAGGCAGTTTCACCTTGGACTCCGGGAGCGAAAAACCGCTTCTTCCCGGACGGGAAAGCTCGAATATGAGTCTGTCGTAGTATTTCATGGTGTCAGAGAGCTTTAACGATTTCTACAATCCTGTCTATCTCCTCTGCGGAGTGCTTCTCGGTGACGCAGAAGGTCACATAGCCCTCTTCGGTCTGCAGCGCGGCGAAGTAGCCTGCGTCGAGCAGGGCCTTCTGCAGCTTGTCCACGGGGCAGAGCGGGCGGAGCACGAACTCCTTAAGGAAATCCCTGTCATAGACCTCCTCGAACTTGCCGGTCGCAAGCAGCGCGTCGTGCAGGCGGTGGGCTCCCTCATAGGAGAGCTCGTTGACCCTGCGAAGACCCTCAGGTCCCATCAGGGACAGGTAAACCGTGCACCACAAAGCCATCAGGGACTCGTTGGAGCAGATGTTGGAGGTGGCTTTCTCGCGGCGGATATGCTGCTCGCGGGCCTGAAGGGTCAGCACATAGCAGCGCTTGCCTGAAGCGTCCTCTGTCTGGCCGACGATGCGTCCCGGAAGCTTGCGCATAAGCTCGGCGCGGCAGGCCATAAAGCCTACATAAGGACCGCCGTAGCAGAGAGGAATGCCGAGAGACTGGCCGTCGCCCACTGCGATGTCGGCGCCCCACTCCGCTGGCGTCTTGACCACGGCGAGGGCTGAAGGGTCGCAGTACTCCACGAGCAGTCCGCCCAGGGAATGTACCAGGTCGGCGAGGCCGGTGTGGTCCTCGATGACCCCGTAGCGGTTGATGGAAGGCACGATTACGCCCGCGAGGTCAAGCACTCCCTCGGCTATGTCCTCCACCGGATGCTCGCTGATCACGAGGTTGATGCCGGCGTATTTGGCATAGGTCTTAAGTGTGTCGAGCACATTCGGCAGCAGGAAGGCGGAGACGAGCACGGAGTTGCGCTTGCGGGTGCTGGCAACGCACATCCTCATCGCCTCTGCGGCGGCGGTAGGCCCGTCGTACATCGAGGCGTTGGAGCAGTCCAGGCCCGTGAGGGCGCAAATCATGCTCTGCCACTCGAAAATATAGCGGAGCGTACCCTGCGAAATCTCGCACTGGTACGGGGTATAAGCGGTAAGGAACTCGCTGCGGGAAGTGATATAGGAGATCACCGCAGGAGTGTAGTGGTCATAGGCGCCCTGCCCCACGAATACCTTGAGGCGGGAGTTGCGCGAAGACAGACCCTCGAAGAAATCGCGGACCTGCTGCTCGCTCATCGCGGACGGCAGGTCGTATTCACCCTTGTAGATAAACTCCTGAGGCACATCGGAATAGAGCCCGTCGAGAGACGGGACTCCGATTCTGTTGAGCATCACGCGTATATCTTCCTCGGTCTGGGGAAAATAACAGAATGAACCCATAGCGCTGAGAAAAAATTATTTCGCGATCTCGGCGTATGCGGCAGCGTTCATCAGGGAGTCGAGCTCTGACTTGTCGGACATCTCGACCTTGATGATCCAGGCCTTATATGGATCTTCGTTGATGAGCTCCGGCTTGTCCTCGAGCTCTTCGTTGCGCGCTACGACCTTGCCGGACACCGGTGAGACGAGCTCGCCTGAGGCCTTAACGCTCTCGAGTGCGCCGCAGTCCTCGCCTGCCCCGATCTCATCGTCGATATCAGGCATATCGACATAAGTGATGTCGCCGAGCTCGCTCTGCGCGAAGTCGGAGACTCCGATGATAGCCACGTTGCCATCGACCTTTACCCATTCGTGAGACTCGCTGTAGAGGAGTCCGTCAACAATCTTGCTCATTGCTATTTCTTGTATTTTGTTTGATAAAATCTCTTCTTGACGACGGTTCCCGCGAAGCGGCGCTTGCGGATGGCGATATAGAGCTGAGTACCGAGCGCGGCGTGGGCGCTGTCCACGAGGGCGAAGCAGATGCTCTTGCCAAGGGTGATGGAGTGGTAGCCCGTAGTGACGACGCCTATCTGCGTGCCGTCCTCAAGCTCCACCGGATAGCCTGCGCGAGGCACTGCGTTGTCGGCGAGCTCGATGCCCACGAGCTTGCGCGAGACGCCCTCGGCTTTCTGCCCGGCAATGGCTTCCTTGCCGATGAATTCTTCCTTGTCCAACTTGCAGAACATGCTCAGTCCCGCCATCACGGGGCTGATTTCGGCGGTGAGCTCGTCGCCGTAGAGCGGCAGGCCCGCCTCGAAGCGCAGGGTGTCGCGGCAGCCGAGTCCGCAAGGCTCCACGCCCGCGGCGATCAGCGCACGCCACCACTCCACGATCTGCTCCGGAGCGGCATAGATTTCGAATCCGTCCTCTCCGGTGTAGCCGGTGCGGCTTATTATGACCCTCCTGCCGTCCTTTTCGGCATCGAGGAACTCATAGAATCCGAGCGCGGCGGCCTCTCCGAAACCAAGCACTCCGGTGACGGCCTTCTCGGCCTCCGGACCCTGGACGGCGATCTGCCCCCATTTCTCGGACTGGTTGTCGATTTTGACATCGTACCCGGCGGCATTCTCCTCGATCCACGCCACGTCCTTTGCGATGTTGGCGGCGTTGACCACGAGCAGGTAGCTCTCCGGGGTGAACTCCTTATAGACCAGCAGGTCGTCCACTGTGCCTCCGTCCGGGTAGAGCATCATTCCGTAGAGGATGCCTCCGTCCCGAAGGACGCTGACGTCGTTGGTAAATATGTGGTTTACAAACTTCTGTGCGTCCGGGCCGCTGATGAACACCTCCCCCATATGGGAGACATCGAACATCCCGACCTTGCCGCGCACCGCATTGTGCTCGTCGATGATTCCCCTGTACTGTATCGGCATATCATAGCCGGCAAACGGGCTCATCTTTGCTCCGAGGGCTATGTGCTCCCCGTGCAGACAAGTCTTCTTCAACTGTTCGTCCATCTTATAGTGTTATTTTTTAAGGATATCCAGGTCTTTTTTGAGGATCATCTTAGGGTCCATCATCGACACCTTCTGGAAGAGGATGAACTGGTTGGCCGGGGACAGATAGACCTTGTCCTCGTGCTTGCCCTTCCTCCACCATTTGTAGAAGCCCACCGGGTCGAGCTTGAACGGGATGGATGCCACGACGCCGGTGCCGTAGCCCGGGAAGTCGATCACGAGCTTGAGGCCCATAATCTTCTTGTAGTAGTCGGGATCCGCCCTGCGCAGCTTGCTGACGAGCGGGTTGAACACCTCCATCTCGTCCACCTTCAGCACCTTGTCCTTGACGATGAGCTTGTGTATGCGGACCGGGTCCACATTGAGCCAGACGCCCAATTTGAGAGTCTGGGGGCCCTCCTCCGTCTCCAGAGTGAGCTCATCCATCGAGAAATAGACCTTTTCAGGGTCAATAGTGTTGTTCTGCGCTTCCGAAAGCATTGGTGATTTGTAAGATTATTAAGCAAAAGTACAAAAAATTTTATGAAAAAAGCCTATCTTTACATCCATAAACCAATTTTAATATGAATATACCACGCATTTCCACCGTTTTGGGGCTTATCGCGGCCCTGACTCTCTTCGGCTGCTCGTCGGGCACGGGCACTAAGCCGGCCATTCCGCAGGACAAAGAGATAGAGCAGAAGGTCGAGAAGACCCTCCGCGGGATGAGCATAGAGGAGAAGGCCGGACAGATAGTCCAGATCTCCATCGAGTCACTGACCGGCAACGACCCGACCATCAGCGACGAGGCCCTGGACCTCTTCATCGGACAATATAAGATAGGTTCCTTCCTCAATCTTCCGGGACGCCGCTCAGGCAGCGCCGCCGAGATGGCAGAAGCCGTGCGCAGGCTGCAGGAGAAGTCGATGGAAGTGATGGGCATCCCTTGCATCTACGGCCTCGATATGATACACGGTGCATCCTACCTCAGCGACGGCACCCTCTTCCCTCAGGAAGTCAATATCGCAGCCAGCTTCAACCCTGAATACGCCGCAGCGATGGGCAAGTCAATAGCCTACGAGACCCGCGCCGCGATGGTGCCGTGGACCTTCTCCCCGGTGATGGACCTCGCGCGCAACTCCGCCTGGCCGAGACTCTGGGAGAGCTGGGGCGAGGACCCTTATGTGCAGACAGTGATGGCAGTGGCCGAGCTTAAAGCCATGCAGGGCGACGACCCTAACCACGTGGACCTCGAGCACGTCTCCGCTTCCATCAAGCACTATATGGGCTACGGCGCCCCTGTCACCGGCAAGGACCGCACCCCTGCAGTCATCACCCCGCAGGACCTCAAGGAGAAGTTCTTCCCTCCGTTCAAGGCCTGCGCAGAGGCCGGAGCCCTCAACCTTATGGCCAATTCCGGAGCAGTAAACGGCGTACCGGTGCACTCCAGCCACGAACTCCTCACCGAATGGATGAAGGAGGGGCTCAACTGGGACGGAATGATCGTCAGCGACTGGGCCGACATCGACAACCTCTTCCAGCGTGACCACATCGCGGCCGACCGCAAGGAAGCGGTGAAACTCGCCCTCAACGCCGGAGTCGATATGATAATGGACCCTTACGACCCTAAGACCACCACCCTCATCGTGGAACTCGTCAAAGAGGGCGCGGTAAGCCAGGCTCGCGTCGATGACGCCGTGCGCCGCATCCTCAGGCTCAAATACCGCCTCGGACTCTTCGACAACCCTACCTGGGACACCTCAGTCTATGAAATGGGACGCGAGGAATTCGTGAAAGCTTCCCGCGACGCGGCCGTCGAGTCTATGGTGCTCCTCAAGAACGAGAACTCCGTGCTCCCTCTCCGCAAGGGCGCTAAAATCCTTGTGACCGGCCCTAACGCCAACTCCATGCGCGCCATCGACGGCGGCTGGTCATACACCTGGCAGGGCAGCTCCGACCCTTATTATGTGGACCGTTACAACACCATCTACGAGGCAATGTGCGAGAAATTCGGCGCATCCAGAGTCGTGCTCTCCGAGGGAGTGAAGTATGTCGAGGGAGGCAATTTCGAGGTTGAGAACGCCGACGGCATCGCCGCCGCTCTCAGGGCCGCCGCGGGCTGCGATGTTATACTCGCCTGCATCGGCGAGAACAGCTACTGCGAGACTCCGGGCAACATCGCCGACATCACCCTCTCCGACAACCAGCTCCGCCTCGTGCGCGGTCTTGCCGCCCAAGGCAAGCCTGTAGTGCTCATCATCGGCGGCGGCAGACCGAGGGTAATCAAGTCCATCGAGCGCCTTGCCGACGGTATCGTGGAGACTATGCTCCCGGGACCTTACGGCGCAGACGCCCTCGCGGAGCTCCTCGCGGGCGAGAAGAACTTCTCCGGCAAGCTTCCGTTCACCTATCCTAAACACACCAACTCCATCCATACCTACGACTACAAGGTCAGCGAGAGCCGTGAGACCATGGCCGGAGAATACAACTACGACGCCGTGCTCGATGTCCAGTGGCCGTTCGGCTACGGTCTGAGCTACACCACATTCGAGTACTCCAAGCTCAATGTCGATAAAGCCGAATTCACCGCCGACGATATCCTCAAGGTCAGCGTCGATGTCAAGAATACCGGCAGCGTGGCAGGCAAGGAGAGCGTGCTCGTCTATAGCAGCGACCTCGTGGCTTCGCTTATGCCTGATGTCAAGAGGCTGCGCGCCTTCACCAAGGTCGAGCTTGCTCCGGGCGAGAGCCGCACCGTCACTTTTGAAATCCCTGCAAAGCAGCTCGCATTTGTGGGTGCCGACCTGCAGTGGAGACTTGAGGAAGGCGACTTCCGCATCAGCGCCGGCGGACAGTCTGCGCTCATAAAGTGCAGCCGCACAGATACTTGGGACTAATATGACAGCAGTAGATTCGGACTTCTCCTACCTTGAGGGAAGCTGCTGCTACTGCTCCGAAGAGAGCGCCGCGAGGATCAGAGCATCCGTCGCGGCGCTTCCTCTTGGAGCGCTTCACCTCATAGGCACCGGCGACTACCACTATATCTCGCTCTTCTATCTGGAGCGGATCGCGCTGCCTTTCCACCTGCTTCTTCTGGACAATCATCCGGACGATCAGAGAGGGGCCTTCGGCGGCGAGCTGCTGAGCTGCGGCTCCTGGGTCGCCGAGGCCCGCAAACTCCCCCTTTTGAAGGGCTCATACCATATCCGGCAGCTTCAGGAGCTCTCCAGGCTTCCCGCCGACGGACTGCCGCTCTACATTTCACTCGACCTCGATGTGCTGTCCGCAGACTTTGCCCGCACCGACTGGGACCAGGGCACGATGACTCTTCCGGAGATGAAGCAGGCCGTCCTGCAGGCAGCCAGCTACCATCCTCTGCTCGGAGCCGACCTCTGCGGCGGACTGACCCGCGAGAAGGGCGCCAGGGACGAGGATATGGCCATAAACGAAAAAACCGTCGAAGAGCTTACTGTACTCTTCGACGGCCTGGATATTATCGGTTAAAAGTTTAATCTTTCCTTTCCGGCTTAGGGTCCATCTTGCTATACTTCTTCGCATCGGTGAAGATGGTAGCGAGATAGATGACGAGCAGGATTGCTATCATTCCGATGGCCACATAGTCCAAAGCCTTCATCGGGGTATTGATGCCGAGGAAGTTCATCTCGCCGCAGAATGAGGTGAGCGGCTTCACGAAGAGGAATATTGTATTGACTATCATCACGATAACTCTGAATTCGGTAGGTCCGAGTTTGGCGTAGGTCAGTCGGAACTCGCTCTTGAGGTGGGCGTTGACGCTGACATTGATGGTAAGCAGGAGATAGAGGACCAGCACTCCGAGTGCAAGTGCAGGATGCTCCATCAGGCAGGAGAGGCCGGCGCCGATGAACATGAGACTCTCGTTGATGCCGTCGATGGTGTGGTCGAGGTAGTAGCCGTAGATCGGCCTCTGCTGCTTGCGCACGCGTGCGAGAGTGCCGTCAAGCGAGTCGCCGTACCAGTTGACGATAAGACCGGCAGTGGAGAGCCAGAGGAAGTTGATGTCAATCCTGGTGAGGATGTATCCGGCGGCAATCATCAGGGCTCCGAAGAAGCCGATTGCGGTAAGTTTGTCTGATGTCATCCACCTCGGCTGCCTCTCGGCAAGCCACACAAGTGCTTTTTTCTCAACGCCGTTCAGAAGAGAGGTCTGAATCCTCGTTGCCTGTTTGGTCTCCATATTTTATCTAAATTCCTTTACAATTATTCGGCAAATATAGCCACAATATTTCAAATCATCAATTACCGTACCTGAAAGCGGCATTATGATAAGTTTCAAGCCGGATTGAGAACTTTTTGTTAATAATCCGCGACATAATGAATAAGGGCCGCCCCGTGAGTTCGGAGCGACCCTTTGAATTTATAGTTTGATTTCCAGGGCGGTGCCGTCATATTCGGTGGCGACTCCCCTGCAGCTCTGCGTGTAGGAGCGGGAATTCTCCGGGGTCACGAGCACCACATTGAAGCGGCGGCAGCTCAGCATTCCCGGGAATTCTCCCTTGCGCTCCCCTATCCTGAGTATGCGGGAAGCGTCGTCCCAGCTGAAAGTGATGGTGGAGTATGCGCCTTTCTCGTAATTGTAGTTGACATTCTCGTCCTCGTAGAGCGTGAACTCGCAGTCCCTGCCGGCATAGATGTAGAGGTCAATCGGGTCGGCGGCCTTCTCGTCGGAATACTGGATCTCCGGGCCGAACGGGATGATGCTGCCCGCCCTCACATAGAGAGGAATTGTCTCGTACGGAGCCTTGACGCCAAGTGACTGCCCGCCGGCGAGATACTTGCCGGTGTAGAAGTCATACCAGCCCTCTCCCTCCGGGAAATAAACCTCGCGCGAGCGGGCCTTGTACTCATATACCGGGCACGGCATCAGCGCCGGGCCGAACATCCACTGGTCGGAGATTTCATTGACAGCCGCGTCTGATGGGAAATCCATCGGAAGCCCGCGCATTATCGTATAGTCCCTGAAGTGCACGGCGCCTGCCAGAGAATAGAGGTACGGCATCAGGCGGTAGCGCAGCTTCATATAATAGAGTATGCTGGAATAAGTCGGCGTGCCCTCCGGGGCGATGTTCCAGATCTCCCGGCGTGGCCACTGCCCGTGCGTGCGGAAGAGAGGTACGAAGGTGCCGAACTGGTGCCAGCGGGTCTGCAGCTCGCGCCACTCCTCGAGGTCCGGGCTTACCTTGCCCGTGCGCTCGTAGAGGGAGGCGGCGGAGGTAAACTTGTCCATCACGCTGAAGCCTCCGATGTCCATTCCCCAGAACGGGATGCCGCTCATCGAGAAATTGAGGCCTGCGGCCATCTGGGCGTGCATATCGTTCCAGCAGGTACCGATGTCGCCGCTCCAGGTGGCGGTGGAATACCTCTGAAGCCCCGCGAATCCGCTTCTCGTGAGCAGGAATACCCTCCTGTCAGGCTCGAGACCGCGCTGGCCGTTGTAGATGGCGTCGGCGTTGACCAGGGAATATGCATTAAGGTATTCGGTGGACGGACCTAGAGCCGTCGGAGTGGTGAGCGCCTTGAGGTAGTCCATAGGCAGGCAGTCGCGCAGGTTCGGCTCGCTGGCGTCCATCCACCACGCGTCTATTTTGCGTCCGTATTTGCTATAGAGGTTCTCGTCCATCTGGCGCCAGAACATCTTGCGTCCGCCCTCGGAATAGGCGTCGTAGAATGACTGGGTGTGTCCGAGCCAGTCGCGCAGGCTGTCCTGCTCCGCGAGAGGATAGACATAGCCGCTTTCCTTGAGTTCCTTGTAGTTGTCGGTGTTGACATAGAATTTCGGCCATACGCTAATCATAAACCTGGCGTGCATTGCGTGCACATCGTCGAGCATTTTCTCCGGGTCCGGATAGCGCTTCGGAGCGAACTCGTGGCTTCCCCACTGGTCGTCCTCCCAGTACTGCCAGTCCTGCACTATGTTATCGACAGGAATGCCGCGGCGGCGCAGCTCGGCAAGGGTGCCGACCAGGTCGTCCTGGGTGCTGTAGCGCTCCCTGCTCTGCCAGAATCCCATCACCCATTTAGGCATCACCTGTGCCTTGCCGGTGAGGGTGCGGTAGCCGGAAATCACCTCGTCGATGCTCTCCCCGGCGATGTAGTAATAGTCGAGTTCCTCTCCCATCTCGGACCAGAAGGAGAATCTCCCCTGCTCCTGCCCGGATTGCAGCGCGGCGACCCTGAGGCCGAGGTAGGACACATCTCCGTCCGGCTTCCAGCTGAGCTTGAGCGGCACGCGCTCGCCCTTCTTCATCCTGAAAGTGAACTTGTAGGAATTCGGGTTCCAGGCCGGTCTCCAGCGCTCCGTGACTACCGTCTCGCCGCCGAGCTCCACTTCCTGGAAGCCGGCGTAGTAGAGGATGAAATGGTATTCAGCGTCCTCTGGGGCTTCGAGGTAGCCCTCGTATGTGACCTGTGTGCCCTTGAGAGGCATTTTCGGGAGGTTCTTAATCACCCATTCGTTCTCGAAGTAGAGGGAGTCCTCCTGACGGACGAGCGGCTCTCCTTCCTTCGGGGTGTAGGTGCCGGTGAGGCTGCCCTCGCGACCCTGCTTGTCGTAGAGCTTGAATATACTGCCGAGCTGCTGATAAGGGTCAGGATTGCCCCAGCGGCTCAGGGAGTAGTTGTCCACGAGGATGCCGTAGCCGCGGTTGCTGACCACGAACGGCACTGAGACCTTGGTATTGTACTGGAAGAGCTCCTCATTGCCGCCCTTGTGGTCGAATTCGAGCGACTGGTGCTGACCGAGGCCGTAGAAGGATTCGTCCTCCGGCGAGTCGAAGGTAAAGCGGGTCGTATAGCCGTCCTTGCCCTCGACGCGTATCGGGGTGAATTCCATAGTGTTGCCCCCGAGCACAGGGCTGCCGTCGGCGGAGGCGAAGCTGACCGCTCCGTCGCTCAGACGCACGCTGGCAGTGAGAGCCGAAGTGCTGACGCTCACCGTACTGTCAGTGGAAGATACTGTGAATGAAGGCTTTGCGCCTTGCGGCACGATGATGAGACTCTGCCTGTCGGAGAAGCGCTTCCCGGGGGTCGCGCTCACGCGGATGAGCTTGTCGCCCACCACCTGCAGCCTGACCGAAGAGGGACCGTCTTCCGTCTGCGCACTTGGATGCACCGTGACACCGTCGGAAGTCCGCTGCCACCCCTCTGTCCCGCAGCCCGTGATTGCGATGACGGTCAATAATGACCAGAAGATTTTTGATGGTTCCATGTGGTTGAATTATATCCGGACAAATTTATAAAAAATTTGTTTGTCCGTCTTTGATTGTCTTTGGCGAAATTCAAGGAATTTTTGCTATATTAGCATCGTTCTCCAAGTGGCGGGACATCGACCGCTTCTACTTCATCCCGCTCCCGCTGGACATGTCCTACCGGGTTGCGGGTATGGTCACGCACATCGCTCCCCCGCCGTACTATCTCGGCACCCTGCTCCGCTGCTCGCTGGAGCATCCGGAGCTTTTCTCCGCGGAGTGCGGCTGCTGGAATATATCGGGGAATGATTCCCGCCCCTCGGCGCTCCGGGGGGCCGCACATCACCGTCTGCCGGCTCGGGAAAACTACTTTCCGCGCAGCCGGCGGACATTGCGGTTCATGAGGTGACGACCCAGGTGGCTGTAGAGCCAGCGCTTGAGGGGCCGCATCTGCTGGTGGTGCTCGCGCAGCAGCTCGTCCGGAGAGGAATAGACCCCGAAATCGCGCGTGATGCCCTCGCTCTGGATATAGGTGGAATTGCGCTCGAAATCGACCGCCGGGTGCTGCAGGTCGCGGACGGCGGCTCCGTAGCCGCAGAACTCACGGCACTGCGGGAACTTCCGCTGCAGCGCGCCAAGATATTCTGAATCAAGGATAAAAGCTTCCAGCTCATACCACTCGCCGTCGAGCAGAACCTCGACCCAGGAGTGGAAGATTTCCCGCGGCGCACCAGCATAGACTATGCCCGTCATCGCGCCCCGCTGGAGAGCCTTGTCTATTGTAAATCCGTGGATGCGGCAGGCGACCGAACAGCTGCGCAGCAGGGCCATGAAGAGCGTGCCCTTGGTGTTGCACTGCCCGTAGCCGTCTGCGAGGACGCGGGAGGCTGGGATGGAATCATCGACATTGTAGCCGAAAAGGATTTCGTCCCTGACAAAGTTGTAGATTGAGCGGATTCGCTCGAATGCTGGCATATCCCTCCAGCCTCTCCCGCGCACCAGCGTCTCGATGAGCGGCGAGCTGAAGTCCAGCATCGGGGTTTCCAGCAGATAGACCTCGGCCACAGGCATTTACACGCGTTTGATTTCCATATAGGTGGCGCCGATCTGGGCACCGAACACGCCGCCGATGAAGCCGATCAGGTCGCCCTGGGCAATCTTGCCGTCGCGGGTCAGTACCTCGATTGACTTGGCGGAGAATTCCTCCTTGTCGCTTACCTTTGAGAACGGATAAGCCTCGATGCCGAACACCAGAGCCAACTCCCTCATAGTGTAGCTGTTGTAGCACATTGCATACACCGGGACCTTAGGCCGGAAAGTGGAGAGGTAGCGTCCCACGCGGCCGGTGTAGGTGTCGAAGACTATCGCCTTGACCGGGAGCTCGTGCGTGGCGGCCACGAGTGAGCGTGCCAGCACCACGGCCACCGGTTTGACAACTTTCCGCAGATTGAGTTCCAGATTGACATCGATGGTCTTCTCCACCTGCACTGCGATTTTGGTCATGGTCTTGACCGCTTCGACAGGATATTTTCCGAACGCGCTTTCGCCGCTGAGCATTATGGCATCGGCGCTCTGGAATATCGCATTCGCCACATCGGTCACCTCGGCCCTGGTAGGACGCGGGTTGTCGATCATGCTCTGGAGCATCTGAGTGGCCACGATCACAGGCTTCTTCCTTTCCCTGCAGGCGCGCACTATATCCCTCTGGATCAGCGGGATGCTCTCGGCCGGAATCTCGACTCCCAGGTCGCCTCGCGCCACCATGATGCCGTAGCAGTAAGTGAGGATGTCGTCGAGGTTGTCGATTCCCTGCTGGTTCTCAATCTTCGCTATGATTTTGAGGTGGCTGTCGCGAGCGTCAAGGATTTCCTGGATTTCGTGCAGGTCGCGGGCGCTGCGTACGAACGAATGTGCGATGAAGTCGATGTCGGCATCTATCGCCCACTCGATGAACTTTCTATCTTTGTCGGTAACTGCAGGAAGGTTGATGTGCACGGAAGGTACATTGACGCTTTTGTGCCCCTTGATGACCCCCTCGTTCATCACCTTGCAGATAAGTTTTCCCTCCTCTTTCCCGATGACGGAAAGGTCCACTGAGCCGTCGTCGATCAGGATGTCGGAGCCGACCGGGACATCCTGGGACATATGAGGATAGGTGGTGTAGAGGGCTGTCTTGCTGCAGCGCTGCGCGGGGTCGTCGATGATTTCCACCGTCTGCCCGGTCTTGGCGATGAAGCCGACTGAGTCCGCCATCTGAGTGAGCCTGATTTCCGGACCTTTCGTGTCGATGAGGATGGCGATGCGGTCTGAGACTTTCCGGACATTGTCCACAATCATCTGCGCACCTTCAATCGACGCGTGGGCGGAATTGATGCGGACTACATTCATCCCGTTTTCGTAAAGCTGGCGAATGAAATCCACATCGCAGCGGTTGTCTGCGACGGTGCATATTATTTTTGTCTTTTTCTCTATCATATATGCTTGGTAATTTGTTTTCTAGGAGGCGCTGCCAAGTTTTGCGGCCTTGCGGGCCTTGATGCGCTTGTCGATACCCTCGATGATGGACACGATGCCCACCCAGATGTCGTAGGAGAAGAATCCGAGGGCTATCATAGTAAGGGTCGGCATAAAGTCCACATAGACACCCTGATAATAATAAATCACGATGCCGATGATGTCGCAGATGAACAGGCTGGCGATCTGCACCATGCGGACTGCCATCTTGCCCACGAGCGGGAAGTGATAGACCGCGATGAAGTTGAACGAGAGCAGCAGCGCGCAGATTATCATCGCTATCTTCCAGTTCTGGCGCGGCGGGTATTCGGTGAGGAACTTGTCGCTTAGGATGGATTCGATGATGTAGGCCTGGATTTTCACTCCCGGCATAGTGATGTCTATCGGGGTGAGGTGGCGGTCGTAGCCGTCGAAGAGTTCGCCTATCAGCACGATTTTGCCCTGAAGTTCGTCAGCGAGCGAGTCGGGCCTGCTGAGTATATCCTGGCCGTCGATGGTGTCGAAAGTTAGGTTGGGGTAGTTGATAAGCAGGGTGTCGGACGGGCCGCTGATGTGCTCCATAAGCCTGCTGAACGCTTCCGGCCGCGCGAGGCGGATAAGCTCAGTGGCCATTCCGTAGTTCTGCGTGGAGTCGGCCTGCATATAGATGGGCCTGAACGAGCGCACCGGACGGCCGAGGTCGCTGGCTTCGAGATTGAGCACGCCGAAGTTGGCGAAAGAGCTGTCGTAGAAATAGCCCTCTTCAGGGCCGGTCTGGTCGTCCTGGCGGAGGTAGCCGTTGATTCTCATAGGGAGCACGAGGTTGTGGCAGTCGCGGATGGAATTGATCAGCGTCATATCGTGCTTCTTCTGCTTCTTGTAGATGATGTCGAGCCCTACGGCTGCCGGGCCGCAGCTGTCCACGACGCTGATGACTTCAGCGATCTCGACTCGGGAGCAATCGTCCACGCCAACTATCACCACATCCTCGCTACGATGCGTGGAAGTCATCTTGCAGACGATGGAGTTGTAGATGTCGGACATCTTGAACTCCACCCCCGCCATTGATGAGTTCATCGCGGGGATGGAAGTGAAGTTGTATATGGTCGTCTTGGAGAAGAGCAGCGAGATGGCGGTGATCACCACGACCTGCACTCCGCAATTGATAAATCTTTTGACGTTCATACTCTGTGTTTGCCGCCTGCAAAGATACGCTTTTTGGGCGAGAATTAGTATAAATGTCGTCAGTCTTGCGGATAAGGGCGGAATTTGTTATTTTTGCCCTGTTATGAAGGGAGAAGATTTATTGGCTGGGCTTTCGAGCTATCTGTTTTGGGATGTTGACAGGAATTCTGTTGACGCTGAAGAGAATGCTTCCTACATAATTCAGAGAGTGCTGGAATATGGACAACTCTCCGATTGGCGGCTGGTCAGCGAATATTATGGCATGGAGAAAATCGTCTCCAAAGCGACGGCTCTCCGAAGTCTTGACCCCAAAGCGATGTCTTTCATCTGCTGTCTTGCCGGCATTCCCGAAACTCAATTCAGATGCTACACTACGAAACAATCGCTTCCTCGACACTGGAACTTTTAAAAAGCCTCCAGTCCATACCTTGCCTGCGGGATACTTGTCTCGTGGGCGGCACATCGATGAAAGTAGCCGCCATCATAGGACGCGGAACCAAGAAAGACTTCATTGACTTGTATTTTCTGTTGAGAATCTATTCGTTACAGGAAATACTCGATTTATATTCCTCCAAATATCCAGATGGTACCCTGTTCGTTGCAATTAAAAGCCTTACTTATTTTGAGGACGCCGAGTCCGATCCGCTTCCGGAAATGCTCGAACAAATTGACTGGGCTGAAGTAAAAGGAACTATAGTATCTGCTGTACGCAATCTCCTCGCTTAGTTCAAAAGGTCGAGCCTGCGGTCCTGCGGTTGCTGAGCCAGTCGAGGGGCAATCCTCGCGCCCCCTGTAAAAATAATCGCCCTGCGCACACGCCGGCGGACCGGCATAGCCTGCGAACACGACGAATTCTCGGAAGACTGCATCTTCAACAGAATCATAAAAACCACGATGTCCCTGCTGCTGAGGACGGACGGGCTCAAGGCTGGCCAAAAGGCCGCGCTGAAGCGCCTTATGCCCTACTTCGACGCCGTGGGCGAAGTGCTGCCCTCGCAGATAGATTGGTCCGCGCTGCGCTTCGACCGCAACTCCCGTTCCTACCGGATGCTCCTCTATGCAAAAACGGACGAAACCATCGTGCCGGACGGATGCTTCCAACGCAGTGACGGCAACACGATATGGTTCCGCACCCTGGACCTGGGAGCGGAATTCCGGCAAATCAGAGAGCAGCTGGACTCTATATTGGAGCTGTGCCGGTAAATGCGCCCCGGCACTGCCCGCAATATCCTTTCCGGGAATTCGAGATAATTTTATT
>CAVJHI010000023.1:0-28122 GCA_963649415.1 bacterium
CTATACAGATGACTATCCGAGCGGAAAGCACACTGTAACATTCCACGGTCAGTTCAGTATCCTTTCTGACGAATAATCCTGCCCGGATTTTCAATGGCTCCAAAGTGGACTGCCGGAGTGCGCATTTTGCGTATTCCGGCAGTTTGCGTGTGAGCCGAAAAATTAGCATCTTTGTATCTGGTTTAACAAACTTAGTATGAAGAAGACAGTACTCGTGTCCGGCGGGGCCGGATTTATCGGAAGCCACGTAACCGTGGAGCTTTGCCGGGCCGGATTTGACGTGGTCATAGCGGACAATATGTCCAACTGTGACGAGACCAACTACAATGGCGTGTGTCAGATACTCGGCAGGAAGCTCCCGCTCATCAAGATGGACTTCTGCGATATGCCTGCAGTGCGCAAGCTGTTTGCGGACAATAAGATAGATGCGGTGATACACTTCGCCGCCTTCAAGGCTGTGGGCGAGTCTGTCGCCGACCCGGTAAAATACTACCGCAACAACCTGCTCTCCTTTGTCAACATCATCGACGCTGCCCGCGAGCAGGGCGGCTGTAATGTGCTCTTCAGCTCCTCCGCCACCGTCTATGGCGAGCCGGAGCAGCTCCCTGTGACCGAGCGGTCCCCGCGCCAGAGCGCCACTTCGCCTTACGGCAACACCAAGCAGATTTGCGAGGACATTCTGCGTGACAGCGTCCGCGCCTACGAGGGCATCAAGGGCATAGCGCTGCGCTACTTCAACCCTATCGGAGCGCATCCTTCAGCCCTCATCGGCGAGCTCCCCCGCGGAGTGCCGAACAACCTCGTGCCTTTCATTACCCAGACCGCCATCGGCAAGAGAGAGTGCCTCTCCGTCTTCGGCAACGACTACCCGACAGCCGACGGCACCTGCCTGCGTGACTACATCGACATCGTGGACCTTGCCAAGGCGCACGTCTGTGCCGTGTCCAGGATGGTGAACTTGGAGATGAAGAGCGGATACGAAATCTACAACATCGGCACTGGCCGTCCGGTATCCGTGCTCGAACTTATAAACTCCTTCGAGAAGGTCAACGGAGTAAAGCTCAACTGGAAATTCGCACCGCGCAGAGCGGGCGATGTCACTGCAGTCTGGGCGGACCCTTCCCTCGCGGAGAAGGAGCTCGGATGGAAGGCAGAGCGCAGCGTGGACGACACCCTCGCCGCAGCCTGGGCCTGGGAGAAACATCTCGCGGGGAAGTAGAATGTTCGTCGGGCTCATCAGCGACACGCACGGCGTATTCAGCGAAGGCTTCAGGAAGTTCCTTGAGCCCGTTGATGTCATATGGCACGCCGGTGACTTCGGGGGAGGCATAGCTTTCCTGCGGGAAATCGCCGCGTTCAAGCCGCTCGTCGGGGTCTATGGCAACTGTGATGGTCTCGATATACGCTACGAATGTCCCGAATTTCGGTATATGGAGGAGCAGGGGCTCAAAGTGCTGATGATGCATATCGGCGGCTCGCCTGGGCACTACGCCCCCAAGGCGGCGGAGCTGCTGGACGCCTACCGCCCGGATGTGTTCGTCTGCGGGCATTCCCACATTCTCAAGGTGATGAACGACAACTCCCGCGGCCTGCTCTACATCAATCCCGGTGCAGCAGGGCTTCAGGGCTGGCAGGTGATGCGGACGGCGCTCCGCTTCCGGGTCGAGGACGGCAAAGTGAGCGGGATGGAAGTTTTTGAATTGCCACGAAACATATGAATCTCAAGTCGCTAGCCAAGGACACAGCCATTTATGGACTGAGCAGCATAGTGGGCAGGTTTCTCAACTACCTGCTCGTGCCGCTCTATACCTACAAGATTGCCGCGGGCAGCGGAGGCTACGGTATCGTGACCAACCTCTACGCCTACACGGCCCTCTTCCTAGCCCTGCTTACTTTCGGTATGGAGACGACCCTTTTCCGCTTCGGCAGCCGGGAGGACGAGGACGGCAGGATGGTGTACAGCACCGCCCTGCGTATGGTGGGGAGCGTCGGGCTGGCATTCCTGCTGCTGGTATTAGCCTTCCTGCACCCGATTTCGTCGGCGATGGGCTATGCAGACCACCCCGAATACATCGGCTGTTTCGCCATAATCACCGCGCTGGACGCGTTCCAGGCCATAATGTTCAGCCGCCTGCGCCAGCAGCACAAGCCGCTGAGATTCATGGCCCTCAAGTTTGCCTATATCATCCCGAGCATCCTGCTCAACCTGCTCATATTCCTTGTATTCGACAAGGCCCCCGCCCTGCAGGGCGTGTATGAGCGTTTCAACGGGGGAGTGGGTCTGATATTCTTCGCCAATCTACTCTGCACCTCGCTGGTGATGCTGGCCTTTATCCCGGAAATCCGCGGCATACGCTACGGCTTCGACTGGGCCCTGTGCCGGCGGATGCTTCGCTACACCTGGCCTCTGCTGCTGCTCAGCCTTATCGGCATCCTCAACCAGGTCGCCGACAAGATTCTCTTCCCGCATCTGGTGAGCGGCGAGGAGGGGATGGTGCAGCTCGGCATCTACGGCGCCTGCGTCAAGATTGCGATGATAATGTCGCTGCTGACCCAGGCCTTCCGCTATGCCTACGAGCCGATAGTCTTCTCCTCCGGGGCGGAGCGCAACAGCCCGCAGACCCTATCCGACGGGATGAAGTACTTTGTCATTTTCACCCTCCTCGCCTTTCTTGCGGTGGTATTCTATATGCCGCTGCTTAAGTACTTCGTGGGCCGTTCCTACTGGGCGGGGCTGGGAGTCGTGCCGGTGGTGATGGCGGCGGAGATTTTCATGGGCATTTATTTCAACCTCTCGTTCTGGTACAAGCTAAGCGACCAGACTTGGTGGGGCGCGATTCTGAGCTTCGCCGGGGCTGCCGTGATGATTGCCGTCAATGTGATATTCGTGCCTAAGATAGGCTACTGGGCCTGCGCCTGGGGCGGTTTCGCGGGCTACGGCACTGCGATGCTGCTCAGCTGGGCCATCGGGCGCAGCAAGTTCCCTGTCCCTTACGACTACAGGACCATCCTGGGCTATGCGGGGCTCGCGGCGCTGCTCTATATCGTTTCCCTGCTGACCCGGCGCCTCTTCCCGGGGCTGCCGACCGCAGGCATCTTGATAATCAACACTCTGCTGCTCTGCGTGTATTGCCTTCCGCTTGCGCGCAAGCTGCTCGGTCTCAGACATTCAAAACACAAATAATATGAAAAAGTCAATCATTTTAACCCTTTGCTGCCTGGGCGTAGCCGCTCTCGTCTGCAGCTGCGGCAATAACTCCGCCAAGAAGGCGCAGCAGGAAGCCGAGCAGGCCGCGGCCGACTCAGTCGCAGCAGCTCAAGAAAATCAGAGAATAATGGACAAAATCGCACAACTTCCGGAAGAACCGGTATTCGACATCATCACCACTATGGGTGAGATCAAAGTCAAACTCTACTCCAAGACCCCGCTGCACCGCGAGAATTTCGCGAAACTCGCGCTCGGCAAGTACTATGACGGCATTCTCTTCCACCGCGTAATCAACGGGTTTATGATCCAGGCGGGCGACCCGCTCTCCAAGGACCCTGCCAACAAGAGCAAATTCGGCACCGGCGGCCCGGGATACAATGTGCCGGCCGAGTTCGTCCCGGAGTACACCCATAAGAAGGGCGCTCTCGCTGCCGCCCGCCGCGGAGATGCCGCAAACCCTCTCAAGGAGTCCTCTGGCTCACAGTTCTACATCGTCCAGGATGCCGGTGCATGCGCTCAGCTCGATGGTGACTACACCGTATTCGGCGAGACCGTAGAGGGGCTTGACGTGATCGACAAGATCGCTGCCGTGGAGACTGATGGCCGCGACTGCCCTCTCCAGGATGTGAAGATTATCACCATCAAACTTGACGAATAGCTGGAATTATTCCCGAAAAAACTCTTGCATTGGCGCAAAATTTGCTATATTTGCGCCGAATAGTTTTTTCATAGGTTTAATTTTAGGTTAGAATTGCCGAAAGTTCCCGCTGTGAAGCGGGAACTTTTTGTATATTTGTGTTCTCAAACAAGATTTCTTATGGAAAAAGTCACCGTACTTCCTCCGGAGAAGCTCGCGGACGGCTGGATTGACCCGTCCTTTCTCCCCGAGGGTGAAGACAAATATTATATCCGCAATCGTCAGGTACACGCCCCGGAAGGCGGCTGGCGGCATCTGACCAGCGATGAAATCGAAAGGCTCGTCAAAAACGACAACACCGCGTCCAGCTGGGATACCATATGGGTTACCGACGAGTTTATCCCGCGGATGCTCAAAAACAACCACTTCTACGGTACGGTCCGCATAGGCCGCGTCTCCGACAACGGCCTGCAGTTCCACGACCTGAGACTGCCGGTCGGCATCACCAACTCGTCCATCCACTCCTGCGATATCGGTGATGACTGCGCCATCCACGATGTGCACTACCTCAGCCACTATATCATCGGCGACCGCTGTATGCTCTTCAACATCCACGAGATGTGTACCACGGACCACGCCAAGTTCGGCAGCGGAGTTATCAAGGACGGGGAGGACGAGAGCGTCAGGGTGCGCCTGGAGATAATGAACGAGACCGGCACGAGAGCCGTCTATCCTTTCAACGGGATGACAACGGCGGATGCCTATCTCTGGGGTAAATATGTGGATGACAAGGAGCTGCAGGAGCGGCTCCGCAATATGACCCAGGCGAGCGTGGACCATCACCGCGGCTACTACGGCACCGTGGGCGAGGGCTGCGTCATCAAGACTTCCGAGATCATCAAGGATGTCGTGATTGGCCCGTGCTGCTACATCAAGGGCGCCAGCAAGCTCAAGAATATCACCATCAACTCCTCCGAGAAGGAGCCTTCCCAGATAGGGGAGAACGTAATATTGGTCAACGGAATAGTGGGCTACGGCTGCCGCATCTTCTACGGCTGCACCGCAGTCAAGTTCGTGGTAGGGACCAACTGCAACCTCAAGTACGGCGCGCGCGTTATCGACTCCATCCTCGGCGACAACAGCACCATCTCCTGCTGCGAGGTGCTCAACAACCTCATCTTCCCGGCACACGAGCAGCATCACAACAACTCCTTCCTGATCGCCTCCTGCCTGCAGGGACAGACCAACCTGGCCGCCGGAGCCACCATTGGCTCCAACCACAACAGCCGCGCCAACGACAACGAGGTCGTGGCGGGCCGCGGATTCTGGCCGGGCCTCTGCACCTCGGTCAAGCATTCTTCCGTATTCGCCTCCTATGTCCTGCTCGCCAAGGGCGCCTACCCGGCAGAGCTGCATGTGAGGCTGCCGTTCAGTATGCTGAGCAACAACGAGAAAGACGGCCAGCTGGAGATAATGCCCGCCTTCTGGTGGCTCTACAATATGTATGCTCTCGCTCGCAACAGCTGGAAATACCAGACCCGCGACAAGCGCATCACCAAGGCCCAGAACATCGAGTTCGACACCTTGGCTCCGGATAGTATGGAGGAGGTAATCACGGGCCGCGCCATCCTCGAGGAGTGGACGGCCAAGGCATATCTCCGCTCCCGCGGCGAAGATCTCTCCGGCATCGCGCTTGAAGCCCTGCGCGCAAAGGGAGCGGAGCTGCTCGACGGGGACCCTTCTCTCACAGAGGGACTTGCGGTCTATGGAGAGGGAGTGGAGAAGAGCTCCCGCAAGGTGGTCATCCGCCACGCCCGCAAGGCCTACCACGCCTACGGCGATATGCTCGTGCACTACGCGATGCTCAATGTTATGAAATATATCGAGGCTAATCCGGGCGCAGGCCTGAGCTCGCTATCGCCGCTTTCTGCGGGGGAGAGGGTGAGGTCCTGGGTCAACCTTGGCGGACAGCTGATGCCTGAAGGGGATGTGGATACTCTCCGCGCAGACATCCGCTCCGGAGCCCTGCCGGACTGGAAGACCATCCACGCCCGCTACAACGAGATCTGGACCCGCTATCCGCAGGACAAGCTGACCCACTCGCTGCAGTGTCTCGCCGCATACTACGGGGTTTCCGAGCTCGATACGGAATCCTGGCGCAGGGCCGTAGAGGACGAGAAGCGCATCCAGAACTATATCAACACGCAGGTTTACGAGACCCGCCGCAAGGACTATCTCAACCCGTTCCGCCGCGCCACCTACCGCAGCGAGGAGGAGATGATTTCAGCCATCGGCCCGCTGGACGCCAA
The DNA here is from genome assembly GCA_963649415.1 of bacterium. GTDB lineage: Bacteria > Bacteroidota > Bacteroidia > Bacteroidales > UBA932 > Cryptobacteroides. The sequence continues at coordinate 6,155 of CAVJHI010000023.1, forward strand.
CAGCTTCGTGCAGCAGATACGCCGCGGCACCGAAGAGAACCTCAAAGCATTAGATAATTTAACGATATAAGTCATGAATCTTAAAGAGAAGAAGTACTCGGAATTCAATCTTGTCCGGGAGATGATGGGCACCGTGCCTACCGTAGAGAGATTTGACCCTGTCTGCGCCGACTTCGTGGCCGACTCAGTCAGGAAGACCGGACGGATAATGTTCTCCGGAGAGGGCTCGTCCCGCATTATGCCTGCCAAGAACGCCCGCCGCAGGGCTCTGGGATGGGGGCTTGCCACAAATGTGCAGCTCGAAGGCGCACGCCAGGCCGCAGAATATGACCTTAGCGGCTATACCGTGCTCGTGGACTCCAACTCCGGCAGGACCAAGGAGGCTCTTGCCCTCGCCAAAAAGCTTAACGGGCAGGGCCACAGCGAGCTCTACTCCCTGAGTGCCAACCCTGACACTCCGATTGAGCAGGCTTGCAGCAAGGGCCATGTGCTCGAATGCGGCTGGGAGGAGGCCGTTGCTGCCACCAAGAGCGTGGTCGAGCAGGGACTCTTCTGCGAATCCATCTTCTGGAGCATCGCGGGCAAGGATATGAAGGCTGCCCTCGCAGGCCTGCCTGAGAAGCTCGAGACCGCTCTGACTCAGCAGATTCCTGCCGAGATCGTTGACTGGGTCAAGGGCGCCCACACCATCTACTTCAGCGGCCGCAACGACGGCGTGGCTGAGGAACTCACCCTCAAGACCAACGAAATCACCCGCCGCAAGAGCGACTACCTCGAGGGGACCTATGCCGTACACGGCATCGAGGAAGTTATGCAGGAGGGAGATATCGTATTCATAGTCAATCCATTGGAGAGCGAGTACGACAAGTTTATCTCCGTGATGAAGGGAGCCGGCGTGCACACCGTGGCCATCGACACCAAGCAGACCCCGTTCGAGCGTACCATCATCGTCCCTGAGGCGGGAGAACTCCAGAACTATGTCTATCTCTGCGCTGGCTGGAATGTGCTGGTCGAGGTAGCCGTCAGCGACGGCATCAATCTCGACAAGCCTGAGCGCGCCCGCAAGGTAGGCAACGAGATGTAATGAAATTCGCGGTCAACACATCCACCGACCCCCATTTCAATCTGGCCTTTGACGAATACTGCCTGCAGCAGTACCGCTCCGGCGAAGATTTCTTCTATCTCTGGAGGAACCGTCCCGCAGTCATCATAGGCCTCAACCAAAACGCCTACAGCGAGGTCAACCTCGACTATCTGGACTCACACGGCATCACCCTCGCGCGACGCGTCACCGGGGGCGGTGCCGTTTATCATGATCTGCAGAACCTTAACTATACCTTCGTGGGGCATTCTGTGACCCCCGAACCTTTCGCGCAGGCGCTGCGCAGCCTCGGAGTGCCGGCGGAAGTCAGCGGGCGCAACGACATCTTCGTTGAGGGCCGCAAGGTCTCCGGCTACGCCCGCAGGGTGTGGCACGACCGCGAAATCGTCCACGGGACCCTGATGTACGATGTGGATATCGACACCCTGACGCGGGTGCTCGATGCTCCCGGCTCCAAGATGGAAGCCAAGGGCATAGCCTCGGTGCGGAGCCGTGTCGCCAATCTCAAGGACTATTTGCCGCAGTTCGCCTCTCTGGACGAGCTGCAGGCCGCGCTGCAGGAGATACTGAGCGCAGGCGACGGGCAGATGCCGCTGACGCCGGACGATTTGGCTGAAGTACAGCGACTTGCCGATACCAAATTCTCTACCTGGGACTGGATATACGGCCACTCCCGTGAAGCCGATTTTTCCCGTAGGGCCAAGTTCGCCTGCGGCACGGTCGAGGCCGCGCTGAAGATAGACCGGGGCAGGATTGCCGCCCTGGAATTCTCGGGGGATTTTATCGGAGACCGACCTGCTTCGCAGCTCGCCTCCGCGCTCACCGGAGTGCGGTACGGGAGGGAGGCAATTTCCGAGGCGCTGAGTGCCTTGCGGGTTGAGGACTTCCTGCCCGGGGTGAGCGCGGAGGAGCTTGCGGCGCTGCTTATTTCAGCGTAAATGCCGTTTCGCGGATGATTTCGGACACTGACGGGTGCGGGAAGACCACTTTCTGGAGCTGCTCGACCGTCATTCCGGTCTCGATGGCGATGCAGGCGCTGTGGATAATCTCGCTGCACGGATTGCCCAGCATATGCACTCCGAGCACTTCGTGCCGTTCTTTTCCTACTATCAGTTTGCAGATGCCCTCGCCGCCTTCGTTCTCAGCGACGAAGCGTCCCGAATATGCCATAGGCAGCTTGAGGACTTCGTATTCCCTGCCGGAAGCGCTGGCCTGCTCCTCGGTGAGGCCGACGCCGGCCACTTCAGGATTGGTATAGACCACGCCCGGTATGGCATCGTAGCGCATCCGGTCCTCCTTGCCGAGGATGTCGTTTACCGCCACCTCTCCTTCGCGGGATGCGGTGTGCGCAAGCATTGAAAATCCGGTCACGTCGCCCGCGGCATAGACTCCCGGGACGGAGCTGCGCATCCTGTCATCCACCTTGATTCCGCACGGACGGCCGCCACGGTTCAGAGTCATTTCGACCCCGAGATTCTCCAGGCCGTAGCCGTCCAGCTTGGCTCTGCGGCCCACTGAGACAAGGATTCTGTCCCCGCTGACGCGGCAGACCTGACCCTCCGGATCTTCATATACGACGTTGTTGCCCTCTATGCCGGTCACCTTGCAGCCGAGGCAGAAATTGACTCCGCGCTTGGCGTAGATTTTCTGGAGCATCGCGCTGATTTCGTCGTCGAGCGGCCCGAGGATTTTCGGCAGCATCTCGACCACGGTCACCTTGGTGCCGAGGGCGCTGAAGAACGCCGCGAACTCCATTCCGATGACACCGCCGCCGATGACTACCAGTTCGCCCGGCTGCTCCTTGAGGGAGAGTATCTCGCGGTTGGTCACGATGATTTCGCCCGCTTCATTCAGGCCGGGAAGCGGCGGTACTGCGGCCTCGGAGCCTGCGCAGATTAGCAGTTTGGCGGCCTTGTAGCTCTCGCCTGCAGCGGAGATGCTGAAGCCTTCGGCGTCGCGGCCGTCAATATGGGCTTCTCCGGAGATGACCTCCACTTCGCCCGCCTTCATCGCGGCCTTGACTCCCGCAACGAGCCTTCTTACGACCCTGTCCTTGCGGGAAATAAATTCGGCATAGTCGTAGCTCGCGCCCTCGGTGTGCACGCCGTAGCGCTTGCCGCCCGCAGCATAATTATAGACTTTGGCGCTGTAGAGCAGCGTTTTGGTAGGGATGCACCCCTCGTTGAGGCAAACCCCGCCGAGCGAATTTTTCTCGAAGAGCACTACCTTGAGCCCGGCCGCGCCGGCCCTTTCTGCTGCGACATACCCGCCGGGGCCGCCGCCTATGATTGCTAAGTCGTACATTATCCTGGATTTAAGGGTTTACCAAACTTTTTCTGACAGCTCCCCGATGCGCTCAGCCTCTCCCGGCTTCACTTCCGGCCACGCGAGCACGGCCTCCGCTGCCGCGGACTTGCCGTAGGAGCTCAGGACTCCTTCAGCGTCAAGGTATTCCTCGTCGCTCAGGCTGACCTCTCCGCCCGGGAACATCCTTGCCGTCTCTTTCATCACCTGCCTGAGGAACGCTTCCGGCTGAGTGCCTGCGGGGCGCAGCTCGCTGTCGCTGATGATCCGTCCTCCGATGCTGAGCTCCGGTATGATGCCGATGCCCAGGCTCTCAGCGTAGCTGACCACGCGGACGATGTCCTCCTGACTGTAGTATCCGCCGTAGCGCCCGCCGCTCTCCATCCGGTAACCAGCCACCTGTGCGAGGAGCGGATAGGCACGGACTTCCATTCTCCAGCCGTCGCTGTCGGCGATGTGCCAGAGCAGGCGGTTGAACTTGTATTTTGCCATATCGTCGAGCAGGCCCGTTATTTTCTCCACGCTCCAGAACTCGCTGCTGCTGTCGAGTTTGAGCCCGCGCTCGGCGCTCTCCGGCCTGTCGCTGATTTCGCAGCAAGGCAGGGACCATTTCTCCTTCTCGCTGACCTTTTCCTCGTATATTGCCTCGGGGAGCATCTGCTTGAGGGTCTGCACCGCGTTGAGGAAGCCCTCCGTGCTGCCGGCGCGGATGAGGGCGGCCTTGTGGCCTATGCTGATGCTGTATGCGCCCTTGGAGAGGCTCCCGTCCCGGAGGAACACGAAGCCTTTGACGGAGCCGTCAGCCACCACGGACTTAAGCCCGATAGGGGTGGAGACGCTGCTCGTCCTGCCGCTCACGAGGGAAAGCCTCGCGGCGAAGCGGCGTATCGCTCCGATGGAGAGCGAGTCGATGCCCGGCTCGCACTTGAATACGGCCCCGCCGGCGCGCAGGCTGCCCTTGGTCATCTGGATGTTGACGGGTTCGGGGACTATGGCGAGCTCGCTGCTGCCCTGTGCGTGCAGCAGTGAGGGCGCCATCACGGCAAGCAGCAGAAGTGTAATTGTTCTGGTCATATCCACAAAGTTAGTTATTCCAAATCAATTTGCCCATCATCACTTTGCAATTTTTCGGCCACGGTGGCGGTCAGGCCTTGACGGTCAGCAGTTCGCGGATGTCGGTGAGGTAGTTGGGACTGCGCTGCGCGCTCTTGACCATCCACGGCTCGCTCTTCTCCCCCTGTACGGCGAGCTGCAGGGTCTTGAGCCCGTAGCGGCAGTTGAGGTTGTCCATAAGTTCCATCAGTTCAGTGCGTTCCTGCCTCCCGGCGACCGGGTCGAAAAGGTCGCCCGAGACCTCGTCGCACTGCTCTATGTCGCTCAGTATCACCCCGGCCCGCTTATACATCACTCCCGGCTTGTAGATCGACTCCAGCGCCGCGAGCGCAGCCTCGGTTATTTCTATGGTATCGGAAGTCCCGTGCGGGAGCGAGATTGAGGCTGAGTTGCCGTATTGCTGCAGGTCCTCCCTGAAGGGATTGCTCCGGATGAATACCGTGATTGTCCTTGCCATTGACTTCTGCGAGCGCAGCTTGTTGGCGCTGCCGGCGGCGAAGGTGGAGATGCCGGCCCGCAGCTGCCGGAGTTCTCCCGTCATTTCCCCGAAACTGCGGCTCGTGCAGATGGTCTTCTTGGCCTCCGGCTCCGGCGTGCCGATGCAGGGTGTGCCGCGCAGCTCCATCCAGGTCTGTATCACGGGTTTAGGGAAGTGCCTCGTCACCCATTCTTCGCTTCGCTGCGCAAATTCCAGCGGGGTGCGGACTCCCAGAGAGTTGAGGCTGGCAAGCGTGCGGCGGCCTATTCCCCAGACGTCGGAGAGGTCGAAGAGCGCGAGCGCCTTTTCCCGTTTGGCATCCGTGTCGATGAGGCACACGCCCCTGTAGCCCGGGTACTGCTTCGCGAATTTGCTCCCCATCTTGGCGAGCGTTCTGGTCGGGGCGACTCCGATGCTCACCGGGATGTCGGTCCAGAGCAGTATGCGCTCCCGGAGTTCCCGCATCATTTGAGTTAGGTCCTGGTGCTCTCCGTAACCCCGCAGGTCACAGAAGCTCTCGTCGATGCTGTAGTCTTCCACCCTTTCCACGCTGCCGCGGATGATACTCTTGACCCGCCGGCTCATCGCCGCGTAGAGCATCATATTGCTGCTGAACACATTGACCTTGTGCTTCTCCACTATGCCCCTGCACTTGAAGATGGGGTCGCCGCGGTGCAGCCCGACTGCCTTCGCCTCCGGGGTGAGCGCGACGATGCAGCCGTCGTTGCTCGACAGCACGACGACCGGCTTGCCGTTCAGCCCCGGGTGGAATACCTTCTCCACGGAGCAGAAGAAGCTGTTGCAGTCAATGAGGGCGAACATATCGGCTCAGTGAGGCTTATGTATCACATACGCCACCGTCCCCCAGATGGAGAACGAGTCGCCCGGGTTTATCCGGAACTCGGGGTAGTCGGGGTTGGCCGGGATCAGCCAGCCCTCGCCGCCCCGCAGCTCGAAGCGCTTGAGAGTGTATTCGCCGTTGAGTTCGCACACCGCCACCTCCGAAGGCGAGGGGTTGCGCCGGCTTTTGTCCACGATGATCAGGTCGCCGTCGCTGATGCCCGCGTCCCGCATCGAATCGCCCGCTACCCTGATGAGGTAGCTCGCCTCCGGGTGGGGGCACAGCAGCCTCACCAGGTCGATGACCTGGCTCTTCTCATCGTTGTCCAGCGGCACCGGGAATCCCGCCCTGATCTCCAGGTCGAAGTACGGGAGGTCCGCCTCCGTCCCCGCCGTCTCCAGTTCGCCTATGTTTTCTATATCTGACATTTTACCGTAGGAATTCCCGCTGTCCCGGACAAGCTCCATTATCCGCTACCCGCAGTGGTAGAAGCGGCGGACCATCTCGAGGAGCTTCTCGGGGTGGGCGGCGACTTCGGCGCGGACATCCTTGTCCTCGAAGCTGCGGAGCTGAGCGACTGTGCCGTCAATCATGCCCGGGCTGAAGACTCCCTTCGCCTCGTAGAGCGCGCGCTTCTTCTCCAGCTCCCCGGCTGACTCCCAGCAGGAAGACGGCACCTCGTGGAGCGAATTGAGCAGAGCCTCGTTCTCCTTGGCGTGGATATTCACATCCACATAAGTATTGGCGGCGAGCTCCAGCGCCGCGCTCTTCTCCATCTCGAAGCCGATGCGCGCAGCGGTGATGAGCCCCGCAATCATAAAGTAAACGTCTGCGGAGCCGTCTGCGGAGCGCATCTCCACGGTCTGCTTGTCCGGCATTGCGAGAGACGCATCCTGCGGCAGGCCGTTGGCTATCGCGGACATATCGCTGTGCCCCGTCCATCCGAGCGGCACCCTGACGAGCACCGAGCGGTTGCGGTCGCCCCAGCAGACGCTAGTCGGGGCCTCCTGATGAGGCACGAGACGGAAGTATGACAGAGGATTGGTGTTGCCGAACGCGGTGAGTGAAGAAGCGCAGGTCATATAGCCCGCGATGGCTCTGCGCGCGTCTTCGGACAGCTTGCCGTCCGGACCAATCATCACGGATTTGCCGTCCTTGACCAGGCGGGTATGGAAATGCAGGCCGCTGCCGGCCTTGCCGGAAGTAATCTTAGGCGCGAAGGTAATGTCGATGCCGTACTGGTATGCGAGCGTGCGGAGTATCCACTTTGCCATCACCAGCTGGTCGGCCGCCGACTCGGCAGGGGAGACGAGGAACTCTATCTCGTTCTGCTCGTAGCGCTTGCCGTCCAGGATGAAGTTGCCAACCTCAGAATGCCCGTATTTAATCTGGCCTCCGACCTCGGCAATCATCTTCATCGCCTCGGTGCGGAAACTCTCGAACTTGGTAAAAGGCGAAGATTCGTGATATCCCCTCTGGTCCGGTGCCGGGAACGCCCCGTCGTCCGGCTCGATGAGGTAGAATTCCAGCTCTCCCATACATTCGAAGCTGTATCCGCTCACCTCCCTGAATGCGCGGTGCGCCTTGCGCAGAGTATATTCAGGTGCGCTCTCCAGCGGCTCGCCGTCCTTGGTAAAATAGGAGCAGAGCAGCCCCACGGCAGGGATTTCGGAGAACGGGTCGAGGTAGGCCGTGCTGAAGCGCGGCAGCACATAGAGGTCGCTCGAAGACGCCTCGATATAAGGGAAGAGGCTCGAACCGTCCACCCTTTCACCGTAGCTGAGGATGCTCTCGAGGTACTGAAGGTCAGTTACTGGGAAGTTGAGGGTCTTGAGCCTGCCGTCCGCGGCCACATACCTGAAGTTGACGATACGGACATCGTGCCTGACGATGTAGTCGATAATGTCCCGCTTCGTGAATTCGGCTGCCGGTTTCCCGATCTCCCTCACGAGCGGATTGATGTTGTATTCAAGTGTCATATCGGTTATTAGTAAAAAAGTGGTTCTAGAATTCCGAGCGGATGTTGTAGCGGTTCCGCTCCCCGGACGAGCGCGCTATCATCTCCCCGATGAAGCCCGCGAGGAAGAGCATCACGCCCAGCACCACGCAGAGCAGCGCGAGGTAGAAGAGCGGCTGGTCCGTCACGGCCCTGTAGCGCAGCCCCTGGCTCTGGTGGATGAGCTTCGCCGCGATGATCCACACCGTCATCACGAAGCCCACGAGGAACATCAGCAGGCCGCTGTAGCCGAAGAAGTGCATCGGCTTCTTGCCGAAGGTGCTCAGAAACCAGAGCGACTGCAGGTCAAGGAAGCCGTTGACGAATCTCTCCATGCCGAACTTGCTCTTGCCGTACTTGCGCTTCTCGTGGTGCACCGGCTTCTCTCCGATCTTCGTAAATCCCGCATTCTTCGCGAGATACGGTATGTATCTGTGCATCTCCCCGTAGACCTCGATGCTCTTGACGACCTCGCGCCTGTAGGCCTTGAGCCCGCAGTTCATATCGTGCAGCTTTATGCCCGTGATGCGGCGCGCCGTGGCGTTGTAGAGCTTGGAAGGGAGGTTCTTGGTGAGGGCGTTGTCCTTGCGGTGCTGCTTCCATCCGGAGACGAGATCGTAACCGTCCTCGCGCACCATCCTGTACATCTCCGGAATCTCGTCCGGGGAGTCCTGCAGGTCCGCGTCCATCGTGAACACCACATCGCCCTCCGCCCTCTCGAATCCGCAGTAGAGCGCCGCCGACTTGCCGTAGTTGCGCCGGAAGCAGATGCCGTGGATGCACGGATTCTCCTTGGCGAGGCTGCCGATCGTCTCCCAGCTGCCGTCGCTGCTGCCGTCGTCCACGATTATCACTTCATAAGTATAGGAGTGCTCCGCCATTACCCTGGCAATCCAGGCGGTGAGCTCCGGCAGGCTTTCCCGCTCGTTGTATGCGGGTACTATTACTGAGATGTCCATAAGCTAAAATGGATTTCGTGACGGTATGTTCCTGGAATAGATCGCCGACAGCACGGTGCCGAACAGCCAGCAGTAGATGAGGTTGCCGAAGAATGCGTAGGTCGGCATCATCGGAATCATATTCTCCATCGCCTCCATCGAGGCCTTGTCCATCATCGGGTTCTCCTGGAGAATCTGCATCGCCTCGGAGAATATGTCCGGGCTGATAAAGGTGACATATGCCAGATAGCAGCCGGAATACACCAGCGCGGAGAGCAGGGCCGTTACCATCCCGAAACGGAAAACGTCGGAATTGTCGGCTTCCGGGTTGGAGGCCGACCAGCGGGCCATAAAGAAGCGGAGCAGGAAAAGGCAGCCGAAGAATTTCGCCGCCCAGAGCAGGGCGTTAACTATGCTCACAATAATCGCCATCGCCTGGCTGCTGCCTGCAATCAGGCCCGTCAGAGCGGTGAGCGCCATATACAGCACGCACAGCCCCCCAAGCACCAGTCCCGCCTTGGCGGCACCGTCCCATAAAGAATGTCTATCAACCATAATTCACACAAATATAACATTCCTAATCCGATTTACGAAAATAATTCCTAATTTTGCAGGCTACATAAATAATTTGTAATATGTTGACAATCGCATTTACCGACGGCACCGTGCGTCCTTGGGACGACGCCGAAGCCAAGAAGATATTCTGGCACTCTTCCGCCCACCTTATGGCGGAGGCGCTTGAGGCACTCTATCCGGGCGTGAAGTTCGGAGTTGGGCCTGCCGTGGAGACAGGATTCTACTACGATGTGGACCTGGGAGACAGGCAGATTTCAGACGCGGACCTCAAGACAATCGAGGAAAAGATGAAAGAGCTCGCCCGCTCCAAGGAGACTTTCGAGTGCACGCAGGTGTCCAAGGCCGATGCGATGAAGTACTTCGAGGAGAAGGGTGACAAGTACAAGTGCGAACTCATCCGGGACCTCGAGGACGGCCACATCACCTTCTACACCAACGGCAACTTCACCGACCTCTGCCGCGGACCGCACATCAAGCATGTCGATGACATCAAGGCCATCAAGCTCACCGCCATCGCCGGTGCATACTGGAAGGGCGACCAGAACCGCGAGCAGCTCACCCGCATCTACGGCGTGACCTTCCCTAAGAAGAGCATGCTCGACGAGTACCTCCAGATGCTCGAAGAGGCCAAGAAGCGCGACCACCGCAAGCTCGGCAAGGAGATGGAGCTCTTTACCTTCTCCAGCCGCGTGGGCCTCGGACTGCCTCTCTGGCTGCCACGCGGTGCAGTGATGCGCAACATCCTGGAGAACTTCCTCCGCCGCAAGCAGGCCGAGCTCGGCTACCTCCCGGTAGTCACCCCGCACATCGGAAGCAAGGACCTCTATGTAACTTCCGGACATTACGCAAAATACGGCAAGGACTCGTTCCAGCCGATACACACCCCGCAGGAAGGCGAGGAATATATGCTGAAGCCTATGAACTGCCCTCACCACTGTGAGATTTTCCGCAGTTCTCCGCGCTCCTACAAGGACCTCCCGCTGCGCTTCGCCGAGTTCGGCACCGTCTATCGCTACGAGCAGAGCGGCGAGCTCCACGGACTGACGCGCGTGCGCGGCTTTACCCAGGACGACGCCCACCTCTTCTGCCGTCCTGACCAGCTCCAGGTGGAGTTCGAGAAAGTCATCGACCTCATCCTCTACGTCTTCAAGACGCTCAATATGACCGACTACATGGCCCAGATTTCCCTGCGCGACCCTAAGAACAAGGAGAAATACATCGGCAGCGACGAGAACTGGGAGAAGGCCGAGAGGGCGATTATCGAGGCGGCCGAGAAGAAGGGCCTCAAGACCGTAGTTGAGCTCGGCGAGGCCGCGTTCTACGGCCCTAAGCTCGACTTTATGGTCAAGGACGCCATCGGACGCCAGTGGCAGCTCGGCACCATCCAGGTGGACTACAACCTGCCTGAGCGCTTCCAGCTTGAATACACCGACGCCGACGGCTCAAAGCAGCGTCCGGTGATGATACACCGCGCACCGTTCGGCTCTATCGAGAGATTTACCGCCGTGGTGCTTGAGCATACCGCAGGCCATCTGCCGATATGGCTTTCGCCTGACCAGGTTAAAATCTTGCCAGTCAGCGAAAAATATGCAGATTATGCCGAAAAAGTTTGCGAATTGCTCAAAAATTCCGAAATTCGCGCCTCCGTTGACTCGCGCAACGAGACCCTCGGTAAGAGAATCCGTGAGATTTCTCTGCTCCGTGTGCCTGTGCTTGCGATAGTCGGCGAGAAGGAAGTCAACGACAATGCCGTGTCCGTGCGCAGAGAAGGTGCGGACGCGGGCAGTATGTCAGTTGAAGAGTTTGTACAATACATCAAGTCGGCAGTTGCCGACGAATTAAAGAATTAGGAGGGAAAAGCTATCGCATTGCCTTACAAACCGAAGCCTGCAGGCTTCAAGCCCGGCGGACGCAAGCCGGATCCTCGTCAGAACCAGAAGCGAGACGAGAACGAACTCAACATCAATGAGCAGATTACTGCCCATCAGGTGCGCCTTGTCGGGGACAACATCCCCGAGCCGGGAGTGTACCCGATTGCCAAGGCCATGCAGATGGCCGATGAGCTCGAGCTTGACTTAGTGGAGATCAGCGCCCAGGCCGATCCTCCGGTATGTAAGATTCTCGATTATCAAAAGTACCTCTACCAGCGCAAGAAGAAGGCAAAGGAGATGAAATCCAATGCCGCCAAGGTCGTAATCAAGGAGATTCGCTTCGGCCCTAACACCGACGAGCACGATTTCCAGTTCAAGCTCAAGCACGCCAAGGGCTTCCTCCAGGAAGGCTCCAAGGTCAAGGCCTCAATCTTCTTCCGCGGACGCTCGATAATGTTCAAGGACCAGGGCGAGAAGCAGCTGCTCCGCTTCGCAGTGGAGCTCGAGGAGCTCGGACACGCCGAGAACCTCCCGGTACTTGAGGGCAAACGAATGTCGATGATGATCGCCCCGAACAAAAAGAAGTAGGGACATCACTATATTATTAACTATTAATTATTTAAAAAATGGCAAAGCTTAAGACCAATTCCGGTGCCAAAAAGCGCTTCACGCTTACCGGATCGGGAAAAATCAAGAGGAAGCACGCTTACCACAGCCACATCCTCACCAAGAAGACCAAGAAGCGCAAGAGAAATCTTGACCACTTCGCTATCGTAGAGAAAGTGGATCTCGGAAGAGTAAAAGAAATGTTGGTTCTCTAAAAGTATCGAATTATGCCAAGATCAGTCAATTCAGTAGCTTCAAGAGCTCGCCGCAAGAAGATTCTCAAGAGAACCCGCGGTAACTTCCTGTCAAGAAAGAACGTCTGGACAGTAGCAAAGAACACCTACGAGAAAGGTCTCACCTACGCTTACCGTGACCGCAGGGCCAAGAAGGGCAACTTCCGCGCTCTTTGGATTCAGCGTATCAACGCCGCAGCGCGTCAGTACGGTATGTCCTACTCACAGTTCATGGGTAAGCTCAACGCTCAGAACATCGGTCTCAACCGCAAGGTTCTCGCCGATCTCGCGATGAACAACCCGCAGGCATTCGAGGCAGTACTTAACTCAGTAAAATAGTCCCAAGTGAGCCTGAAGGAATTTACCCGCAACCGTTGGACAAGGTTCACTTTCTGGGCCTTGCTCTACATAGCGTGGGTAATCTGGCTGGGAAACTTCTGGTGGCTTCTGGGTCTGGGTGTCATATTTGACATCTTCATCACCCGCAAGGTCCGCTGGAATTTTTGGAAGAAGCGCTACAAGGAGGGAGAGAAGCACAGCGCGGCAAACGACTGGCTCGACGCCATCATCTTCGCCGTCATCGTGGTCACCTTCATCAACATCTTCTGGTTCCAAGCCTTCAAGATTCCTTCATCCTCGATGGAGAGGACTCTCTACACGGGAGACCACCTCTTCGTCAGCAAGCTCACCTACGGTCCGAGAGTTCCGCAGACTCCGCTGACAATACCGTTCACGCACAACACCATCTTCGGGAAAGAGTCCTACTCCACTCTCATCCAGCGCCCATACCGCCGCCTCAAGGGCTTCAGGCAGGTGCAAAGGGGAGACAATGTGGTATTCGGATTTCCCAACGGGGATACGGTGCTCCGCAAAGCTCCCGCAGAGGACTATCACGCTCTCGTGAGGATTCTCGGCAAGGAAACTGTAGCGGGCCTGGGCGAGACGGTCAGTCGTCCGATGGACAAGAAAGACCACTATGTCAAGCGCTGCGTCGGCATCCCGGGAGATACCCTTGAAGTCAATGGCGGATATGTATGGATCAACGGCCACATCGAGAAGCCGGGTCCCGGTATCCAGTTCTCCTACACTGTCATAACCGACGGGCACAAGATCAACCCCAATATTGTTGAGGAGCTGGGACTCAACCCGAGGGAACTCTATTTCGACCCTTCCCTGCCGGGCTATCCCGCGATGATACTCACCAAGGAGATGATCAAGACTGTCCACGACCTCCCGAATGTGGTTGACCTCAAGCGCAATCTTGAGAGAGACCCTTCAGCTGTGTGGAAAGAGATTTTCCCGTTCACGGAAAACTCGGGTTGGACAAGGGATTTCTTCGGACCGCTAGTCATCCCTGCGAAGGGCGCGACGGTCACCCTCACCGAGGAGAATCTCCCTCTTTACGAGAGGATTATCTCGGCCTATGAGGGCGGAAGTGTGGAGCAGGCGCTTGCAGAAGGCAAATACACCTTCAAACAGGACTATTACTTTATGATGGGAGACAACAGGCACAACTCCCTCGACTCGCGGTACTGGGGATTCGTTCCCGAAGACCACATAGTCGGAAGGCCGGTTGTGATATGGCTCTCTACAGATGTGGGAAAGAAGTTCCCGAACAATATCAGGTGGGGCAGATTCCTGAAATTTGTCTAGGTTTCCATTTGGAAATCAGAAAATTATCCACGATATTTGCACCCCCGCAACTAGAAATAAAGAAAAAATAAATACTATGGCAAAAGTTTGTCAAATAACCGGAAGGAAGAGAATGAAAGGCAACAATGTTGCCCATTCCAAGCTGCGCACCAAGCGCGACTTCTCTCTCAACCTCAAGAACAAGCGTTTCTGGAGCGAGGAAGAGCAGAGGTACATCACCCTCAAAGTATCCTGCAAGGGTATGAGGATTATCGAGAAGAACGGCCTTGAGGCTACGGTTCGCGATGCTCAGAAGAAAGGATTGATTAACCTTGTTTAATTTTTCAGAGATATGGCAAAGAAAGCAAAAGGAAACAGGGTGCAGGTCATCCTCGAGTGCACTGAGCAGAAGGCTACAGGTGTACCTGGTATCTCACGTTACATTACCACCAAGAACAAGAAGAACACTCCTGACCGTCTCGAGCGCAAGAAGTACAACCCTTACCTCAAGAAAGTCACTGTTCACCGTGAAATAAAATAATCAGAGGAGTTTGAATTATGGCAAAGAAAGCAGTTGCAACGTTCGCGGCCAAGGCCGGAGCTAAAAGTATGGTCAAGTGCATCCGTATGGAGAAGTCTCCAAAGACCGGTGCATATGTCTTCTCTGAGCAGCTCGTAGAAGCTGAGAAGGCCAAGGACTACTTCGCCAAGAAGTAATTCCTGCCTGCGCTTTTTAAGTGCCGGTCCGATTCGTTTCGGGCCGGCATTTTTGCATATTTCCCTTTCCCTGACATAATTGCTGCATTTGCCCTGCGGGGCAGGGGATAGTTGCGGGAAAATTGTTATCTTTGTGAGTTATGGCAATAAGTTTCTTTCAGCGGATAAGCCGGGCCGTGATGGGCCGTTCGAGAGTGGATGATAGCACGCTCGATGCAATCGAGGAAGCCCTTGTGGAGTCGGATATGGGAGTGGACACCACTCTCAAGGTAATTGATGCCCTGGAGGAAAGGGTCGCCAAGGACAAGTATATGTCGTTCGACGAGCTTGTGGGGCTGCTTAGGGAGGAAATATCCTCTCTGCTGGCGGACAATGTGCAGGCTTTCGACTTCAGCAAGAAACCGTACATCATCCTCGTAGTCGGCGTCAACGGCGTCGGCAAGACCACGACCATCGGCAAACTCGCCTATATGCTTAAGGCACAGGGCAAGAAGGTCATCCTAGGCGCTGCGGACACTTTCCGCGCCGCTGCTGTGGACCAGCTTTCCATCTGGGCTGAGAGGGCCGGAGTCGAGATAGTAAGACAGAGCATGGGTTCCGATCCGGCTTCAGTGGCGTATGATACCGCTGCCGCTGCGCTTGCAAGAGGGGCCGATGTGGCCATCATAGACACGGCGGGCCGTCTGCACAACAGGGCGGACCTGATGGGAGAGCTCTCCAAGATTCGCAAGGTCATCTCCAAGGTCGTCCCTGACGGGCCGCACGACGTGATGCTCATCATCGACGCTTCCACCGGGCAGAACGCCTTTCAGCAGGCTCAGGAGTTCCTCCGCGCCACGCAGATCACTTCCCTCGCCGTCACCAAGCTCGACGGCACAGCCAAGGGTGGCGTGGTGGTGGGAGTCTCCGACCGTTTCCGCATTCCCGTGAAATTTATCGGGGTGGGCGAGAAGATCGAGGACCTCAAGGTCTTCGACAAGGAGGAGTTCGTCGGTCAGCTTTTTACACCTGACAGTTTGAAATAAAATCACTTATAGATATGAAGCTTAGTTACAATTGGCTCAAGGATTATTTGAAGTGCGACCTGACTGCTCAGCAGATCGCCGACGCGATGACTTCCATCGGCATCGAGGTGGACGGAGTTGAGGAGAGTGAGCAGATTCCCGGCGGACTTGCCGGGGTTGTGGTAGCGGAAGTGCTTGAATGTGAGGCGCATCCTGATTCGGACCACCTTCACATCACCAAGGTGAACCCTGGCTCCGGGGAGCCTCTGACCGTTGTCTGCGGCGCGCCGAATGTGGCCGCGGGGCAGAAGGTCCTGTTTGCCCAGATTGGTTCGGTGCTGCCGGGCGACTTCAAAATCAAGAAGTCCAAGATCAGGGGAGTGGAGTCCTTCGGAATGATTTGCGCCGAGGATGAGCTCGGAATCGGCAGCAGCCACGAGGGTATTATGGTGCTTCCTGCCGACGCCGTACCGGGCACTCCAGCCAAGGAATATCTGCACCTCGAGACCGAGGCCGTAATCGAATACGAAATCACGGCAAACCGCGTGGATGCCGCCTCACACTGGGGCGTGGCCCGCGACCTCTATGCCTGGATGAAGCTCAACAATATCCCTTGTGAGCTTGTCAAGCCTTCCGTCGATGCGTTCGCAGAGGGCGCGGGCGAGGGACTTGACATCGACGTCCGCGACAGCTCCGGCGCGCCGCGCTATACCGGCATTACGCTTAGCGGAGTGAAGACCGCACCGTCTCCGGAGTGGCTTCAGAAGAGATTGATCAGCATTGGACTGCGTCCTATCTACAATATCGTCGATATCGCCAATTTCGTGCTTTTCGAGCTCGGACAGCCGCTGCACACCTTCGATGCCGACAAGGTCAAGGGAGGTAAAGTGATTGTGCGCAGAGCTGCAGACGGAGAAGTCCTCAAGACCCTCGACGGCGTGGAGCGCAAGCTCTGCTCTACCGATATGGTCATCGCAAACGAGGACGGCCCGATGTGCATCGCCGGAGTGTTCGGAGGAGAGGACAGCGGAGTTTCAGAGGACACCGTCAACCTCTTCATCGAGAGCGCTTACTTCGACCCTGCATCCATCCGCAAGACCTCCAAGAGGCTCGGCCTCCAGACCGATGCCTCGTTCCGCTATGAGCGAGGCGCCGACCCTGAGGTCGCAATCTACGCCCTCAAGCGCGCCGTGACCCTGATTCAGGAGTGCGCCGGCGGAGAGGTGGTAGGGAAGATTCGCGAGGCCTATCCTGAGAAGATAGAGCGTAAGCGCATCAATCTTGACTATGCGGGGATGGAGCGCCTCATCGGCCACGAAATCGGCCACGAGACCCTTGAGAATATACTCACCTGGCTCGGCTATGACTTCATCGAGAAGCGCGAGGGCGGTGCCGTGGTGGCTGCGCCTTCGTATATGGTCGATGTTTATAGGGAATGCGATGTCGTGGAGGAGGTGCTCCGTATCTACGGCTACAACAACATTCCGCTGCCGAAGCGCATGCTGATGTCCGTCAACGCCACCCCGCGCCCGGACGCAGAGGCCATTAGGAACAATGTCTCCAACTTCCTGGCCGCCAACGGTTTCGTGGAGACGATGAACAACTCCCTCACCAAGTCTGAATACTATTCTCACCTCACGACTTTCCCGGAGGAGAGGTGCGTCAGGATTGTGAACCCGCTCAGCCAGGATCTCAATGTGATGCGCCAGACTCTGATTCTCGGCGGGCTCGAGGTGGTCGCATACAACCTCAACCGCCAGCTCGGACACCTCAAGATTTTCGAATACGGCGGTGTATATCAGAGACTTCCGGAGAAGACTTCCGAGACTCTCGAGGGTTACGAGGAGCACCAGTGCTTCTGCCTTATGCTCACCGGCACGCCGGACAAGACCTGGAGGGGCGATACCGCTCCGAGCAACTATTTCCAGCTCAAGGGCTATGTGGAACTGCTGCTCAAGCGCTATGGCGCTGACATCTACAAGATGCGCAGCGAAGCCGCTCCGGGCGATATTTTCTCCGAGGGAATGAGTTACAGCATCCCTGGCGCGGGACAGCTCGCTGTGATGGGCACGGTCAATCCGGCCCTTGCCCGCCGCTTCGGCATCAAGCAGGCCGTCTATGCCGCTGAAATCAACTGGCCGGCTCTCTTCGAGCTTGTCAGGAGGGATAAGGTGGCGTTCTCCGAGATGCCTAAGTTCCCAGAGGTGCGCCGCGACCTCGCGCTGCTGCTCGACGAGAAAGTAAGCTACGCGGAGCTCCGCGCTGCCGCGTTCAAGCAGGAGAAGAAACTTCTCCGTCAGGTGGGACTTTTCGATGTCTATCGCGGCGACAAGATTCCTGCGGGCAAGAAGCAGTACGCCCTCAGTTTCGTGATCCAGGACCCTGAGAGGACCCTGACCGACCAGGATACCGAGAGGGTTATGGACCGCCTGCTCTCCACATTCGTCAAGGACTTCGGAGCACAGCTCAGGTAATGCGGATTCGGAGGGGACATATTCTGCTGACATTTGCACTCGCCGCGCTCTGCATTGCAGGCTGCGCGGGGAGGGGCAGGGTCATCCCAAAGAAGGATATGATTGACCTCTATACCGATATGTTCCTGGCCGACCAGTGGCTGAGGGACAATACTCAGGCGCGCAAAACAGCGGACACGACGCTCTTCTTCGACCCGATATTTCGCCGTCACGGCTACAGCTTCAACGACTACGAGAAGAGCCTGGAATACTATTCCGGCAGGACCGAAGACCTCCGCGAGGTGATGGACAGCGTGGCCAAGCGTCTAAAGAAGCGTGCGGAATACTATCAGGATCTCTCCGACAGGATTCGCGAAGTCAAGGAGGAGAACGAGCGCCTGCGGGTGGACTATACCGCGGTGGACTTCTCCGACGACTCGCTTGCTTGGGCTCTGGATAGCGTTTTCTGGCCTCTGCGCGACACTGTAGCCGCTGCTGACAGCCTTGCCGCCTTCGACAGCCTGGCGGTGGCCAGGGACAGCCTCGCATTCGCGAAAGATAGCCTGGCGGTGGCCAAAGACAGTCTCTCTGCGGTGGATAGCCTTGCGCTTGCCGGGGACAGTGTTGCCGGCATCAAGCCTCTCAAGGCGGACAGCCTCTCTGGGCGCCGCTTCCTGCAGCGCGAGAGCGGGCCTAGGCTCAAGGCGGAGCGCAAACTCCAGCACGAGAAGTTCGAAAAGCATGAAGCAAAAGAATTATAATATGGATTATTTACAGAAATACGGCTACACTCCTTCCGAGGAGGAGATAGCGTCAAAGATTGAGTCGATTGCCGCCAACCTTTCGGCAGCGGAGTCTCCGGAAGTGTTCCGGAAGTGCTTCTCGCTGATGGATCTCACCACCCTGCACACCAACGACACCCCTGCCTCCGTCAGGGCTTTGGTGGAGAAGGCCAATGAGATACCGGCCAATTTCGAGGGCTATCCGCTCCCGGCTTCCGTCTGCGTCTTCCCTAACTTCGCTTCCGTGGTACGCGATGCCAGGAAGTCCGAGGAACTCCATGTGACGACCGTCGCAGGCTGCTTCCCGAGCTCGCAGAGCTTCCTCGAAGTCAAGGTCGAGGAGTGCCGCCTTGCGGTGCGCGGAGGTGCTGACGAAATAGATATCGTGTTGGCTCTCAATGCCTTTATGGCAGGTGATTACGAGGCTGCTTCGGCTGAAATCAAGGCGATGAAAGCTGCGATAGACGAAGAGGCCGCCGCGTGCGGCCGCAAGGTCGTGCTTAAGGTAATCCTCGAGACCGGACTTCTCGGCACTGCAGAGCGCATTGCGCAGGCATCGTTCCTCGCTATGGAGGCCGGCGCCGATTTCATCAAGACTTCCACCGGCAAGGTTGAGGTCAACGCCACCCCTATGGCGGCTCTGGTGATGTGCGAGTGCATCCGCGCCTACTATGCCAAGACAGGCCGCAAGGTCGGATTCAAGGCTGCCGGCGGCATCTCCACCGCCAAGGATGCCCTGAGCTACTACTGCATCGTATCCGCCGTGCTCGGCGAGGAGTGGCTCTGCAAGGAGTTTTTCCGCTTCGGCGTGAGCCGTCTCGGCAACAGCTTGATGAGCGCGATTGAGCAGAAAACTATAAAATACTTCTAAAAAGGGGCGTATTTGCGCTTTTTTAGTCTCTGATAACTGCGGGACGGGCCATTTCGGTCCGCCCCGCAGCGCGTTCAGGCTGGGGATTGCCGGCGTTTTCGTCACATAGTGAGAAAGTAAACGATTATCCGGAAAATAAATCGGATAATACTCCTCACCTTTGCATCGGACAAATACAACACGACTATGGAGAACTTTTATAAGTTAATCATTCCGCTGCTCGTGGCGGTCTCCTGCTCGGACAGGTTTTCCGTTGCCGGAGAAGTTCGTGCCGATATTGAAGGCAATGAGGTGCGACACGAGATGATAGTGCTCGGGGATCAGCTGGAAGATCCTTATTCCGTCGAGAATGTGACCAAGGCTCTCGACCGGCTGTATCCGACCCGAGCCGGCAGGACCCCGCTCGATCCGACCGACCTCTATGTGAGGTTTCTGCCTGCTGACGAGCAGGAGTACGAGACCCTCGAGGATGCAGGACTGCAGCTTATAGACCATCCTGTGGATTATACAATCGTACGCGAGGGGGATTATTATCACGACCCGTCCATAGACGAGGACAAGATTACCTGGCAATATGCCGTGGTGAGCAAAGACTTCGAGTTCCCGGCGGGCATAAAATATGAGGTGCTGGACGAGTGTTATATCGCCGAGCACAGCGAGTCCACCAAAGCGGACGGAGTGGACTGGGAAGAGGTGGAGAGGATGTCTTATGTCCTGACCGGCAACGAAGAGCTGCTGGCCCCGCAGACCAAGGGCGACAAGGCTTCCCCGAGCGGCCGCATCACCATACTCGACCCGGCGAAAGGCAGCGAGGCTTTCGGAGTGAGCGGTGTGCGGGTGTCGTGCAACTCCTTCGTGAAGTTTGCCCACGCCTACACCGACAAGGACGGCTATTACCAGATGTCGCGCCAGTTCTCCGCCAACCCGCGTTACCGCCTGGTTTTCAAGAACAAGCACGGCTTCGGTATAGGTTTCAACCTGCTTATCTGCCCGGCTTCGTTCTCCACTCTCGGCAAACATTCCCCGGAGGGGGTGGATGTGGAGGTGAGCTCCTCCTCCGAGCGCAAGCTCTTCACGCGCTGCGTGGTCAACAATGCGGCCTACGACTATTACGAGCAGTGCCGCAACGGGGAGAAGACTCTCTGCACGCCTCCCGGCAATCTCCGCATCTGGCTCTTCCAGAAGATGCACTGGAGTTCGGCACCGATGATGCAGCAGGGCGTACTGATAGACGGCAGTACGGTAGGGAAGTTCCTCGGCGAATATGCTTTCCTCGTCAAGATGTTTCTGCCCGACATCACCCTCGGACTCTCGGGCGCGGACGACTACGAGACGATATATTCCCTTGCAGTCCACGAGCTTGCGCATGCCAGCCACTTTATGCAGGTGGGCAAGGACTACTGGAACAGTTTCGCGACCTTCATAATGACTTCGTTCGTGACATCGGGCTTCGTTACCTACGGCGTGGGGACCGAGGAGGGCTACGGCTATTGCGAGGTTGGGGAGATGTGGGCCTACTATATGCAGACCGAGCTCCACAACGAGCGCTATCCGGACAGTGAGCTGGTGTATGGGACCAGCTACTGGTTCTATCCTCAGATTTTTATGTACCTGGGGGATAGGGGATTGACGCGGTACAGGATATTCGATGCGCTCACCTCCGACATCACCGACCGCAATATGCTCAAGAAGAAGCTCATCAGCCTCTATCCAAACCTCAAGTCCAAGATCAACGAGGCGTTCAACAGATATAAATGATTTCGGGTGCACAGTTCCGGTAATCTTCAGTTAGTTTTTATAATATAGTTTGACATGGTTAACAGAATTTTTTTGGTGTCCGCCATCCTTTCGGTTTGTGCACCCGTTTTATACGGCCAGGAGTTCGCACTCTCTACCAATTTCGCCGACTATGCCGACTTCGGCACGCTCAACATCGAAGCTTCCTACGGCGTCGCGCAGCACTGGAGTCTCAATGCGGGGATGAAATACAACCCCTTTACCTACAATCCGGACGGGGAGCCGCTGCAGAAACGGCAGCGCTCCCTCAGCACGGGCGCTAGATACTGGCCCTGGCACATCTATTCGGGCTGGTGGCTTTCCGGGGCGGTGAGGGTGCAGGAGTACAATATCGGCGGCATTTCTTCGCCGGAGACCACCGAGGGCAACCGTTTCGGCGGCGGCCTCGGCCTGGGCTACACCTGCATGCTTTCACCCAAGTTTAACCTCGATATCGGGGCGGGCTTCTGGTCGGGCTATGATGTATATACCACCTATTCCTGCCCTACCTGCGGTCGCAAAATCGCGGAAGGACGAAAATTTTTCTTTTTACCCGCAGACATATTGCTCGCACTGTCGTATATTTTTTGAAAATGTTGTATATTTGCATTCCAATACCCAGCGCGGGTGGCGAAATGGTAGACGCGCTAGTTTCAGGAGCTAGTGTCAATTGCG
>CAVJHI010000024.1:0-27318 GCA_963649415.1 bacterium
ATCCGGCAAACAGATTATCAAGCTCGGCATCAACTTCTCCTCCGACACCCGCACCGTTGACGGCTGGGAGATGGCCGAGTGAGCGGCCGCGGGTTCAACGCAAGCCAACTTGGCAAATGAAACTTAGCCAACTTGGTAAATGGAATTCCGCCAACATGGCAAATAAAAATCAGCAACACTTTGATATTTCGAAAAATATGGTAGAAATTTGCCGTATGAGTAATTACAGAAAAAGAGTCGCTGATGATATTCTGAAGGATAACCTTGATGCGGCAAGTTCAATGACAACGGATACTATAGCATCATATATATCTGCACTCAAGAAACTGTTTGTAGTAGAGGATTCCCCTGCCTGGAATCCCAATCTGCGCTCAAAGACAGCCATAAGGACATCAGACACCCGGTACTTTGTCGATCCGTCGATAGCCGCAGCGGCGATGGGCATTGGCCCTGAAGACCTGCTGGCTGACCTGAATACGATGGGGCTTCTTTTCGAGACATTGTGCATCAGGGATTTGCGCGTATACGCAGAAGCTCTTGACGGGAGTCTATATCACTACAGGGACAAAAATAACCTCGAGTGTGATGCCGTCCTGCATCTGAGGAATGGCAGCTACGGACTGGTTGAGATTAAACTCGGCGGAGACAAACTTATAGAAGAAGGAGCCGCAACACTGAAATCGCTTGCTTCCAAACTTGACACAGACAGGATGAAAACACCATCATTTATGATGGTGCTGACCGGCACGGGTTCTTATGCGTTCAGACGAAATGACGGAGTCTGGACAGTGCCTGTAGGATGCCTGAGGCCGTGATTCGACGGGCCTTGGACGGGCAACAATACCAAGCGGCCGGTAAGACAGGAGCCGTTTCCAACCTATAACAAAAGTGAAACATGTTTTGATAGCAGCCTTGCGCCAGTGTCGTAGCAGGCAATTCAGGGGCAGCAGTCAAGGACGTGCAATCAGAAAACATATATGCATAGCAGTACGGCGCCAATGTAATGGCAGGCAATTTAAGATCGGATGCATCTTGCAGTTTCGTATTGTTGTAGAAGAGCCTCGTAAATGCAGAATTTGGCACATCTGTCCTGGACAAGGTTCTGTCCAGCAGAGACATAATATTGCCGGATGCTTTAACGCTACCTGAGCCGGTCACATTGATTGTATACCAACTACTGTTAGGTCCGTCGGAAAATGTTGAGTTCCCGCTTTCTGCGGCACGGAACTTTAGTACATCGCCGTTGGCAAGGTCAATGGCGGTTCCGACAGTATAGGCAGTCCAGTCTTCACTGTTCTTTTTGTATTCAAGGGAAATGGCCGCAGCTCGATGAGGATCTCAGTTTCGAAGGGATGTTCGCCTACGCTTAGTTGTGCCAAAGGACGCCTGCCGAAGATTCCGTGTGCTATATCCGGGGGCTTTATCCCAATAAAAAAGCCGGCTGAGACAGCCGGCTTTTAAGATATAGAGCCAAAAACTCTTAGTCGTTGAGAGAGAAGCGCTTGATGGTGACAACCTTGATATCCTTGTCGATGGCTGCGATAGCATCCTTGACGGAAATCTTGTCGTCGCTCATCTGATACTCCTGCTCGAGAAGAGTCTGCTCCTTGAGGAACTTCTGGACACGGCCGTTGGCGATGTTCTGAATCATCTGCTCAGGGAGGTTGGCCGCTTTCTGCTCGCCGACGGTCTTGATGATCTCGCGAGCCTTGTCGGCCTGCTCAGGAGTGAGCCAGCCCTTGGAGGTGTTGGACTCGATGTGGTCCTCGCTGTCAACGTGGGCAGGGTTGATGCCGGCCTTCTTGAGAGCGGCGTCGATAGCCTTCTGCACCTGCTCCTCCTTGGTCTTCTGGACAGCCACCTTGTACTCGTTGTCGAGCACATCCTTAGGACAGTCCTCAGCGGAGATGGCTACAGGGTTCATTGAAGCGACCTGCATAACGATACCCTTGGCGAGCTCCTCAGGTACAGGCTTGTTGAATCCTACAAGAGCACCGAGCTTGCCGTTGATCTTGTGGATGTACTCAGCCACATATGGAGCCTCGACGAGAGCGTAGTATGCGAGGACGTGCTTCTCACCGGTCTTGCCGGTCTGAGCCTCGACGGCCTCCTCTACGGTATAACCGTCAGCCATCTTGCAGGCCTTGAGAGCATCAAGGTCGGCAGGGCAGGCTGCAATGGCCACATCGGCGATAGCCTCTGCGAGATTCTGGAAGTCTGCGTTGCGGCTCACGAAGTCGGTCTCGCAGCCGAGGCATACAAGGATACCCTTGCCACCTGCGACACGAGCCTTGACGGCGCCTTCTGAAGTCTCGCGGTCAGCCCTCTTGGCGGCCACGAGCTTGCCCTTCTCGCGGATGATGTCGATGGCCTTGTTGAAGTCGCCTGCGGCTTCCTCAAGAGCCTTCTTGCAGTCCATCATACCCGCAGAAGTCATCTTACGCAACTTCATTACGTCTGCTGCTGTAATTGCCATATTCGTATCTGTTTCTGAAATGGAACTTTATTCTGCCTCAGCTTCTTCAGCCTTAGGGCCGCCCTTGCGGGAACGGAGCTTTCGGGCTGCTGCAGGCTTCTCCTCTCCGACTTCCTCAGAGACTTCCTTGTCCTTCTCGAGCTTGCGCTCAGCAAGACCTTCCTCGATGGCTGCGCAGAGAATGTTGACAACGCACTCGATAGAGTTCGTGGCATCGTCGTTTGCCGGTATCACATAATCAATAGGGGTAGGATCGCAACAAGTATCAACCATTGCGAATACCGGAATATTGAGACGATTGGCCTCTTTGACTGCGTTGGCCTCCTTCTGCACGTCAACTACGAAAAGTGCTGACGGGAGACGGCTCATATCGCGGATGGAGCCGAGGTTCTTCTCGAGCTTCGCCCTCTGGCGGTCCACCTGGAGACGCTCTCTCTTGGCGAGCTTGTCGAAGGTTCCGTCCTCTTTCATCTTGTCGATGGTGGACATCTTCTTGATGGCCTTGCGGATGGTCGGGAAGTTGGTAAGCATACCGCCTGCCCAACGCTCGGTGATGGAAGGCATATTGACTGATGCTGCCTTCTCCTTGACAATATCCTTGGCCTGTTTCTTGGTGGCTACGAAGAGGATCTTGCGGCCTGACTTTGCGAGCTGCTTCATCTCCTCGGCAGCCTCGTCTATCTTGCCGACGGTCTTGTGCAGGTCAATGATGTGGATGCCGTTCTTCTGGTCGAAGATATACGGTGCCATCTTAGGATTCCACTTGCGGGCCAGGTGGCCGAAGTGAACGCCTGCATCAAGCAATTCCTGGAAATTTGTTCGTGACATCTGTTTGTTTCTGTTTTTTTGTAAACTGTCCCCGTTGCGGGGTCTCTTTTCTTCAAGGCGGAGTAGCGGTCCGACCGGTCTCCGGCCTTTTCCGCAGCACGGCAACCGTTCAAAAGGAGCGGTTTAGCAACCGGGCTGTGCCATAAATCAGTAAATAACTAACGCTTACTGAACTGGAAGCGACGACGTGCACCAGGCTGACCAGGCTTCTTACGCTCAACCTCGCGAGCATCGCGGGTGAGGAAGCCTGCTGACTTGAGTGCGGAACGATACGCTTCTCTGTTCAACTCGCTGAGGGCGCGCGCAATGCCGAGACGTACCGCCTCTGCCTGTCCCTTGATGCCGCCACCTGCGAGGGTGACCTTGACATCGAACTGGCCGAGTGTGCCGGTAACTTCGAACGGCTGGTTAACGATGTACTGGAGGGACTCAAGAGGGAAATAAACCTCGAGAGGACGGTCGTTGATCGTTACATTGCCTTTGCCGGATGCGAGATAAACGCGAGCTACAGCTGCTTTACGTCTTCCAAGGGCGTGTGTCTGTTCCATTTGCTCTGTTTAAATTTCGTCCAACTTGATTTCAATAGGGTTCTGGGCCTGATGCGGATGCTCCGGACCTGCGTAAACGTGCAGGTTGTTGAGCTGGTCGGCACCAAGACGGGTCTTAGGGAGCATACCCTTCACTGCTCTCCTGACAAGCTCTGCAGGCCTGGTCGCGAGAATCTCCTTTGGAGTCGTGAAACGCTGTCCACCAGGATATCCGGTGTAACGAACGTAAACACGGTCAGTCATCTTCTTGCCGCCGAGGGCAACCTTCTCCGCATTGATGACGATGACGTTGTCACCGCAGTCAACGTGAGGAGTGAATCCCGGCTTGTTCTTGCCACGGAGGACAAGAGCCACGCGGGATGCGAGACGACCAAGCGCGAGATCTGTCGCGTCAATGACAACCCACTTCTTGTCTACAGTCGCTGCGTTGAGCGATACTGTCTTGTAGCTTTGTGTGTCCACTGTCTTGATCTTAAAATAGTTAATAAAAAATTGCGATCCCTACACAAAATAGGGGTCGCAAAGATAAGCAAATATTTTGTCAAATCAAAAATTATGCGCTGCAGCAGACGAAATTGGCCTGAATGAAAGCATTGATTGCGACAGCGACGAGGAGCAGGCAGATGAGTGAAACCACCACGATGCCGATGACCTTGACACGCTTAAACCAAGTCGAGCCGTCCCAGCCGACGGTCTGGAACATGCTCCAGAATCCGTGGGTGAGGTGGAACCAGATGGCCGCGAACCATATGATATAGAGGGCGAGCACCCACCAGTTGCCGAATACGGTAGTGAGCAGCAGGTAAGGATTGTCCTCGTAGTTGCCGATGCCGAACATCTGAGGCAGCTGCATCTTGGCCCAGAAGTGGAAGAAGTGGAAGCAGAGGAAGCCGAGAATCACGATGCCGAGCACGAACATATTGCGTGCTGACCAGGAGTCTGCGGCTGCCCTTGACTTGACCTCATAGCGCTTAATACCTCCGCGGGCGGAGACATTCTTGGCGGTCAGCCAGCATCCGTAGACGATGTGGATGAGGAAGCCGAGAGCCAGGATAGGCACCATAATGGAGATGATCGGAGTGGACATAAAGTCGCAGCCGAGCTTGAAGAGACCGTCGCCCTTGCTGAAGAGGTCGGTGTCAGCGGCGACAGCGCCGAACTTGCCCGTGAACGAGTCAATCACGGAGAAGAAGTTGATTGTACCGTGGAGGAGCAGGAAGATGATAAGGAATGCTCCGCTCACTGCCTGAATGAATTTCTTGCCGATTGAAGAATTGAATATGAACATTGTTACAATATTTAATCGTTGTACGGGTCTGCAAATATAGCCCGAATCTTGCAAGTTTCATAATTTTCGGGTATTTTTGTTTTTCGGACACGGCTCTGCGGGCATTCAAGCCACGAAAGGACGGTCCCTAAATGATATACAGATGAGAGTATTGCTTAAACTCAGCGGCGAAAGCCTCGGAGGCCCTCAGGGCAAAGGAATTGACTCCGCGAGCCTCGTGGGCTACGCGCACCAGATTGCCTGCGCAGTCAGGGCGGGGCACCAGATCGCCATCGTCAACGGCGGCGGCAACATTTTCCGCGGCCTGCAGGGAGTCGGCTCCGGCTTCGAAAGGGTGACAGGCGACAGGATGGGTATGCTTGCGACCGTCATCAATTCGCTCGGCCTCGCCTGCGCGCTGCGCTCCGAGGGCCTGAAGGCCGAAGTCTTCACCGCCACCCCGATGGAGCCGATTGCACATTATTATAGAAAAGAGGACGCGGTGGCCCTGCTCGAGCAGGGCGGAGTCGCCCTCATCGCCGGCGGCACCGGCAACCCTTACTTCACCACCGACTCCGGCGCGGCCCTCAGGGCCCTGGAAATCGGGGCGGACGCTCTCCTCAAGGGCACGAGGGTGGACGGAGTCTATACCGCCGACCCGGAGAAGCACCCGGATGCCGTGAAGTACGACGAGCTGACGTTTACCAAGGCGCTCTCCGACCACCTCAAGGTGATGGACGCCACCGCATTCGCGCTCTGCGAGCAGGGCCCCGTGCCGATCATAGTATTCAATGTAGAGGAGGAAGGCAACCTGGAGAGGCTGCTCGGCGGAGAGAAAATAGGGACAATTGTACACGCATAAATACACACTGAAATGTTAACAGATAGAGCAACAGAAATCATCAACCAGACCGATTCCAAGATGGGAGAGGCTGTGCGCTTCCTCGAAGAGGATCTCAAGTCATACCGCGTCGGCAAAGCCAATCCGCTGATATTCAACGGTGTAACTGTGGACTATTACGGAACTCCGACCCCTGTAGCACAGGTGGCGTCAATCTCCGCACCGGACGCCAGGACACTCGCCATCCAGCCGTGGGAAAAGAACATGATTCCTAAGATCGAGAAGGCGATCATCGACGCAAACCTCGGATTCACCCCTCAGAACAACGGCGAAGTCATCCGCTGCACCGTGCCTGCGCTCACCGAGGATAGGCGCAAGGAGCTCATCAAGAAAGCCCGCGCAGCAGGAGAGAATGCCAAAATTGTGGTGCGCAACGCCCGCCGCGACGGCATCGACCTGCTCAAGAAGGCACAGAAGAACGAAGGCCTCTCCGAAGACACCCAGAAGGAGGCCGAGGCCGAGATTCAGAAGCTGACCGACAAGCGCGTCAAGGAAGTTGACGAGCTCGTTGCAGCCAAGGAAAAGGAGATTATGACCGTATAGCCTTGAGGCTCACGATCTTGTCGTAGAATATATTCCTCTCCCTCTCGGAGAGGAATTTTGCTTCTATAGGGGCCACGAGCAGGCGTTCGCGAATCTCCGGCGGCATCCCGTTGAAATCGAGCAGGCGCTGCACGTCCTTCTCGGTGGTGATGATGGCGGCGGTAGGGTTCTTGCGGAGCGCGGCCTTGACGGAGTTGATGTCCTTCCAGCTGTATTTGTGGTGATCCGGGAAGCGGAAGCGCTTGCAAATCTTGTAGAAGTCGCTCAGATAGTTGCGCAGCGGAGTGTCCTTGGCGATGCCGCTCACGAGTATGGCCTTCTTGGCATAGACATAGCGCGGCTCGGTCTCCGGATAGACCCCGGCTATCTGTGAGTAGCAGATGCGGCTGAAGAGCAGAGTCACTTCGTGCCCTGCGACGGTGCCGCGGCAGGCTTCCGCATCATAGTTTTCCACCCCGAGGGAGGCGGCGAAGCCGGCGCGGGCGACCTCGTCGATGTCGGACGGGCACTTCGTGACTATTATTACATCGGCATCGCCCACCCTTTCCGACAAGTCGCGCAGACGGCCGAGGGGCAGGAGGCTGTCCCTGAATACCGGGCGGTTCCAGTCCACGAGCACCACATTGAGCGCGGCCTTGAGGCGGCGGTACTGGAAAGCGTCGTCGAGCACGATATATTCTGCGGGCTGGAAGTTCTTGTCCCAGCATTTGGAGTAGCGCTTGGCGGAGAGGCGGCTAGGCTCGCAGAGCAGCCTGCAGCCCTCGACGCGGTTCTTGTCCACGGCCACGGTGACATCCGGGAATTTCTTCTTTATCTGCAGCGGCTCATCCCCGAACATCGAGGCGCTGCCGTCTGCAAGCACCTGCTGGAAGCCCTTGCTCTCGCGCTTGTAGCCGCGGGAAAGCATCGCGATATGCCTACCCTGCCATTCCGGACTCTCCCCCAGCATACGGAGTATCAGCTCCACCATCGGGGTCTTGCCCGTGCCGCCGGCGGTCACATTGCCCACGCAGACCGAAGGCACGAGCGGGGTAAAGAGCTTGTCAGCCCTTTTCTTGTAGTACTTGTCCCTGAGCTTCAGGCTGAAGTAGTACGGGAACAGCAGAATTCTGTCAATCTTCATATCTTTCGCGAATATCGTCCAATATTGAGAATAGTTCCGCGCTATCGAGCGTGGTGACCATCTTCATTCTGGTCTCCTTGAAGTCCGGCAGGCCCTTGAAGTAGCAGGAGAGGTGCCGGCGCATCTCATAGATGCCTCTCGGCTCGCCCTTGTGCTCAAGGGACAGCGCGAGGTGCCGCTTGGCGAGTTCAACTTTCTCGCTTACTGAGAGCGGCGGCATCGCTTCCCCGTGCTCAAGGTAGTATTTGATTTCCTTGAATATCCACGGATGGCCGAAGGTGGCCCTGCCTATCATTATCCCGTCCACACCGTAGCGCTCGAAGGCCTGTGCGGCCGATGGCCCGTCGGTGATGTCACCGTTGCCGATGATGGGGATGTGCATCCGGGGGTTGCGCTTGATTTCCCCGATGAGAGTCCAGTCTGCCGCGCCCTTGTACATCTGGCAGCGGGTGCGGCCGTGCACGGTGAGTGCGCTGATGCCCACATCCTGCAGGCGTTCGGCCAGCTCGACTATTATCTTGGAATTGTCGTCCCAGCCCAGGCGGGTCTTGACTGTCACCGGTTTGCCCACGGCCTCGACCACCGCCTTGGTGATGGCGACCATCTTGTCGGGGTAGCGCATCATTCCCGAGCCCGCCCCGCGGCCCGCTATCTTGGTGACCGGGCAGCCGAAGTTGATGTCGATGATGTCCGCGCCGTGGCCTCCGGCAATTTCTGCGGCCCTGTCGGCCATCTTCGCCGCCTCGACCATAGATTCGGGTATGTGCCCATAAATCTGTATTCCCACCGGGGCCTCGCAGTCCCAGGTGCGCAGTTTGGCCAGAGCCTTGGAAGCGTCGCGGATGAGCCCGTCGGAGGGTATGAATTCGGTATAGACCATATCGGCGCCCTGCTCCCTGCAGAGCATGCGGAACGAGGCGTCGGTGATGTCCTCCATCGGTGCCAGGAGCAGCGGTTTCTCGCCCAAGTCTATGTTGCCTATTCTCATAATCTGCAAAAATACTATATTTGTTGGAAAGATTGTCCATATGAATATTTATGCCGACAGAATCGAGGCTCTGCGCTCGATGATGCGTTCCAAAGGCTGGGACGCGGTGGTTATCACGGGTTCCGACCCGCATAGCAGCGAATACCCTGCGGAGAGATGGAAGCAGGTGGAGTGGTTGACCGGATTCACCGGCGAAGCCGGGGATGTCGTTGTCACTGAGGACCATGCGGGCCTTTGGACCGACACGCGCTACTTCATCCAGGCACGCATCCAGCTGGAGGGAAGCGGGGCCGTGCTGCACAAGACCAGGGTGCCGGAGCAGGTGCTCATCCCGGAATGGCTGCAGGAGCAGATCGGCGACGAGGGCATCATCGCCGTGGACGGGCTCTGCGTGAGCGCCGACTGGGCAGCGAGCCTGCCGGGGACTGTGATCAGCGTGCCAGACCTCCTGAGCGTGCTTTGGGAAGGCAGACCTGCCATACCGCAGACACCGGTGTTCACGGTGCAGACCGGAGAGACGAGGGAGAGCAAACTGGAGCGGCTGAGGTCGTTCTTAAGGGAAAAAGGCTGCCGGGGGATGCTCATCAGCGCCCTTGACGAAATAGCGTGGCTACTCAATGTCAGGGCCTCCGACATAGAATACAACCCTCTGGTAATCAGTTACCTGCTCGTAACCGAAGACGGCGCGGCGTGGTATGTGCTCAAGGACGAGGTTGAAGACCCGGAGTCGCAGGCCACATTCAGCATCCTTGCCTCGGAAGGGATCCGCATCCTGCCATACAGCGACATAGAATATCTGGGACAGGAGTTCGAGGGACGGCTCTTCGTGGACAGCTCGACCCTCAACTACAATGTCTATTCCAGCATAGTGGCTTCGCGGATTGCACTGGAAGAGGCCGGGAGTCCTATCGGACTTTGGAAAGCGATCAAGAACCCGACCGAAATCGAGGGGATGAAGCAGGCCCACATCAAGGACGGCGTGGCGATGGAGCGCTTCCTCTACTGGCTGGAGAAGTCGGTGGAGAACGGGCGCGAAATCAGCGAATGGGACGCATCGGTGATGCTGAGCTCGCTGCGCGCCGACATAGAAGAATACAGGGGCGATAGTTTCGAGACCATCTCCGCCTACGGGCCGGGGGCGGCTCTTCCGCACTACATCACACCGCGCCGGGACGCCCCCGTCCTGAAGGACAGCGGGCTCTATCTCTGCGACTCGGGCGGGCAGTACACGCTCGGCACGACCGACATCACCCGTACCGTGCCGCTGGGCAGGTGCTCAGCTCTTGAGCGCGAAGACTATACCCTTGTGCTCAAGGGACATATCGCCCTTGCAATGGCCGTCTTCCCGGAAGGGACACCGGGCTGCCGTCTGGACGCTCTGGCGCGCGAGCCGCTCTGGAGGGCGCGGCGCAACTTCGGGCACGGCACCGGACACGGAGTCGGATACTTCCTCGGCGTGCACGAGGGGCCGCAGGATGTGAGGCAGAACCTCAACCCGGTGGGCTTCGAGGCGGGGATGATAATTTCCGACGAGCCGGGCATCTACCGCGAGGGGCAGCACGGCGTGCGCCACGAGAATCTGCTGCTCTGCGTGGAGGACGGGAGCAACGAGTTCGGGAGCTGGCTGCGCTTCGAGCCGCTGACCCTCTGCCACTTCGACACTTCGATAGTGGACGCAGGCAGGCTTAACGCCGACGAGCTGAAGTGGCTCAACGACTATAACGAACTGGTTTACAAGACTCTGAGCCCTTACCTCCCGACGGAGATCGCTTCCTGGCTCAGGGAGAAGACATTAGCGATATAATATGGAAAAGATAGCATCATTCAAGGTCAACCACGACCTGCTGAAGCAGGGGATATATGTGTCCCGCAAGGACAGCATCGGCAGCGAGACTGCCACAACCATAGACATAAGGGTTAAGCTCCCCAACATCGAGCCGGCTATGAGTCCGGAAGCCGCGCATACCGTGGAGCACCTCGGGGCCACATATCTGCGCAACCTGGAGGGCTGGAAGGACGATATAATCTATTTCGGGCCGATGGGCTGCCTGACCGGCTTCTACCTCATTGTGGCCGGGGACTATGAGAGCGGGACGCCCGAGTATGAGAGGCTTGTGGAGGCAATTATGGGGATGTTCCGCTTCGTGGCGGAATATGAGGGCGAAATCCCGGGCACCCGACCGGACGAGTGCGGCAACTATCGCCTGCACGATCTCGATGCCGCCCGCTCCGTCGCCGCCCGGATGCTCTCCCTCCACGCTGGCGGGCAGCTTCGATTCGTGTATCCGCTATAGCATCATTTCACCAGTTAGGCGAGTTCTTCCTCTTCCAGTTCACAGCCCCTGAAATAGAACTCCTCGCGAGCCTTCTCCTGCGGGACGGTGTAATATATGAGCTCCGCCGTGGTGCAAATTTCGCCCTGGCAGCTGATGCTGCCCTCCATCACCGCCAGGTTGCGCTTCATCTCCTTGAGGTGCACGCGGATCTCGAGGGTCACATCGTCCCCGACCGGGACGCTCTTGCGGTAGCGCAGGTTGAGGTTGGTGGTCACGCCGGCGGTCTGGAGTTTGCGGGTGATGTACCAGCCGGCAGTTTCATCGATCAGCGTGGCCTGGATGCCGCCGTGGAGGGTATTCGTCCAGCCTTGATAGTCAGGTGAAGGGTGCCAGAGCGAGACGATGTCGTCGCCGTCTTCCCAGAACTGCATCTTAAGGCCGCGCGGGTTCCAGGGACTGCAGGCGAAGCAGTTGTAGCCCTTGTCGCGGAGGTCGAGGTAGGGATTCTTTATCTTTTTCATAATCATTAAATTAATTCTTCTATAATGCCGTCGGAGACAAAATACCGCTCCTCGGGAATACGGATATTGTCATTGTCCAGCCGCACAAGCGAGCCTTCTTCTATAAGCCGTGCCACGGCATCGGCACTGCACAGGGATTCGGGGATGCCGCCGGCAGTGCGCAGACCGAGCATTATCTGCTCTTCGCGCTCCTCCTGAGGGGTGAGGGTCTCGAAAGATGGCGTCCAGCCGCTGAGCGACTGGCTGTTGGCGCGGCGCCGCGCTCCGTCGAACGAATGTGCTCCGGGCCCGAAGCCCACATAAGGCCGGCGCGTCCAATAGGCGGAATTGTGCCGGGCCTCTCGGGAAGAGATTGCCCAGTTGGAAATCTCATAATGCCGGTAGCCTGCCGCGGCAAGTGCTTGACAGATAGCTGCGTACTGCTCGGCGCAAAGGCTCTCGGGAGCCTCGCTGAAACGCCCGTCGGAGGCCATCTGCGCGAGGGCGCTGCCCTCTTCGATGCTGAGCTGATAGGCTGAGATGTGCTCGGGGTGCCAGGAGATTATTTCCTCGAGAGTCCACGCCAGGATGCCCCCTGTCAGCATCGGGAAGCCGAATATAAGGTCCACGCTGATGTTGTCAAATCCTCCTTCGCGCAGCAGGCGAAACGCCTCACGCGCCCCTGCGGCATCGTGGCGGCGGTTCATCCAGCGGAGGATGCCGTCATCGAGGGACTGGACACCCATACTGATGCGGGTCACACCCATTTCGCGCAGCGCCCGTACATAGCCGGAGCCCTTCTCCACGATGTCCTCGGGATTGACTTCGACAGTAAACTCTTCATACGGCCCGCCGGGCAGGGCATCGACAATGCGCCTGAGCAGCACAGGAGGCAGCACCGACGGGGTGCCGCCTCCTATGTAGAGGGTATTCAGTGGAAGTGTCGCGTCGGTTTCGCTGCGGCGGGACTGGATTTCGTCGATGAGCTCGTCAGCCCAGCGCTCCATTACGCGCCCGCCCTTCCCGGCACAGACTGTCTCCGAATAGAAGTCGCAGTATGTGCAGAAACTCTTGCAGAAAGGGACGTGGATATAAATCATCCGCTATCGAAGCAGGAGTTCGGCCGAGCCGAGCAGCGCCTGGGTGGTATAGACGTTCACGCTATACACGCCCTTGTGGTATGACGGGATGTCGTTGACATAAATTCCCATCTCGACTTCCGCGCCCTGATAGTCAACTTCGCGGGAAGCTGTGGCGTCGAGGGTTTCCTCGCCGAGGGTGAATGTCGTGCCGTGGCCGTCGCTGAGCAGGTTGCCGTCAGGGTCGGTCACGCGCACATAGACGCGTATCGGGCCTCTCGGGGTAAGCTCGTTCTCCAGAAGGCTGAGGGTGACAAGCAGCCTTTTGACCTTGCCACTCCTGTCGGTCAGCTTCTCGGATGAGTTGTAGGCTTCCAGCTTGATGCCGCGCGCCTTGAGCACCGCTCCGGCGGTGACGCGTCCGGTCAGGTCCTCCACCTGCTGGGTGAGCTCCGCGTTGAGCTTCTTGCTCGCGGCCGCTTCCTTGCGTGCGCTCGCAGCCTCGGCTGAGAGCTTGTGGTTGAGGGTGTTGAGGGAGTCTATCTGGACGATGTAGCTGCGCATGATGGTGCGGAGCGTACCGAGTTCCTTCTCGTATTGACGGATTTTCTTGCGGTTGGTGGCTTCAGTCTTTTTAACCCTCTCAACGAGCTGGGCGATCTCCTCGCGGGAGGAGTCGAGCTGAGCGTTGATGGAGTCGTAGTCCGAAGACAGGCCTTCGTAGTCGCTCTGCAGCGCCTGAATCTGCTCGGTCAGGTCGTTCTTCTCGCTGTTCAACTGGCTGACCAGCTTGTTCTTTGAAGACAATACGAGGACCAGAGCGATGGCGAGCACGGCAGCCACGGCTATCATTGCGAACATTATTGTGCGCAGTCCGCCGTTTGCCTTCTTCTCGCTTTCCTTGCGTTCGAGTCTCTCAAGTGGATCTTCTCTTTCCATAATTTGTTGTTTTTAAATTACAGACTGCAAAAATAGCAAATTTTGTGCTAATACCCACTAGGGGCACCCTCGCCGAACTGGTGAAATGATGCCCCGCGGCGGAGTTACTCCGCCGCTTCGTAGCCGAAGTAGCTTCCCTTGCGCTCGTACGGGATGCCGGACTTCATCCAGGCCGGCTCAGGGGCGCCCTGGAGATAGTAGTCGAAGAACTGCTGAAGCCTGATGGAGAGGTCCTTGCAGTTGCGGCGCTCCTTGAGGTTGTGCGCCTCATTGTTGTATTCCAGCAGCCAGGCCGGCTTGCCCAGGCGCCGCAGCGACATAAAGAACTCGATTCCCTGATACCAAGGCACCGCGCCGTCGGCATCGTTGTGCATTATCAGCACAGGAGTCTTGACATTGGGGGCGAAGAATACCGGAGAATTCTCAATATAGAGGTCAAGTCCGCCCTCTTCCCACAGGGTCTTGCCCACGCGGCTCTGTCCGTGCTCGTACTGCGGGATGCGGCTGCTGCCCGATTCCCAGCGGATGCCGCCGTAGGCGCTGGTCATATTGCCCACAGGCGCGCCTGCACCGGCTGCTGCAAACATATCCGTGCGGGTGACGAGGTACGCGGTCTGATAGCCGCCCCAGCTCTGCCCCTGGATTGCCATTCTGGCTTTATCTACAAACCCGAACTGCTTGCACATCGCTTCGGCGCCCGAGCAGATGCAGTTGTAGGCGCTCTCCCCCGGGTGGCCGTCCTTATAGACGATGTCCGGCACGAATACCACATAGCCGCGGCTGACATAGAACGGGATGTTGATGATGGAGCGGCTCGGCGCCGGCTGGAGGTAGTTGTAGAGAGTCTCGGAATTCTTCTCGTAGAAGTATATCATCATCGGATACTTCTTCGCGTTGTCGAGCCCGTCCGGAGTGTAGAGCAAGCCCTTGAGCGGAGTGCCGTCGTAGGCGTTCCAGCGGACCATCTGCACATCGCCCCAGATGTAGTCGTCCTGCTGCGGGTTGATGTGGGAAAGCTGAGTCTGGGTATTCCAGTTGTCGGAGGTCACATAGACATCCATCGGCTTGCGGAAGTTGCCCTTGAGATAGACGATTGTATTGGCATCGGCCGCCCTGGAAGGAGACTGGAAGCTCCATTTGTCCGTGAAGCAGTTGGATACCATACACTTGGCGATGTCGGCCACGCCGAATCCGTTCTCGGAAGTCTCCTCGTCCCGGCAGGAAAGGTATATCTTGCCCTTGCGCGGGAAGGTCAAAAGGTTCTGGAAGAGATAAGGGTTGTGGCGACGGCCAAGGTCAAGGATATTGAAGCGGACGCCGGCCCGGCGCCCGAGACCTGCGGTAAGCAGTTCGGCCTTGCTGCCATCCGGGGTGAATTTCCAGATGTCGTAGCGGTCCGGGAGCAGCACGGCCTCGTCCTCCCCTACCCAGCGCGGGCTGCCGTAAGGGATGTAGCATCCGAGCGGATGGTCATCCTCGTCGTCCCAAAACGCCGCGCCGCACTGCGAAGTGAGGTTGACGAAGTCGCCGCCGGCGGTACTGCGGCAGTACCAGTGGCCGTCCTGCGGATTGAAGCGGACGAGGTATTTGCCGTAAGGTGAGATAAATACTTCGCCTTCAAGTCCCTCGGCGAGGCTCCTGCGGCTGCCGTCGCGGAGATTTACCACTGAATAGTCCGCCTTGGAATTGACGGTCCAGAGCGACTCAAGCATATATTTGTCACTGTCGCTGGAGATGGCGAAGTCGCCCTCTGCTCCGGCAGCGAAAGTGATTCTGTCATTGGCATTTGCGGAGAGCGTCAGCACCTCGGAAGGCGAGGCGAGATTGATGACCGCTGTGCGGATTTCCCTGCGTAGCCTGGCCTTGTCCATCGGCGGCAGGCGGTAGCTGTCCCAGTTCCAGATGTCCAGCGAAGGCGTCTCGAAGGAGACGAGCGTGGTGTCCTTGGCCGGGAAATATTTCGCGAGCTTGATGACCAGGCGGGAAGAAGCGTTGGAGAAGCGCGGGTTGGCGAGCTTGGAGATTATCCACCCTTCAGGGAGTCCGGCTGCGTGCGACGGTACTATCTCGCTGATTTTAAGCTCTTTCTGAGCGGGGGCTCGGCGGGTGGCCTTCTTGAGGACGACTTCCTCCGCGAGGGTAATGGAATAGCTTGGCGTGCCGGCGAGTTTCTCCTCCTCGTCGGTGGAGAGAAAGACCAGCTTGTCGCCCGCATCGTTGAATGAAAGTCCGCAATAGTCCTTGCGGCCCTCGGAAAGCTCACGGCTGCTGGCTGAGGAATAGTCGTAGAGCACCACGGAACTCTTTGACAGCGAGTCCTTCTTATCCTTGGCGGTCACCACGGCCAGCTTGTCTCCGCTGCGCGAAACCTCGAACGAGGCAATCTGCCTGAGGGTATCTACGCTGCCGTCGGAGGTCTTGAAGACCAGCAGGTTCTTATAGTCTTTCTTATCTTTAACTTTCTGGCTGATAAAAATATACGGCGCCGCATCCCAGCCTGTGGCGGCGCTGAGAGCATCGGCAATCTTAGTCACTTCAAAAGTCTTGAGATTGATGCAGGCGATGCTGTCCTTAGGCATCTCGTCGTCCTTTTTCTTGTCAATCTTGGCCTGGCGGATCACCTCGTACGGCGCGCTCACGAGGCAGGTGCCGAAGTCCGCGGCCTCGCTCATCTTAAAATTGGAAGCCCTGTCAATCACGAGTTCCTCCCCGGTCTCCAGGCGGCGGATATACAGCCGGCTGTCGCCCTCCTGCTCGGAAACCTGCCAGGCGAGGAGTTTGCCGTCATTGGAAAGCTTATAGGCAGACACCCTCTGCCAGGAGTCGTAGGCATCGTGGTCGAGAGGTTTGCGCTCCTGTGCGGTCTGAGCCGAAGCGGAAACTGCCAGCGCAAGAAGCAGCACGAACGGGGAAAGGAATCTCATCATATATCACTGAGTTTAAACGGATTGTACGAAATGTCAACATCATAGACATCAATCCCCTCCCGGCGCTTGAGCACTTTAACCACCCGGGTAGTTATAGGGAGAACGATGACTTCAAAGAGGACCTTGACGCACACCTCCATCAGGCCGAGGCTCAGAATGCTGAGCGGGGACATTATGCCCCAATAAGCCATCGGGAAGAAGACGCAGGAGTCCAGGACCTCGCCGCCGACGGAAGAGACGATGGCCCGCAGGCCAAAGCGACGGCCTGAAGAGAGGACCTTCATCCTGCTCATAATGAATGCGTTGAAGGTGGAGCCGCAGATAAACGCCAGCAGCGAGGCGAGCGTGGTCCGGGGCACAAGGGCGAAGAGCGAATCGAAACTGTCAGCGACCGCCTTGCTCTCCTCGTCGAGAGGCGCAGGCAGTGCGCAGGCGAGAGCCGACATCAGCGCAACGAAAGCGCTCATCGCA
Source organism: bacterium (assembly GCA_963649415.1). Taxonomy (GTDB): domain Bacteria; phylum Bacteroidota; class Bacteroidia; order Bacteroidales; family UBA932; genus Cryptobacteroides. Next base: position 16,867 of record CAVJHI010000024.1, read on the forward strand.
AACGCAATCCAGATTACAAGACGCGATTTGCGGTAGCCATAAACTTCTGTCAAGCAGTCATTAAGGACATAAGTGACAGGGAAAAGGAGCACCGGCGCAGAGAGTTGCAGGGGAAGATTTCCCAGCTGCCAGACGCGTGGCACGAAGAAGTTGGAGGTGATCAGGCAGACCGAGAACAGCACTGCCATCACCAGGAATCTGGTACTGAACTTTGACATTTTCTTGTTTTTTTCGGGAAGCGCCGTGCGCTCCCTCTGTGGTTTCAAGAACACAGGGCCCGCCCCGTCAACGGGCGGGACCCTTATAATTAACTATACCTCCGGAGCGGAGTCGAATTCCTTGAGGAAGCGCATATCATTCTCGAAATAGTGGCGGAGGTCGTTGACCCTCCACTTGAGCATCGCGATGCGCTCAAGTCCCATTCCGAAAGCGAATCCGCTGTATTTCTTGGAGTCTATACCGCTGGCTTCAAGCACATTGGGATCCACCATGCCGCAGCCGAGAATCTCCAGCCAGCCGGTGCCCTTGCAGATGTTGCAGCCCTTGCCGTGGCAGATGTTGCAGCTGACGTCCACCTCGGCGGAAGGCTCGGTGAACGGGAAGAATGAAGGACGCATACGGATCTGAGTATCAGGTCCGAACATCTCGCGGGCGAAGAGGAGTATCGCCTGCTTGAGGTCGGCGAAGGTCACGCCCTCGTCGATATAGAGTCCCTCAATCTGGTGGAAGATACAGTGCGCACGGGCGCTGATGGCCTCGTTGCGGAACACGCGTCCCGGGCAGACTACCCTGATCGGCACCTTCTGGGTCTCCATCGTGCGCACCTGCACGCTTGAGGTGTGGGTGCGGAGAAGCAGCGGGTTAGGATGGCCCGTGGACACGAAGAAAGTGTCCTGCATATCGCGCGCAGGGTGGTTCGGCGGGAAGTTGAGCGCCTCGAAGACATGGTAGTCGTCCTCGACCTCCGGGCCCTCGGCCACATCGTAGCCGAACTTGCGGAATATGTCCACAATCTCCTGACGGACAATGGATACCGGATGCCTTGAGCCAAGCTTCCAGGCATCTCCAGGCATCGTGAGGTCGCTCTTGACGGCCTCTGCTCCGCCCTCGTCGGTGACGGTGTCGCGGAGCTCCTCAATCTTGGCGATTGCAGCCTGCTTCAACTCGTTGAGCGTGCGGCCGAACTCCTTTTTCTTGTCCTTGTCCACCACGCGGAACTCGTCGAAGAGCGCAGTGATTTCACCCTTCTTGCCGAGGAAACGCACGCGCGCCTCCTCCACTTCCTTCTGAGTCTTGCACTTGAGAGCGGAAAGCTCGCCAAGTACCTTTTCTATATCTTCTCTTGTCATAATTCTAATTGTTGCGTTTGGCCTCGCGCTTGTCGCGGGACTTCTTTTCGCGAGCAGCCCCCGACTTCTGGTATTTAGTCCATTGCTGCTCGCTGAACACCTTGTTGAAAGCCTGGTACATCCGTTCCATCCACTTGTCCTGCGCGCGCTGGTAGGCATCGCTGTTGCCCACCTTGGCGGTCTGCAGCGCCTTGAGCTCATCGCTCATCGCCCCGTAGTCGTGCGTCATTATCGAATCCACATAGAAAACCTGCCAGTCCTCGAGTTCCAGGGACCGTGTAAGGCTCTCTATCTGAGCATCTATGGCTGTGCGCATCTGCTTCTCAGCCTTCTCTTCGTCGCTGAGGTTCTGCTGGGCCATTGCACAAACAGGAAGGAGCAATGGAATGATTATTCCCAAAAATTTCATAGATTTGTGTCTTGTCAAACTACAAATTTAGTAAAGATTAACAAAAATGAGAAAATTTCTGCCATTCTTCCTGCTCGCCGCTCTGCTCGTCGAGTACCGGGCGGACGCTTGCTCCAATATAATCATCACCCGCGGGGCAAGCGCCGACGGTTCCTGCATGGTCTCGTATGCCGCTGATTCCCACCAGCTTTTCGGTGAGCTGTACTTCACTCCGGCAGGCAAATTCAAGGCCGGCAGCATGCTCAATATCCGCGACTGGGACTCCCAGAAGCCGCTCGGGGCTATCGAACAGGTGGAGCGAACCTGGCAGACCGTGGGCAATATGAACTCCCGCCAGCTCATCATCGCCGAGACTACCTGGGGAGGGCGCGAGGAGCAGGTTGACGAGAACGGAATAATGGATTACGGCTCATTGATTTATGTCACCCTGCAGAGAGCTTCCACGGCACGCGAAGCCATCCGGACGATAGTCGAACTGGCCAACCGCTACGGCTACCCTTCCGAGGGCGAAACCTTCTCCATCGCCGATACCGAGGAGGCCTGGATAATGGACCTCGTGGGCAAGGGCAGCGACAACAAGGGCATCGTCTGGGTGGCCAGGCGCATCCCCGACGGCTACATCTGCGCACACGCCAACCAGGCGCGCATCACCCGCTTCCCGCTCAATGACCCGGAGAACTGCCTCTATGCGCCGGATGTGATTTCGTTTGCACGCGAGAAGGGCTGGTTCAGCGGCGAAGATGCCGAGTTCAGCTTCCGCGATGCCTACAACCCGCTCGACTTCAGCGGGGCGAGGGCCTGCGACGCCCGTGCCTGGAGCGCATTCAACATCCTCTGCGACGGGCAGTTCACCTATACTGAGAACGGCGCCGAAGTGACCCGCCCGGCCTCCGACTGGCTGGACTACGCGATGGGCTACGACCTCAAAGGAGAGATGCCTCTCTTCGTCAAGCCGTCCCGCAAAATCACGATGAAGAATGTGGCCGACGCGATGCGCGACCATTTCGAGGGCACCCCGATGGATATGACGGTCGATGTCGGCGCCGGCGGTAACGCACTGCCATACCGCTGGAGGCCGATGAGCTTCACCTGGGAGGGCAAGACCTACATCAATGAAAGGGCTATGGCGACTCAGCAGACCGGCTTCTGGTTTGTGGCGCAGTCCCGCGGCTCCCTGCCGGACGAGGTGGGCGCGCTGATATGGTTCGGCTGCGACGATGCCGCAACCTCTTATCTCACGCCTATTTATGTGAATACCAAGCAGGTACCGGAGTGCCTCCGCGTGGGCAACGGGGATATGCTTCACTACAGCGCGACTTCCCAGTTCTGGATGTGCAACCGCGTGGCGAACGCCTGCTACAAGATGTACAACTATATGGCGCCGGTGGCCCGCGGGGCGGCCGACGAGTTCGAGAACTACCAGATGACGACCGGCGTGCCTCAGATGGACGCCAAGGCGGCTGACCTGGTGGCGAAGGGCAAGACCCGCAAGGCTCTCAAGCTGCTCACCGAATACTCCGTCAACACCGCCCAGGAGCAGTTCGCCGCGTGGACCAGACTCGAGGAGTTGCTGCTCGTGAAGTTTATCGACGGCAACATAAAGGCGCAGGCCGAGGACGGCTCTTTCCTCCACTCCGAATACTCCGAGGGCATCCCTGTCAAAATCAGCCAGCCGGGCTACACCGACCGCTGGAAGGCTGCCGTCGCCCGCGACAATGGCAAAATATTGGAATCCCGATAATTAGATGCGAAGATTAATCAAGGCCGGGGCAATCATCGCCACCGGGGCCGCTTTTGCGGGCTGTTCTCAGGCAGACAAGCAGCAACAGCCCAATGTAGTATTCATCCTCGCCGACGACCTCGGTTGGGGAGACCTCAGCTGCTACGGACAGGCACTGTTCAGCACACCGAATATCGACGCTCTGGCCGGTCGCGGCATCCGTTTCACCCAGTGCTACTCCGGCACCACCGTAAGCGCGCCGTCGAGGTCCTGCCTCATCACCGGCACGCACAGCGGACACACCTACATCCGCGGCAACAAAAAGGTACCGCCTGAAGGACAATTCCCGCTACCGGAAGACTCCCGGACTATATTCCGGGACTTCAAGGCCGCCGGCTACACCACCGGGGCCTTCGGCAAATGGGGGCTCGGCCCGATTGCCTCCACCGGCGACCCCAACGAGCAGGGCGTAGACAAGTTCTACGGCTACAACTGCCAGACGCTGGCGCACAGCTACTACCCTGACCACCTTTGGGACAACCGCGAGAAAGTGATCCTCAAGGACAATGTGGACGAAATCCCTTACGGCGCGGGTACCTACTCCGCCGACCTCATCCATAGCGAGGCCCTCAAGTTTATGGAAGCTTCCGTCAAGGAAGACAAGCCTTTCTTTATGTGGTATCCGACCACCATCCCTCACGCCGAGCTGATAGTGCCTCAGGACAGCATCCTCGCATCCTTTGTCGGTAAGTATCCGGAGACTCCGTACAAGGGTGAAGATCAGGGACATCCGCGATTCCGCACCGGAGGTTACTGCTCGCAGGGATACCCTCACGCCACCTTCGCAGCCATGGTCACCAGGCTCGATATGTATGTAGGCGAAATAGTCGCCAAACTCAAGGAACTGGGAGTCTATGACGACACCATCATCATCTTCTCCAGCGACAACGGGCCTCACCTCGAGGGCGGCGCCGACCCTGATTTCTTCAACAGCAACGGCCCGTGGAGAGGCTACAAGCGCGACCTCTACGAAGGCGGCATCCGCGTGCCGATGATCGTGCAGTGGCCGGGCCACATCGCGGAGGGGCAGCAGACCGACTTCATGTGCTCATTCTGGGATATGATGCCTACCTTCCGCAACATCCTCGACGGAGAGGAGCGTGAGGATATGGACGGCATCAGCCTGCTTCCGCTTCTGGAGGGCCGCAAGGGCCAGAGGGAGCACTCCGAGCTCTACTTCGAGTTCGCAGAGAGGAGCAGCCAGGCAGCCCGCAAGGGCCCGTGGAAGCTCATTAGACTCGACATCGAGGGCCCTGGCGACCACTACGAACTCTACAACCTCGACTCCGATCCGTCCGAGACCACCGACCTCGCAGCCTCAGAGCCACAGAAAGTGGAGGAACTCAAGGCGATAATGGCCGAGTCACACATCCCGAACCACAATTTCCCGCTCTTCCGGGGAGAATAATTTAAGCTATATTTGTAGTATGAAAAGGTTTATAATTTCAATTCTAGCGCTCTCTATGGCGCTCACCGGCTTCGCTCAGCCGGACAAGAATCACAGGGAAATCAAGGCCACGCAGGGCGAGGTCTATGTGCAGAAGCAGAGCAGCTACACTCCTTCATTCAAGAACGACGGCAAGGAGAAGGGCATACGCAATGTCATCCTGATGATCGGTGACGGTATGGGTATGGGCGCGCTCAATTCAGCGATGTACGCCAACGGTTCGCTGACGATGACCAACCTCAAGACCTGCGGCTATGTGCGCACTCAGTCTGCCAACAACTTCACCACCGACTCGGCTGCATCAGGCACTGCTTACGCCACCGGTCAGAAGACCAACAACGGCTATGTGGGGATGTCCGTCGAAGGGCAGCCGCTGCAGAATCTTCCCGAGAAGCTTGCTCCTCTCGGATACGCCTGCGGAGTGCTCTCCACCGACAATCTCGACGGCGCGACCCCGGCGGCTTTCTTCGCCCATCAGGCGGAGCGCGGAGCCGCATCAGCCATCTGGGCCGACCTTCCGCAGAGCTGCCTCTGCTTTGCTTCAGCCGGAAGCAGCGAGGTGTTCGGGAAGCTGGACCTCAAGATTCAGGAAGCCATCAAGGCGGCATATTCAGTAGTATATTCTCCTGACGACGAAGCAGTCAGCGGCAGCTCCCGTCTGCTCTACCTCCCTGAGAGCGTGCAGTACGACAAGCGCGGCGACTACCTGCCGAAGACGACCGAAATGGCGATAGAGTACCTCTCCAACCACTCCAAAAAAGGATTTTTCCTGATGGTGGAGGGCGCGCGCATCGACAAGGAGTCGCACGGCAACAACTACACCGGCACGGTAAGGGAGACCCTTGACTTCGACAAGGCGGTAGAGGCTGCTATCCGCTTCGCGGAGAAGGACGGCCACACCCTCGTCATCATCAGCGCGGACCACGAGACCGGCGGCATAGCCCTCTCCCGCGGAGTGCCTGAAGACGGATATGTGCAGGGAGTCTATACCAGCAGGGGCCACACCCCGATGATGGTGCCTCTCTTCGCCTATGGTCCGTTCTCCCGCGAATTCGCAGGCGCACAGGAAAACAGCGATGTGAGCAACAAGATATATTCTCTGCTCAGCGGCAGGAAATAATTTGCAAAACAAAGATTTTGTTGTAACTTTGTCGTCCCGCTGACAGTCATAAGCGGGACCACTGGAGAGGTGGGTGAGTGGCTGAAACCACCAGTTTGCTAAACTGACGTACGGGTTATTCCGTACCACGAGTTCGAATCTCGTCCTCTCCGCGCTACATAGAGCAAACGGGCGCCGCACGAAAGTGCGGCGCTTCTGCTAGTATTCCTGTATTCTACTTCTGGTCGAGGGCGAATGACCAGCTCCTGTCGTAATTGCGCAGAGTGCTGACGGTAGCGGTCTTGTCGGTGAGGTTATAGACAATCGACCACTGGGTGTTGCTGGTGAGTTTCTCCGGATTCTTAGGCTGGGAAGCCGCTGAGAGAGCGGACATTGCCTGCTCTTCGGTGAGGACGCCGCCATTGTCCTTGAGCGCATTGCCGAGGATGTCGTAGCGGTCGCGACCGTGGTTGGACTTGCCGCCGTACTCGTGCTCAGCCATCTTAGGAGAGACATAAAAGTTGGTCACATACCTTGCTCCGTCCACCACATCCAGAGTGTTAGGAAGCTCCTCGCCCGGCTGGAAGACATACTCCACCACAGCCGAATTGCCCTCGGCGTCAGCGAGGAAGAAATGGTAGTTACCCTGATTCTGCATCGGCACCTTCATATCGAACTCCTTGAGCTTGGCAATCGCATCTGCGACATCTACAGCATTGTCGAGCAGGTAGCGCATCGCAACCGAGGTGGCGATTCCGGTCTTGCCGGTATTCTGCATAGTGCCGGCGCCATCGAGGTGCAGCACGCTGATGGAGAATCCCTTCTCGTTCATGCCGTCCATGATGGCATACGGGAACATCATTATCACTGAGAGATCAGTCACACCGTCGTTGTAGAAGTTTCTCTTGCAGCCGACCCAATAGGCATCAACCATACAGATGGACTTGAAGCCTCCAGAGGGATGAGTATGGATAACGGCGGCAGCGATATCTTCAGGATGCGCATAATCGAAGTTGCGACCCACGAGGCAGTCACCCTCCGGAGTCTTGGCGGCGAAAGCGCTGCAGCCGCTGCCGTATTTCGCCATAATATCCTCGGGCACAGGCTTGTCGAAGAGCTTCTCTGCAGTGAACATGCCGAGCTTAGGCATAGTCACGGCCTCATACTTGATGCATTCATCAAGCTTGTAGTCTGCGGTGAAGTCTAGTTCGTAGAGGCCGCCTATCCCGTCGAGATTGCGCAGAGACTGGAGCATCTCCAGCTTGCCCCGGTCAGTAATGAAATTGGCAGGATTGTCGGTCTGCCCGGCCTGATTTCCATTGCAGGAAGAGAGTCCGGCTGTCGCTATAAGCATGGCCGGAATGAGGAATTTTGTAGTTTTCATCATCATATTGATATTTAGTCATTTACATAATAGCCTGATGTCAGCGGGAGAGACTCGGCACGCTTCACGGCGACCTCTGCGGCACTGGAGCGGTACTCCTTGCCGTCCAGTTTGAAGCTCAGCGTGTAGTTACCCTCCGGCAGGCTCGCAGTATAGTATTTGTCCTTGCCATAGACGCTGCCGGAGCCGTCCGCGAAGACCTTGCCCGAAGCATCGGTGAAGCTGACTTCGGTCATATATTTATCCTTGACCGTATTGGTCAGGACGACAGTGCCGGAAGCCACGCGGTTGGGCACAGGAAGCTCGATATAGAATGTCTGATCCGGGATGGCGAATCTGCTGTAATTATCACTTGTCGCACCGTAAATCAGGTCTTTTACCGTCACTTTCATTCTGTACTGCGTTGCGGTATCATTCTCGGCAGTGTTGTCAATCTGCCATACCCAGCCGCTATGGAAATCCAGGGTATTGATGGCCACTGCGGGCACACTGCCGCTGGAGCTTGACGGCAAGTTATTGATTTCCAGCTTATAGCTAACTTTACCGGTGGAGTTGGAAAGATTGGTGATTGAGACATCCTTGACATTGCGGGTACTGGAGCTGTTGTAGGAGAATCCTGCATCCGATGTGAGGTTACCTTCCCTTATGCCGCCGGAGAGAGCAGCATTGAAATCCCAGGTAACGCCGGAAGTATAGGTTGTGGAGCCTATCGTGGTGGACGGAGACGGAGCTTTCTGGAACAGGCTGGCAACTTCTGCGCCCTTGCCATCCACTATGGAGATGTCCACCTGATAGCTCCTTAGGAAGAAACCTTTCACATTAGCCTTAGCGACTCCCCAATATGTCTGATATTCGACTGCCTGGGAGCCGAAATACATTTTGTCGGAAGCCAGCGAATAGGTTGCGTCCACGACATAGAAATCACCGACATAGTTGCTATCTCCGTTTCTGAACGCATAAAGCGGAGTGACGGAATAATACATTTCAAATGATGCAGTCCCGGATTTCTTGTAAGTCTTTTTCCCATCGAATATTACCACATTGTTGAGTTTCGGGGCGAAACTCCGCGAAAGGTGGGCGGACTGAAGCAGTTCTTCACCTTTGGCGGCAACGGTTTCGAGAGTGTCGATATTCAGTTCTTTCTCTCCGCAGGCGCAGAGGAGGGCAGCGACTGATAATGCCGTCAATATATGTATGACATTCTGTTTCATAAGCTCTCTCAGTTTGTGGCTTCAAATCCTTTGTATCCGCTGGCAAGTTTGGTCTCGGTGCCGGTGGAGATGCGCACCGTTTCAGTGTACTTGTAGGACTTCTTTACATTGTCTTTACCCTTAATCTCACAAGTCAGTTCATAATCTCCGACAGGGAGATAGAGAGAGTAGGTCTTGTCGTAATCGTATTGGCCCGCATTGTTATACAGCTTGCCGCTGGCGGTCTCCTTGAGAGTAATATTGGTCAGGTAAGTACCATCCTCGCTGTTGGTGAGGCTGAACTTGCCAGTCGAGATGCGGTTCGGCACCGGAAGGTTAGAGGAGAATTCGTCTTGTTTGAGAGGATATTTCTTGGTATTGAAATCAGCGCCCGATGAATACATATAACTTGCCCTGTATTCGAGTTCGGTCTGTTTTACCCTGATCTTGTATTGAGTCGAGGTATCTCCGTCGCTTGTCGGCACTGCCCATATCCACTGACTGTAGAGATTGGCAGTGGAGACAGCTATGCCCGGAGGCGATGATATTGAAATGTTGGATTTGTAGTGCGGCAGATTGTTGACATTGAAGTCAAATATGACTGCCGAGCCTCTGTGCCTGTTGACCATATCGCAGTCACTCATTGCACGGGTGGTGCTGGAGCTTGAAGACAGGCCGGTTTTAAAGGTCGCCGCCGGCGTCGTACCTCCGGTAATTGAGCCGGAAGCGGAGAATGACCAGCCTGTAGTATAGTCCGTCGATCCGATTGCAGTGGACGGAGTCGGCACCTCGACGAATGTGCCTATCGAGTTGCCGCTCTGGTCCAGTAACTCGATGGTATAGGAGTAGTTGTGAAGGTAGAAGCCGCAGATACGGGCTTTGACTCCACCATGCTTTTTAGTAAAGTTGCCGGAGTACATCCCGGCGCTCTCTATGCTGACGCACGAAGATACCAGATAGTAATCCATCCCGGTGCCGTCATAGGAAGACGAAAAACCGTGCAGAGGAGTGACATCGATACGGGTGTTGATTGTTACATTGCCGCTGAGTTTATCAGGTTTGGACCATAGGACATGCGTGATTTCCTCATTTTTGAGTTCATCGTGGAATGTATGATTGACTACATTATAGACATAACTGAGCGGATTGTCCGGAGATGCTTCACTGTCTGAAGACTGGACTGAATTAACCCAGCTGACAAGGCCATTGAGACAATCGTTGACTTCTAGATAACCGAGAGGTTGACGAACGGTGCAATATCCCGGGTAGCCAGGCTTAAACGCAATGCAGAGCAGGCTGTCCAAAGGATAAGATATCTCCACTCCAAGCTCCTTGACAAGTTCTTCATCAGGCTCGTGGACGATATAGATGCGGTCCTCGATATCGGACTTTATGCCGGAGAATTCAGACATACCGACAGCCAAGGCAGAGAGAGACTTGGAATCCGAAACGGCAGAACCGCTGCGCATTGCGAGAGCATCCGAAAGTTCACGCCCTAGGCTGGAGGATATGGAAAGGGGGACATTGAATGTATTACTGTCGGCGAGAGATGGAAGGGAATCCCCGCGATAGTCTTCGTAATCATCGAACGATATGTCGAGGATTTGCTTGTCGCAGGAAGGCAGAACAAACAGCAGCAAAAGCGCCGGCAAGGTGAATTTTAGCAAAAAATTTCTACAAGGCATAGAAATAAACTTTGGTAACTGTCTGCAAGATAAAAATAAAAATCAGGAAAAGCCAAAAAAAGAAGTCCCGGAGATGAATTCATCATCTTCGGGACTTCCGAAAAGCGGC
>CAVJHI010000025.1:0-26371 GCA_963649415.1 bacterium
GATAGCCCGGGAGAACACCTGGTTTGCCATCGGAATCAAGGTTCTCGTGCTTGCTCTGGCCGGACTGGGCCTTGCTGGGATGTGGATGGCCGTTTTCGCCGATGTGGGGGTGACGGTGCTCGCGGTGCTCAACGCTATGCGCGCATTGCGCTAGGAAGGGGGCGCCCCTCGACAGGCTCGGAGACCGCAGCGCGGCTCTGAGCTCCGTCCCGCAGGCTAGGAGTCGAGCTTCAGCACAGCCATAAACGCGCTCTGAGGCACCTGCACGGTACCAATCTGGCGCATACGCTTCTTGCCCTCTTTCTGCTTCTCAAGCAGTTTGCGCTTGCGGGTCACGTCGCCACCGTAGCACTTCGCGGTCACGTCCTTGCGCACCTGCTTCACCGTCTCGCGGGCGATAATCTTCGCTCCGATGGCGGCCTGCACAGGGATATCGAACTGCTGGCGCGGAATCAGATCCTTGAGCTTCACGCACATCTTGCGCCCGAAGTCGTAGGCGTTGTCCTCGTGGATGAGGGTTGACAGCGCGTCGGCCGGCTCCCCGTTGAGGAGGATGTCCAGCTTGACGAGTTTCGCCGGGCGGAAATTGGTGACGTGGTAGTCGAAGGAAGCGTAGCCCTTGGATATGGTCTTGAGCTTGTCGTAGAAGTCAAATACAATCTCGGAGAGAGGCATATCGTAGTTGAGCTCCACGCGGTCGGCGGTGATGTAGTGCTGCCCGATGAGGGTGCCGCGGCGGTCGAGGCAGAGCTTCATTATCGGCCCGAAAAATTCTGACTTGGAGATAATCTGTGCGCGGATGTACGGCTCCTCGATATGGTCAATCATCGTAGGCGACGGCAGTCCTGACGGGTTGTGCACATCAAGTACTTCACCCTGAGTAGTATAGACCTTGTAGGAAACATTCGGCACGGTGGTAATCACATCCATGTCGAACTCCCTGAAGAGCCTCTCCTGCACGATTTCGAGGTGCAGCAGGCCGAGGAAACCGCAGCGGAAGCCGGAACCCAGCGCGAGCGAGCTCTCGGGCTCATAGACGAACGAGGCGTCGTTGAGCTGGAACTTCTCCAGCACGGCGCGCAGCTCTTCGAACTTATCCGCCTGCACCGGATACATACCCGCAAACACCATCGGCTTCACTTCCTCAAAGCCGGAAATGGCGCTGCTGCAAGGGCTTGCTACATGGGTAATGGTGTCGCCGACCTTGACTTCGGCGGCGCTCTTGATGCCCGTAATCACATATCCCACATCGCCGCAGCCTATCTCCTGGCACGGCACCAGCTTCATCTTCAGATGCCCGACTTCCTCCACCTCGTAGTCCATCCCGGTGGCGAAGAACTTGACCTTGTCGCCCTTGCGGATGCTTCCATTGCTCACCTTGAAATAGGCGATGACGCCGCGGAAAGAGTTGAATACCGAATCGAAGATGAGCGCCTGCAGCGGACCTTCGGGGTCGCCCTGCGGCGAGGGAATCTTCTCCACGATGGCATCGAGAATCGGGGCAACCCCCTCTCCCGTGCGGGCGGACACCTTGAATACATCCTCGGGCGCGCAGCCGAGGAGGTCGCATATTTCGTCCGTAACCACTTCCACCTGAGCGGATTCCATATCTATCTTGTTGAGCACGGGGATGATTTCCAGCCCGTGGTCGATGGCCATATAGAGATTGGAAATCGTCTGCGCCTGCACGCCCTGCGATGCGTCCACCACGAGCAGCGCCCCCTCGCAGGCGGCGATGGAGCGGGAGACCTCGTAGGAGAAGTCCACGTGGCCCGGAGTGTCGATGAGGTTGAGCTTGTACTGCTCGCCCTTGTAGTTGTAGAGCATCTGGATGGCGTGGCTCTTGATGGTGATGCCCTTTTCCCTCTCCAGGTCCATATCGTCGAGGACCTGATTTTCCATATCTCTGGCACCGAGAGTGCTGGTGAGTTCAAGCAGCCTGTCGGCCAGGGTGCTCTTGCCGTGGTCGATGTGCGCTATGATGCAAAAGTTGCGAATGCTCTTCATATTGCAAAGATAAGTTATTTTTTATTCTTAACTTTGCGTGTTTGGTATAGAAAACTCAACAATACTATATGGCAACAATCGAAGAACTCTCAAAGATTTCCTCCCAGGTACGCAGGGACATCATCAGGATGGTTACCGCGGCCAAGTCCGGCCACCCGGGCGGATCGCTCGGCATCACCGACGTGATGACGACGCTTTACTTCAACGAGATGAAGCACGACCCTAAGACCTGGACCCGCTCCGGCAAGGGTCAGGATGTGTTTATCCTCTCTGCAGGACATCTCGCACCGGTCTATTACGCAGAGCTTGCCCGCGCAAGCTATTTCCCTGTGTCTGAGCTCGGTACGCTCCGCAAATTCGGAAGCCGCCTGCAGGGACACCCTTGCATCACCGACTCTCTCCCGGGCGTGTTCAAGCCGTCAGGCTCCCTCGGACAGGGCCTCTCAGTCGCCGCCGGCATAGCCCTCGGCAAGAAGCTCTCAGGCGACGACACCCGTGTCTACTGCCTCTGCGGAGACGGCGAGAGCGAGGAAGGACAGATCTGGGAAGCAGGTATGTGGGCCCAGCACCACAAGGTTGACAACCTCATCGCCTTCACCGACTGGAACGGCCAGCAGATTGACGGCCCGACCAAGACCATTACCGGCATCGAGGACCTCAGCGAGAAGTGGGGCGCTTTCGGCTGGGATGTCATCATCGCCGACGGACACGACTATCAGAGCATCCTCGATGCTTTCCAGGTGGCTCACAATGCCGACGGCAAGCCGAAGATGATTCTCTTCAAAACCGAGATGGGCCACGGAGTTGACTTCATGGCCGGCACACACGAGTGGCACGGCAAGGCTCCTTCAGCGGAGCAGTGCGAAGCCGCCCTCAAGCAGTTACCTGAAACATTAGGAGATTATTAGTATGAAGAAATACATTGATACAGGCAAGATCGACACCCGTAGCGGTTTCGGCGAGGGACTTGTGATTGCAGGCCGCGCAGACGAGCGCGTGCTCGCACTCACCGCAGACCTCAAGGGCTCCCTCAAGATGGGCGCTTTCGCCAAGGAATTCCCTGAGAGATTCATCCAGTGCGGTATCGCTGAGGCCAATATGGTCGGCGTCGCCGCCGGTCTCGCCATCACCGGCAAGGTGCCTTTCATCGGCTCTTTCGCAGAGTTCGTGACAGGCCGCGTATATGACCAGCTCCGTCAGGAGGTCGCATACGGCCACACCAATGTCAAGATCGCATCCTCACACGCCGGCATCACCCTCGGAGAGGACGGCGCCACCCACCAGACGATGGAGGACATCGCTCTGATGCGCGCCCTTCCGGGAATGACCGTGATTGTGCCTTGCGACTACAACCAGACCAAGAACGCCACCATCGCAGCCGCTAAGTTCGACGGCCCTGTATATCTGCGTTTCGGCCGTCCTGCAGTGCCTAACTTCACAGGAGTTGACGAGCCTTTCGAAATCGGCAAGGTATATAACCTCAACGAGGGCAAGGACGTGAGCATCATCACCTGCGGACATCTCGTATGGGAGGCCCTCCAGGCAGCAGAGGCTCTCGAGTCCGAGGGTATCAGCGCTGAGGTCCTCAATGTCGCCACGGTCAAGCCGCTCGACACCAAGGCCATCATCGCCTCAATCGCCAAGACCGGTTGCGCGGTAGTTGCCGAGGAGCACAATATGACCGGCGGTCTCGGAGAGGCTGTAGCAGGCGTGCTTGCAGCAGAGGCTCCGGCCCCGATCGTGTTTATCAACGGAGCTGACCGCTTCGGCCAGTCCGGCACTCCTGCCGAGCTGATGAAGGCTTACGGTCTCGACGCCGCTCACCTTGCGGAGGCAGCCAAGAAGGCCATCGCCCGTAAGAAATAAAATTGCTCATTACGGTACAGGATCATATCCGCTGCCGCCCCAAGGGTTGCAGCGGATTATTCTTTTGAGGCTGAGCCAGAAGCCCTTGATCGGCCCGTATTTGCGGAACGCCTCCAGGGCATACTGCGAGCAGGTAGGGGTGAATCGGCAGGTAGGCGGCTTCAGCGGCGAGATGCAGATCTGGTAAAACTTGATCAGCAGCACGAAAGGCAGGGTGACCGCCTTCTTGATGACGGAGCGGGCACTCATCGCTGCGCTGCGGCTTTGCTGATGCGGCCGAGGATGGTCGCAACCTCGCCCCGGATTACTTCGTATTCGGCGATTTCCTTGCCGGTCCAGACGAGCATAAAGTCTATGCCCTCTGCCGTAAGCAGCTCTTTCTGAGTGCGGTAGGCCTCGCGCAGACGGCGCTTCAGCAGATTTCTCTTCACCGCGCGCTTAAAGAATTTCTTGGACACGGAGACCATTATCCGCCCTGCACCCTCTTCCCTGGCAGGACGCCAGCAATATTTGAGATGCGCGGTGCTTCCCCATTTCCCGTCGGAAATGAGTGCGGAAATTGTCGTCTTCCCACACAGCCTTTCCTCCTTCGGGAGGGTATTGGCCGGAGTGGAAAGCATAGCTATTTCGCTGAATTGGAGAGATATGCCTCAATCGCGCTGGCGACTGACGGAGCTTCCGGGGTCGGTGCCTTGAAGGCAATCTCGAGCCCGGCATCCTCCATCGCCTTGACGACGGACTTTCCGAATGAGATGAACTTGATGTCGCCCTGCTCGAAGTCAGGGAAATTCTCCTTGAGGGAGGCGACATCTGACGGGTTGATCATCACCACTATATCATAGGAGTGGATGTCCAGCCCGTGGAGGTCCTGAGGCACAGCCTTGACGAGCGTGCCGAGGGTGTAGTCCAGCCCCGCGCTCTGGAAGAGCGTGGTGATAGGCTCGGCGTTGAATCCGGCCGAACCGGTGATGAGGAACTTCTCCCCCTTGTGCTTTGGTCCGATGAGCTCCACAACTGAAGAAGGAGTGCCGTTGCCGTAGAAAATCTTGCGCTTGCGGTAAACGATATGCTTCTGCAGATACATCGCCACAGCTTCGGTGGAGCAGAAATACTTCATCGTCTCAGGGACTTTGAAGCGCATCTCCTCGGCGAGCTTGAAGTAGGCGTCAATCGCAAGACGGGAGAAGAACACTACAGCCGTATAGTCTGGGAGATTGATTCTCTCGGAGCGGAACTCCTTGGAGGAGAGGGGCTCCATGATGAAGAACGGGTGGAAATCCACCGTTGCGCCGTGCTTGCTCTGGAGAGGCTCAAACGATGCGAGGTTAGTAGGGACCTGTTGTGATATCAGTATCTTCATTTTTTCATAATAATACTGCACTTGCCACCACTGCGGTGGCCGGCAGAATTTCAAGGGCGCAAAGATACAAAATTGTTCGCAAAGCGGAATGCCCGGCGTTCAAAAAAATCTTCACTTCACCTATCAGGGAGAGCAGGTATGCAAGGCCTGTGCCAATGAGGATGACTAGGCGTATAGCGCTGTCATTCAAAGAGAATACCGACAATAAGCCGACCAGCGGGAGGATGATGAAGCAGAGCGCGATGAAGAAGTTGTAGAGAGAATGGACGAGGGCGGAGGAGCTATCCTGACCGAGCCTCGGAATGTGTACCGCAAGGTGGCAGAGCCGCCGCAGAGCGATGAATGCGAGCACCAGCCCGATGGTTGCAAGGCCGCTCCAGACCGGCGGAATCCAGGCCCAGAACTGAGGGCGGTAGAGCGCGTAGCGGTCGAGCAGCAGGCAGAACGGCAGTGCCAGGACGAGGGCGATGTCGTTGCGCATACGCGCCTTGCTGACATTGTATTCGAGCCCGATGCTCCCCCTGACGCGGTCCAGTGCATAGACGAGGGTGGGGAAGAGCCGGATGATGTCCTTGATATTGAGGAGAACGAGGACTATGGACAGGACTATCCCTATCCTGTTGGGAAGCAGTTCCCCCCAGGATGCGACATCCTGCGGCCCGGGAATCGGCACTGCCGACATCTCAAGCCTGCCCTGAGTGAAGAAGCTCTCCTCTCCCGCCATCAGTTGCCGCGTTTTGCGTTATAGCCCATGGATGTGAGCAGGGTGACGAGCTTGTCGCGGAGGTCGCCCTGGATGGTGATCTCCCCTTCCTTGGCCGTGCCTCCGACTCCGCAGCGCGTCTTGAGCGTCTTGGCGAGGGCGGCTAGGTCATCGGACTTCCCCACGAATCCCTCGATGAGCGTGACCTGCTTGCCCGCCCTCTGGCGGCGGTCAATCCTTACAATAAGGCGCTGTCTGCCCGGCTCCAGGGTCTCGGGTTCTTCTTCCTGCGCCGTCTGATATTGATAGTCCGGATTGGTGGAATAGACCACTCCAAGCCGTTTTTTCCAGTCCTGCTCTCCCATTTAAGAAGTAGTTTGAAACAATTTTTGCAAAGATACAGATTTTTGGGTGTATATTTGTAGGTTATGAACGACAAGAAATTTAAACTCTGGCACAGGCTGAGCGCCCTCGCTGCGTTCGTCGTTTCCGCCATCACATATCTGCTCACCATCGAGCCTTCGGCATCGTTCTGGGACTGCGGTGAGTTCATCGCATCGTCCTACAAGCTGGAGGTGGGCCATCCTCCCGGAAACCCTATGTTCCAGCTGATTGCCCGCTTCTTCACGATGTTCGGGGACAATATGCACGCCGCCATTCTAGTCAACTCGATGAGCGCGCTGTGCTCCGCCCTGACGATATTCTTCCTCTACCTTACGATAGTATGGTTCGTCAAGAGGAGTATAAAGCCTTCTGCTGACGGTACTTACACTGTCTCGCAGGCGATTGCCATATTCGCTTCCGGCCTCGTGGGTGCGCTCGCGTACTGCTTCTCCGACACCTTCTGGTTCTCCGCCGTGGAGGGTGAGGTCTATGCGATGTCGTCCCTCTTTACCGCCGTGGCGTTCTGGCTGATGACGGTATGGTACGACCGTGCCGACACCGCACACTCGCTCAAGTGGATTGTGCTGATTGCGTTCCTGATGGGCCTGAGCATCGGTGTGCACCTGCTCAACCTGCTCGCCATCCCGGCTCTCGTATTCATGTACTACTACCGTGTCCGCGAGGATAAGCCATACAGTTTCAAGGAGTTGCTGCTGATATTCCTGGTCGGCGTGCTGATATTGGCCCTGATATTCTTCATCATCATCCCTTATCTGCCTAAGCTGGCGGCCTACACCGACCTTTTCTTCGTCAATGTGCTCGGCCTGCCGTACAATACCGGCGCCGCGTTCTTCATCGTTGCGCTGCTTGCGCTCTGCTTCTGGGGCATCGCGGTGACCCTCAAGCAGGAAAAGGTCTTCCTCAACACCTCCCTGCTCTGCGTCACGACCATCATCATAGGCTTCTCGGTCTTCAGCATCGACATCATCCGCTCCTGCGCCAAGACCCCGACCAACGAGTACCAGCCGGACAACGCTTTCACCCTCGTGAGGTATCTCTCCCGCGAGCAGTACGGCTCGACCCCGCTGCTCTACGGACAGTATTTCGACGCTCCGTTCGATCTCAAGACCTCCAAGTACTGGGCCCCGCTCGACGGGAAGTACAAGAAGGTGGACAGTCCGGTGGACGCGGAGTACCTCCCGGAGGGCAAGATGCTCTTCCCGAGGATGTGGTCCTCCAGCCCGGACGGACGCTACGAGGAGGTCTATGAGAGTTATATGAACGGCAAGGGCACCAAGGTGGCCGGCTCGACGCACCGCAAGCCTACGATGGGCACCAACCTCAAGTTCTTCTTTGACTATCAGCTCAACTGGATGTACTGGCGCTATTTTATGTGGAACTTCGTCGGTCGCCAGAACCAGATACATTCCCCGTCTCCGGGGGACATCTTCCACGGCAACTGGGAGAGCGGCGTGAAGTTTATCGATGAGTTCCGCCTCGGCGACCAGAGCGACGCCCCGGACACGCTCGCCCACGACAAAGGCAAGAACCACTACTACTTCCTGCCGCTGCTGCTCGGTCTGCTGGGACTCTTCTTCCAGTTCGACAAGGACAGGCGCGGCTGCTGGCTCAACTTCCTGATGTTCTTCATGACCGGCATCGCCATCGTGATTTACCTCAACCAGCCGCCTCTGCAGGTGCGCGAGAGGGACTACGCCTACGCGGGTTCATTCTACTTTTTCAGCGTCTGGATAGGTATGGCTGTGGCGGGAATCTACAGCCTGATTGACAATGCCTCTAAGGGGAAACACGGCATCCTGACGGCATCCCTTGTGGGCGTGCTCTGCCTGCTCGTGCCGGTGGAGATGGCCGCGCAGAACTGGGACGACCACGACCGCTCAGGCCGCCGCACCGCAGTCGAGATGGCGCGCAACTACCTCAACTCCGCGGGCCCGAACGGCATCCTCGTTACCCACGGCGACAACGATACCTTCCCTCTCTGGTACGCCCAGGAAGTGGAGAATGTGCGCCCGGATGTGAGAATCGTCAACACTTCCCTGCTCGGCACCGACTGGCATATCGACCAGATGAAGTGGGCGGTCAACGAATCCGCGCCGCTTCCGCTCTCGGTGGGCCCTGAGCAGTACCTCTACGGCACCAACGAGTACATCCCGGTTTACGACACACGCAACGAGGTGACGAGCATCTCCGATGTGATGGCGCTCTTCCGCAACCCTAAGGTCAAGGCCCAGATGACGAGCGGCCGCAGGGTGGACTATATCGCTTCGCGCAAAATCAGCATTCCTGTAAATAAGGAGAATGTAATCAGCTGCGGTATCCTCGACGCCAAGTACGCCGGGCAGATTCCGGACTCCATCATCATCACCATCCCGAAGGAGAAGGATATGCTCACTAAACCGGAGCTCTTTATGCTTGACCTCCTCTCCAACTACCAGTGGGATAGGCCGTTAAGCCTGCTTAATATGGGTGGTGACATCAATATCGGCCTCAAGGAGTACCTCGAGCACGAGGGCTACTCATACAAGTTCATACCTATCAAAAACAAGACTACCTCCACCGTGGCGGGATTCGTGGATACGGATGAACTCTACCGCAAGATGACTCAGGTCTATAAGTGGGATGCCGTTTCATCCGGGGACTATTTTATTGATTATCAGAATGAATACACCCACCTCGGAGTGCTCTCGCTGCGCAGCCTCTTCGTCACCGTGGCCGACGCGTTCATCAGGGCAGGGGAGAACGACCGCGCTCTGGAGATGCTGGACAAGTGCCAGGAGGTGATGAAGCACTTCCCTCTGGAGGCGATTCCTCTCGGATTCTCGGGCAACGACTATATGGTAGTGAGCATGGTTGAGGACTACTACAAGCTGGGACAGAAGGACAAGGCGCGCGCGCTGGCCTCCGACCTCTCGGAGCAGCTCCTCATCTCGGCTAATTTCTACGCCGACTTCTACGATGTGGCTAAGGAGGACTTCGAACTCGTGGGCAACTACATCTACTACCTCTCCGACGAGCTGCGCAAAGGCGGCGACGCGGATCTCTCCAAGCAGCTGACTGACAGCTTCCTGGATATGCTTGGGGTGTCTGATGAGGGGAAGGGTAATTCCTAGCGGGACAACCTGACGACTACAGATAGCGGGAGGGCTTTGCCGAATCGGTCAACGAGGGCAAGCTCTCCCGATTCTATTGTATATGCGCTCTTCCCGTCCAGGTGGAAGGCCTGCTTTACCACGGTCTCGCCGAGAAGCGGCGAGAAGCCGTTGGAGTAGAGGTTGAGGACGAGATAGCTGTCCTTGGGCGAGAGGATTGAGTTGATGGAGCCGAGCATCTCGAAGAGGCACTCGTCGAGCTTCCATTTTTCCCCATCGGGGCCGTGCCCGTAGGCGGGAGGGTCCATTATGATGCCGTCATAGACATTGCCGCGGCGCTCCTCTCTTTTCGCGAACTTCATCGCATCTTCCACGACCCAGCGGATGCCGTCGAGTCCGGAACTCTCCATATTGCCCCGCGCCCAGGTCACTACCTGCCTTACTGAGTCGAGGTGGGTAACATCGGCGCCTGCGGCCTTGGCTGCGAGAGATGCCGCTCCCGTGTAGGCGAAGAGGTTGAGTATCTTCGGCTTGCGTCCGAGTTTGCCGGCGAGGTCGCGGGTCTCCCGGTAGATGAATTCCCAGTTCGGGGCCTGCTCCGGGAAGACTCCGGTGTGTTTGAAGGAGGTGAGGCCGAGCCTGAGGCTGAACTCCGGTCCGCCCTCGGAGCCACCGTAGCGGATGTACCACTGGTCCTCGCTGCGCTTGAGTCTCTCCCAGGTGCCGCTGTCTTCCTTGCCGGCCTTGGCGAATCCGGCTCCGGGACGGAAGCGGACATGTGCCGCCTTCTCCCACTCCCTGCTGCTCATCGACTTGCTCCACAGGGCCTTGGGCTCCGGGCGGATGAGACTGTATGCACCGAATCTTTCGAGCTTCTCTCCGTCGCCGGAGTCGAGAAGTTCGTAGTCTTTCCAGGATTTGAGCGGGTATTCAATCATAACGGGTGCAAAGATATGGAGAAAATTGTTAAATTTGCAGGTTTGAAAATTAATTCATTTCTATATGCAACAGCACATTGATTCTTACGATTTCGCTGGCAAGAAGGCAATCGTACGCGTGGACTTCAACGTTCCACTCAACGAGAAGTTCGAAATTACTGACGACACCCGCATCCGTGCGGCCATCCCGACCCTCAAGAAGGTGCTCGCAGGCGGCGGTTCGCTCATCATCATGTCCCACCTCGGACGCCCGAAGGGAGTGGATGCAAAGTTCTCCCTCAAGCACATCGTTGACCACGTGTCAGAGTGCCTCGGAGTCCCTGTGAAGTTCGCCCCTGACTGCCAGAAGGCTCAGGCTGAGGTCGCTGCTCTCAAGCCGGGCGAGGCTCTGCTGCTCGAGAACCTCCGCTACTATGCTGAGGAGGAGGGCAAGCCGCGCGGACTCGCAGAGGATGCTTCCGACGAGGAGAAGAAGGCTGCCAAGGCTGCCGTCAAGGAGAGCCAGAAGGAGTTCGTCAAGACCCTCGCTTCCTATGCTGACTGCTATATCAACGACGCCTTCGGTACCGCTCACCGTGCACACGCTTCTACCGCTCTTATAGCCAAGTACTTCCCTAACGACAAGATGTTCGGCTACCTGATGGAGGGCGAGATCAAGGCCATCGACAATGTGCTCAAGAACGCCAAGCATCCTTTCACCGCAATCATCGGCGGTTCCAAGGTTTCTTCCAAGCTGGCCGTGCTCGAGAATATGCTCGACAAGGTTGACAATCTCATCATCGGCGGCGGTATGGGATATACCTTCATCAAGGCCCAGGGCGGCAAGATCGGCAACTCTCTCCACGAGGACGAGCTTATGCCTCAGGCACTTGAGATTCTTGCGAAGGCCAAGGAGAAGGGCGTCAACATCTCCCTCTCCGTGCAGACCCTCGTGGCTGACGCTTTCAGCGCCGACGCCAATACCCAGGTCGTTCCTTCACACGACATCCCTGAAGGATGGGAGGGTGTAGATGCAGGCTCGGAGTCCCTCGCAGCCTGGAAGAAGATTATCCTCGACTCCAAGACCATCCTCTGGAACGGCCCTGTCGGAGTGTTCGAGATCGACAAGTTCGCAGGCGGTACCCTTCAGATTGCTGAAGACCTCGCAGAGGCTACAGCCAAGGGCGCTTACACTCTCGTCGGCGGCGGCGACTCAGTTGCAGCCGTGACCCGTATGGGCTATGCCGACAAGGTAAGCTACGTCTCCACCGGCGGCGGCGCAATGCTCGAAGCCCTCGAAGGCAAGGACCTCCCTGGTATCGCAGCAATCCGCGAGTAGTTCTTCCCCGCTTTTTGACTTTTCGAGGTCGGTTGTCAGTTTTTGGCAACCGGCCTTTTTGTTATGGATTGGCGGCGCTTCAATTCTATTGGCATATCACTATTCCAGCCCGCTTATGTCGACATCCGCGATATTGTCGGCTGCCTCTTTTTCAGCTAGCAAGAACCCCATATATAGGGGAAGCGTAAGGATGTCCCCGGAGCGGCCCACATTGTAATTGCCGAATTTCAGTCCCTCTGACAGATGATATACATCCCGGTTCTTAAGTACGGTTTTCATGCTTTTTGTCTTGCCGTTGCTGGCCTTGACTTCCAGCGGCGTGCATTCCCCGTTATGTCTGATGAGAAAATCAATCTCTAGACCGCTGTCCTTGTGGAAATAATAGAGATTGCGTCCGTTCTTGCACAGGAAGTCGGCCATAAGGTTCTCGAAAATGGCTCCTTTATACCCGAGAAGATTGCCTTTGAGGATGTCTGCCTGCGTGCCGAAGTCCAGCATAGACATAAGGATTCCGATATCCGTTGCATAGACTTTGAAACAGTCTTCCATAGCATTCCCGTCCAAAGGGAGCTCGGTAGTGGAGGTATTGTAGCAGCGTTTGATGATGCCGGCATCCTCCATCCATTGCAGACTTCCTTTGTATGCTGATGCTCTGCCGCCACTTTTTATGAGCGAGTACTGAAACTTCTTATTTTCTTTGGCCAGCTGCCGCGGAATCGACTCGAAGCATTCACGGATGTATGGTTTATCCCTGTCCTCAGCATATTTCACCATGTCATCCTCATATTCTCCAAGGAGCTCTCTCTGCAGCCGGTAGACTTGACCTATGTTTTTGGTCTCAAGAAATTTGTTCACCACGGCAGGAAGTCCTCCGACTATTATATAGCGCAGAAGCAGCTCGCTAAGAGCCCGATGGACGCCTTCCGGGACGGGAGACTCCTTCTCGAGGCTTTCCCTGACGACATCTATAATCCGGTCGCTGATTCCGTTGGCCCACAGGAATTCCTCAAAATCCAACGGATACATGTTCACGACCGTCTCATAACCCACGGGAACGGAATTTTTCTCCCCATATCCCTTGACGCCAAGCAGCGAGCCGGTGGCTATCACATCGAAGCGCCCGTCCTCCTTGAACGACTTCAAGGCTGTGCGGGCATCCGGACAGTCCTGAATCTCGTCAAGTATTATGCAGGTTTCTCCCGGGATGAATTCAGCGTCCGGGATAAGCGCGGAAAGGTTTATGATGACAGTATCGACATCCTTGTTCCCGGTGAACGCTGCCATCTTGTCGGGTTCGAGAGTAAAATTCATATAGACCACACTACGGTAGTTCCTATACGCAAAATCCTTTGCAATAAAGGTCTTGCCGCACTGGCGGATACCCTTGATGACAAGAGGCTTCTTCTCCGGAGTGTTTTTCCACTCCAGCAATAGACTTTCAATCTTTCTCTTTAACATCCTGACAGTCACTATTATCCGCACAAAGATACATTTTTTCGACCGAATAATCGCATTTCTTTACACTTTTTCGACCGAATATTTTTCGCTTTTTGCATTTTTACGAAGATTGCCCATACTACTAGGCGGCTGCAGTTTGTGATGTCGTCTCTTTGAAATTCCTGCCGCAGCTTACCCGCTTGGCAATCATAAAATAATTGCTATATTCGCAAAATTTAAGACTCAGTATGTTTGAGATGCTCTTCGTGCACTGGCACGTCAACCCGGTGCTTTTCCATATCGGCGGCCTCCAGATCAGGTGGTACTCGCTGCTTTTCGTCTCCGGCTTCGTCATCGGCTGGTACCTCTTCAGATGGTTCTTCCGCCGCGAAAAGGTCAGCGAAAAGCTCCTTGACCCGCTTCTCTACACCCTGCTCATCGCTACGATAGTCGGCGCGCGCCTTGGCCACTGCCTCTTCTATCAGCCGGACTACTACCTAGGCTCCTGGCAGGGATTCTGGGAGATATTCATGCCGTGGAAAGGCGGCCTCGCCAGCCACGGAGGCGCCATTGCTTTGCTGCTTGCAATGTGGTGGTACTCAAATCATTATGGTAAAAAGAACGGCTTTGACTTCCTCTGGATAATGGACCGTCTCTGCATCGCGGTTGCATTTGCCGGATGCATGATCAGGCTCGGCAACCTATTCAACTCCGAGATTTACGGCGACGTCACCACCCTCCCGTGGGGATTCATCTTCGACCTGCGCGGCGAGACCGAGCCGAAGCACCCGACACAGCTCTACGAGGCCTTCTCTTACCTTATTCTGGGCCTCATCCTCGTCTGGGTATATAAAAACAAGCTCGACAAGGTCTATCGCGGCTTCTTCTTCGGGGCCTTCCTCGTAGGCTGCTTCGGCATGAGATTCCTCATCGAATTCATCAAGGAGCCTCAGGTCGGATTCGAAGAGGGAATGGCTCTCAATATGGGGCAGCTCCTCTCCATTCCGTTCATCGTCGTCGGCATCGCCATCCTCATCTTGTCGATAGTAAGGAAACAACCTGCAGCCGTCTCCAGGGCCGCCGCTCCGGGCAGAAAATAATTCTCAGAATCAGTCTGGTTTCCCCTCCGGTGGCGCGATTTTTGCGCTACCCGCCCCCGATTATATTATAGTGTATGAAAAGATTGTTGTTTATTTCGATTCTGTCGCTTTCCGCAGCTGTCGGGCTATCCGCGCAGGAGACTGAGACTCAGACCGATACGGCATCCTCTCCCAAAATCATCACTCTAGAGCAGGCGCTTCAGATCGCAGTCAGCGAAAACGCCTCCGTCAAAGTGGCAGATATGGAAGTCGAGCGCAGCGGCTACGAGCGCAAAGGCACATACGCCTCTCTCTTTCCTCAAATTGACGGATCGGCAGCTTATCAGCGCACCATCAAGAAACAGGTGATGTATATGGACTTCGACATGTCCTCTATGGGCGGCGGTTCCGCCTCCGGAGCCGACACCGGCTCTTCTTCTACAGAAGACAGCTCCGCCTCTTCCGCAAGCGGATTCGAGGTAGGCCGCTGGAACACTTGGTCAGCTGGCGTTTCCGCATCAATGCCTCTCGTCAACGCCCAGCTCTGGGAGAGCCTCAGAGTCAGCGGACAGAGCGTCGAGCTCGCCGTGGAGAAGGCCAGAAGCTCCCGCCTCGAGACCGTCAACCAGGTCAAGCAGGCGTATTTCTCCTGTCTCCTCGCCAAGCAGGCCTTCGAGGTGTACAAGTCCGTCTATGAGAACGCCCTGGAAAACCTCAACCAGACCCAGCGCAAATACAACGCCCAGAGGGCTTCCGACCTCGACCTCGCAAGGGCCAAGACCACCCTCGCCAACGCTGTGCCTAATGTCTATGACTCAGAGAGCTCCGTAATACTTTCGCTCTGGCAGCTCAAGGCCGTGATGGGCGTCAGCCTCGACGAGAACATCGACATCGCCGGCTCCCTCGAGGACTACGGCGACTCAATGCTCTATGACTACGAGCAGTCCGAGGGTCTCTCCCTCGAGAACAACTCCACCCTGCGCCAACTCGGCATCCAGGCGGAGCAGCTCGCGGCCACGGTCCGTATGCAGCAGTACGCCTACCTCCCGAGCCTCGCGCTCTCGTTCTCCTACAGCCTCAACGCGATGACCAATGACTTCAAGTTCAGCGAATACAAGTGGTCACCGTACTCTTATGTGGGCATCAGCCTATCCGTGCCGATTTTCTCCGGCGGCAAGAGGCTCAACGATGTGCGCCAGGCCAAGGTCCAGAGGGCTGAGCTCAGCGTGCAGAGGGAAGAGAGCGAGCGCCAGATACGCATCTCCATCCGCCAGTATCTCAACAAGATGGAGACTGCGATGAAGAGCAAGGGTTCCGCAGAGAGCGCGCTCGAGTCCGCCCAGAAGGCCTACGACATAGCAAGCCGCTCCTATGAGGTGGGCCGCAGCACCCTCACCGAGCTCAACGACGCGCAGCTCGCGCTGACCCAGGCCCAGCTCACCTACTCTCAGGCCATCTATAACTTCGTCAGCGCCAAGGCCAGCCTTGAGGGCGTGCTCGGCGCAGATTTCATCGACGAAGACGGCAATGTCCAACTGAATAAAACATACAGCAATGAATAAAAGACTCGTAATGGGAATGGCGCTCGCCGCGATGGTATGCAGCTGCGCCGGCAATGGCAACAAGGCTGCCGAAGCGGCGGCCCCGGAGGAGAAGACTCCTCTCGTCTCAGTCGTGAGTGCGACCAGGCAGACAGTGCCGCAGAATGAGGTTTACTCCTCCACCGTGCAGGCAAACATAGTCAACAACATAGCTCCGCAGACGACCAACCGTATCAAGAAGCTCAATGTCGAGGTCGGCGACTTCGTCTCAGCGGGCCAGGTACTTGCCGAGATGGACAAGGCCTCCCTCCAGCAGGCTGAGCTCAAACTCAAGAACGACAAGCAGGAGCTCGACCGAGTCAAGACCCTGCTCAGCGAGGGCGGCATCTCACAGTCCGACTACGACGCCCTGCAGCTCGCCTACGAGGTATCGGAGTCCAGCTACCAAAACCTTCTCGACAACACCATCCTCCGCTCGCCGATCAACGGCGTAGTGACCGCCCGCAACTACGACAAGGGCGATATGTACGCGATGTCCTCCCCGATCTACACCGTGCAGCAGATTACTCCGGTCAAGATACTCGTGGGAGTGTCCGAGACCGACTACACCAAGGTCCACAAGGGCGACAAGGTCACCGTGAGCGCGGACGCCCTGCCCGGCAAGACCTTTACGGGTTCCGTTGTAAGGCTCTATCCTGTGATGGACGCCGCTTCCCACACCTTCAAGGTCGAGGTGCAGATTCCAAACAGCGACCGCCTCGTCCGTCCGGGAATGTATGTCCGCACCACCATCAATATGGGCAACAACGACAGCATCGTCATCCCTGACTCTGCGGTGGTGAAGCAGCAGGGCTCCGGCCAGAGGCTCGTATATGTCATCGACGCCGACAATGTGGTCTCAGTCAAGATTGTGACCGTCGGCCTGCACTTCGGCTCCAGCTACGAAATCCTCTCCGGACTCGAGGAGGGCGACAGGGTCATCACCGAGGGCCAGTCCGCGCTCAAGGCGGGCATTAAAGTGGAGGTTGCACAATGAGCATCTATCGTTCCGCGGTCAACAAGCCGGTAACTACTGCATTGATATTCATCGCATTTGCGGTGCTCGGCATATTCTCGCTGAGCAGGACGTCAATCGCGCAGTTCCCGGAGTTTGACTCAAATACCATTATGGTGATGTCCTCATATCAGGGCGCCAACGCCCAGGATATCGAGACCAACCTCACCAAAATCCTCGAGAACGCCCTCAACGGCGTAGAGGACCTCAAGGAGCTTACTTCCCAGTCCAAGGAAAACATCTCCCTGCTTACCCTTACCTTTGAATACGGCACCGACATCGAGGAGGCGACCAACAATGTCCGCGACAAGCTGGATATGGTCAACTCATCGCTCCCTGACGGGGCCACGATGCCTGTCATATTCAAGTTCAGCGCCGACGATATGCCTATCATGATGCTCTCCGCCACGGCAAAGGAGAGCCTCGAAGGCCTCGACAAGATACTCGACGACAAGCTCTCCACCCCGCTTGCGCGTGTCAAGGGAGTCGGAACGGTGTCCGTCAGCGGTGCGCCGAGCCGTGAGATTCAGGTCTATTGCGACCCAGTAAAACTCCAGGCCTACAACCTCAGCGTCAGCGGCATCTCTTCAATCATCGCCGCGGAGAACAGGAACATTCCTTCCGGCAACATCGACATCGGCACCGAGACCTATACCCTCCGCGTACAGAAGGAGTTTACAGATCCGAGCGAACTGCTTGACATCGTGGTCGGTACGAGCAACGGGACGGCAGTCTATCTGCGCGACGTCGCCACCATCTACGACGGAGGCGAAGAACGCGAGCAGGAGTCCTATACCAATGGTGAGCGCTCCGCGCGAATCATCATCCAGAAGCAGTCCGGTGCCAACACCGTCAATGTGATTCGCAGCGTCAAAAAGCAGCTCGCCAAAATCGAGCAGACGCTTCCTGCCGATATAGAAGTAGTTACCTTCGTGGACGGCTCCACCGAGATTATCAATACCATCCACACCCTCTTCGAGACTATCATCATCACCTTCCTCGTCGTGGGATTCATCGTATTCATATTCCTCGGCAACTGGAAGTCCACCATCATCATCATACTCTCCATCCCGTTGGCGCTGCTCGCGTCGCTGATTTATCTCTATGCGACCGGCAACACGCTCAACATCATCTCAATGTCAGCGCTTGCGATTGCCATCGGTATGGTCGTGGATGACTCCATAGTGGTGCTCGAGAATGTCTCCACGCACCTCGCCAGGGGCGAGAAGCCGAAGGAAGCCGCCGTGCACGGCACCTCCGAGGTGGGTATCTCCGTCATCGCCTCCACCCTCACGATGCTCTGCGTGTTCCTGCCTCTGACCATGATCAACGGTATGTCCGGAATCATGTTCCGCCAGCTCGGATGGATTGTCAGCATCATCATGATAGTGTCCACTATGGCGGCGCTTACCTTCGTCCCTATGCTCTGCTCCCGCTGGCTCAAGGCGGATGTCAAGCACGGCAAGGTATATAACGCCATTTTCGTTCCTATCAATAAGTTTATCGACTGGATATCAAGAGGATATGCGCACATTATCCACTGGGCTACGAAGCGCCGCAAGGTCGTGATTCTGACCTTCGCCGGAGTCTTCGTCCTTGCTATGGTAACACTTGTACCGGGTCTGAAGACCGAGTACTTCCCGCGCTCCGACTCCGACCGTATCTCCGTCACCATCGAGCTTCCTATGGGTACGGCCCAGGAAGTGACCCGCGGCCTCTTCAACACAGTATATCAGGAGCTTAAGACTGCCGTTCCGGAGGCCAAGACCATCAACGGCACCTTCGGTCAGGCGGATTCCGACAACACCTTTGCAAGTATGCAGAGCAATGGTACCCACCTCATCTCGATGACTCTCAATATCGGCACGAGCAGTACCCGCCAGCGCACTTCCGCAGAGCTTGCCGACATAGTCCGCGGCATCCTCGCCCAGTATCCTGAGATACGCCGCGCCCTCGTTTCCGAAGGCGGCGGCGGAATGGGCGGCGCCTCCTCCATCGCGGTCGAGGTCTATGGCTACAGCTTCGACAACACCGACCTCGTCGCCAAGCAGCTTCAGGCCGGAATGCTCGAGGATCCGGCATTTGCGCAGGTAACCCTCAGCCGTGACGAATACACCCCTGAGCTCCAGATGAACTTCGACCGTACCAAGCTGGCTCTCAATGGATTGAGCTCCACCACCGCAGCTGCGGCGTTCAGCGCCGCGATGAGCGGTTCGGTATCCTCATACTACCGCGAGGACGGCGAGGAATACAAGATCCGCGTACGCTACAATCCTGAGTCCCGCACCAGCATCGAGGACCTTGAGAACATCCTCGTCACCAACGCCGCAGGACAGCAGGTCCGTATGAAGGACCTCGGCACCGTAGAGGAGACCCTCGTGCCTCCGACCATCGAGCGCAAGGACCGTGAGAGGCTCATCACCGTCACCGGTATCGTTGCCGACGGCGCGGCCCTCAGCGACGCGGTGGCAGCGGCCGGCAAGGTGATTGCCGCCACCCCGATGCCGACCGGCATCTCCACGATAATCGCCGGAGACTATGAGGATCAGCAGGATATGTTCTCCGACCTGCTCGTGCTGATTGTCCTGATGGTCATCCTCGTCTATATGGTGATGGCGTCTCAGTTCGAGTCGTTTATGAGCCCGTTCGTGATTATGTTCTCCGTTCCGTTCGCCCTCGTGGGCGTGCTGCTAGGTCTGCGAATCACCGGCACGGCGCTCGGAGTGATGGCGATGATCGGTATCATCATCCTTATCGGCGTGGTTGTGAAGAACGGTATCGTATTGATTGACTACACTATACTTTGCCGTGAGAGGGGCATGAACATCCGCGACGCCTCCACCACCGCGGCCAAGAGCCGTCTGCGTCCTATCCTTATGACCACCCTCACCACAGTGCTCGGTATGCTGCCTATGGCGCTCGGCACCGGCGAAGGTTCCGAGATGTGGCGCTCTCTGGGTGTGACGGTCTGTTGGGGTCTGACCATTTCGACCCTCGTGACCCTCGTGCTCATCCCTACGGTTTATTGTTCGTTCGCAAGCAGAAAGGAAAGGAGGAAAAACAAATGAAAGCAATGTTCATAGCCTACAATCAGGCATACAATGAAGAAATAGTCGAAATGCTCGCCGAGATGGGCCAGAGAGGCTTCACCCGCTGGGAAGACATCGAGGGTAAGGGCAGCTTCAACGGCATCCCGCGCTTCGGCAACCACGCCTGGCCGGAGATGAACCACGCGGTGCTCGCGATGGTGAAGGACGAGAAAGTCGAGCCCATCCTCGCAGAACTGAAGAAGAAAGACGAGGCGGCGCCGGATCTCGGTCTGCGCGCTTTCGTCTGGAATATTGAAACTTTCTATTAATTTCTTATCTTTGTATCCGCCGCCGGTTTGGACGGCGGATAATTTTTTAATATTATGGCAACTGTAATAAATGACGCGAACATCGCTGAGGTACTTGCTTCTCCTCAGCCGGTTCTTATAGACTTCTGGGCCACCTGGTGCGGCCCTTGCCGCGTGCTCTCCCCGACAGTGGACGAGGTCGCAGCCGAATACGAAGGCAAGGCGGTCGTGTGCAAATGCAACGTTGACGACTGCGAAGACATCTCCATCAAGTACGGCATCCGCAACATCCCGACGCTGCTCTTTTTCAAGGGAGGCGAGCTCGTGGACAGGACCGTGGGAGTCGTATCCAAAAAGGAAATCACGGAAAGAATAGATAAACTGATTTAACTCAAACCGTAAAAAAATGAAAAAGATTCTCATCATCGCTGCAGCGCTTCTTACTGCGTGGTCAGCAAACGCGCAGGTCGGTATTGTGGCCGGTCTTACCTCTTCAGCATCAAATGTAAAGGATGCCTATGCCGATTACAAGAACATTAACCAGTACCACGTCGGGCTCACCTATAAGCTCGGCCTCGGCAACCTCCTTGCCATCCAGCCGGCCATCATCTACAACATGAAGGGCGAAACCCTTGCCAATGTAGGTGGAGCTCAGGATGTCAACCTGGACTACAAGACCGGATATATCGAAGTCCCTGTACAGGTGCAGGTAGGTCTCGGTGTCGGCACTCTTCTGAGGGTTTACGGATTCGCAGAGCCGTTCATCGGATATGCCGTTACCAATGAAGTAAAAACCAACATCCTCACCAAGGAGGAGGCACAGAAGACCTGGGACAATATAAAGAGCCGCTTCGAGTACGGCGTCAGCCTCGGCGCAGGCGTTGAGGTGCTTAGGCATCTGCAGGTATCCGTCAAGTACTTCTGGAATCTCGGCGATGTTTACGGCTCTGATATCACAGCCGGCTCCGTCACCAAGACCATCAACGAGAGCAAGTGCAACGGCGTAGCCGCTTCAGTGGCATTCCTCTTCTAAATCAATTATATGTCAGATAAAAAGGCGGTATTTTTCTGTTCCGCCAGCAAGGACATAAAGCCTCAATACAACCAAGCTGCACGTGAAATCGTCCGTGCGGCTTGTTTGTCTGGATACGATATTGTCTCCGGCGGCACCGTCAAGGGGATGATGTGGGACGTCAGCGACGAGGCTTCCCGCCACGGAGTGGAGGTCATCGGCGCGATACCCCGCTTTATGAAGGGTCTGGAGCATCCAGCCCTCACCAAGTGTATCTGGACGGACAGGATGTCCGAGCGCAAGGATGCGATGCGGGAGGGGACCTGCCTTGCCGTGGCGCTTCCTGGCGGCATCGGCACCCTCGACGAGCTCGCCGAGACCTACTGCCTCGCGAAGATGGGACTCTATCCCGGCCGGGTGGTCGCGTACAATATGGACGGCTTCTACGAGCCGTTCCGCGCCCAGCTGGACCTCTATGTGGAGAGAGGCTTCCTCGATGAGAAGTCCCGCAGACTCATCTCGTTCCCCAGCACCGTTGAAGAACTGAAAGAACTGCTGTGAATCTGGAGAGCATAATATCTGTCCTGGGTGAAGATTGGGGCCGTATGAAGGCGCTGATCCGCAGCAGCCTGCATAGCGATGTCGCTCTGCTTGCGCAGACCAACGACATCCTTATCTCGCACTCCGGCAAGATGTTGCGCCCTCTCATCTCACTGCTTACAGCCCGCGCCCTCGGCACTCCGAGCGAGGACAGCCTGCGCTATGCCGCCGCTTCCGAACTGCTCCACAACGCCACTCTGATGCATGACGATGTGGCCGACGAGAGCTCCGAGCGCCGCGGCAGCCCGACAGTTTCGGCCCTCCTCGGGCCGTCCGCAGCCGTGCTTGTGGGGGATTTCTGGCTCGCCAGGGCAGTGGAGATGGTGCTGGCTTCCGAGCATTACACCAAGGTTGTAGGATTCTTCTCCAAGACCCTCACCGACCTCGCCGAAGGGGAGATGCTCCAGCTCGAAAAGGCTACCAGCGCCGACACTGACGAGGAGGATTATTATCGCATCATAAGGTGCAAGACGGCTTCACTCTTCGAGACCGCCGGGTTGACTGCCGCCTATTCGGTCAATGCCCCGGATGCGTACATCAGGGCTGCCAGGGAATATGCCGTCGCCTTCGGCACGGCCTTCCAGATCAAGGACGACATCCTCGACTATGCCGGCACCGACTCTCTCGGCAAGCCGGTCGGAGTTGACCTCAAGGAGAGGAAGATAACCCTGCCTCTGCTCGGCGCGCTCCGCTCGCTCGGAGATGAATCGGAAGTGAGGGGGATGATTCGCGAGATTCCTTCCCATCCGGAATACTGCTCCCGGATTCATGATTTCGTCCTCGCCCACGGAGGCATCGAATATGCCACGGCCCGCCTTGAGGAATACATTTCCCGGGCAGTTGAAGCCCTCGCTCCGGTGCCGGATTCGCCGGCTAAGGATGCGCTTGTGGAGATTGCACATTTCAACACATTCAGGCAGGTATGAGTTTCGCGCAGCTGCAGGGCAACCCTGAAGTGGTCAGGGCTCTCGTCGGGATGGTCGATTCCGGCAAGATTCCGCACGCCATCATCTTCCAGGAGGACGACGGCGGTGGTGCGTTCCCGCTCTGCATCGCGTTTCTGCAGTACCTCTACTGCTCCAATCGCAGCAGCGGCGACAGCTGCGGAGTATGCCCGAGCTGCAACAAGATAGGCAAGCTGATTCACCCGGACGTGCATTTCATCTTCCCTGCCGAGGCACAGAAGATTTCCGTCAATTATCTCGGGGAATTCCGCACTTTGGCACTTTCCAATCCACGGTTTACCGAGGCTGAGCTCACTGCCGCCCTCGGGTTGGAGAAAAAAAACAGCATCATTGCTGTCAAGGAGGCCCAGTTCATCCTCGACACCCTGTCTCTCAGCGCGCTAGAGGGTGGGTACCGTTCGGTGGTGATTTACCTGCCGGAGAAGATGAACGCTGAAGCTGCCAACAGGCTGCTCAAGATGATTGAGGAGCCGGCGCAGAAGACTCAGTTTCTGCTCATTACACATCAGGCGGAGAAGGTGCTGCCGACCATCGCCTCCCGCTGCCAGCGCATCAGGGTGCGTCCTTCCGGAGCGGACGGCGCCGAGGCTGGATTCGAGTCTCCGGAACTTTTCGGGGAGCTGATGGATGCGCTGCTCTCCAAAGATTTGCAGACCTGTCTTGACATTGCCGACAGGCTATCTGCGATGTCGTCGCGCGAAAGTGCGAAAGCTTTTTGTAAATTTGCATCAAGCCAGCTTCGGCTCATATTCCTTGCCCAGCAGGGACTGACGGAGCTGGGAACGGTCACCGCGGACGCGCTCCGCTGGGCCGCAGCCTGCCCTAAGGCCTTTCCGCGCCGGGCGCTTGCGGTCTTTGACCGGGGATATTCGCTACTTGAGAGAAATGTCAATGCGAAGATCCTCTTCACTGATATTGCGGACAGACTGTACATACTTATATGAGTGATATAAAAGAATCTATAAAATACGACTGCTCAAGGGGTTGCGTTGTGACTCAAGACGAGCGGACAGGCGAGACCGACTGCAGCTACCGTGCGGGTTGCTGCAAGCTCAGCGACTACAACTGGCTCAAGGACGCGCAGGACGGTTCCGTCAAGGACCTCTTCGAGGTGCGCTTCAAGAACACCCGCAAGGGGATATACATCAACGACTCTCCGCAGAATATCCGTCTGGGCGACCTCGTGATAGTCGAGGCCACCACCGGTCTCGATCTCGGTATCGTCTCTCTGGAGGGCCCTATCGTGGCCCGGCAGATGAAGTGCAAGGGGATTGACCCACAGACGACCGTCTTCAAGAAAATCTACCGCAAGGCCCGCCAGACCGACATCGAGCGCTGGCAGGAGGCGATTGCGCGCGAGCAGGAGACGATGATTAAGGCCCGCGCCATCGCGGCGGAGATGGGCCTCGAGATGAAGATTGGCGACGTGGAGTTCCAGGGCGATGGCAGCAAGGCGATATTCTACTACATCGCCGACGGACGCGTGGACTTCCGACAGCTGATCAAGGCCTTTGCCGAGGAGTTCCATATCAGGATAGAAATGAAGCAGATAGGCGCACGCCAGGAGGCCGGACTCATCGGAGGGCTCGGCGTGTGCGGGCGCGAACTCTGCTGCGCCAACTATATTTCCTCATTCCAGAGCATCTCGACTTCGGCGGCGCGCTGCCAGGACCTCTCGCTCAACCCGCAGAAGCTCGCCGGCCAGTGCGGCAAGCTGAAGTGCTGCCTCAACTACGAGGTCGCGACCTATCTCGATGCGCAGTCACGCATCCCTAAGGTGAGCGAACCGCTTGAGTTCCAGGACGGACAGGCTTTCCTGCGCAAGACTGACATACTCCGCGAGGTGATGTATTTCTCCTACGACAAGACTTCCGATGCGCAGCTCTTCCCGCTTGACGCTTCCGAGGTGAGGGATATTATCAAGATGAACCGCAACGGCATCAAGCCGGAGTCGCTTCGCAGCGAGCCGGAACCGTCTGCTCCTGAATTCGTTACAGCAGTCGGGGACGACAGTATCAGCCGCTTTGACTCTCCTCGCCGCCGCAAGGGGCGCGGAGGCAAGGGCCGCAAGTCCGGCGGACGCAACGGCTCCGCAAACGTCGGCTCCGGCAATGGCGGAGAGAACCGCGCCGCCGCCCGCAACGGGGGCTCGGCAGGTGGCGGCGGAAGCAGGCGCAATGGTGAGCGCCGCGGCAACGGTAAGGGCAACGAGCAGGGCAAATGAGACCCCGCTGCGCGCTTCTGCTGACTCTGCTTTGCCTTGCCGCCTGCTCGCAGGTGAGCGGGTACAACGGCTTTGTCCGCTCGGATGAGGCGCGCGATGGCGTATATTCATTCTACCTGCCGCTGACCGATTCCCTTGCCACCTACGATTTCTCGTTCTACGGCAGGCTTCTCCAAGGCCGGCAGGACAACATCGAGCTGCGCGTGCTCTGGCTTTCCCCGTCGGGGGAGAGTTTCTCTGAGACGGTGTATATGAAGAGCCTGGATTCCAGGGGCGGCAGGGAGATGTACCGCAGCGGGATGAGTTTCCCAGAATGGGGAGAGTGGCGCTTGAATGTGCGCCCGGTGGGCGTGGACGGCAATTTTACCGGGCTCGGACTGATTTGCACGAAGTGCGATGGGACACGATAAACTGAGAAAATTTGCGGAGAACGAGACTTTCTCCTGTCTCTTGCAGCCCTCTTCCCGGGAGCTGCTCGCCGATGGCTTTTTCAATCTCAAGGACCACCCCGTCAAAGGGAACTGGCGCGCGCAGATGTTCCCGCAGGGCGCGCCGGATGCTCCGATAGTGCTGGAACTCGGCTGCGGTAAGGGGGAATATACCATTGACCTGGCGCAGCGCAACCCGGGCGCCGACTATATCGGCGTGGATATCAAGGGGGCGCGGCTCTGGAAGGGGGCCGGCTATGCGACGCGGGAGCATCTAGGCAATGTGGCGTTCTTGAGAACTCGGGTGGAGTTCATTACCGCTTTTTTCGCGCCCGGCGAGGTGTCGGAGATTTGGCTGACCTTCTCCGATCCGCAGTTCCGCAGCGAAAATTCGCGCCTTTCCTCGCCTCTATTTCTGGAGAGGTACCGCTCGATGCTGCGTCCCGGAGGCGTGGTGCATCTCAAGACGGATTCGATGTTTCTGCACCAATACACCAAGGCGGTCTGCAAAGTCAACGGATTGAAGATAATCTCCTGTACAGAAGACCTTTACGGCTGCGGCGACGACTCCATCCCGGCCGAGGTAAGGGAGGTGCAGACCTTCTACGAGAAGATGTTCCGCGAGCAGGGCTACAATATTACATATCTCTCCTTTGTGATTGACCGTGAGGGGCCGTATGTCGCTCCGCGCGACCCTGAAGACTTCGACTCCCGTCACTGGCGCTCCGTAGAGGGCCCCCGCCTCCTCTTTGGCCACGACTCCGCCGAGACCCGCCGCCAGAAGCTGAAAGAAACTGAATAACTCCTTTGGGATTCTGATTAGATTTGTTATATTTGCATCTCTCCCTGCAGTGGAGGGATTCGAGCTATTGTGACCTACTATAGAATAACACGAAAACTAACCGATAGCCTTTATAAGTCTATCTTCCTGATACTCAGTGTATTATGTATCGGGGGGGGGCAATATGCTCTGCAGGCTCAGCCGAGTTCGTCTTCTGAGCGCCCGTT